>NZ_JAFIMU010000017.1:0-600000 GCF_017302985.1 Corallococcus macrosporus
CGTGCCCGCCACCGTCTCCGTGCGCGAGCCCTTCCAGTTCTCCCGCCGTGGTGCAGGCCACCTCCGCCGTCACCGGCACCGTGCGCCTGGAGCGCGACGGGAAGGTGCTGGTGAAGGGGCCGTTCGACTTCAAGCCCGCCCCAACCTGTTGCCCCTTCGCGACCTGCTGGAGGAGCCGGGGCTCGTGCGCTACCGGCTCACGGTGGAGGTGCCCGGCGACGGCGTCCCCAGAACGACGTGGGCGTGGGCGTACTGCGAGTGGAGGGCCCGCCGCGCGTGCTGCTGCTCACCTCGCAGCCCTCGGGCACGCTGGCGAAGGCGCTGTCGGCGACGGGAATGGAGGTGGACGTGAAGGCGCCGTTCCACCTGTCGCTGGAGGCGCTCGATGGGGTGGGCGTGGTGGTGCTGGAGAACGTGGACGCCAACGCGCTTGGCGAGACGGGCTTGAACGCGCTGGCGGACTACGTGGACCAGGCCGGCGGCGGGCTGGTGATGACGGGAGGGCGTTCGAGCTTCGGCGAGGGCGGCTACCGGCGTTCCCCCGTGGAGCCGTTGCTGCCCGTGTCGCTGGAGATGCGCGAGGAGCAGCGGCGCGCGTCGGTGGCGATGAGCGTGCTCATGGATTCCAGCTGCTCCATGGGCATGCAGGTGCCGGACGGCCGCACGAAGATGGAGCTGGCCGCGGAGGGCGTGACGGCGGCGCTCACGCTGCTCAACGCGAACGACGAAGCCTCCGTGCACATGGTGGACACGGAGCCGCACGAGGTCTTCCCGCTGAGCCCCGTGAGCGACGGCCTGCCGCTGGGCCAGGTGGCGAGGGGCTTCAGCGGCGGTGGCGGCATCTACGTGGGCGCGGCCCTGCGAGCGGGCCGCAAGGAGATCCTCCGCAGCGACAAGCCCACGCGGCACGTGGTGCTGTTCTCCGACGCGGCGGACTCCGAGGAGCCGGACGACTACCAGGCGACGCTGGCCGCGCTGCGGGAGGCCCACGTGACGGTGTCCGTCATCGGCCTGGGCAAGCCCACGGATCCGGACGCGGACCTGCTGCGCGAGGTGGCCCGGCGCGGAGAAGGGCGCATCTACTTCGCGGAAGACGCCATGAGCCTGCCGCGCATCTTCAGCCAGGAGACGCTCGCGGTGGCGAGGGCCACGTTCGTGGACGAGCCCGCGTCGATGGAGGCCGCGCCGGACCTGCCGCTGCTGGGGCCGCTGCCGACGACGGGGCTGCCGCAGGTGGGCGGCTACAACCTCACCTACCTGAAGCCCCGCGCGAACGTGGCGCTGCGCACGCTGGACACCAACGCCGCGCCGGTGCTGGCGCTGTGGCCGCATGGAGCCGGGCGCACGGTGGCGCTCACGGCGGAGGTGGACGGCAAGTACACGGGCGAGCTGCGCGAGTGGAGCGCGCTGCGGGCGACGCTGGAGGCGGTGGTGCGCTGGTCGATGGGGCGGGCCACGCCGAAGGAGGAGGCGGTGGTGCGCTCGGAGCGCCAGGGCAACCTGCTGCGAGTGACGTTGGACCTGCCGCCGGGAGAGCCGATGCCGGGAGCACTGCCCACGGCGGTGTTGCTGTCAGGCGACGGCCGCTCGGGCGCGGAGAAGCCGCTGCACTGGGAGGATGAGGACCGGCTGGTGGTCGAGTATCCCCTGAGCGGCAGCGGCACCTGGCATCCGGTGGTGAAGTGGGGCGGGCGCGTGTTGAGGGCGCCACCGGTAGCGCTGCCCTACGCGCCGGAGTTCGAACCGGGCAGCGCGAAGGAGGGGCTCAAGCTCCTGCGAGCCCTGGCGGCGGTGGGAGGCGGCCAGGAGCGGCTGTCGATGACAGGCCTGTTCGCGGAGGCGCCGGAGTCCGAGGGCCGCGTGCCGCTGGCTCCGTGGCTGGTGGCGTTCGCGCTGGCGGCGATGCTGGCGGAAGTGGCCGTGCGCCGGTTCCTCTCCGCGCCCCGAGTGAAAGCAGCCCGGGAGCGGCCCGCGAAGGACGCCAGGGCACGAGGGCCGGCGGAAGCACCGCGCACCGACGCAAGACCCACCGCGACACCGACCCGGCCTGCGCCAGAGGAGCCAACCCAGCAGAAGCCGGAACCCCCGAAGCCGCCCGCCGGAGTGGACTCCGCGCTGGAAGCCGCACGCGCCCGTGCACGGCGCCGCACAGGGCGCTGAAACGCTGAGCTCCAAGGAATGCCCCATCGCCCTGGGGCCGGACCACCAGGCGGGAACCTCCCGCCGAGTGGCGTCCAAACCTGTCCGACAGTCGGACAGGTTCCCGCGACGCGGCGTGAGTGGAGCCCCCAAGTCGAAGCTCGCCAAACTGGTCCGACTGTCGGACCCGTCTCCACGGTTCGGCTGGGTCGGACCTCCCCAAGCCGGGGCTGGCCAAACTGGTCCGACAGTCGGACCCGTCTCCACGGTTCGGCTGAAGCGGGCGTCCTCGTGCCAGGTTCCCCAAACCTGTCCGACAGTCGGACAGGTTTCTGGGAGCTGGCGCGGACGCCTCCAGGCCGGGGAGTCAAACCTGTCAGACAGGTTTCCGCGACGAGGCTGGTACGGATGCCCGCTTCGCTGCGGCTTTTTGAACCTGTCCGACAGTCGGACAGGTTCTTGAGGTGCAGGCTCGGACGGGCCCGGGCAGGGGCTTCCCCTCGTGCATGAGGGCGGGTGGGCCTTCGGTTGCCATCTGGTCCTTGGTTCCGTGACGTCCTGAAGCCACCCGGGCTTTCGCGGTATGACGGCGCCGATGACGGAGCCCCGGGCCTTGCGGTGGGGGCTGGGTGTCGTCCTGGGCGTGCTCGCGCTCCAGGCTTCGCGCCTCGCACTGCACAAGGCATTCAGCATCGATGAGTTCCAGTACGCCCATGCCGCGTGGCTCATGGCCCACGGTCAGGTGCCGTACCGTGACTTCTTCGAGGTGCACTTCCCCCTCGTGTACCAGGTGCTGGCGCCGCTGTTCCGGATGCTCGGGGATGATCCTCGCAACGTGCTCGCCCTTCGCGCTGCGATGCTCGTGCCGCTCGCGGGGGCGTGTGTCTCCGTGTTCCTGCTCAACCGGCGGGAAGGGCGCGTCGCCGCGCTCCTGGCACCGGTGCTGCTGCTCTGCACCCCTGGCTTCCTGCACTTCGCCACCGAGGTGCGCCCGGATGCCCTTACCGCCGCGCTCTTCCTGGGCGCCCTCGCGGCGTTGGCCGTGCAACCTGGCTCCGCCCGTTCGTCGTTCCTGGCGGGCGCGCTGCTCGTCGCCTCCGCGTGGGGCTCCCAGAAAGCACTCTTCTTCGGCGGGCTCGTGGTCGCGGTGCTTCTGGCGGACCTTCTCGTGCGCAGGGTGACTCCTCCCTCGCTCATCGCCGCGCCTCGCGCCTTCTTTCTGGGGATTGGCACCGCGGTGTGCGCGGTGGCTGCGTACCTCACGGTGACGGGGTCCTGGAGCGCCTGGTGGCAGTGGTGCTTCGTCTGGGCCTCGGAGCATCAGCGCCACTACCCGGGCTTCTCGTGGCGCGAGTACCTGGTGCCGGCACTTGGCGAACAACCCGCGTTCTTCGTCCTCGCCTGCGTCGGGTTCGTCTCCACGTTCCCTCGCTTGCTGAAGCACCCGCGCACCCCGGACCTGCTCCTGTTCGTGGCCGTGCCCGCGACGTTCGGTGCCTTCGCGCTCCAGCGCGCTCCGTTCCCCTACAGCCTGCTGCCCTTCCTGGGCGTGCTCGCGCCCTTCGCGGCTCGCGGTGTCCTGGCCGTGAGCTCCGTGCTGCGCACTCCGGTCCTGCGCACCTTGGGGCTTGCCGGGCTCGTGGGCCTGTTCGCCGTTCAGGCCGCGCGGGTGGAGGCCTTGCTGGACGGTGGCGGCAATGCCCGGCAGCGCGAGGTGCTTGCTCGCATCGCGGTGCTCACGGGGCCGGAGGATGTCGTCTACGACAACTCGGGCGGCTACGTGAGCCGGCCGCATGCCCACTTCTACTTCTACACGGACGCGTATCTTCGCGGTTCGCTCGCGGGTCTGCTGTCCACGGAGATGCCTCGTGCGCTCGTGGAGCAGGGCTGCGTGCTGCGCGTGGACGACCTGCGTACCTCCGGTCTGCCCCTTGTGCTTCGCCAGTTCCTCGACGCGCACTACCTGCCCCATGACGGCGACCTGTACCTGTGGGGACAGCGCTACCGCGTGCCCAGGGACTCCGGTGTCCTGGAGGATCGCTTCCTCGCGGTTCGCTCCGACCGGTACTTCGTCCAGCCCGCGAGCACGCTCGAAACCGGCGCGCTGTTCATCGATGGCCAGCGCATCACCACGCCTGAGTTTCCCCTCTCCCGAGGCGAGCACCAGGTCCGCTACGAAGGGCGCGCGGAGGCCTTCCAGCTCCTGTGGCTGCCCCGCGATGCGAAGCGCTGGACGCCGCGACCGGGGGCACCGGCCACGTACTCGCGCCTGTTCTGAGTCCACGTCGAGAGCAGGCGAGCCAGCGTGGAGCCCGCCTTCCGGGATGACCGCAGTGTCGTCCTGGCGGTCCGCCGTGGCCCCTCCATCCTGAACTCAACCGTGGAGCCCGGCTCCGGGTCGAACTTCCCTGTGCAAGGGCGATTCCTACTGTGCGTGGGCAGGTTGGAACGCAGGGGAGGTTGCCGTGGCTGGTGATGATTCGGGGCGGAAGCGGAACCGTGCGCCCATTCCTTCCCAGGGCGTGATGTCGCTCCTGGATCGCTGGGTCTCCGACCTCGAACGGGATGCGCCCTTCGCGAAGGAGGATGCGCCGGAGCCGCGTCCGCGTCCTGGCGCAAGGCCCGCTGCCGAGCCGAAGCCGCGCGCGACGCGCGAAGCGCACGAGTTCGATGCGGATCCATTCGGCGACGAAGAGCTTCACAGCTCCGGCCTGCCTGAACGCGCGCCCCGTAGAGAAATCCGCACCTCACGCTCCGGCACGGGCGCATTCAGGGACCCCGATGCGTCATCTGCTCGTGCGTCCCGTCAAGAAGGCCATGCCTCGCACCCCAGAGACGGCCGTCGCTCTTACTCCGACGTGGATCCATTTCGAGAGTTCGAGGCGTCACCTGTTCGCGCGCCCCATAAAGACAGCCGTCGCCTTCACTCCAGCGACGCTCCACTTCAGAAGCCCAAGGCATCGCCCGCTCGCGCGTCCTCTCAACGCGGCCGTCGCTCTCAGGCTGACGCGGATCCGTTCATGGCACCCGAGGCGCCGGCCTCTCCACCAGCCCGTGAGCTGAACCATTCACGCCCCGGCGCGGATTCGCTCCGCGAGCCCGCGTCCGCTCACCTCTCCCATGAAGAGGTCTCTCCGTTCCGCGCGGCCCGGGCGGAGCTCCGCCTCCAGGGGCCCGTGGTCACCTTTCCGGATGGCTCGCGGATCGTCCTGGGCAACGAGGGCGGTCGGCCCATCCATCGCGGCACCGTCGCGGTGCGCGGCCCTTGCGCTCCTTCACTGGCGGACCTCGTGACGCTCGGCCTGACGGACGCCCAGGCTCGCGCTCTGGAGTTCGTCCTCACCTGGTTTGGAAACCCGTTCGACTCCGTCACCTCGGACCCCCAGTCCGGCGGCGAACCCCGCTGGGGCGCGTGGCCGCTGTCGGGGCCCTTGCTCGTCACGGCGCTCGCGCAGTGGCGGCAGCGTGAACCCGACGCGTTCGATGGCCGGCTGGGACGGCTGGGGCTCGAAGCCACCCCGGCGCAGCCTCCTGAACCCGCGGCGCTGCGCTTCCTGGGCGCACGGAACGCGACTCCCAGCGAAGGACTCGAGGCCCTGGTCCTGTTCGCCGAGGACCCCCGGTTGCTCGCGGCGCTCGCCCAGTCCGGACGGGAGCGCGGCGCTCAACTGGCGCAACTGGAGACCCTGGTCACGCACGTGCTCCAGTCCGTGCTGGCCTCCTCCTCCCAGGACGCTCCCGCCGACGGTGCCTTCTCCTCGGCTCGCGCGCTGGCGCTGCTCTTCCACGCGGAGCTTCGCTTCGGCCACCGCGGCGTCACGCGGCTCGTGACGCTCATGCGTGAACGGCCGGAGCCCTCCGCCGCGGGCGAACGCTTCGCGGAGGACCTGCGCTCCACCGGACGCGCTCGCGAGGCCTCCGAGGTCTGGCGCATCCTCACCTCTCCAGAGCTCGCGGACCCCGCCTAGCGCCCACCATGCGGACGCCTCTTCCTCCCGGGAGCCATGTCCTGCTCGTGGTCCCCGGCCCCGGCGAACAGAACCACGTGCTGGCCGGAGAGCTCATCATCAACGGGCAGCGCTACCACCTGGTCCCCGCGGAGCCCTCGGTGAACCCTCCGGCGGAGCCCGCGTCCGATGTGCGGCTGCTCACGTCGCGCGAGCTGCAGGTCGTCTCCTGCGTCCAGGCGGGCTGGAGCAACAAGCAGATCGCCACCCGGCTCCACATCAGCACGTGGACCGTGGCGGCCCACCTGCGGCGCATCTTCGTCAAGCTGGGCGTGGACACCCGCGCGGCCATGGTGTCGCGCTGCCTGGGCGCCGGGGCCCTACCACCGCCCCCCTGACGCCGGCGGCGCCACGTCCTGGCGCAGGCCCAGCACGAGCGCCACGTTCGCCTGCGGCCTGCGCACCAGCCGGATGCACTCCGCCGGAGCCATGAGCAGCGGCGTCATCCCGGGCCCATGCCCCGCCACCTTGCTGTCCGAGTGCACCACCACCCCCACCGTGACGACCCCCGGCCGCCGCGACGGCCCGAAGCGGTAGTCCAGCGGGCACACCGCCACCAGGTCCCCCAACCGCAGCGCGTTCAGCCGGTGCCTGCGCACCAGCCGCGCATCCGACAGCTGGATGTCCAGGTCCCCCAGCACGCCCTCCGAACGCCCGAACCCCGACCCCATCAGCTCCGACGGCACCAGGTGCGTCACGGGGATGTGCAACCGCCCCGCCTGCGTCCGCACGCCCCAGCGCCGCAGCAGCCGGGGCGACAGGTTCAGCAGGCGCACCTGGGGGAAGTCCGGCAGCTCCAGCCCCTGGCCGTACGCATCCAGTTGGATCTTGTCCCCGATGCACAGGCGGCGCTTCACGGCGGACGGGAAGTCCACGATGACGTGGTTGATGCCGCCGTGCTTGCCCACCACCGTGCCCACGGCGCCCGTGACGGGGCCGCTCGTCACGCGCGCGCGGTTGCCCACGCACGCCTGGAACATCAGCGCCCGGTTGGAGCCACCGCGCGCGCCCACGTCGTCGCGCCCGGTGTTGTGCACGGACACTCCCGCCTCCATGTGGTCCGCGGCCAGCCCCACCGCGCGGTCGCCCACGCGGCGGTTGAGCGCGATGCCGCCGCTGCCCGGCAACAGCCGCAGCACCCCGTCCCGGCCAATGCGGTAGGGCGACACGCGCACCACGGGATGGGACACCTGTCCCGCCACCGCCGTGGCCACCAGCCGCGACACGTTGGTGCGCGGCGCCGAGGCGGCCCCCATGCCCGCCTCCATCAGGGGTTGCAGCGGGACGTCCATGCCGTGCCTCCTTCTTCAGCGAAACGCCGGCGCGGGGCTGGTGACGCCCAGGGTCGTGCGCAGGGTGGGGGCCACGCCCCGGAACGCGCGGCCGTCGGGCGTCATCCGGTACGCGGCGATCCACTCTTCCGCCACCGGGCCCAGCGGCATGACCTCCGTCTGGAAGTCCTTGAAGTCGCGCGTCTTGAACGGGTTGTCCGCGATGAAGTTGAGCAGCAGGCGCCCCGCGTCCGCCATCTTCGAGCGCTGCGAAATCTCCCCCGCGCCGCCCAGGTAGCGCTGCGACACCACTTCAATCACGTCCCACTTGGTGTTCGCGTCGAAGGCCTTCTTGATGTCCGGCGTCTCCAGCGCGTCGAGGATGGTCTTGAGGTACTCGCCCACCTCCACGGTGAGCGCCAGGATGTTGCCGTAGGTGGCGCGGTCGATCTGCCAGCGGATGTCCGTGCCCAGGCGCTGGATGGTGGCCTGGCTCGCGAAGGGCCGCTCGTTCAGGTGCTGCGAGCCGCGGATGACCTCGCCAATCAACAGGTCGCGGAAGTACTGCGCGATGGCGGACACGAAGGCGACGAACTCGCGGTGGAAGTTGCGGAACATCACCGCGCCCGACGGCGCCGCCAGGCTGCCGTAGTTGAACGCCCTGCGGTACGCGAGCTGCCGGTCGCGCGGCTTGTAGCGCAGCGGCTGGTGCTTCTCCATGAGGTACAGCGCCCGCGCGCCCGGGCCCCGCTGGATGCGCATGCGCCCGTCGTGGAAGAGGCGCAGCAGCGCGCCCGCCACCTGGAACACCTTCATCCGCTCATGCTGGTAGATGTAATAGAGCTCCGCGGTCGCGTGGAGCTGCGTCTCGATGACGGACTCGTCGAAGTCCTGGACGAGCAGCGGCCGGCTGATGGAGTCGAAGGACGGCGCTCCGTCCTTGCCCAACCCCATCAGGTCGGAGAAGAGCGACGCCGTCGCGCCGTTGGAGGCGCTGGCCAGCAGCTCCTCCTCCCGCAGCGCGAGCTGTTTCTGCAGCTCCGTGCGCTGCTCATCCGACGTGACGTTGGCGAGGACTTCCCGCTTCCACTGCGAGAAGAGACGCTGAAGGGCTTCTGCCGTACCGATGCTCATGGCATGCCACCTGGGTCAATGACGTTGAAGGAAAGGGTTTGGGCGTTCGTGTGCGCGCTCAGGACTTGCGCGGGTGGCGGACGTGGCGGCGCGTGTGGCCTCCCGCCTTGGCGTAGCCGTTGACCGGCGTGGGCGGGCCATCCGTGCCGTGGCGCTCCTTGCCGGCGATGATGTGCTCCACGGCCTTGAGCTGATCCGCGAACGCCTGCTTCAGCTGCCGGCCCAGCTCCTCGGCCTGGTCGTCCAGCTGCTGCTTCACGTCCGTCATGATGCGCGCGCGGCTCTCCTCGATGCGCGAGGCCACGTCGTCCATGCTCGCCCCTCCGGCGCTGGCTTCCGTCGTGGCGGAGGCGGAAGTCTCCGGGGACGAAGGCTCCACGCGCGCGGGAGCCCGCGGGGGCTTCGCCGTGGCCCCCGTGCCGATGATGCGCGGCTCCAGGTTCTTCTCGATGCGGTCCAGCGAGACGCGGATGGGCGGGGGCACCGTGAACGGCTCGCCGGTGTTGCAGTGCCCGCCCTGCGGGAAGCCGTACTTGTGGTTGCGGTCGTCTTCAATCTCCTCCGCCTGTCCCGGTGCTTCCTGCGTGAGGGTCTTCGCCAGCTCCAGCGAGTCCTCCTCCAGGCCGCACTGCTCGCGCAGGAACGCGGGGTTCACGTTGAAGACGTCCACGTTCTGGTCCAACTGCTCCAGCATCTCCGAGTGGAAGTCCACGCGGTTGCCGCCCGGGACGACGGCCTCGTCGTAGTCCAGGAGGAACAGGTCGATGATCCGGTCGAGGTGGTAGAGCTTGCGGTCCAGCCGCGCCAGCTCCTTCCAGAACTCCACCGACGTGGAGGGGTCCATCAGCAGCTCCTCGATGGCCTCCTGGACGTCGTTGCGCTCGCGGAACTTGTCGTTGAGCTCCTGCTCCTTGCCCGTCAGGTCGCGGAAGGTGAGCGGGGTGGGGAGCACCAGGTTGAGCAGCCGCGCGCCGGCGTTGGGCCGGTCGAACGCGTCGATGAAGAGCGTGAGCGCCTCGGTGAAGGCGGCCAGGGGCGCGGAGGCGCCCTGGACCTTCGCGTTCAGCGCGACGCCCCGGCTGGAGTTGCTGGTGAAGGCGTCGGTGGACGTGTCCAGCAGGGTGCCCGCCACGTCCCGCAGGCGCCGCAGTTGGATGAGCTCCACCGGCACCGCGGACGCGATGCCGCGCAGGTCATCCGACTGCCGGGGCGCGTTGTTCAAGAGGACGTCCAGCAGCCGCGACATGGCGTCCGGCCGGACGATGGCGCGCAGGTCCGACTGCCCCCGGGCGCGCAGCTGCTCCAGGAGCTTGCCGTAGGACGCCTGGCCGTCACCCCAGTCGTCGTAGCCCTCCTGGATGGAGGTGGCGGTGAGCTGCTCCAGGGAGTTGATGAGCGCCTCGCGGCGCTGGCGCAGGTCCTGGAGCGCGACCTGGAACACCGTGCCGCCCTTGTCGAAGCCCGCGCGGAAGAGGGCCTCTCCGGCGAGGATGCGCAGGAGCGTGGCGTTGTCGTCGATGGACGCCGCGAGCCGGCCGAACTCCTGGCTCACCGTGGGGTTGAGCATCCCCACCAGGCGCGCCACGCGCGCGCAGTCCCCCAGCTTGCGCACGGAATAGAAGGCCCGGTCGCGCGACACGGGGTCCACCGCCAGGTTCGCCGCGGCCTCGCCCTCGTCCACCTCCGCGAGGATGGAGTCGCGCCAGCCGCACACGGGCTCCTTGAAGTCGCGGTTGGAGGCCAGGTTCACCGCGATGTCCAGGTCGTCCGCCAGTGCCTTGCGCTCCTGGCGGAAGCGGCGCTGGCCCGGCGAGTCCAGGGTGCCGGTCATCATTCCCAGGGCCGGCTCGGGCGTGGCCTGGACGCGGATGGGCTGGCCCCGGCTCTCGTCGTCCAGGCGCGCGGCCGTGGTGGGGTAGAGCTTGCGCAGCGCGTACACCACCGCCTTGGGGTCACGCGCGTCGGACACGCCCAGCTGGCGGCGCAGGAACTCGTCGAACTTCGTCTTCGCGCTCGAGGTCAGCGCCATGGATGCGGCGGGGCTCTTGCCCTTCACGTTCTCGTACATCGTCCCTCCCTTGAGGTCCTGTCATGCGGCCAGGGTGACGCCCACGCCTGGCATCCGCGCGCTGCGCGAGCCGAGCCTCACCAGATGATTGAGCACCGTCCGCGAGATGCGCTCGGGCGGGGCCAGCCTCCGTTCGAGCGCCTCGCGGCTGGCGCTCACCACGTAGCGCGGCGGCAGTCCCGGCGGGATGTGGCCCCGCGCCAGGGACTCCGCGGCCTGTTCGATGCGCTGCTGATCCGACGGCCAGAAGGGCATCACGTCCACCAGCGCGCGCTGCGCGAGGCCCCGGCGGGGCTGAAAGGCAATCTCGTCCACCACGTGGGGGATGAGCCTGCGCGCCGTGCACAGCAGCATCCGCGGGATGCGGGCGAAGGGCAGCTGCGCGCGGTACAGCCGGTTCCAGTTGTCGTAGGTGTCCCGGGCGTGTTTCAGGAAGCCCATGCGCCGGAGCATCTCCGCCTGGATGAACACCCGCAGGAACGGCGTGGGGTGGGCGCTGAGCGGGTGGAACGTCAGCACCCGCGACGGCGGGTACGCGAGGAAGTCCTTCATCGAGTGCACCGACGCGGGGCCCCCGAGCAGGCACGCCATGAGGTCCGCGAAGATCTCCTTGTGCCAGCGGCCCCACAGGCGCGTGAGCCACGGGTTGCCGGTGGCGTGCAGCACCCGCCGCTGGAGCGCGGCCTCCGTCTCCTGCCAGATGCCCAGGTCCGCCTGCAGGTTGTGGCCGATTTCATGGAGGATGACGCCCATGCCCCACGGCGCCTCCACGCGCTCGTAGGGCACGCGGATGAGCGGGAAGGGGTTGCGCTCCCCGAGCAGCCGGCGCAACAGCACGCCGCGCCGGAAGGTGGCCGGGGAGAAGCCGTGCTCCAGGTAGGTGAGCGGCTTGAGCATGGGGCCGTGCAACAGCCCCGGCGCGGCCTGGCGCACGGCCTGGAAGCAGTCCACCGCGATGGCGTCGCAGGCGGCCAGGGCCGGCGCGAACCGCGTGCCGCGCTGGCTGAAGACGTCGAAGAAGAGGCCGTAGGCGCGGCGGGCGCGGTCGATTTCGCGCTCCAGCAGCGCGTTGCGCTCCAGCACCTCGTGCGGGTGGGGCGGGGCGTCGCGCAGCCGGCCGTTCAGCCGGTCCAGCGCGCGGCGCACGTCGCGGTCGATTTCGCCCAGCCGCGCGTTGGCCGCCGCGAAGTGCGCGGTGGAGGGGGCATAGGGGACGTCCCGCGGCCGGATGCCCACGTCCTGCGGCGTGAGGCGCGACAGCCGCCCCGCCCGGAACGTGATGCTCTGGACCTTGGCCCGCAGGAACTGCTGAAGCGCGTCCGCCATTGCCCGCCTCCCCCCTCGTCCCGTTCACGCCAACCGGCTCACCTGACGACGACGCGCACCGGTCCCCGCAGGACCACGGTCCGCATCCGGCGCATCCCCAGGCCGCCCATCATGGGATTCACGCGGCCGCGGACCCCGGGCCTGCGCAGGCCCGCGCGCGTCCGGAGCTGGCGCACGCCGGCGAGCGGACGGGCCAGGCGGCGCACCACGCGCGGGTTGGAGATGACGCGCCCGCCGATGCGCCGGAGCATGCGCGGCACGGCCTGGGGGCTCGCGCCCTGCTGGCGCACCAGCCGCGTGACCTGGCGCACCACGCGCGTCACCGCCGGCAGGGCCCGCGGGCCGTAGCGCTGGCTGATGCGCGAGGCGAGCTGCGTCGTCATGTTCCCCACCGCCCGGCCCAGCGCGCGGGCCTGCTGCGGGTTCTGCCGGCGGCGCGCGGGAGACATCGTGTTGCGCACCACGTGCCGCGCCGCGAGCCCGCCCAGCACACGGTTGAAGGCGTCCAGGTCCTCGTCCCCGGCGTAGTCCCCGGCGGCGTCCGCGAAGGCGTCCATGGCGTCCGCGCGGAGCAGCCCCCCCAGGGTGCGGCCAATCTCCTGGCCCGCGATGCCGCCCAGCCGGGGCGCGGCCTGGCGGATGAGCCGCATGGCGATGGGCATGGCCCGCCGGCGGATGCGCTGGAACGTGGGCCCGGCGATGGTGGCCAGCCGGCGCGCGCCGGCCCTCAGGCGGCGGAGGAACTCCTCCTCGTCCTGCGCGTCCATCGCGTCCGCGAAGGCGTCGTCCAGGGCGTTGGGGTTGTCCAGGTCGAAGCCCTCGGCCTCCATGGTGGTGGGGTTCTCCTCGAAGCCCTCCTCCATGCCCTCGCCTTCGAAGGAGTCCTCCATGGTGGTGGGGTTCTCCTCGAAGCCCTCCTCCATGCCCTCCATCTCGAAGCCCTCGCCCTCGAAGGAGTCCTCCATGGCGGTGGGGTTCTCCTCGAAGCCGTCCTCCTCGAAGCCCTCGGCCTCGAAGCCTTCGCCCTCGAAGCCCTCCTCGCCCTCTGCCAGCAGGTCGGACATCTCATCGCCCTCGCCCGAAAACTCCTCTTCGAAAGGCTGTGGTTGCATGGGGTACTCCTCCTTGTCCTGAAGACTTCGTGAGTGGTTCGACCTAAGCGCGGCGGACGGCCGCGGCGCTGACGGCGGAGACGGGGATGCGGCGCAGCACCTGGTGCCGCGCGTGCACCCGCCGCGCGGCCACGCGCGCCGGGACGACCCCCATCGCGGGCACCCGCACCGCTCGCGCGAGCACCCGCTGTCCCACGCCCTGCACCACCGTGGGCATCGCCCCGATGGCGCCCCCGGGACCGCGCTGGCACAGCTGCCTGGCGGCGAGCCGGGCGATGGCGCGCATCAGCCGCAGCCGCCGGCCCGCGGTGCCCGGCACCCGCTGGACGGCGCGGATCAGCTGCTGCTCCACGCCGCGTGCGCGCGAGCGCAGCACGCCCTGGGCGGCGGCGCCGAGCGTGCGGCTCATGGGCACCGCCTGCCGGGTCACCACGCGCGCCGCGAGCCCCGCGCCCAGCGGAAGGGCCACGGCGGCCGGCACCTGCCGCGCGTCCGCCATGTCCGCCAGCGCGTCCAGCGACGCGTCGTCGTCCGCGCCGTCGCCGCGCAGGAGGGAGGACGCGATGCGCCCGCCCACGCCGGGAACCAGGCCGCCCACCGCCCCCGCGAGCGCACCGCGCAGCCCCTGTCCCCGCAGCAGCCCCTGCGCCGCGCCAATGCCCGCCGCGACGACCCGTCCCCACGGCCCCGCGAGCCCCGCCACGCGCTGCACCACCGGCAGCGCGCGAGCGAGCAGCGGCCCCGCGCGGCGCAGCGCCGCGGCCCCCAGCTGCCCCACCCGCCGCACGCCTCGCGCCACGCCGCGCGCGGCACGCCGCACGCGCTGGCCGATGCGGCGCAGGAACGCCTCGGCGTCATCCGCGTCCATGGACTCCAGGACGAAGGGGTTGAGCGTGCGCGCGAGCGCCACGGCGGCGGGGCCGGAGACGAGGCGTTGGGCGGTGGTCGGCACGTACAGACCGCTGGCCAGGTCCTGCTCGAACGCGTCGAAGCCGTCCTCTTCCAGGAAGGCGTCCTCGGCCTCGGCCTCGGCGAACAGCTCCTCGAAGCCGTCGTCCTCGAAGCCCTCCGACTCGAAGGGGTCGTCCTCGAAGCCCTCCAGGTCGCTGAACTCGTCCGCCAGGTCCTCCAGCTCCTGGAGGGCATCCGCGCCCTCCCAGGCGTCCATGGCGTCGAGGGACTCCACATCGGACAGCAACTCAGCGCTGGTCATCGCTTCCCCCTCGCATCGCGGGACATCCACATCCCTTCACGGGCCCCAAGTTGGAGAAGGGACACGGGGAGCGGCAGTCACACGTTTGAGCTAGTGCTGGCAGAATCCCGCGCGCCATGACCCTGGAAGAGACGATGCGGGAGCTGGAGCGGCTGGGCACGGAGCAGACGCGGAAGACCTATCTGCGGCACGGCGCCCCCCAGCCCCTGTCCGGAGTGAACTTCGGTCCGTTGACGGTGTTGAGGAAGCGGCTGGGCACGGACGACGCGCTCGCCCGGGCGCTCTGGGCGTCGGGCCACACGGAGGCGCGGCTGTTGGCGACGATGGTGGTGGACGCGCCCGCGATGCCCTGGAAGGAGCTGGACGCGTGGGCGAAGGGGCTGGACTGGCACACGCTCACGGACGTCTTCGTGACGAACGTGGTGCGGCGCTCACCGCACGCGGCGAAGGCGCTCACGTGGACGCGGTCGAAGTCCGAGTGGGTGGGACGCGCGGGCTGGCAGAGCCTGGCCGTGCTGCTCACGAAGACCGCGGTGCTCGAGGACGAGGACCTGCTGCCGTGGGTGAAGCGCATCGAGGCGGAGCTGCCGGGCGCGAGGAACCGCGTGCGCGAGGCGATGAACAGCGCGCTCATCGCGCTGGGCGCCACCGGAGGCGCGCTCCAGGACGCGGCGCTCGCGGCGGCGAAGCGGCTGGGCCGCGTGGAGGTGGATCACGGCGACACGGCCTGTGAGACGCCGGATGCCGCCGGGTACATCCAGAAGATCCAGGCCCGGAAGCAGGCCCGCGCTCCAGCGAAGCCGGCCTCCGTGAAGCAGGCTCCGAAGCAGAAGCTCGCTGCCGCGAAGAAGCCGCCCGCGGCGCGCACGCGGCCTCGCGCCTGACCGGCCGCGCGAGCACCGCGTGCAGGCGGCCCGCGCGTCCGGCGTTCGAGCCGGGCGCGCGGCACCCCTCAACACCTCAGGGCTTCACGCACGCGGCCTGGCCGCCCGCGTCCTTGTACGCCTTCACGCGCTTGAGCAGGTTGCCGCCGTCCGTCTCCGGCGTGGTCTGCTCGTAGTTGCCCGCGCCGAAGAGCATGCCCACGCCGCCCGCGGCGGCGACTTCCCCCGGGTGGGTGAGGAAGTAGTCCACGCGGTTGTCGCGCCACTGCTTGTCGCTGTTGGGCAGGGCCATGTTGCCCACCGGCAACTGCCACCACAGGTGCGGCTTGTTGAGCCGCGTGGAGACGGCCTTCGCCCAGGTGAAGGCCTGGTGGAAGTGCGGCAGCTTGCGGTTCTCCGGGTCCCACCAGGCCGCGCTGCCCGTCGTCTGCTGGTACCAGCCCGCGTCGCGGTCGGACGCCTCCACCGTGACGAAGTCGGTGTCGCCCGCGCCCACGGAGAGCAGGAAGTCCGCCACCTTGTTCGCCTCGCCCGCCACGTCGAACGACGCGTCCGTGTTCTGGGACACGTCCACCTTCGTCGCCCACGCGCTCGCGTGCAGGCCCACCTTCGCGTTGGGCGCGTACTTGCGCACCATGGCGATCATGCACTTGCCCAGGCCCGCGGCGTTGTTCTCCATGCTGCCGCAGTCCGTGGGGTTCGCCGCCTTCACCGCCGCCGGCGTGGACTGCGCCCGGCCGTCCTGCGGGAAGAACTGGAGGTAGGCCCACATGTCCGGTTCAATCTGCAGCAGCACCTTCTCCTGGCCCACCTGCTTGAGCAGGAAGCGCCAGTCCGCGAGGTAGCGCCCCAGGAACGCGGAGTCGTTGAGCGCCTTGAGCTGCGCCTCGCCCTCCGTGTAGCCGCTGGCCTGGAACGCCTCGTAGTAGGTGATGAAGGGGAGCTGCCCCTTCGCCTGCGTGGCCTTGATGAAGCCGCGCACGTAGTCGCCGGGCGCCTGCGAGACGTCCTGCCAGCAGCCCCACCAGTTGCACGCGCCGTTGGCGCACGACGTGCCGGCGGACGTGCACCCGGACGTGCACGACGTGCACGCGTCCTTCGAGTCGAACACGCCCGCCGCGATGTAGAGGTAGCGCACGTCGAAGGGCGCCTTGCCCGCCGTCTCCTCCTCCATCTGCGCGCCCACCAGCACCGTGCTCCGGCCCAGCGTGGTGAGGAACTGCGCGCCCAGGCACGCCGAGCCGTCACCCGGCGTCACCCCGGGCCCGTCCGTGCCCGGTCCGGGCTCGTCACCCGGCGAACTCGAATCCGAACAGCCCGCCACGGCCAGGAGGCCCGCGGCGAGGAACGGCCAACACTTCCGACGAAACAGGGCAGGGGTCCGCATGATGTCCGAAACTCTACTCCGGCCCCGTCCCCGCACGCCTCCCACCCCTGGACGGTTCTTCTCGCATTCCAAGGAAGTCTTGAGTCACGCTCGCCCCACCGGCGAACAGCCGGCCTTCCCCCGAGGTGTGCGTGAAGAAGCTCCAATGGTGTGTGCTGCTGATGCCGGTGCTGCTGGCGGCCGGCTGTGGTCCCCTGGATGAAGCCCCCGAGCCCGAGCCGGTCATCGACGAGCTGACCGGGCAGGTGCTCCAGGAGGCGACGACGAAGTACGACATGCACCGCCTGCTGGAGGACTCGGACGTCACGGGCGGCACGGGCATCACGCCGGCGCAGGTGCAGGCCTTCCTGCAGCAGCAGGGCTCGTACCTGGCGGGCTACACGGACCCGGCCTACGGCAAGACGGCGGCGACGCTCATCGTGGAGCGCTCGCGCGCGTCCAACATCAGCCCGCTGTACATGCTGGCGCGCATCCAGGGCGAGTCCAGCCTCATCCAGAGCGGCACGTCCACGAACCTGAGCAAGGCCACGGGCTGTGGCTGTCCGGACACCAGCGGCTGTGACGCGCAATACGTGGGCTTCGGCAAGCAGGTGGAGTGCGCCGCGAAGAAGATGCGCGGCTACCTCACCGACCTGGAGGCGGGCCGCGCCACCATCTCCGGCTGGAAGACGGGCGTGACGAAGTCCACGTCCGACCCGTGCTCGGTGAAGCCGGTGAACCACGCCACCGCGGCGCTCTACACGTACACGCCCTGGGTGGGCGCGTACGCCATCCAGTGCGGCCGCACCACGGTGGGCGGCTCGTCGCTGATGGCGTCCATCTACAACCGCTACAAGACGGCCTACCCCTGGACGCTCACCACCGCGGAGGGCTGCTACTCCGGCACGGTGGACGCCACGGTGCCGGAGGGCTCGTGCGTGCAGAGCTCGTCGGACGCGCTGTGGCGCCAGTGCTCGCAGGGCGTCTTCATTGGCGGCACCACGGCGAAGCCGTCCAACTGCAACGTGTCCTTCCCGTACTGCGTCTCCACGCGCCTGGGCCGGGGCGTGCCCACGCGCACCTGCGTGCAGGCGAGCAGCACCGTCTGGCAGCAGTGCGGCGCGGAGGGCGTGTGGCGGGACGCGCCGGGCGCGGGCACCACGGGCGTGGGGCCCGTGGGCACCTGTTACGCGACCTACGCGCTGTAGCCGTCACCTTCGCCGCCCGGAGGGCACTCCTCGCCGTCCGGGCGGTCAGTACTCCTTGGACCAGATGAGGTCCAGGCCGCCGGAGCGCGCGTCGCCGTACATGCCCTCCAGGCTCCAGCGCGGGCTGAAGAGGTACTGGAAGCGCACGGAGTTGGCGTTCTCCCCGCGCTGCAGGTTGGCGCCCACGCGGCCGGTGTAGCCCACGTAGATTTTGTCCGTCACGTACGTGCCCACCTCCAGCTTGGTGCCGGAGATGCCGCTGTCACCCGCCTCGATGGAGAGCACGTCCAGGGGCAGCTTGGAGGCAATGGCCTTGCGCGCCTCGTTGGCGACGAGCGAGCCCACCACCGAGGCGGCCTGCGCGCCCGCGTTCATGGACGCCCCGGAGCCGCGCTCCAGCGTGCGCCGGCCGGTGGCGAGCAGCGTGTAGATTTCCGACTCCGGCAGGGCCGGGTCGCTCGTCGTCTTCAGCGTGACCTCCTCGCCCTGGCCGCGCACGGTGACGAAGACGGTGACGCCCGCGTTCTCGTTGCGGTGCTCGGCGGTGACGTTGATGTACGGCGCGAGCACCGGGCCGGTGAAGCGCACCTGGCTGTCGCGCTGCACGTCGAAGCGGCGGCCCAGCACGTCCACGCGGCCGAGCAGCACCATCACCTCGCCGAACATGCGCGCCTCGTTGGCGTACTCGACGCGGAAGCCCTCGGACAGGCCCAACTGGACGTTGAGGTCGGAGCCGCGCACCCAGAGGTTGCGGGGCGCGTTGATGTTCACCCAGAACTGGCGCTGCGGCGCCTCCTCCTCCTCGCCTTCCTCCGCCAGGGCCTCCGCCTCCGCCTGGGACGTGGGGCCGCCCGCGCCGCCGCTGCCCACCGTGGGCTCCGGGTTGCCGGGCATGCCGGGCGAGTCCGGGGCGTTGCGCGGGTTCTGCGCCTTCTGCGACGTGGCCACCTGCGTGGGCGCCTTCTCCTTCTTCTTGCGCTTGTCCACCGGCACGCCGTTGCGGACCATCACCACGTCCACGGGGCGCTCCAGCGGCTGCAGGTCCTTGCGCTTGGCCTCCGGCAATTCGACGTGCGCCTCCGGGATGGACAGGTCGTTGATGTTCACCAGCCGGTCGCTGAGGCTGCCCTTCATGGACAGGTTCAGCGACAGCAGGGCCATGAGCTGATCCTCCACCACGATGGGCAGGTTCTTGGTGTTGCCCTTGCCCTCCAGCACGAACTCGCCGCCCTTGCCCTGGCGGTTCGCGGTGGCCGTCAATTCCAGCGTGCCGTTGCCGGACTTCGCGGTGAGCTGCTTGAGCTCGATGCGCTCCTGCGACGCGTTCAGCGCGAGCTGGATGTCGTGGTACTCGCCGAAGCCCGACAGCCCCAGCTTGCCGTCCTTCCACGCCAGGTTGCCCTTGAAGGTGGGCGCGCCCACGGTGCCGCCCAGGTTCGCGTCCGCCTGCATGAGGCCGCCCAGCGAGCGCACGTACGTGGAGATGCCGGAGAGGAACGTCGGGTCGAAGCGGCGCGCGCGCAGCGACACCTCCACCGGCGCCCGGTCCACCTTCTTCGCCGGCCCCTGCGCGGCCTGGAACGCGGGCAGGGACAGGTCCAGCGCCAGCGTGCCGCCCAGCAGCAGCGACCCGCCGCCCGGCGCGGTGAGCATGGCGTCGAAGAGCGACTTCGCCTCCGAGTAGGAGTAGTGCAGCCGCGCCTGCCCCAGCGCCGTCTGCGCGACGCCCAGGTTCTGCAGGCCGCCGTTCAGCTCCAGCTCCGGGGCCTCCGGCGTGCCGCGCGCCACCAGCTCCATGGACAGCACGCCCTGCGGCCCGCGGTTGCCACCCTGGCCGGGCTGCTGCACCGCCATGCCGGGCAGCTCACTCAAGGGCACGGGCCCCACGCGCCCCTTCATGCGGAAGGGCACGCGGCTGACGACCTCGCGGTCCTGGAGCGCGGCCAGCGGCGCCAGCACGCGCGCCTCCAGCGTGGCCAGCGGCCCGTTGGGGCGCTGCACGTCCAGCGTCAGCTTCACGTCCTTGTCGCCCGCCAGCGCCAGCGCGGTGCCGTTGAGGGGCGGCAGGCCGTTGGCGGTGGCGGCCTTCGCCTGCATCTCCACGCGGCCCTGCGGCGCCAGCGCGGAGCCGCTCACGTCCGCCTTCAGCGTCACCGTGCCGTCCGGCTTGTCCACGCCCTCGGCGCCCTGGAGCAGCTTCAGCGGCAGCTCCGCGATGAGCGCCTCCAGGTGCAGCGGCGCCTCCAGCGCCTGCGCGGGCGTGGGCGGCTTCGCGATGACACCGCCCAGCGTGAAGGGCGTCTTGAGCGAGACGTAGGCCTGCGGCGCGAGGCCCTTCACGTCCAGCCGCGCGCCCAGCGTGGCGTCGTTCGCGTCGGAGTTCGCGTGCAGCTCGAAGCCCAGCGCCTGCGCGAAGAGGGCCTCCGGCCGGCCGGGGTAGCGCAGCTCCGCGCCCACCACCTTCAGGTCCAGGCGCGGGTCCTTCGCGGAGCCGTTCACCACCAGCGTGCCGGTGATCTGCCCCGTGGGGCCGGGCGGCTGGTTCGCCAGCTTCAGCGTCTCCGCGACGTCCAGCTTCTCCAGGTTCACCGTGAGGGACATGGGCTCGTTGCGGCGGCGCAGCACGCCCTGCACGGGCACGTCGAACTGGGAAGACACGCGCGCCGCGTTCAGCTCCGCGCCCAGCGTGCCGGTGGCGCGGTCCTTCACGTACCGAGCCTTCACCTGGAGCCCCAGCCCCTCGTAGCCGCGCGCCTTGCCGTCCGCCAGGGTGAGGTCCACCTCCGCGTCCGGCCGGGCCATGCGCCCCTTCGCCGCGACGTGGCCGGACAGCGTGCCGCCCAGGCCCAGGTCCTCCGGCACCGCGATGCGAGGCAGCTTGGACAGGTCGAACGCGCCCAGGTCGATGCGCGCGTCCACGCGCTCGCCGTCCTTCACCGCGGCGATCTTCAGGGTCTGCGCCCCGGACGCGAGCGCCAGCGGCGGCTCCAGCGCGATGCGTCCGCCGCCAAAGCCCAGGTGCGTGGGCTGCTGGAGCGTCCAGGTGGCCTCCGGCCAGGACAGCGAGAAGGCGCGCATGGCCAGCCCCTCGTTGTCCGCGTCCACCGTGCCCTCCACGCCCAGCGCCAGCTGCGCGTCGCCCTCCACGCGCACGCTCGCCTTCAGCTCGCGGTTCTCGTCGGTGGTGAGCGCCAGGGACAGGTCGCGGAAGGTCTTCCCCGCGGTCTTCAGCTGGCTCACCAGCACGGTGGCGTCGGTGGTGAGCGGGCGGGTGACGTCCGGCACGCTCGCCTTGAGCGACAGGTCCGTGATGGCGATGTCGCCGTAGTTCAGCGCGACGAAGTTGCCGTCCGCCTTCACGCCCGGCGAGCGCGGCGGCCCCTGCACCAGCAGCTCCAGCGAACCGCTGCCGGACATGGGCGGCACGGTGCCGCCGGGCAACAGCTTGTTGAGCGCCTGCGACAGCAGCTTCAGGTCGCCCGCGGACAGGCTGCCGCGCGCCTCCAGCGCCTTCGAGGTGCCCTCGCCGGACGCGATGAACGCCGCGCCCGGCATCATCACGCGCAGGTTGGCCACGTTGTAGCGGCCGTCCTTGGCGCTGGCCTTCAGCTCGATGGGGCCCACCGACTGGCCCCGGTACTCGGACGGGGACACCGCGAGGGCCACGTCGCCGTCCAGCGTCTCCACGCTGTCGCCGCCGCCGTGCGCGGTGAGGTCCGCGGCGATGTTGGTGGGGATGCCCCCCTCCATCAGCTCCGCCAGGTTGACCCCGCGCGCCTTCACGGTGGTCTCCGTGGTGCGGTACGTCTTGAGGTTCACGTCGCCCGTCAGGTCCAGCGTGGCCTTGCCCGCGGACGCGCCCAGTTGCGCCTTCGCGAGGTCGCCGTCCAGGGACGCGGTGCCCTTCGCTTCAATGGGCACCACCAGCGGGTACGCGGGCACGAAGGCCTTCACCGGCTCTGGGGGCACGCGCAGGCGGCGCAGCTCCACGGCCGCGGCCGTCTCACCGGACTGCTTCGCGCCCAGGTCCGCCTCGATGCCCGCCAGCGCCAGCTGCGCGTCCACCTGGCGCACCACGTCCTTGCCCTGGCCCTTGAGCACCAGGCGCACCGGGCCCGTGAGCGGGCGGGTGAGTCCGCCTGACGCCTGGAGGTCCGCGGCGAAGTCCATGTCCGCCAGGCCGTAGTGGCCCTCACCCTTCGCGCCGAACTCCTCCAGACGCACCTGGCGCTCGCCGCCGTCCGGCAGCTCCTGCTGGAAGTCCACGTAGCCGTGGCTGAGCTCGAAGTCCTTGAGGTCGATGCGCAGGGTGCTCTGGCTCTGGGAGGGCGGCTCCTCCGGCTTGGGCTCCTTGGGCTCCAGCGCGCGCATCAGGTTGAGGCCGCGCTCGTCCTGCACCAGGTACAGGCGGGGCGTCTCGATGCGCACCTTCGTCAGGTCCACCTGCTGGCCCAGGAGCGGGGACAGGTTCAGCCGCGCCTCCACGCGGGCCACTTCCGCCGCCAGGTCCCCTTCGGGCGTGTAGATCTTGATGCCGGTGAGGACCGCGCCGTTGAGGTCCAGGTCGAACCCGCCCAGCTCCAGCCGGCCGGCGAGCTGCTTGTTCGCCAGGTCGACGCCAAAGCGGGCGATGCGGGCGGAGCCGCCCGGACTGGTGGCGTACACGAGCGCGCCCACCACCAGCAGGACGATGAGCCCGAGGAAACCAAGCAGGCCCCAGAGGATCCGCCGTCCCCAGCGCTTGCGCCGGTGGGGCGGGGCGGAGGGGGCGGGGGTGGTGGGGTCGCTCAAAACGCCTCTCCGATGGAGATATGGACCGCGCAGAGCCCTTCCGGGGCACCCGCATACGCTGCATCAGCGGACGTCGAGGCCTTGCCGAACTTGCGCCCAAAGCCCAGGCATCCACCAGAGGACGGATAGATGTATCCGGGATCGCTGACGGGCAATCCCCGCCCGATGTTCAAGCGCCGCGCGATGTCCAGTCGGATGGGTCCCACCACCGTGAGGTAGCGCAGGCCGGCGCCCACGGCGTGGTAGTGCTCGGGACCGAACAGCTTGGGGGCGTTCTTGCCAATCAGCCCCTCCGTGCCCACGAGGCCGGAGTCGTAGAAGACCGCCAGCATCAGGGCGTCCGTGAGCATGTAGCGCAGCTCCACGGAGGTCTCGACCAGGCTGTTGCCGCCCACGGGCACGGTGTCCCAGGACTCCAGGATGGGGTTGCCGGCCCCGTCCAGCAGGATGTTGCCGTCGTCGTCCTTCTTGTAGGTGGGCGCGAGCGGCGTCATGGGCGACAGCCGCTGCCCGTTGAAGCCGCGCATGGAGGTGGCGCCGCCGGAGAAGAAGCGGGTGACGATGGAGCTCTGGCCGCCGCCCGCCGGGTCCAGCGTGCCCATGCGCAGCTTCAGCGCCACCGTCAGGTCCTTCTTCTCTCCGATGGAGTAGTAGTAGCGCAGGTCCGGCAGCAGGCGGACGTAGTCGTAGTTGCCGAAGAAGGGGCCGCCGCCCTTCTGCACGGACAGGGCCGCGTAGTAGCCGTCGCGCGGCTCGGTGCGGTCGTCGCGCCGGTCCCACGCGAACGCGACCTCCAGGAAGCTCAGCGCCACGTCGCACTGCCCCGACGGGTCGTTGCAGCCCAGGATGATGGGCGGGACGGTCTCGTCCGCGGACACCTGCCCCTTCAGCCGGTACAGCTGCAGGTTGTACGAGGGGAACACGGAGAAGGACGGGTGGGGCGTCCAGATGACGCCCGTCTTGAGATAGCCGCCGTAGAACGAGTACGCCTGCTGCAGGCCCTTCTCCGCGGTGACGGAGGCCTGCAGGGCCACGTCGCGGAAGAGGAAGCGCGGCTGCTCGAACTCCGTGGTGAGGTTGAAGATGGGGCCGTCCTGGGAGCCCTCGTCCCCGCGCACGCTCGCCAGCACGTTGGGGATGAACGCGTAGCCCACGCGCCCGCGCAGCGTGAGCCGGCGCAGGCCGCCGCGGAAGTTGCGGTTGGTCCACTCGCCCAGCACACGGCCTTCCTGCCGCGCGGCGTCCACGCCGATACCGCCGCCCAGCCGGATGGAGTGGAAGGGGGACTCGCGCACGTCCACCACCACCGGCACCGTGCCGTTCTGCCGGTCCGGCGCGCCCCGGTTCACCTTCACCGCGCCGAAGACGCCCATGCGGAAGACGCGCGCCTGGGCCTCCGCCAGCGCCGCCTCGCTGAAGTACGCGCCCTTGTGCACGGCGCCCTGCGCCTGCTCGATGATGCGGCGGGGCGGCACCTGCGGGTTCGCGTCCGTGGCGATGAAGATGTTGCCGAAGCGGTAGCGCAGGCCCGGGGCGATCTGCAGGTCCACCACGGCCTTCTGCGTGGCCACGTCCACGCGCACCTCGCCGCCGACCTCCGCTTCCGCGTACCCCAGGTCCTTGAGCCGCTGGAGCACCAGGTCCTTGGTGGCCACCCACGTGTCCTCGCGGAACACGTCGCCGGGCTTCACCGGCAGCTCCTCCAGGATGCGCTCGCGCTCGCGCTGCGAGGGCTGGTTCTCACCCTGGCTCAGGGACTCCAGGCCGTGCGTTTCGACGCGGTCGATGACGGTGGGCGCGCCCTCGTTGACCACCACCTTGAGGCGCACGGCCTTGTCGCCGTCGGGAATCACCTCGTTGGATTCCACCTGCGCCTGGTAGTAGCCCTGCGCCTGGTAGAAGCGCTCGATGCGGCGCAGGTCCGCCTGCCACGCGTTGGTGTCGAAGTAGTGCGCCTTGCCGAAGGGCCAGAACGCGTACCAGGGGGTGGAGGACGTGAGGATGCGGTCCTTGATGTCCCCCTCGTCCACCTGCTTCGTCCCCTCGATGTCCAGGGACTTCACCTTCGGCCCGGTGGGCTGATTGGAGGTGGTGGCGCACGCCGTCAGCAGCACGGCCAGCGCGAGGGGCACGGCGGAGCGGAATCGGAGGAGTCGGACGTCGGCCACGCCACGTTTCTTACCGGAAGGCCAGCCCCTGACGCGTTTCGCAATGTTTCTTTGTGCGTCGAGTGTCGCATTCCACGACCTCGGGGGCAGGGGCAGTGTCCGCCAACGCCCGGGCCCCTCCGTGGCGCGTGCAACCGGGCCCGGGGTGCGTCAGATTCGGGCCCCTATGGTCCGGCGAATCGTGATGTTGCTGTCGGCCACGCTGGTGCTCGCCACCGGCTGCGGCGTGAACGAAGACGAGGTGGTCCAGCTCAAGGAGGGCGAGAACCTCTCCGACACGCCCTACTGCGGCTCGCTCGGGTGCGCGGATCCGTTCCGCTTCTGCGCGGAGCTGTTCCTGGAGTTCGGCCGCTCTCCGCCCCTGTGCGTCGTGGAGAACATCTGCGACCGGCTGGAGTGCGCGAAGGCGGGCCGCCGCTGCGCCGTGTTCGACGGCTTCCCCGGCCAGGTGAAGTGCATCGACGAGTGACCGTCAGCACCAGCGCCCGGGGCGGCCGTCTTCCAGCGGCCCCGGGGCGGTGACGGTCTTCTTTCAGCTCAGCGGCGCGACGAGGCGGTGAGCCACGCCAGGCGCTCCGCCGCGTCCTTCGTCTGCGGCTCCGTCAGGAGCGCGTCCGTGTTCTGCGCGATGCGGTAGGCCCAGTTCGCGTCGCCCATGGTGCCGGGCAGGTTGATGCGGTCGCGCGTGCCCAGCACGTCCTGCCACGGCAGCACGCACAGGTCCGAGCCCGCGTTGAGCGCCGCGGCCAGCGTGGCGCGGTGGATGTCCGGGGTGAACTCGCGCGTCACGGCGACGCCCTGGAACTCCGGCCACACGCGCGCGGCGTTCTGGCGCTCGTGCTCCTGCGCCTGCTCCCACCACTCCGCCTGCGGCTCCGTGTCGTGCGTGCCGGTGGTGACCAGCGACACGGCGGGGAAGCCGTGCGGGTCGCGGTACGTGTTGTCGTCGCGCTCCCAGCGCAGCACGCGGTAGCCGGGCAGCTTCAGGTCCGCGAGGATCTGCCGCACGAACGGGGGAATCACGCCCAGGTCCTCGGCGACGATGCCCGCGCCCTCCGACAGCAGGCGGAAGTGCTTCTCACCCTGGCGGCGCCAGGTGGGCTCGTCCGCGGGGACGAAGTAGCCGGTGGGGTTCTTCTCGTCGCGGATCCACTGGCGGAAGTAGCCCACCGCGTGGTCCACGCGGCGCAGGTCGTAGTAGCTGGCCGCCTTGGCCGCGCGCTTCTTCAGCCACGCGTAGTCGTCCTTCTCCATCGCGGCGAAGTCGAAGTAGGGCAGGCCCCAGTCCTGGCCCGTGGCGGAGAAGTCGTCCGGCGGCACGCCCAGGCGCGCGTCGCGGCGCAGGATGTCCGGGTGGGCCCAGCAGTCGGAGCTGTCCTGCCCGATGATGAAGGGCTCGTCACCGCACAGCAGCACGTCCTTCGCCTTGGCCTGCGCGCGGACCTGGTTCCACTGGACCTCCGCCAGCCACTGGAGCCACGCGTGGTAGCGCACGCGGCGCTCCAGCCCCTGGGCCTGGACGGCGCGCAGCGCCTCCGGCTGGCGGGTGCGCAGCCCTTCGGGCCACTGCCACCAGGGACGGCGGTCCTCCTTCTCGCTGATGGCGGTGAAGAGGGCGTAGCTCTCCAGCCACTCGCCCTGCGCCTCGCGCCACTTCTGGAACTCCTGGGCGCGCGGCGTGCGCGGGGTCCACTCGTGCTTCTCGAAGTGGTCGAAGGCGCGCGCGAACGCGGCGTCCTTGAGCGGGAACACCAGGTCGTAGCGCACGCGCGGCGCGCCCCGGGCCTCCGCCAGCTGCTGCTTCTGCGCGTCGCTGAGCGCGCCCTCGCCGCCGGTGGCCTGGAACTCCGGCACCCCGTTCAGGTCGATGAAGAGCGGGTTCAGACCGAACGCGGACCGCGTGGCGTAGGGGCTGGGGTCACCGGGCGCGGTGGGCAGCAGGGGCAGCACCATCAGCAGGCGCTGACGCGCGGCCTTCATCCAGGAGAACAGGCCGTCCATGGCGCCGAAGTCGCCAATGCCGAAGTCTGTCCGCGAGCGAAGGGAGAACAGGGGAAGCAGGAGACCGGAAAGCCGGCCAGGAGTGGACATGCGGCGCAATCTGCCCCAGCGCCGGGCCGGTGTGAACTGCTGTCGCGACGCGGTGCACACACGCCTGCCTGTCCGCCGTTTGGGGACGACGGTGGCATTGGACTCCGGGCCCATCCGAGCGCTCAGTGGTTGACGAAGCGCACGCGCGCCTGGCTCCCGGGCGCACGGCGGCTTCAGTCCCGGAAGTCGAAGTCCAGGTTCACCTCGGCGGCATCGCCCGAGCAGGTGCCGCCCGTCTGCCCCTGGACCGTCAGCTCCAGGTGACCCCGGAGCCGGTCCTCCGAATTCTCCTCCAGCACGAGCCGGCCGGAGACCTGCTGGATGGCGGTCCTCTGGGCGTCCCCGGCCGCGCAGAAGGACTGGAGCCAGGCCGCCTTCAGCCCCTGCGAGTGTCCAGGGCCGGACTCGAAGTAGACGCCGTCATGGGTCCCCGATAGCGCAGGCCCGGGACATGGGCTGCTCCGTCGATGGCGTACTCCGCGGGCCCGCGCCCCCTCGCGAAGGGCTCGATGTCCACGTAGGTGCAGAGGCCCCGCGAGGCCTCCGGGTGCTCCGCCGACAGTTCCTCCGAATTGCAGAAGCTGAAGACCGGGCCGAGGTCGAGGTCGAACCCGGAGTCCCGGATCTCCTGGGGGCGGACCTGGCCGAGCGCCGACGCGGGGAATTCTTCCCAGACGTCGCCATGCCGCACCCGCATGTGACCGGTGACGCCGCCAGCCTCGCTCCCGCTCCCGCACCCTCCCAGGACCGCGAGCGACAGCACCAGGGCGAACGGGGCACGGCGCAAGAGGGGAAGCCCATTCATTGGGTTGTGCATGAGGTCGTCTGCCATCATCTTTCGCGCCCGGACAAGCCTCCCTGGCGTCGTGGGTGGCTTCGGCCCCGGTCACGCTCCGCACCCATGAAACGACTTCCCCTGTCCTTCTACGCCCGTCCCACCCTGGAGGTGGCGCGCGACCTCCTGGGCACCCTGCTGGTGGTGGACGGGGTGAAGGGCCGGCGCGTGGGCCGCATCGTGGAGGTGGAGGCCTACCTGGGCGAACACGACCTGGCGTGTCACTCGTCCAAGGGGCGCACGCCCCGGACGGAGGTGATGTTCGGGCCGGCGGGGCGCTCCTACGTCTACCTCATCTACGGAATGCACCACTGCTTCAACGTGGTGACGGACGCGCCCGGGGTGGCCGCGGCGGTGCTGGTGCGGGGCGTGGAGCCGGTGGAGGGCATCCCGCCCGGTGAGCGGACGGACGGGCCCGGGCGGCTGTGCCGGGTGCTGGGGCTGAACCTCCACCACAACGACCTCCCGCTGGACTCGGACGGGCTGCACCTCTTGCCGGGGACGCCGGTGCCGGATGCTCGGGTGGAGCGGGGCCCCCGCATTGGCGTGGAGTACGCCGGGGCGTGGGCCGCTGAACCCTTCCGGTTGTGGGACCGGGACAGTGGACACGTCAGCCGCTTCGTCTCCCGGCGGCCTCGCCGTCGGCCTTGACGCGGAACGTTCCGGCTGGTTGGGTGGAAAACGCCATGTCCCAAGAGGCCTCCCAGGAAGAAGACCGGCAGGAAGAGGACCGGCGGCTCCTGGCACGAGCCCAGGACGGTGACGTCTCCGCCTTCGAGGCCCTCGTCGGCCTGCATCAGGACCGGGTGTACGGCCTGGCCCTTCGGATGACGCGTTCCGAGGCGGACGCGGCGGAAATCACCCAGGACACCTTCCTTTCCGCCTACCAGCACCTGAAGGACTTCCGGGGCGAGGCGGCCTTCGGGTCCTGGGTGCACCGCATCGCGGCGAACCACGCGCTCATGCGCCTGCGCCACCGCCGGGTGGCCCAGGCGGCCGAGTCCGAGCTCCAGGCCCCCGAGTTCACCGAGCGGGGCACCCTGGCGGACTACCCCGTCACGGACTGGAGCCGGGACGCGGAGGAGAAGGCGCTGGACGCGGAGCTGGGGCAGGCAATCCAGCAGGCGGCCGACCGGTTGCCGGAGGGCTACCGGGAGGTCTTCCTCTTGAAAGACGTGGACGGCCTCAGCTACGAACAAATCGCAGAAGTGACCGGGGACTCCATCCCCGCCATCAAGAGCCGCCTGCACCGGGCGCGGCTCGCGCTGCGAGAAGCCATCGACCTGTTCTACAACCGGGACAATCGCGGGGTGTGAAACCCCCAGGGCGTCTCGGCATCTTCGAACTGGAACGAGGGGAGCCGCAGTCAGCCGAGGTTCGGATGTATACCTGCAAAGATTCCATCAACCTCCTGCTGGAGTTCCTCGAAGGCGAGATGCCCGAGGAGGAGGCGCGGCACCTGCAGGAGCACCTGTCGGGCTGCAAGCCCTGCGAGGAATTCCTCAGCACCTATCGGGCCACTCCCGGCATCTGCAAGCGCGCCATGGCGCTGAAGATGCCCCGGGAGGTGTCGGCGAAGCTGACCGAGTTCCTGCGCTCGAAGATCAAGTCCTGCTCGTGAACCTGAAACAACTGTCGCTGCCGGAGCTGGAAGCGGCGCTCGCGCCGGCCCAGCCGTCCGCGACCGCGGTGCGCAAGGTGTTCGCGGGCGTCTTCGCCCACGCCCGTCCCACGGTGGACGCCATCGCGCTGGCGCCCCAGGTGCCGCGCCGTGTCGCGGACCTGCTCCGCGCCCAGGCGGAGCTGCCGTCCCTCAAGATCGTCGAGCGGCGCCAGGCCGAGGACGGCTTCGTGAAGTACCTCTTCGAGTCGCCGCTGGGCGGCCGCATCGAGGCGGTGCGCATCCCCATCTTCGACGAGAAGTACGTCGTCTGTGTGTCCAGCCAGGTGGGCTGTGCGCTGGCGTGCGACTTCTGCATGACGGGCAAGCTGGGCTTCCAGCGCAACCTCCAGACCTGGGAGATTTTGGATCAGGTGATGCAGGTGCGCGCGGAGGCGGACCGGCGCGTGGGCGGCGTGGTCTTCATGGGGATGGGCGAGCCGCTGCTCAACTACAAGGAGACGGTCCGCGCGGCGCAGATCCTCTCGCACCCGGCCGGGTTCTCCATCTCCGGCACGGCCATCACGTTCTCCACGGCGGGGCACGTGCCCGCCATTCGCCGCTACACGAAGGAAGGGCACCCGTTCCGGCTGGCGTTCAGCGTGACGAGCGCCATCCCGGAGAAGCGCGCGAAGGTGCTCCCCATCGAGAAGACGCACCCGCTGCCGGAGCTGATCCAGGCCATCCGCGAGTACAGCGAGGCGCGGCGCGAGCGGGCGATGATCGCCTACGTGGCCATCCAGGGCTTCAACCTGGGGCGCGAGGACGCGGAGGCGCTGAAGGCGGCGTTCGAGGGCATCCCCATCAAGGTGGACCTCATCGACGTGACGGATCCGACGGGCAAGTACCTGCCGCCCACGGCGGAGGAGTTGAGCGCTTTCCGCGACCACCTCCAGATTCTCAAGGCGCCCATCGCGCGGCGCTATTCGGGCGGCAAGGAGATTGGCGCCGCGTGCGGCACGCTGGCGGCGAGCCAGTACGGCGGCACGGTGCTGCCGACGCCCGCGGCCTCGCCCCGGCAGGCCTGACGTCCGCTCTTCGCCGGCCTGGGCTTCGTGCCCGGCGGCGCTCGCGGCTTCTCGATTCGACGGCAAGAACCGGAGCGCGGGCCCTGGGCTCGCGGCGCTACGAGGACCGTGCGCCGCGGCGAATGGCCTGCGCGGGCGCGACCTCATGCACGGGCCAGTGTCCGGGAGAGCCGTCGGATGACGCATCGATTGGAAGGGAAGGTCGCCCTGGTGACGGGGGCGGGTTCAGGGATTGGGCGGGCGACCGCGCTGGCGTTGTCCCGGGAGGGCGCGCGGGTGGTGGTGGCTGGCAGGCGCATGGAGCCGCTCGAGGAGACGGTGCGTCTGGCCGAAGGGAAGGGCGGGCGGGTGGTGGCCCACGCCGCGGACGTGACGAAGGAGGGCGACGTCGAGGCGCTGGTCCGCTTCACGCTGGAGACGTTCGGGCGGCTGGACGTGGGCGTGAACGCGGCGGGAGGCTCGTTCGGCGGTGGGCCCACGCACGCGTTGGACACGGCGTGCTTCCGGGAGTGGATCGACGGGTATCTGGTGAGCGCGTTCCTGTCGACGAAGCATGAGGTGGGCGCGATGTTGAAGTCGGGTGGGGGGAGCGTCATCAACGTCGGGACCTTCGTCGGGTACACGAAGGCGATGCCCGGCACGTCCGGGTACGCGGCGGCGAAGACGGGGCTCATCGGGCTCACGCGCACCGTCGCGGCCGAGTACGCCCCGCAGGGCATCCGCGCGAACGTGCTCGTCTCCGGCGGCGCGGATACGCCCATGTTCCGGAGCTGGAACGCGTCCGGGGAGCAGCGCTCCGCCGCCGCGCGGCTGCATGCGCTCCAGCGAGTCGCGGACCCGGAGGAGATCGCCCACGCGGCCGTGTTCCTCGCGAGCGGGGAGGCGTCCTTCGTCACCGGGAGCGTCTTCACGGTCGATGGAGGCTTGTCGCTCGTCTGAGGGGCCGGGGACCCGGGGCCGCGCGTGTTCACCGTCGCGCGGACGTGCGGTTCCCGGGTTCCGCCGGGCGGGGAGGCGACTTAAGTCTCGCGCGAGACGCTTTCGGGCCTGGAGGGCACCGCGCGGATGTGGATCGAGCACGTCGACAAGCTGATCGGGACGCTGGGGCCGTTCGGGTTCCTGGTGCTCGGCGTGGCGGCGATGCTGGAGTACGTCGTGCCTCCGTTCCCCGGGGACACCATCGTGTTGATGGGCGGCATCTACGCCGTGCGCGGGGAGAAGCCCTGGTGGCTCGTGCTCGCGGTGGTGACGGCGGGCAGCGTGCTGGGCGCGTTCATCAACTACGCGGTGGGGCAGTGGCTGGCGAAGCGCTTCGAGGCGAATCCGAACCGCTCCTTCTTCGGCCTCACGCACGCGCGGCTGGTGCAGGTGCAGACGCGGATGCGGCACGCGGGGCCGTGGCTGCTGCTGGTGAACCGGTTCCTGCCGGGCATCCGGGGCGTCATCTTCATCGCGGCGGGAGCGGCGCGCGTGCCTCGCTTCAACGCGCTGGTGCTGGGGGCGGTGTCCGCGCTGGCGCACAGCGGCCTCATCCTGGCGCTGGGCATGGCGGTGGGCGGCAACCTGGAGCGGCTGACGGTGCTGGTGTCGCGCTACCAGTACGCGGTCATCGGGCTGCTCGTGGTGGCGGCGCTGGCCTTTGGCGTGCGGGCGCTGACGCGGCGGCGTGAGTCGGCCGTGGAACCGTAGCGGGCCCATCCGGGCCGGTAAATGTGCGGGGAATGCCTGCCGGAGCCGCGCGCACGTTGCGCGGGCCCGGGGTGGCGCGGTTGAGTCGGGGGATGTTCCGCGCCCGTGCACACTGGTGGCTGCTCGCGTTGCTCGTTCTGGTGGGAGGGTGCCGCTGCGGCGACGACCCCAACGTGGGCAGTGCGAGCGCCAGCTTCCGGCCGCAGGAAGAGGTCATGGACTTCGGCCGGGTGCTGGAGGGCACCCAGATGCGCGGCTCGCTGACGCTGGTGGCCACCGGCCGCGCGGGCGTCACGGTGGAGGCGGTGACGGACGCGCCCTTCTTCGTGGTGGTGTCCCAGATTGTCGTCGAGGGCAGCGGCACGGGCACGGTGGACGTCCTGTTCTCCGCGGGCAACACGCCGGTGGAGGGCGAGCTGGTGCTCACCTCGGGGCGCACCACCGCGAAGGTGAAGCTCATCGGCGTGGGCGTCCGTCCGCAGCCATGCGTGCCGACGGGCGAGTGCCGAGACTCGCGCTTCGACCTGGCGTCCGGCCAGTGCATCGAATCGCCGCAGGCGGACGGAGCGTCGTGCATCCCGGGCAGCCGCTGCCAGGAGAACGGCCGCTGTCAGGCGGGTGTCTGCGTGGGGCAGCCGCGCACGTGTGATGACGACAACCCGTGCACGGTGGACAGCTGTTCTCCGACGCAGGGCTGCGTGACGGAGCGCGTGACGTGCCCGCAGTCGAGCGACCCGTGCAAGGTGGGCGTGTGCGACCGCAACGAGGGCTGCAAGGAGGTGGACGTGGCGGACTTCAGCCCCTGCGGCGCGGTGAGCTGCAAGGCGGCGCGGGTCTGCTTCAGCGGCACGTGCCGGACCGTGACGCCGCCGGACGGCTTCGTCTGCTCGCCGGCCACGCCCTGCCAGGACGAGGGCAAGTGCAGCGCGGGCGAGTGCCTGCGCCCGGACGCGGGAGACCTGGAGTCCGTCTTCAGCGCGGAGCTGGGGGGCGCGCCCGTCGCGGAGGACGGAGGGCCGGTGCTGCTGGTGGACGACGGGACGGTCTACGCCTCGGTGTGCGGTGAGGACGCGGGCTGTCGGCTCGTCGCGTACACGGAGAGCGGACTGCTGCGCTACGCGTCGCCCTATGAGGACGGGGGCGCGAGGACGTTGCTCGCGGCCTCGGACGCGGGCGTGGTGGTGCTGGCACCGGAGGTCCTGGAGGCATACGCGCCCCGAGGCCTGGGTGAGCTGCGCTGGCGCACGTCGCTGGCCTTCGCCGATGCGGCGCAGGATGGAGGAACCCCGGAGGGAGTGCCCGGCACGGGAGCGGGCAGGGTGGCGCTCACGAAGGAAGGGGACGTGCTGACGTACGTCACGTGGACCGGCGACGCGGGCACGGAGCCGCTGCGCTCCCGGCTCGTGTTGCTGAGCGCGGACGCGGGAGCACCGCTGGCGATGGGACCGGAGGAGGACGGAGGTGGCGTGGCAAGGCTCGCCGTGGACGACACGCGCGGCGCGTACCTCTACACGCCGTGGGATGGACGGCTGGCCTTCACGGACTGGTCACTGCCCGAAGTGGGCACGGACGCTGGGACCGCCGTTTCGCGGTTGGGTCCGTACTTGAGTGAAGCAATCGAGGACGGCGGGGTCGCGTCGCTGAGCCTTGAGTCCATCGGGCCCGGTGTTCCGGGTGGGGCACCGTCACTGGCGCTCGCGCCGGGACGGTTGCTCGTGGGCACGCGGGCCTTCGTGGACACGGATGGGGGCGTGCTCACCGCGTTGGATTGGGACGCGGGCTCGCGCACGCTGACACCCCTGGCCGAGCCCGTGCTGATGTCTCCCAGTGGCACGGTCGGTCATGCGTTCGCGCGCTCGTGCGAGCGCACCGACGGCACTCCCTGCGTCGACGCGGAGCTGCGCACCGTGCTGCGCTCGTTCAGCTCGGACGATGGCGGCGTCCTCTCGGAGGTGGACGTGCTGCCCTCGCCGCTGCTTCCTGGCACCTTCCATGAGGCCGCGCTGCTGGAGCGAAGCACCGTGGGCGTGCTCGCGGACGCGGTGCTTCCGAACGGCCAGCGTCAGGCGTGGCTGGAATGGATCGCCTTCGGCAACAAGGTCAACCAGTGCTCCCTGCCGGGCCGCGTGGAGGTCGCGGGCGCGGTGTTCGCGGGGAGCCTGCTGCACGTGGCCCTGCGCCGCGACGGCGTCTGGCTGCTGGAGTCCTATCCCGTCGGCGGGTTCGCCGAATCCCAGGGCTGGCCGCAGCGCAACGGCGGCCCCGGTGGGACGCGCCGCGCCGGGCCCTAGCCGCTGACCGCCGGATCCACCCAGAGGTCCTCGAAGCGCACCTGCGGCGGCGTCTGATGCAGCCGCAGGTTCTGCACGGAGGGCGCCGCCGCCGCGTGCGTGCGGTCGTGGTACAGCGGGATGAGCGGGCAGTCCTCGCGCGCCAGCAGCTCCGCGCGCTTGTAGAGCTGCGAGCGCAGCTCCGGGTCGATGGACACGCGCGCCTCGGCGGTGATCCGGTCCAGCTCCGGGTTGCGGTAGCCCATCGGGTACACCGTCTGCGCGCTCGAGTTGAGCAGGAAGTGCAGGAACGCGTCGGGGTCCGGGAAGTCCGCCAGCCACAGCGTGCGGAACGCCGGGACCTTCCCCTCGCGCAGGCGCGGCAGGTACTCCTCCGGGCTCATCTGTTCATGCCGCAGCTCCAGCAGCCCCGCTTGGATGAGCGGCCGGAAGAGCACCGCGTCCTCCGTGGACGTGTCGCGGCCCACCGGGTGGTGCAGGGTGAGCTGCAACCGCCGCACGCCCGCCTCGCGCAACAGCCGCTCCGCCAGCGTCAGGTCCGGCACCGGCGCGGGCCCCAGCTCCTGGTCCCCATCCAGCAGCTCCGGCGGCGTGAACGTGCGCGCCACCCGGGCCCCCGGGTGGAACTGCGCCACCACGGCCGAGATGTCCATGCCCGCGCGCAGCGCCCGCCGCACGCGCACGTCGTTGTACGGCGCCTCGTTCAGGTTGAGCCCCAGGAACGCCGTGGACGGCGTGGTGCTGGTCACCACCTGGTGCGCCTCCAGCCCCTTGGCCTCCGTGTGCTCCACATGCAGGAACGACACGAGGTCCACCTGCCCGTCCAAGAGCTGCCGCACCGCCTGGGCCCGCGTGTCCGTCATGACGAACTCCAGCCGGTCCAGCAGCGGCACCCCGCCGCGCCAGTAGGTGGCGTTGCGCTCCAGCACCATCCGGTCCGGCTGCAGGCCGACGACGCGGAACGGCCCGGTGCCCACCAGCTTCCCCGCCGCGTCCAGCTTCCCCACCGCCGTGGCCGTCAGCGCCATGAGCTGGAGGAAGAACGCCTTGGGCTCGCGCAGGCGGATCTCCAGCGTGCCCTCGTCCAGGACCTCGATGCCCGTCACCTCGCGCGCCAGGCCGCTGGAGTACTCGCGCGCGCCCTCCACGTCCTCCAGCAGGCTGCGGTCCGGCGAGCGCAGCGCCGGGTCCATCAGCCGCTCCAGGTGACGCTTCACGTCCTGGGCGGAGAGCAGGCTGCCGTCGTGGAAGGTGACGCCCCGGCGCAGGTAGAAGCGGTAGCGGCGCGCGGAAGGGTCCGCGTCCCAGCGCTCGGCCAGGTCGGGCACCAGCACGCCGTCCTCCAGCCGCACGAGGCAGGAGAAGAGGCACGCCGTCAGCTCCGCCATCTGGTTCTCGACGCTGAACAGCGGATCCACCGACTGCCGCGCGCGCAGCGAGCCCGCCTGGTGCAACCCCACCCGCAGCGTGCCGCCCGTCCGCGCCCGGGGCAGCTGGAAGCGGAACACCTCCGCCTCCAGGCTCACCGTCTCGTGGCTCAGCTGGTCGACCGTGCGGTCCAGCTCGTCACCGATGCGGATGACCCGGCGCGCGTCCTCGCGCACCTGGGCCACCTCTTCGCGGATGGACGCGTCGCCCCGGCTGAGCACCTGGTGCGCGGCGCGCAGCTCCTCGATGGCCGCGCTCAGCCGCATCACGGCCTCGGACAGGTCGCGGCCGGTGCGCGCCTGGGCCTCCGCCTTCTGGCCGGCGCTCTGGCCCACGCGCGACATCTCTTGAATCTGGCGCACCAGGTCCCGCGCGTTGCCGGACTGCTCGATGGCCATGCGCGTGATGTCCTCCACGCGCTGGGCCACGCGCTTGCTGGCCTCCACGACGGTGGCGCCCTGCGCCTCCAGTTGCTGCGTCTCCATCACCGTGGCCTCCACGGCGGCGAAGGTGCGCTGGGTGATGGCGCGGATTTCGGCCAGGGACTCGGAGGCGCGGTCGCCCAGGGCCACGCCCGCGGTGGCCTGCTCGCGCCCCTCCTGCACCAGCGCCACGGCGGTCTCCACCGCGTCGCGGATGCCCGTCACCATGGTGCCAATCTCGCGCGTGGAGCGCGTGGTGCGCTCGGCGAGGCTGCGGATCTCGTTGGCCACCACGCCGAAGGGGCGGCCGTGCTCGCCCGCCTGCGCGGCGATGATGGCGGCGTTGAGGGCCAGGAGGTTCGTCTGGTCGGCGATCTCCTGGATGACGTCCACGATGCGGCCAATCTCCAGCGACCGCGTGCCGAGCATCTCCATCAGCTCGGCCGCCTTGCGCACCGTCTCCTCCACCCGGTACATGCCCTGCACGCTGTCGCCCACCAGGGCCTCGCCGCGCTGGGCGGTGGTGGTGACGGCGACGGCCATGCTGTTGGTCTCCATGGCGCGGCGGCGCACGGCGTAGATGCCGCCCTCCACCAGCGCGACGAAGTCCTCCGCCTCCGACGCGAAGCGGCCCAGCTCGTCACCCGACGCGGCGATGTGCGTGAGCCGCTCCGTCATCGCCTGGGTGAGGCCGCTGGTGCGCTGGCTGAAGTCGTTGACGGTCTCCAGGCCGTCCACCACCTGGTGCAGCCGCTCGGTCATCTCCAGCAGCGCGCCCGTCGTCTCGTGCGCGAAGGTTTCAATGTGCTGCACGCGCTTGATGGCCACCTGGAGGCTGGTGCCGTTGCCGCCCACCGCGGAGAGCGTGCGCTCCACGGCGCCGCCCTGACGGCGCGCGGCCTCCAGCAGCATGCGGGCCTGCCCGCTCACGCCGTTGCCGGTGCGGTGCAGGTTGCTCGTCACGCGCTGCACCTGGGACAGCGCGCGGCGCAGGGACAGGATGAGGCGGCGCAGGTCCTCCTGGCCCTCGAAGCCCGTGTGGATGGGCGTGGTGAGGTCGCCCTCCGCCAGCCGGGACATCAGGTCGCGCCGCTCACGCCGGCGCATCGCCGCGAAACGGAACCACGCCAGATAGCTGCCGATGAGCCAGAGCAGCGGCACGCCGACCAGCAGCACCGCCCACCCGGCCGCGTCATCCGGCTGGCCTGTCACCCACCGCAGCAGCAGGCCCAGCAGGATGGCCGAGACCAGGGCCGCCGCCACCCCGAACGAGAAAAGGTACCGTTTGGCGCCCATGGACGGGGGTGGACGCTATCCCGCCTTCTCGCGCCGGTCCTCAATTCGACGCATGCTTCATGAGACATGAAGGCCCTCTTCGCCATCGCCATGCTGGCGCTCCCGGGAATCCCCGCCAGCACGGGCGCCGAGGCCGCCAGGACCGAAAGCCCGGCGCGGTTCGTCTTCGCATGGCGCGGCGTGCCAGTGGGAACGGTGGGGCTGTCCCTGGACGCGGGGCGGTTCACGTACACCAGCCGGCACCTGCACGTGCGCGACGGCCGCGCGGGCGAGCGCGTGCGCGAGGTGACGCTGAAGGTCGACGCGGCGGGCCACGTGCAGGTCGGGGACGCGGTGCCCCAGGCGCTGTGGCTGTGGCGAGGGCCGCCACCCGAGGGCTGCGTGAAGGGCCGCGAGGAGCTGTCCGGCCAGGAGGGCCCCCACTGCGTCACGAAGCGAAGCCCCACGGCCGCCGAGGGCACGATGCTCGGCGCACGCTTCCGCGCCCGCTACGACGACCAGGGCCAGCTCCAGGCGCTGGAGGTGGGCGACTCCCGCTTCACGCGAGCCGCCCCTGGCGAACGGCTGCGAGCCCCACCCGAGCTCTTCGCGGACGGGCTGCCCGTGGACGGCGGCGCCGAGGGCGCACTGAGGCTCGTGCAAGCCAGGCAGGCGACCTCCTTCACGGTCCCCACGCGCCTGCCGGAGATGACGGACTGGACCCCAGGTGAGGCGAGGGCCCTCTGCGCGAAGGTGCACGCGGCCTTCCCGGACAAGGGGCCCACGGCGGCGGACTGGCGCTCAGGCGGGGAGGGTGAGGCCGGAGGCTGCCTGGCCCACGCGCTGCGCTTCGCGTCCCTGGCCCGTGAGAAGGGCCAGCGGGTGGGGCTGGTGCACGGGCTGCTGGTGGTGGACGGCGGCGCCGCCCGGCCGCACGCCTGGGTGCGGGTGGCGCTGCGAGGCGGCGGGACGCTGGACCTGGACCCCACGTCCCTGGACCCCGTGCGGCCGGACACGCACCTGGCGCTGGCGCTGGTGCCGCCCGAGGGCCCCGGCCTGGAGGCCGGGGAGCGCTGGCTGTCGCTCTTGCGCGGGGACTGGCGCGTGGTGCGCGCTACTCGAACGGAATGATGGACAGCTTCGCGCCCGGCTTCACTTCCAATATCTCCTTGGCCTGGGCGGGCAGGTAGATGAGCGTGTTGTCCAGCCGGGCCTGGCAGCGCACGGAGCGGAAGCGGTTGCGGCCGGACTCGCGCTCGGCGGCGACCAGCACGTCGTCGCCCTGCAGCTCGAAGTCCTCGTCCGCCAGCTTCACCGTGCGGTAGCGGCGCACCAGGGAGATGTCCGCCGTGTCCGCCTCGAAGTGCGGGCCGCCGTCGAACGGGTCGATGCGCTCCACGTACCGGAAGCCCACCCGCTCCAGCATCCGCTGCACGCCGCGCGTGGCCGGGCCGACTTCGCCCAGCACCTTCTGCACGCGGTCCGGGAACAGCGACGCGTAGATGTCCGACGCGGGGAACAGCTCCTTGATGAACTCCTTGTTCTGGCGGCTCAGCCGGTCGGCCTCCAGATAGGTGAGCCCGGTGAACTTCTTCCCGCAGGCCTCCCACAGGAGGCTGCGCCCGTCCGGGAGCAGCGGCGGGAGCAGCTCCGCCAGCACGCGCGGCCGGAACAGCCGCCGGTGCATGGCGATGAAGAGGAAGCGCACGAAGGACAGCTGCTTGCCGGGCTTGTCCGGCGTCGCGCGGTAGGGCGGGTCCACCACCAGGCCGCCAATCTCCGTGGGGCCCTCGTAGTTGTACGCGATGGACAGCACCTTGTGCCGCAGGTGCCGCTCCAGCGAGGCGGAGTAGTGCTCGCGCTCGCTCACCTCGTAGTAGATGTGCGGCGCGTCGTACGTGCCGTGCTGGGCGATGATCATCGACGTGCCGATGATGAGGTTGTTGCGCACGTCCTCCAGCACGAAGAGGTACTCGCGCTCGAACGGGTCCTTCACCTTGCCGGCGAAGCTCTTCACCGACTTGTCGATGATGGCCTCGAGGGTTTCCTCGTTGTTCGGCAGGTTGACCGTGTTCAGCACCGCGGCAAGACGCTTCAGGCCGGGCAAATCGGTTTTCTGGACGTCTCGCAACACGAGCATGGGGCACGCTGAAGGGCGCCCCGGGAAGGGAGCGCCGGAAGGGCCCGTGACCTTACACCACGCCCCCGTCCCGTCAGCCTCCTGCATGCTCCCTTGTCAATGACGCGTTGCGTTCAGGACACCGCTCCGCCGTCCGCTCGGTGGGTACGGGCGACCCGATCCTGACGTGAAACACATCTCAAACCATTTGAGGGCCTGTCTGGCTGCATGCCCACTTGCCGGGCGTCTGGGAATGGTTTGGAGATGGAATGAAGACAGGGAATGATGCTGCTCAATCTTTGTCGAAGTTTGAAAGCAAAGTATCACGCCTTCCCCCTCCCCCAAGGATTCCTCATTGAAAGCACTGCACCTCTGGCTCGTGGTCTGTCTGCTCCCGAGCCTCGCTGCGGCGGAAATCGTCTGGCGGGGCGATTTCGAGACGGGAAACCGTTCCCAGTACAGCAAGGAACAGATGGTGAGCTCGGACCGGCTCCAGGTGGTGACGAGCCCGGTTTCGGAAGGCAAGTACGCGCTCAAGGCGACGGTGAAGCAGGGCGATGACCCCATCAACTCCAGCGGCAACCGCAATGAGCTGGTGTACCTGAGCAACGAGAAGGTGGGTTCGGAGTACTGGTACCGCTGGAAGGTGATGTTCCCGAACGACTTCCCCAGCGTGGACGCGTGGCAGCTCTTCACGCAGTGGCACCACGACGGGTGCTGCGGGTCGCCGCCGGTGGAGTTCTTCGTGAAGGGCGAGGTCATCCGCCTGTCGCTGAACGACAGCGGCACGGTGTGGACCACGCCGCTCAAGCGCGGCACGTGGCAGGAGTTCGTCTTCCACGTGAAGTGGTCCCCGGACCCGTCCGTGGGCTACGTGGAGCTGTGGCTCAACGGCGTTCAGGTGCTGAAGAAGACCAAGGCCATGACGATGTTCTCCGGCCAGAACAACTACCTGAAGCTGGGCCTGTACCGGGACGACAGCATCTCCGCGGTGGGCGTCGTCTACCACGACGGGATGATCCAGGCGACCAGCCGTGAGGACGTGTTCCCGGCGGTGCAGCCGGATCCGGATCCGGTGGTGGACGCGGGCACGCCGGTGGACGCGGGCACGCCGGTGGACGCGGGCACGCCGGTGGATCCGGTGGTGGACGCGGGCACGCAGCAGCCGGAGCCGGTGGTGGATGCGGGCACGCCGGTGGATCCGGTGGTGGACGCGGGCACGCCGGTGGACGCGGGTTCGGGCACGAGCGTGAAGCCGTCTCCGCTGGACGAGGGCGACGCGGACTTCCGCGGTGGCTGCTCGACGGGGGGTGGTTCGCTGGCCGCGTTCTCGCTGCTGGGGCTCCTGGGCCTGGCGCGGGCGCGTCGTCGCCGGAGCTGAGCGGCGGGTGAAGGACCCTCCCGCTCCGGTGTGTCCGGGGCGGGAGAGGCGGGTTGAAGGGGCCGGCGCTTCCATGCGAGGAGGCGCGGCGTGACCCCTCCCCGATGGATGTGGTGGCCGTGCTGCCTCCTGCTGTGGACCGCGTGCGCGGGCCCGGAGGTGCGAACGCCGCGAAGCTACTCCCAGGCGACGATGGACTCCGCGACGGCGGGATGCCTGCGCAACCCGGCGTGCGCGTCCCAGGTGGGGCAGGACGCCATCCTGCCGTGGCTGTCCCGGGCCACGGCCCGAGCCGCGCAGGCCGCGACGGTGATGCGCCTGTGGGAGGAGGCGGAGGTGGCCCGAGTGGAGCGCGTGCTGGTGGAGTGCGCGAAGCGGGCGAACTTCGAGGTGAACGAACGGATGCTGGGACCGGGGAAGCGGACCTCACCCGAGGTGTGCCGGGAGAAGGTGGTGGATTCGAACGGCAGGGAAATCACCCGGGCGATGCAATTGGGAGAGGCCAAGCACGCGGCGGCATTGGAGTGCGTACAGCGGGAACTGGGCGATATGGACGCGGGCCGGTTCAGCCTGGAGCCACGCTACCTGCGCGACGCGAAGACAGGACGGACGCGGTGGTTGGATCCAGCGGAGGTCTCGCGATGGCTGCGGGACGGGCTGTTCCACCTGCTCACGGGGAGCATCGCACCGGATGTGGTGCTGCACGCCTTGGGAAACCCGCTGAAGGTGCAGCGGATTTACGACTTCAAGTTCCCGTGCCCGGTGACAAACCCGCCCCGATGGGACACCTATCCCGAAGGAAGTCCCTTCGCGGACAAGCCGCAGAATGCGGTTTACCAAGAACTCCTGTCGAGTGAGCAGGCTCCACGCCTCGTTTCCCCCAATATGGGAGTCGAATGATGAGTCGACGGATACCAAGGCTGCGGGAAGGGATGGGTATCGAGGGCGAGTCCGTCGTCTTCATGCGGGAAGGCGTGAGCATCGCCTTCTACATGAGCGCTCCTCATGACGAGTTCGCTCCCGCCCTGTTGCGCTCCCTGGAGCGCTATCGCCGGGCCATCGAACCGCAGCACCTGCATTGGTACTGGAACTGTTACACGGGCGACTGGCCTGAACTGGATTCAGGCGGCGAGGCCGACCTGAGAAAGCGGATCCTGGGTTCCTCCTGCTTCATCGAGGTGACCGAGTTGGCGCACTCGGCGACAGGAGTCGCTTTCCGGTATCACGGAAGGGGGCGCGGTTCGGTTGGCTTCCGTCAGGACTATCCTGAGAGTGCTTGTACAGCGGAGTTCCGGCTGCCCACCGAATTCTTGGACGAACGCGGGCCAGAGTGGATCCGCACGCTGGCCATCGACCTGGGGCGCGAGTTGCCCTGGAACTCGGGTCACGCGGGTCTATCTCTGGAAACTCACGTTTGGCCCAAGACCCTTACGCCGCGCCTGCGTGAAGTGACCCGGCGTCACCCCGGCTTCGATTTGAACCAGTTGGACAGACTGGCCCTGTACCTGGGCTCGAAGGTCCGTGCTCCCGCGTGGCTCACGTTCCTGGGACCGCCGGTCCTGAACGAACTGGGCGGCGCGGAGGGACTGCGCTCCCGGCTGCACTCGCCTTCAACCCAGGTGGAAGCCCTGTCCCCGGACCGCGCGGTGGTGTCCCTGGGCCCTGCTCCTGAAGCAGGGGACCTGGAGGCCGGTGACACGCTGCCTGCCTACCGTGAGCTTGCCCGTGTGCTGGAGCCGTGGCTCTACGCGCACAAGGGGGCCTGGGGCGACTTCACCGAAGCCGAGGTCCGCCAGTGGGAGCGCCGCTTCCTCTGACCTCCCTGTGGCATCATCCCCGGCCTCCATGCCGCAGACGCCTCGCAAGGTCTCGCTCGTCCTGAGCTTCCAGTACCCTGGCAAGTACGCCTTCACCGTGCTCGCTGGCGCCGTGGAGGCCGACCCCGCGCTCGCGGATGTGTCGCTCCACTTTCCTCGCAGCCGCGAGGCCCTGCTGGACACCCTGCGCGCACGCGTGGACGCGGGCGACACCGTCGTCGCCGCGTGGTCCTTCTACTCCGCCAGCTTCGGCCCCTCCGTGGAGGAGCTGACCTGGGTCCGCGAACGGCTGGAGGGCCGTGACGTCCTCTGCATCGCGGGCGGTGTGCACGCCACCGCCGAAACGCTCCAGACCCTCCAGGCCGGCTTCGACCTCGTCGCCGTGGGCGAGGGCGAGCACACCCTGCGCGCCCTCCTGGCCCGCGTCCTCAAGGGCGAGGACCCCCGCACCACGCACGGCACCGCGCACCTCAAGGACGGCAAGCTCGTGCAGCACGGCCACGGCGAGGGCGTGCGCCTGGACGACTTCCCCGCGTTCGCCGTGAAGCACGTGAAGTACGGCGCCATCGAGATCACCCGCGGCTGCATCTACGCCTGCCGCTTCTGCCAGACGCCCTTCATGTCCAAGGCGCGCTTCCGGCACCGCAGCGTCGCCAACACCGCCCACTGGGCCCGCGAGCTGCTCCGCATGGGCCGGCGCGACGTGCGCTTCATCACCCCCACGTCCCTGTCCTACGGCACCGCCGACGAGACCGTGAACCTGGCCGCCGTGGAGGAGCTGCTCGCCGCCGTGAAGGAGGCCACGGCCCCGGACGGGCGCATCTTCTATGGCACCTTCCCCTCGGAGGTCCGCCCGGAGCACGTCACGCCGGAGTCCCTGGCGCTGCTCAAGCGCTACGTGGCCAACGACAACCTCATCATCGGCGGCCAGTCCGGCTCCGAGCGCATCCTCCAGGCCACCCGTCGCGGCCACGACGTGGAGACCGTGGTGCGCGCCGCGCGGCTCGCGGTGGAGGGCGGCTTCATCCCCAACGTGGACTTCATCCTGGGCCTGCCCGGCGAGGAGCCCTCGGACGTGGACGCCACCCTGGACCTCATGCAGCGGCTGTCCGACCTGGGCGCCCGCGTGCACGGCCACACCTTCATGCCGCTGCCCGGCACGCCGTTCCGCGACGCGGCCCCCGGCCGTCTGGATGCGCGCACCCGGCAGCGGCTGGACTTCCTCGCGTCCCAGGGGCGGCTGTACGGCCACTGGAAGGCGCAGGGCGTGCTCGCGGAGGCCATCGCCGCCCGCAGACAGCCGCGCGCCCGCCAGACGTAACCGTTACACTCGCGCGATGGCTGAACAGACGCCTTACTGGCTCCTCATCTCCGTGCTCTTCAGCTCCCAGCCCCTCACCCCGGCGCTGGCCATGACGCTGCACGAGGCCGCCTACGAGCTGTACTCGCGCGGCGAGGGCTCCCGCGAGGTCGCGGGCGATCTGCTCTCCGGCCGCGTGAACAACCTGCGCAAGGACGTGTCCCTGGGCGGCATCGCCGGGCCCGCCTTCGAGGCCGAAATCGAAACAGAGCGCGGCTCCGGCGTCGTCCGCTTCGTCCTCACCCGCCAGGGGCTGGAGATGATGAAGGCCCAGGAGTCCGCACCCGCCGCCCCCGCGAAGCCGAAGTACCTCAACTGAGGAAGGGGCCCCCTGGCCGCCCGGCCGCTCCCGGAACGGCACTCCGTCACCACCTTGAGGGCTCAAGGGAGGAATGGCGGCATGGACCCCAAGGACGAATACCTCAAGAAGAGCGCCGGCATCCCGCTGGACCCCAGCAAGCAGAAGGATCCGGAAGAGGACGGCGACCGGGTGCCCGCGGAAGGGCGCGCCGAGGAGCTCAACGACGTCACCGGCCAGAACGGCGGTCAGCGCACCGACGCGAACCTGCCCTGGAACGACACGCGGCACCGGCACGACGGCATCCGCGACAAGTACAGCGACGACAGCGACAAGAAAAAGCCCTGAGGTCTCCCCCAGGGCTTTCGTGAAGCGTCAGGTGCCGTGAGGCACGGCCTGGGGCGCGGGGACTACTCGCGCTCCAGGTCCACCTTCATGCCGCCCATGTGCAGGATGGACTGGGACAGGGACACCGACGACATGATGGCCAGGTCCTGGATGGCCTTCATCTCCTCGCTCTGGGGCTCCGCGCCCGCCTGCGCGCCCGCGGCCTGCTGCTGCTGGGGCTGCTGGCCCGTGACGTTCACCGGCGTGGAGGTGGCGCCCGCGGTGTAGGCGTTCACCAGCCCGCCGTGCGGCGTGGCCCCCATCTGCGCCAGCGCCGCCGACACCACCGAGCCGCCGGACAGCTGCGCGCCCGCCTTGGGCGTCTGCGCGGCCGCGCCCGACATCAGGGAGCCGAAGCGGCTGCCCGACACGGAGGTGGCGGTGTTCGTCGTGGCCGGCTGCACCCGCGGACCGGAGAGGGACGTGATGCGGTTCATGGCGGCTCCCGTCAAAGGCCCCGGTCGGCTTCCGGCACGCGTCGGGCGTGCCTTGGGGGCTTCAAGTTCGTTCTCCCCATTATCGCCCGGGCCCCCCGGAAGTTGCCTCTTCGTGTGGGAGAAAGGCGAAGGCCGCGAAATCCCGGGGGATTTTCCCCTGGGACGCCGCGGCCTTCAGGCGTTTTCAGGCGCCGGGATGATCCGCCGGGCCTAGAACTGGTGGGCCTCGGTGGACTCGTGCAGGGCCAGGGTGCTGGCGCTGCCGCCGGAGATGACCTCGGCGACCTGGTCGAAGTAGCCGGTGCCCACCTCGCGCTGGTGGCGCGTGGCGGTGTAGCCGTGCTTCTCCGCGCCGAACTCCGACTGCTGCATCTCGCTGTAGGCCGCCATGCCGCGGTCCTTGTACTGACGGGCCAGCTCGTACATGGAGAAGTTCAGCGCGTGGAAGCCCGCCAGGGTGACGAACTGGAACTTGTAGCCCATGGCGCCCAGCTCGCGCTGGAACTTCGCGATGGTGCTGTCGTCCAGGTTCTTCTTCCAGTTGAAGGACGGCGAGCAGTTGTACGCGAGCATCTTGTTGGGGAACTGCTTGCGGATGCCTTCCGCGAAGGCCTTGGCCTGCGCGAGGTCCGGGGTGCTGGTCTCGCACCACACGAGGTCCGCGTAGGGCGCGTACGCCAGGCCGCGCGCGATGGCGCACTCCAGGCCGCCCTTGATGCGGTAGAAGCCCTCGCCCGTGCGGCCCGCCGCCTTGTCGATGAAGGCGTGGTCGTACTCGTCCGCGTCGCTCATGAGCAGCTTGGCGCTGTCCGCGTCCGTGCGGGCGACCAGCAGCGTGGGCACGCCCATCACGTCCGCCGCCAGGCGCGCCGCGGTCAGCGTGCGCACGAAGTGGCTGGTGGGCACCAGCACCTTGCCGCCCATGTGGCCGCACTTTTTCTCGCTCGCCAGCTGGTCCTCGAAGTGCACGCCCGCGGCGCCCGCTTCGATCATGCCCTTCATCAGCTCATAGGCGTTGAGCGGACCGCCGAAGCCGGCCTCCGCGTCCGCGATGATGGGCGCGAACCAGTTGCGGTCCTTGCGGCCTTCGGCGTGGTCGATCTGATCCGCGCGGCGCAGGGCGTTGTTGATCTTCTTCACCACGGAGGGGACGGAGTCCGCCGGGTAGAGGCTCTGGTCCGGGTACATCTGGCCGGCGTTGTTCGCGTCCGCGGCGACCTGCCAGCCGGACAGGTAGATGGCCTTGAGGCCCGCGCGCACCATCTGCACGGCCTGGTTGCCGGTGAGGGCGCCCAGCGCGTTGATGTAGTCCTCCGTGTGGAGCAGCTCCCAGAGGCGGCGGGCGCCCAGCTCCGCCAGCGTGTAGCTCACGCGGATGGAGCCGCGCAGCTTCTCCACGTCCTTCTCGGTGTAGTTGCGCTTGATTCCCTCGAAGCGCTGGGCATGGAGCTTCGCGTGAGGGGAGGCATCGGAAGTGGTCGGCGTCGCGTCGTACATGCCAGGACTCCTCGTGCTGCGGTGAAGGGTGGAAGAAGACGTCGGTGCTGCGTTTGCAAAAAGGTCAGGACCGCGGGTCGAGGGCCTCGTAGGCCGGCAGGGTGAGGAAGTCCTCGAAGGCGGGAGCGGTGGAGAGCTGCTCGAAGAGAGCGCGGGACTTCTCCATGTGAGCCTGGCCGTAGCGCTCGACCGCACCCTCGCGGCCCATCTGCGCCATCTCCTCCGCGAGCAGCTTGCGGAACAGCTCCTGGGTCACCTTGCGGCCGTCCTCCAGCGTGGCGCCGTGGTGGATCCACTGCCACACCTGGGCGCGGGAGATTTCCGCCGTGGCCGCGTCCTCCATCAGGTTGTAGAGGGGCACGCAGCCCAGGCCGCCCAGCCACGCGGCGGTGTACTGGATGCCCACGCGGATGTTGTGGCGCAGGCCCTCTTCGGTGCGCGTGCCGGAGGGCACCTGGAGCAGGTCCGCCTCCGTGATGCGCACGTCCTCGCGCTTGTTGGCCACCTGGTTGGGGCCCTGCATCTGCGCGTCGAAGATTTCTTTCGCGACGGGGACGAGGCCGGGGTGCGCGACCCAGGTGCCGTCGTGGCCGTTCTTCGCTTCACGCAGCTTGTCCGCGCGGACCTTGGCCATCACCGCGTCGTTGGCGGCCGTGTCGCCCTTGATGGGGATGAAGGCGGCCATGCCGCCCATGGCGTGCGCGCCCCGGCGGTGGCAGGTCTGGATGAGCAGCTGCGAGTAGGCGTTGAGGAAGCCCTTGTCCATGGTGACCTGACCGCGGTCGGGCAGCACCACGGAGTCGTCGGACTGGAGCGTCTTGATGAAGCTGAAGATGTAGTCCCAGCGGCCGCAGTTGAGGCCGGCCGAGTGCTCGCGCAGCTCGTGGAGGATTTCGTCCATCTCGAACGCGGCGGGCAGCGTCTCGATGAGGACCGTGGCCTTGATGGTGCCGCGCGGGATGTCCAGCTCGCTCTGGGCCAGGTGGAACACGTCGTTCCACAGCCGGGCCTCCAGGTGGCTCTGCATCTTGGGCAGGTAGAAGTAGGGGCCCGTGCCGCGCTTCAGTTGTTCACGCGCGTTGTGGAAGAAGAAGAGGCCGAAGTCGAAGAGCGAGCCGGAGATGGGCTTGCCGTCGATGCGCACGTGGCGCTCCGGCAGGTGCCAGCCGCGCGGGCGCACGAAGAGGACCGCGTGCTTGTCGTTGAGCGCGTAGTGCTTCCCGTTCTCCGCCGTGAAGGAGATGGTCTTGCGCACGGCATCGCGCAGGTTCAGTTGGCCGCGCACCACGTTGTCCCAGGTGGGGCTGTTGGCGTCCTCGAAGTCCGCCATGAACACGCTGGCGCCGGAGTTGAGCGCGTTGATGATCATCTTGCGGTCCACCGGACCGGTGATTTCCACGCGCCGGTCCTGCAGGTCCGCGGGCACCGGGGCCACGCGCCAGTCGCCCTTCCGGATGTCCGCCGTCTCCGGCAGGAAGTGCGGGCGCTCGCCCTTGCGCCAGGCCTGGGCCACCTTCTTGCGCCGCTCCAGCAGGGCTTCCCGCCGTTCACCGAAGGTGCGGACCAGCTTCGCCACGAAGGCCATGGCCTCCTGCGTCAGCACCTCCGCGTAGTCCGGATGCCAGGGCCCCTCAACGGTCACGCCGGGGCCGAAGGCCGGGGGAGTCTGGGAGGTGCGCGCGTCCATGTCGGCTCCTGACGAGATGCGTTGTAAAAACGGCCTAACGGGCTGAAAGATGCTCCCACCGTCTAGGGATGGGAAGTCTTGGTGAATCAGAACCTGCTTGCCTGTAAGGCTGTCAACATCATCAGGATTAAATCTGTAAATCGACTGACGCAGCCGGACACAAACCCCCGGAATCACGTCACCTGGGGAGCGACGGCAATCAGGGCGGTGGGTTTCCGTAGGTAGGAATGAGACCCCCATGTGCCAAGCGGGGGCCTGACGGAGAGGTCACCTCATGGACGTCACGACACGGTGCAGGGCTTGTTCGAGGGAGCTGTCCGGGGAGGCGACGCGCTGCTCGCACTGCCGCACGCGCACGGTGCCGATGCACCGGGGCGAGGGGCGCGCGCTCCTGGGCGTCTGCGCGGCGCTGGCCCGCGAGCTGGGCGTGGATCCGGCCCTGGTGCGGGTGGCGTTCGTGCTGATGTTCTTCGCGTCCGGCGGCATGAGCGCGGGGCTCTACCTGCTGCTCTGGGCGTTCCTCCCGGCGAAGGCCCATGGGCGGGCCCCGCTGCAGGGGACACTGGACTGGGTGTCCAAGGTCGCGAACACGCCGGTGGACGACGACGCGCCCCGCTGGGAGAAGCGCGTCTGAGCTAGACGCGCCAGACGCCGGCCACGGTCTCCATGCGCTCGGCCACGCCGCGCAGGGCGTGGGTCATCCGCTGGGTGCCGTGCATGGCCTGGAGGGTGTCGTCCATCATCCGGGACAGGTCCGTGACGGCCATGAAGATCTGCGCGATGCCGGCGTTCTGCTGGATGACGGCGGCGGCGATCTGCTGGGCCGCGGACGCGTTGTCCTGGATGATGTCCCCCAGCGCGCGCAGGCTCTGGCCGCTCTCGCGCACCTGGGCCAGGCCCGCCTCGGAGCGGCGCTGGCCCTCCTCGGAGAGCGCCACGGTGTCGCGGATGCCGCCGCGGATGGCGTCCAGGATGTCGCGCACCCGGTTGGTGGCGTGGATGGATTGATCCGCGAGGCCGCGGATCTCCCGCGCCACCACGCCAAAGCCCTTGCCGTGCTCGCCGGAGCGGGCCGCCTCGATGGCCGCGTTGAGCGCGAGCATGTTGGACTGGTCCGCCAGGTCCTTCACCGTCTGCGTGATGCCGCCAATCTGGTGCGTGCGCTCGTGCAGGGTGGAGATGCCCTCGGCCAGGCGGGCCCCGTGGTCGCGCAGCTGTTCGAAGCCGTCCAGGCTGGCGTCGAGCGATAGCTGGCCGGAGCCGCCCGCCTCGCGCGCCCGTGCCACCAGGGCGAGCACTGCTTGCGAGCGCTCCGCGGCGAGCTGCGAGGTCTGCTGGATCTCCTTCGCGGTGACCTGCGTCTCCTGGATGGCGGCGCCCTGCCGGACGAGGATGCGCTCCTGCTGCTCGGTGGCCTGCGTGAGTTCTCCCACGGTCTGCCCCAGCACGCGGGTGGCCTGCTGGAGGCTGGTGGTGGACTCGCGCAGGTGGTCCATCATCCGGGAGAAGGCGGAGGCCAGGTCGCCCACCTCGTCCTGGTGGCCGCGGGACTCCACGCGCTGGGTGAGGTCGCCCTCGCGCACCACGCGGGTCACCAGCTCGCACAGGGTGGTGATGGGCCGCGTCACCCCGCGTGCCAGGGCCCAGGCGGCCAGGACGGCCAGCCCCAGCAGGGCCAGCACCGCGAGGAGGCTGAGCTGGAGGAAGCGCCTGAGGGGCAGGAAGGCCTCTTGCGCGTCCAGTGCCGCCACGAAGCGCCAGCCCTGGCTCGCGCTGAAGCGGGCGGTGTCGTCGCGGGACTCGGCCCGGACGGCGTCCACGATGGCCGGCGCGTCCGCTGTCGCGCGGGAGCTGAAGAGACGGCCGCCGTCGGGCGCGAGGACCTCCAGGGTGAAGCTCTTCTGGCCCCGGTCCAGGGAGCGCTGGAGCGCGCCCGCGACGACCTCTTCCAGCTGGCCCCAGTCATACGCGGCCAGCAGCACGCCCACGCGCGCGCCGGAGATGGGGCTGAGCACGGGCAGGGCCAGGGGCATCACCCGGCGGTCGAGGAAGGGGTCCTTCTTCGTGAGGGCGCCCGTGAGGACGCCCGCGTCCAGCCGGTCCTCCAGCGCTGTCTGGAACCAGGGCGCGGCGAGCACCTCCTTCTCGCGGCCGGCGAAGGCCTGGCGCAGCTCCGGGCGGCTCGCGGAGACGGCGCGCCCGTCGGCGGTGAACAGCACCAGCCCCGCGAAGCGGGTGTGCCGGCCATTGAGCGAGGCGAGCACCGCGTCGCTCTTGGCGTAGGTGTCGAAGAGGAGCGCGCCGCGCACGATGGCGTCCTCGGTCCATGCGCGGGCGTTCGCTTCGCGCTCGCGCAGGGAGGACTCGATGAGGTCGCGCAGGCCGTCCGCTTCCACCTGGAGGACGCCGTGCACCTGCTGCTCCAGATTGCGCCGGATGACGTGGACGCCCACCGCGACGACGGGGGTGAGGGCCGCGACGAGCAGCAGGCAGACCCACAGCGTGAGGCGGCCCCGCAACTTCAATCCGGACAGCAGGCGCATGCGTGAAGACCCTGGGAGGTGGAGGGCGGCGTCAGAGGTCGAGCAGGGACAGGCCCACGGTGAGCGCGCCGATGACCTGGGCGCCGTCGCGGACGGGGAGGGACACCTGGATGACGTAGGCCTGGGAGGACTCGTCGAAGAAGGGGGCCTCGCGCAGCACGGGGCCGCCGCGCCCTTCCGCGTAGGTGAGGCGCCACTTGTCCTCGTCCCCCTGCCAGTAGTCGGACGTGCGGCGGCTGGCGCACACGAGCGCGCCCTGGCCGTCCATGGTGAAGGCCTCCGCCAGCGCCGGGCCCAGCCGCTCCCGCAGGCGGTGCAGCGCGCCCTTGCAGGGGCCGTCCAGCACGCGCTGCTTGAAGGGCGTGAGGGCCGGGGTCGCCATCCACTCGGCGTCGTGTTGCTGGAGGGTGGCGAGCGGCGTGCGGAGCGCGTTCTGGGCGCGGATGGCCCGCACCACCTCCGGGTCCTCGGCCAGCCGCCGCAGGTGCGGCATCACGCCGTCCACCTTCCGCAGCTGCGCGACACCGTCAGGAGGGAGCTGACCCCCAACGGTCAGCGCCAATCCCAGCCACACCATGGACATACCCAGACGCCCCCAGAGCCGTGAGAACGGTTGGGAAAAAGTGTGTCATGGAACACTTCGCGCCGTCACGCAGGCAGGCGTGATTTGAATTATTCAAACTAAGCCTGTTTTCACAGGCTCGGCTGCTGGCTTGAGAGGGCTCAGGGAAGCTTGGGCCGGATGACGCGCGGTGCGTCCGGGTTCACGTCCAGCAGGCGCACGGGGTCGCCTTCGCGCACGGTGCCTGGCTTCAGCACCCGAGCGAGCTGACCCCTGCGGCCCCAGCTGTCCTTGAGCAGGCCGGGGCGCAGGGCGTCCAGCTTCCAGCACGGAACGCAGGGCTCGGTCAGCTCCACCACCACTTCGTCCCCCAGCGCCAGGCGCTGTCCCGGCGGCAGCGCGTCCAGGGCCAGGCCGTCCACCAGCACGTTCTCCTTGAGCGCGCCCTTGGGCACGTCCAGCGCCGCGCGCTGCGCTTCGTCCATCAGCAGCAGCTGGCGCTTGTGGCCCACGGCCCTGCGCTGGTGACGGTCGCCCTCGAAGCCGTGCTGCTCCACGGCGCGGGCCTCGGGGACCCGGCGCATGGGCGTGCCCCGCTCCTGGGCAAGGAAGAGGGCTCGGATGGTGCCTGCGGTGCTCACGACGTGACACTAACGCCGGTGGGCCCCGTTGGTGAGGGGACGGCCCGCCACTCCGTCCTGCCAGGACAGCGCGGCGGTGTTAATCGCGCGGGACCTCGTCCCCGTCCGCGAAAGGCGCCACCGTGAGCACGAAGAACGTCCGCATCGAGAAGGACACCTTTGGTCCCATCGAAGTCCCCGCCGACCGGCTCTGGGGCGCGCAGACGCAGCGCAGCCGCCAGAACTTCGCCATCTCGTCGGAGCGCATGCCCCTGGCGCTCGTGCACGCGCTGGTGCTGGTGAAGAAGGCCGCCGCGCTCGTGAACCAGGAGAACGGCACGCTGTCCAAGGAGAAGGCCCAGGCCATCGTGAAGGCCGCGGACGAGGTGCTGGCCGGTCAGCACGACGAGGAGTTCCCCCTGCTGGTGTGGCAGACGGGCAGCGGCACCCAGACGAACATGAACTGCAACGAGGTGCTGGCCAACCGCGCCTCGGAGCTGCTGGGCGGCGAGCGCGGTGAGGCGCGCAAGGTCCACCCCAACGACGACGTCAACAAGGGCCAGAGCTCCAACGACGTGTTCCCCACCGCGATGAGCGTGGCCGCCGTGGAGGCCGTGGTGAAGCACGTGCTGCCGGAGTTGGTGGCCCTGCGCGACGTGCTCGCGCAGAAGTCCCAGGCCTTCCAGTCCATCGTGAAGATTGGCCGCACGCACCTGCAGGACGCGACGCCGCTCACCCTGGGTCAGGAGTTCAGCGGCTACGTGGCGCAGCTGGACCGCACGAAGGGCCACATCGAGGCGTCCCTGCCGCACCTGCTGGAGCTGGCGCTGGGCGGCACCGCCGTGGGCACCGGCCTCAACGCGCCCCCGGGCTACGCCGAGCGCGTGGCCGCGGAGATCGCGAAGCTCACCGGCCACGCCTTCGTCACCGCGCCCAACAAGTTCGAGGCGCTGGCCGCCAACGACGCGCTGGTGCAGGCGCACGGCGCGCTCAAGGGGCTGGCGGCGGTGCTGTTCAAGGTGGCCAACGACATCCGCTGGCTGTCCTCGGGGCCGCGCTCGGGCATCGGTGAAATCAACATCCCGGAGAACGAGCCGGGCAGCTCCATCATGCCGGGCAAGGTGAACCCCACGCAGAGCGAGGCGCTCACCATGCTGTCCGCCCAGGTGATGGGCAACGACGTGGCCATCTCCCTGGGCGGCGCGTCCGGCAACTTCGAGCTCAACGTCTTCAAGCCGCTCATCATCCAGAACTTCCTGCAGAGCTGCCGCCTGCTGGCGGACGGCATGCGCAGCTTCCGCCTGAACTGCGCGGTGGGCATCGAGCCCAACCTCCCGCGCCTCCAGGAGAACCTCCAGCGCAGCCTGATGCTCGTCACCGCGCTCAACCCGCACATCGGCTACGACAACGCGGCGAAGATCGCCAAGACGGCGCACAAGCAGGGCAAGACGCTGAAGGAGGTGGCGGTGGAGCTGGGGCTCGTCACCGCCGAGCAGTTCGACCAGTGGGTGCGCCCGGAGAAGATGACCGGGAACCTCTAGGCCGCCCCTACTTCAGGGGCAGCACCCAGGGTTCGCGGCCCGTCTCCGGCGTCCACGCGGAGAAGAAGAGCCGGTCGCCCACGACCTTCAGGTTCGCGGGCGACGAGGACAGGGGGCCGGGCAGCACGTCCACGAGCGGCCTCGTGCCCTCGGCCGTGCCGTCCGTGCGCCACAGCTCCACGCCCATGACGCCGTCCGACGCCGCGAACACCCACGGCCCCTTCGGGCCCAGCGGCACCAGCGGCCCGGGCACGGCCACGCTGCCCGCGGCGCCGGGGCGCAGCTCCTTCACGGGCCCCGTGCCAGCCTCCGTGCCGTCGCTCTTCCAGAGCTCGTAGCCGTTCGCGCCGTCCGTCCACCAGAACAGCAGTTGGTTGCCAGCGGCGGTGAGCCGCGCGGGCGGCGCGGTCACGTCCGTCTTGGGCAGGGCGCGCACGACGCCTGAAGTCTTCCCGTCCGTCTTCCACAGCGTCGGCGCCTCGCCGCTGGTGGACCCCAGCGACAGGTACAGCGTGTCGCCCACGGCGGCCCATTCGCCCTTGCTCGGGTCGCGCAGGTCGTCGCCGGACAGCTCGGCCACGAGGCGGGAGCCTGCCGCCGTGCCGTCCGTGACCCAGAGTTGATGGCTCTCCGCCTGGCGGGCGCGGAAGTACACGCGCGAGCCCACCGGGTAGATGCCCAGCAGGTCCACCCACGTGGGACCGCCCGCGAAGGACTTGAGCCTCACCGTGCCCGCGGCCGTGCCGTCCGTCTTCCACAGCGAGTCGCGCAGCTCCGCGTCGTCACGCGCGGCGAAGTAGAGCGTTTCGCCCACCGGGGTGAGCAGGTGCGGGCTCCAGCCCCGGGGCGAGCCGGGCGGGGTGCCCATCACGCGCACGGTGCCCTCGGGCGTGCCGTCCGTCTTCCACAGCTCCTGCTGGGACGCGGACAGCGTGCGGACGAAGAAGGCCTGCGCGCCCATGACCGCGAGGGGCGGGCCGTAGACGCCGCTGGGGAAGTCCGACAGCGGGCGCACCTCTTCCGTCCTCGCGTCCATGGACCAGAGCGTCTTGCGGTCGCGCTCGTCCACGAACAGCAGGTGGCCGTTCAGCGGGGTGAGGTGGAGGGGCTCATGCTCGAAGACGCCGGGGGCCTTGCGGTTCACCTGACGCGTTCCCCCGGGCGTGCCGTCCGTGCGCCAGAGCGCGATGACGGTCTCCATCCGGTACGGCGGCCCGGGCTCGATGACCTGCGGCAGCGTGAAGTAGAGCGTGCCGCCCAGGTCCACGGTCTCGTTCCAGTCCCCGTCGAACGCGCCCGCGAGCGCCGCGTCGAACTTCCGCAGGGCACGCGTGCCGTCCGGTGTGCCATCCGTGGACCACAGCGTCCCTTTCGTGGACGTGAAGTACAGCTGGCCCGCGCCTCCCCCCACGAGGTCGATGTTCGCGAGGGTCGGCTCCGCGGTCACGGGGACCGTGCCCGGCGCGGTGCCATCCGTGCGCCAGAGCCGGTTCCCATCGGCCTGGGTCCAGACGCTGAAGAAGACGCCCTGGGGGCCCGTTCGCGGCGCGGCCCACGACCGCAGCTGGGCCTCTTCCCCCACCTGGAAGGGCGCGACACGCACGGTGCCCTCCGCCGTCCCGTCCGACCGCCACACGCTGTGGTTGAGCCCGTCCGCCAGGGCCTGGAAGTAGACGGTGCCCTCCTGGACGGTGATGCGGCTGACCAGGCTGCCCGCGATCCCCGGGCGGATGTCGGCGACGCGGACGGTGCCCTCCGCCGTGCCGTCCGTCCTCCACAGCTCCTGGCCACCCTCGGAGTCCCAGGCGCTGAAGAAGGCCGTGTCCCCCGCCACGACGAAGGGGGAGGAATACGAGGCGTAGCGGGTGTCGGAGCTGGTGTCCGGAAGGATGAGCTTCAGCACGGCCGTTCCCCCGGGCGTGCCGTCGGACGTCCACAGGAACGGCGCGCCGTCCGGGGTGCTCCGGGCCCAGAAGAGGAGCCGATCCCCGAGCGCGGTGAGGTTCCGGACGTCGCTGGGACCCTGGGCGCCCGCTCCGCCCGCCACGCGGACCGGGAACCGGGTGCCATCCGTCTTCCAGAGGCCGCCCTCGTTGGTGGCATCGCTGCCCACGACGTAGAGCGAATCGCCGAGCCATGCGTGGGCCGAGCCGACGCTGAATGCATCGGGCCACAGCATCCGGGTGCCCTCGGGCGTGCCGTCGCTGCGCCAGAGCTTGAAGCGGTAGAAGTCATCCACGGTCGGGGCCGCGAAGTAGAGGACGCCCTGGTGCTCGGTCAGGAACAGGGCGGAGTTCCCCAGCGCCGCGAGCCGCTCCGTGCCCTGCGCGGTGCCGTCCGTGCGCCATAGGCCATACAGGTCTCCGGCCGCGCCGTACTTCCCAGGGTCGCTGGGGTCCACCAGCGTCCGGGCCACGAAGTACAGCCGGTCCCCCATGCGGACGAGCGACCCCGGCTTCGAGCCCAGGCTCCCCGGCAGCAGGTCCGTCACCAGCGACGTGCCCTCGGGCGTCCCGTCCGTCTTCCAGAGCTCCCGCCCGTGGATACCGTCGTCCATCGTGAAGTACCGGGCCGTTCCCAGCTCGACGAAGTCCGTGGGCCCCATCCGGGGCCCCTCCCGCGTGAGGCCCTGGACGACGTCCTTCAGCAGGAACGGCGCGGCCAGCGGCACCTCCGCCTCCGTCACCGGGCCGGGCTGCTCCTGTTCCTCCTGGGGCGCGGGCCCGGGCTCCTGGGGCCCGGGGTCTTCAGTTGGCGACGTGGGTTCGGGTTCGGAGGGTGACCCGCATCCGAGGCTCGCGCCCAGGGTGAGGAGGACGGTGGTCAGGACACTTCGCGATGGCTTCAAACGCATACATTCCCCAGCAAGCAGCGCCGCACGTCCGGACGGTGGGTACGTGTCGACGGGGGATGTGTCGGGACGGTCCCCTCTGGCGACAAGGGGGCGCTGCTCCACGCCGACTCAAACGTGGAGCAGCGCACGGTAATGCGCTCGCGGCCTACGGGGACGTCTCGGCTCCGGGGGCCTGGCGCGGCAGGGCCCACAGCTCACGTCCGGACTCGGGGGTCCACGCGGAGAAGAAGAGGTGGTCGCCCGCGACCGTCAGGTTGGCGGGCGCCGAGGAGCGGACCCCGGGGACTCCGTCCACCAGCCGCTTCGTGCCCAGGGCGGTGCCGTCCGTCTTCCACAGCTCCAGACCCGACGCGCCATCCGACGCGGCGAAGAGGAGCGGGCCTCCCGGACGCAGCGGCACCAGGGGGACGGGGAACGCCACGCTGCCAGCGGCACCCGGCGCGGCATCCCTCACCGGCGTCGTGCCCACCAGCGTGCCGTCGCTTTGCCAGAGCTCGTAGCCGCCCTCCGCGTCCGTCGTCCAGAACAACACCCGGTCGCCATGCGCGGTGAGATGGAAGGGCTGCGACGCGAGGCCGCGCACCGGTCCCGAGTCGTGGCCGTCCGTCTTCCACAGCAGCGACCCCGAGAAGAAGCTGTGCGGGCATGACAGGAACAGCGTGTCCCCCACCACGGCCGCTTCGTTCCGGAAGTGGTAGTTGAAGTCGTAGGGCAGGGGGGCCACGAAGCGCGCCGTCTCCGACGTGCCCTCGCGCAGCCACACCTCGTAGCCCGTCTCCTTCAGGACGAGGAGGAACATGCGCGAGCCTGCGGGATAGATGGCCAGGACATCCGCCCACCGGCCCGCGTTCTCGCGGAAGGACTGGACCCTCACCGTGCCCTTGGACGTCCCGTCCGACTTCCACAGCGCGCCGTAGGTGGAGCCTTCGCCTTCGTCCGACACGAAGTAGAGCGTGTCGCCCACGGGGGTCAGCAGGCGCGCGGCCTGGAACAGCGGATTTCCGGCGGGCGCCAGGCGCACGGTGCCCTCCACCGTGCCATCCGTCGTCCACAGCTCTTGAGTGCTCCACTGCCAGGGCGCCCCCTGGATGAACCAGGCGCGCGTCCCCGAGGAGGCGAAGGACAAGCCCTCTCCCTCGCGGGCCTGGGCGACCTTTCCCAACCGCCGCGCTTCTGTGGCGCCGCGCTCCAGCCACCAGAGCGAGTTCTGGTCGCGCCAGTCCTCCTCCAGGAACAGCACGCCCCCGTTCAACGCGGCCAGGTTCCTGGGTCTGTGCTCGAAGGTGGCCTCCGCCTTGATCTCCACCCGCGTGGTTCCCTCCGGCGTCCCGTCCGACTTCCACAGCCCGCCGTCCTGCGCGTCGGGCTGCGTGGTGAAGAAGAGCGTGCCGTCCACGTCCACCGCCTCGCTGTTCCAGCCGAACGAGCTGGCCCCCGGGGCGGGCATCAACGCCGGGTCCTGCGTCACGGTGGGCTCCGGCGGCGTCGGGGGGTGGGGGCCTCGGCCGAGGTTCACGGTGCCCTCGGGAGTGCCATCCGTGCTCCACAGCGAGGGGTCCATCCCGAAGAAGTCGTCCTGGGGTGACGCCCTGAAGAAGAGCCGCCCGTCGCGCACGGTGACGTCCCAGGCATGGCGCATCAAGGTGACCAGGCGCCGGGTGCCCGCGGCGGTGCCATCCGTTCGCCACAGCGCGTAGAGGTCGTACTCCGCGCTCACCCCCGGCCGCATCCGGGCGGTGAAGTACAGGCTGTCACCCATGCGCACGAGCGGCGAGGGATCGGAACCCTCGCGGCCGGGCAGCAGGTCCGTCACCAGGGACGTGCCCTCCGGTGTCCCGTCCGTCCTCCAGAGCTCCCAGCCATGGATCCCGTCGTCCGCGGCGAAGTACGTGTACGCGCCCAGCTGGGCCCGTCCGTCCAGCCGCACGTGGGGGAGCCCCGGCCGGACTCCGGGCGACAGGTCCTTCACGAGGAACGGGCGGGCGACGTCCGCGTCGTCCTCCTCCTCCAACGGAGGCGGTTCCTCCTGGACCGGAGGTGGCTCCTCCTTCACCGGAGGCGGCTGCTGCGCCACCGGGCCGGGGTCCTCCTCCACCGGCTCCTGTGGGAGGGGCCCTGGATCCACGGGCCCGGTCGGGCCCTCCACGGTGGGAAGCGGGTCGGTGCCGGAAGCCGGAGTCGGAGACTCGCAGCCCGTGTTCGTGCCCAGGGTGAGAAGAAAGACGGCCAGTGTGCGCAACGGCGACTTCACAGACATGACATTCCCCAACGATTCCGCCGACCGCACGGACGGTGGGTGCGTGTCGGCAGGGGATGTGTTGGGACCCTCCCTGTCCGGGACAAGGGAGCGACGCTTCATTCCGTTGCAAGCGTGGGACAGCGCACGCTCCGGCAAGAAGGGAGGAGCGCGCGGGATGGGGGACGATTAGGGTACGGGGGCCATGAACGTCCCCTTCGTCATTGAGACCACGCACCGCGGCGAGCGGGCGTACGACCTCTACAGCCGTCTGCTCAAGGACCGCATCATCCTCCTGGGCACGCCCATCAACGACGATGTGGCCAACCTCATCGTCGCCCAGCTGCTGTTCCTGGAGTCCGAGGACCCGGACAAGGGCATCAACCTCTACATCAACTCGCCCGGTGGCTCCGTCACGGCGGCGCTCGCGATGTATGACACGATGCAGTACGTGAAGTGCCCCGTGTCCACCATCTGCGTGGGCCAGGCGGCCTCCGCGGGCGCGCTGCTGCTGCTGGCGGGCTCCAAGGGCAAGCGCTACGCCCTGCCCAACAGCCGCATCATGATTCACCAGCCGCTGGGCGGCGCGCAGGGCCAGGCGACGGACATCGACATCCAGGCGAAGGAAATCCTGCGGCTGCGCACGTACCTCAACGGCCTGTTCGTGAAGCACACGGGCCACACCATCGAGCGCATCGAGAAGGACACCGAGCGCGACTACTTCATGAGCGCCGAGGAGGCCCGGCAGTACGGCCTCATCGACGAGGTCGTGGAGCGCGCCTCCGGCGTGCCGGCGCCCAAGTAGTTTCCATTCCAGCAGGGACCGGAGGAGCAGGCCCCGTGCCGCTGCTCCGGGCAGGCATCCGATGGGTGTCGGCTTCGCAAGCTGCCCCACGGTGCAGCTTGACGGGGGCGTGTCCAGAGTCTGGAAATGGCTCCCCGTCTCCTTGCCGCTGCTCTGTTGCCTGCCTTCCTGGCGGGTGTGGGATGTGCCACCGGCCCTACCGGACGTCCGCCCGTGCCGCCTGCCTCCGCGTCGGTGCAGTCGGAGCTGGGCGAGCGCAACGTCATCGACGCGGGCGCGGAGTACGCCCGGCAGAACGGCATCCTCTTGGCCCAGGGCGGCGAGGCGGTGCGCATCCGCCCCAACTACTGGCGGATCCGCTTCGCGCTCCCGGAGGAGGGCTCCGGGAAGTTCCTGGAGCTGGACTTCGATGAGCTGGCCCAGCGCGTGACGGGGTCGCGCCGCATCGACATCAACCCCACCTTCGCGCCCACCTCCAGCACCTTCCAGCCCAGCGACGCGAGCCCCGCGACGGGCGGCTCGGGTCGCTGAAGCGTCCGGCGGCTACGGCAGCCGGGTGACGCGGTCGAGCGCCGGGGCCGGCAGCGGCGTTCCTTCCGAGCTCTTCGCGGTGAGGTAGGCCTCCAGCGCGTCCGAGTCCACGCCGCCGCCCACCGGGTTCTTGCCTTCGGTGAGGACGGTGAAGCCGTCACCGCCCGGCGCGAGGAAGCTGTTGATGGTGACGCGGTAGTTGGCGGCCGGGTCCAGTGTCGCGCCGTTGAGCTTGATGCTGGCGGGGTCCACCTTGGCGCCCGCGGGCGCGGACGCGCTGAACGCGTACTGGAAGCCCACGGACGGGTGGAGGATGCGCGGGCTGGCCAACTGGAACTGCTGCTCCAGCAGGCGTTCAATCTGCTCGCCCGTGAGCGTCACGGTGACCAGGGTGTTGCCGAAGGGCTGCACGGTGAAGGCCTCGCCGTAGGTGACGGCGCCGTTGTCGTTGGGGTCCGCCGGGTTGCGCACCAGGTCCGTGCGCACGCCGCCCGGGTTCATGAAGGCAATCTGGGCGCCGCCCACGGTGGCGCCCTTGGTGGCCTCCAGTTGCGCGTCCGCGATGACGAAGCCCATGGTGGACTGGCCGGTGGGGTCCGTCTGCACGTTGCTGCGGGTGAGCGTCTGGGAGATGTAGCCGATGACGCGGTTCTCCAGCGGCGTGGTGAGGCCCTTGTAGCGGGTGATGAGCTCGTTGATGTCCGAGTCGGGGGCCACGGTGCGGGTGACGATGACGTTCTGGGCCTGGGCCTTCACCACCTGGCCGGAGGCCGCGTCCAGCGTCAGGTCGATGTCCGTGACGAGCCGGCCCACCGACGCGGCGCTGGTGACCAGCTTGCCGCTGAGCATGCAGTTGTAGGCCTGGTGCGTGTGGCCGCTGACGATGACGCTCACCGCGGGGTCCAGCTTCGCCGCGATGTCCACGATGGGGCCGGTGAAGCCCTTGCACTCGTTGTAGAGCGAGTCGACGCCGGGCGTGCCGCCTTCATGCACGACGACGACGACGGCGTTCACGCCCTGCGCCTTGAGCTCGGGGACGAGCGCGTTGACGGTCTCCACCTCGTCCTTGAACTGGAGGCCGGAGATGCCCGTGGGCGTGACGAGCGTCGGCGTGCCTTCCAGCGTCATGCCGACGAAGGCGAGCTTCACGCCCTCGAAGGTGCGCACGTCGTAGCGCGGGAAGAGGGTGCGGTCCGGGCCGGTGGCCACGTTGGCCGCGAGGATCTTGTACCGGGCGCCGGTGAAGCCGGTGCCGTCCTGGCAGCCGTCCTTCGGGTGGCAGCCGCCGTTCTGCATGCGCAGCAGCTCCGAGCCGCCCTCGTCGAACTCGTGGTTGCCCACGGCGGCGATGTCCAGGCCGATCTGGTTCATGGCCTCGACGGTGGGCTCGTCGTGGAAGAGCGCGGAGAGCAGCGGCGTGGCGCCGATGAGGTCGCCCGCGGACACCACGACGGAGTTCGGGTTCTTCGCGCGCAGCTCCGCGATGTAGCGGGCGAAGTACACCGCGCCGCCCGCGTTCACGCGGCTGGCCGGGTCCACGCCGCCGTCCGCCAGCAGCGCCTGGGCAATCTGGCCGCCGGTGCCGGTCGCGGGCTCCAACTGCCCGTGGAAGTCGTTGAAGGCGATGATCTTCACGGAGACGGTGGTGCCCGTGCCCGCGTCCTCATTGCCGGTGCCGGCGTCCTCCGTGCCGGTGCCCGCGTCGGTGTTTCCGGCCGGGGGCGGGAAGGTGACGGCCTGGCAGACGTGGTCCACGCAGGTCCAGCCCTGGCCCTCCGGCGCGGGGTTCTCCTCCTGGCAGTCGAAGGCGTTGGTGCACTCGTTGTTGCCGCAGCCGCCGTGGAAGGCGAGCAGCAGGCCGGTGACGAAGGCGCCGGCGAGGAGGAAGACACTGGGACGCGCGACATCACGCGCGCGGGGGACGGGAGGCTGCATCGAGACGGCTCCTGGGGAGGGAAGCAGTGTTCGCGGGAAAGCGCGAAACCCTGGCATCGTTGCGTGACGCGGAGGTGAGGTCCGGGTCAGGAATGGGTGTCATCCGGGCGGATGTAGCCTGGATGACACAGGCGCGTCGGCTCAAGAGCCGAAGGGCTCCAGGCACATGACCAGCTCCGCGGCGCCGCCCACGGAGCCCCAGAGCACGGCCTCCTGGTCGAACAGACGGCCGATGCGCAGGGCCTCGTCGCGGGACAGGCCGGGGACGAAGAGGCTGTCCTCGGACCAGCTCCGGTCGTCGGCCTCGCCCACGGCGGACACGTGCGGATGGCCCCCGGCTTCAAGCAGCGCGACAAGACGCTTTTGAAACCGTTCGTTGAGTTCGGCCGGGCAGGACTGAGCACGGGGATTCCACGCGGTGATGAAGGCCCAGGATGCGAAGCCGTGCACCGTGAGCGCGGCGTCGAGTTCCGGGTGCGTGGCGTCCACGCGCAGCACATGCTCGCGGTCGCCGACGAGCGGATGCGGGCGCACGACGTAGGCCGTGGCCTGGAAGGCCGCATGCAGCGCGGCCTTCCGCGCGTCACTCATGCGGGGTCGCGACCGTCGCGCCCACGCCCAGCGGAGCGTTCACGTCCGATGGGGGCTTGGGCTGCGTCGCCGTCCCTTGCGGTGCGGCCGGCGGCGTCGCGGCCGGAGCTTTCGCGGTGGCCGGCGCGGGCTGCGCGTTCGGAGTCGTGGGCTTCGCGCCCTGCGGATTCACGGCGGCGGGCACGGGAAGCAGCGGCAGCGCCGGGTGTCCTTCCCTCAGCTTGGGCGGAATCTGGCTGGCCACGATGGGCGCCTCCTCCGCGGTCTTCCACGGGCGGTCGGGCCACCAGCGCTCCACGGGCGGCGGCGCCAGCGGGAGGAAGTCCTGCCCGGGCCGGGGCGCGGTGATGCCCACGCCATCGCGCTTCGCGGCCACCAGCGAGCGCTCAATCGGCTCCGTCCAGCCGTGGTACGCCAGCGTCACCAGGCCCCAGTGCACCGGCAGGAACAACCGGCCCTGCACCAGCCGGTGGGCGAGCACCGCCTGCTCCGGCCCCAGGTGCCAGTCCGGCCAGCCCGCGCCGTACTGGCCCGTTTCAATCATCGTCACATCGAACGGCCCCAGCTTCGCGCCAATCTCCTCCATCGCGGGGAACAGGCCCGTGTCGCCGGAGTAGTAGACGCGGTGCTGCGGCCCCACCAGCGCCCAGCCCGCCCACAGCGTCTTGTCCTGCTTCAGGAAGCGGCCCGACGCATGCCGCGCGGGCGTGGCCACGATGTCCAGCCCCTTCACCTTCGTGCGCTCCCACCAGTCCAGCTCCACGATGCGCGACGCCGGCACGCCCCAGTATTCCAGGTGCGCGCCCACGCCCAGCGGCACCACGAACGTGGTGTTCCAGTCCTTCATCGCCGTGATGGTGGCGAAGTCCAGGTGGTCGTAGTGGTCGTGCGAAATCACCACCGCGTCGATGGGCGGCAGTGCGTCCAGCGCGATGGGCGCGGGGAACCAGCGCTTCGGGCCAATCCACTCCAGCGGCGACGTGCGCTCGCCCCACACGGGGTCGGTGAGCACGCGGTGCCCGTCCACCTCCACCAGCGTGGACGAGTGCCCCAGCCAGGTGACGCGCAGCCCGTCCTCGGGCGGCGTGGCGAAGCGCTTCGGGTCGATGCGGTCCACCACCACCGGCATCCGGGGCGAGCTCTCCGGGCTGGAGTGGAACAGGTCCCCCAGCGTCCGCTCCCAGTTGTTGAGGATGGGCTGCGGGTTCACGAACCCGCCGTCCTGCCACTGCGGCGAGCGCGCCATCCGCTCCAGCCGCGCCCCTTCCGGTGCCCTGCCGAACGCGCGCCACCCGTCGATGACGACGATGGCCAGGAACGCGGCGAGCAGCAGCAGGCCCCAGCCGAACAGGCGCAACAACCTGCCGCCCCAGGACGGCCGTTGGCCGTAGGAGGGAAAGGCCGTGCGGAAGGCCTTCTGTCGGGCCTTGTCCGCGGCCCGCATGGGTCCCGCGTTCATCCTCATCCCCGGACCCTGCTGGCTCCGGCGCATGGGTGTCAATGGGGAGACGTTTCGACGGTGCCGGGTTTTCCGGACTCCGGCGGCGTCGCGTCCGACCCGTGGCCGTTCCCCGAGGGCCGGGGTCAGGAGTCTTCAGGGGTCTGGCGGGACGATCTTGAAGCCGCGCTGGAGCAGCGGGGCCAGCCGGTCGGTGAGGTCCCATGACTCCACCAGCCGGCCGTCGCGCAGCCGGTACAGCGAGTCTCCCTGGAACGTGAACGGCCGGGATTTGCCGTCGCGCGTGGGCGGGCCCTGGGTGTCCGTGCCCGTCGCGCGCCAGCGCACCAGCACCCAGTCGTCCTCCGCCATGACGTGGAGCAGCTCGAACTTCAGGTCCGGGAAGAGGGTGAACCCGGCTTCCGCCTGGGTGCGCACCACCTCCGGGCCGCGCAGCTGCTGGGGCGCGCCCTCGGAGTGGTCCACGAAGTCCGCGGCGACGTACTCGGGGATGCGCTCCAGGCGCTTCTGGTTGTAGACCTCCTCGGTGAACAGGCGGGCGCGGGCCTTGTTGGACTCGCCCACCTGTTGGGCCCGCTCCGCCGGGGAGACCGTCGCGCAACCGGTCAGCCCCACGAGCCCCAAAGCCATCCACGACACGACACGGGTCCTCATGACGCGCGGGAATCTGCCGGGCCCGCACGGGCGCTGTCAGCCGCCGTGTCGTCGAACCGTTCACCGCCGGGCGCCAGCCGCCCCAATCCGATGGGCGCCGCCAGCAACGTGTCCGGAATCCCGAAGGCGTCCACCAGCCCCACCGCGTCCGAGCGCAGCTCCTCGCACAGCTTCACACGCTCCTTGCGGATGGCCTGGGCCTTGGGGGCCGTCAGCCAGCTGTGCTCCAGGAACCAGCCGCTGGCGGACTCCAGGCAGGACAGGCCGAAGAGGTCCGCCAGGCGCCCCAGCACCGGCTTGAGCGCTTCGTCCTTCACCTCCGCCACGCCGCGCAGGAACTGCTCCAGCACGATGCGCTCCACGCTCGCGTGCGCCAGGGCCAAGAGGTGCGCCTGCACCTGGTTGAAGGCCTCGAAGGCCTCCACGCCCGCGGTGAGCCGCTTGCGGATCCGCTTGGACACCGACGCGAGCAGGGCCTCCTCGCGGAAGCGCAGGGCGCGCAGCTGGAAGTCGCTGTCGCGCAGGTGGTCCGTGTCCGTGCGCCGGCCGGCGATGGGGTTTCGGTCCGTGATGACCGTCGTGGCCTGATCCACGATGAGGCGCAGCACGGCGAACACGCGGTCGTCCTCGAAGCGCTGGCGGTAGCCCGTGAGCAGGCCCTTGGCGACGAGCTGCATGAGCACGGTGTTGTCGCCCTCGAACGTGGTGAACACGTCCGTGTCCGCCTTGAGCGCCGCGAACCGGTTGGCGGTGAGGTAGCCCTGGCCGCCGCAGGCCTCGCGGCACTCTTGAATGGTGGCGGTGGCGTTCCACGACGCGTAGGCCTTCAGGCCCGCGGCCAGCGCCTCCACCTCGCGCGCGTCGTCCTCCGTGCGGTGGACGTAGCGGTCCACCAGGTACTCCAGCGCGAAGTCCACGGCGTACGCCTTGGCCACGAGCGGCAACAGCCGCAGTTGGTGCGACTGGTGGTCCAGCAGGCGGACTTCCGGCGCGCCCTGGGGGCCGAACTGGCGGCGCAGGTCGCCGTAGCGCACGGCGATGGTCAGCGCGCTCTTGGCCGCGGACAGCGACGCGCACGCCACGCTCACGCGGCCCGCCACCAGCGCGCCCAGCATGGTGAAGAAGCGCTTGGAGTCGCCGGTGATGGAGGACGTGTACTCGCCGGCCTCCGTCACCTGGCCGTAGCGGTCCAGCAGGTTGTCGCGCGGCACGCGCACGTGGTCGAACCACAGCCGGCCGTTGTCCACGCCGTTGAGGCCCATCTTCTCGCCGCAGTCCTCGATGCGGATGCCCGGCAGCACCTTGCCGTGCTCATCGCGCAGCGGCACGAGCAGCGCGTGCACGCCCAGCCGCTCGCCGCCCACCTCCAGTTGCGCGAACACGGTGGCGATGCGCGCGTGGCGGGCGGCGTTGCCGATCCACTCCTTGCGCGCGGTCTCCGACGGGGTGTGGAGGACGAACTCGCCCGTGGCCGCGTCGTAGATGGCCACCGTCTCGCAGTCGCGCACGTTGGAGCCGTGGCCCAGCTCGCTCATCGCGAAGCAGCCGGGCAGGTCGAACGAGGCGACCTTCGGCAGGTACTGCTGGTGGTGCCGCTTCGTGCCCAGGAACAGGATGCTGGAGCCGAACAGGCCGAAGTGCACGCCCGCCTTGATGACGAGGCTCAGGTCGAAGAAGGCCATCGTCTCGAACGCGGCGATGAACGCGCCCAGGTCCCCGCCGCCCTCGCGCCCCTTGGGGAAGGCGAGCTGGCCCAGGCCGTCGTTGGCCAGGTGCTTGAGCCAGTCGAACACCTGGTCGCGGTAGGCCGTGGTGGACAGCCCTTCCTTGTAGCGGAAGTCCGCGTCCTCCAGCCAACCGCGCACCCGCTGGCGCACGTCCGCGTAGGTGCGCTCCAGCACGGCGTTCATCGCCGCGGGGTCGAAGGACGCCGCGTGCGAGCGGGGCTCCGCGCGCGGGACGCGGGACGCCTTGGGCACCAGGGAGCGCACCGCCTCCTTGCCGTCCACGCCCAGGGTGGCCTCCAGCGAGGCCAGGGCCTTGCCCAGCTCCGCCGCGGGGATGCTCAGGGGCGCCTCGCCCGCGAGCGTCTGGGCCAACTGCACGCCCAGCTCCGCCAGGTTCTGCTGCTGGCTGCTGGCCAGCTTCTCCGCGGTGGCGCGGATGTGCTCCCGCACGATGGCCAGCTCGCGCGGCGGGGGCGGGCGCAGCGGATCCACCCAGAGGGCCAGGATGGAGCTGGACTTGAGGTCCAGCCACGGCTGCGACCTGGCGGCGGCGCCCAGCGCGCGCAGCTCGTCGCCCGTCAGCTCGCCGTCCGTCCAGGCGACGTACAGCATGGGGACCAGCGGCGCGAGGCTGGGCAGGGACAGGAGCTCCCGGGCGGAGGGGCGGGATGGGGCGTCGAGCATGCAGTCTCTCCAGGCGAGGGAACCGAAAGACGGCAGTGTCGCCACGCTGAAAGGCTCCGGCAACGACGGAATGGAGAGCTGTTCACCGGGCGGAGCGTGGAGCGGGCGGTGACTCCCGGGGGCGAGCGGGCGTCCTTACGTTGCCGGGACCATGAGCGAGCTTACGGACGAATTGGTGCCCCAGCCGGGGGCGCATGGGTTCGACGGTGGCGACGAGACGCGCAAGCACGAGATGCAGGGGCCGTTCGAGCTGCCCCCCGGGCCGGAAGGCTTCTCGTTCGCGCTCTACCAGGCCACGGGCGTGTCGCTGACGCCGGGGCACCGGATGCACCTCCTGGAGAACAGCCAGGTCTTCGACCGGATGTTGGAGGACATCCGCGCGGCGAAGCACAGCGTGAACATGCTCGTCTACATCTGGCGGCCGTGCGAGCTGTCGGACCGGTTCGTGGAGGCGCTGACGGAGCGCTCGCGCGCGGGCGTGCAGTGCCGCGTGGTGGTGGATCCGGTGGGCAGCGAGGAGACCACCGGCGACAAGGACTTCGACCAGCAGGTGGAGAAGCGGCTGACGGACGCGGGCGTGGAGGTGCACTACTACCGGCTGCTCGCGGGCAAGGTGCTGGGGCGGCTGTTGAGCCGGTCGCACCAGAAGCTCGTCATCGTGGACGGGCGCGTCGCGTACACGGGCGGCTTCGGCATCTGGAAGGTATGGGAGGGGGACGGGCTGAAGCCGGACAACTGGCGCGACACGCACATCCGCGTGGAGGGGCCGGAGGTGCGGCGCATCCAGGTGACGTTCGCCAAGCACTGGATCGAGTCCGGCGGCGGGTTCCTGCCGCGCGAGTGCTTCCCGGAGCTGAAGGCGGACGGAGGCGGGTGCGCGGCGTTCATCGACAGCGCCGGGCGGTTGGGCATCACCGAGGCGGAGCGGATGGTGCGCCTGGTGGTGGCGGCGGCGACGGAGCGGCTGTGGATCGCCAATGCGTACTTCACGCCGCCCAACGACATCCTGGAGCAATTGGAGGTGAAGGTCCGGCAGGGCGTGGACGTGCGGGTGATGGGCCCGGGGCCGCAACACGACGTGCCGGTGGTGCGCGCGTCGCAGCGGTCCACGTACGAGCGGCTGCTGGCCGCGGGGGTGCGCATCTGGGAGTACCAGCCGGCGATGCTGCACTCGAAGACGATGCTGGTGGATGACTGGCTGTGCGTCGTGGGCTCCACGAACCTGGATTCGCTGTCGCTCAACAAGTTGAGCGAAGGGTCGCTGGTGTTCGAGGACCGGGAGATCGCCGCGAAGCTGGAGCAGTGCTGGCACAAGGACGTGCGGCACTCGAAGGAGATCTCCCTGGAGAACGGCGGCCGGACGAACCCATGGCGGAGGTTCGCGCGGCGGGCCACGCAGTGGGCGGGGCACGACCGGTAGCGCTGGCGGTCAGCGGTGGGAGGTGACGCCCTCCTGCCGGCAGTATGGGAGGACGGGGCAGGTGGAGCACTTCGGGCGGCTGCCGGTGCACACGTGCTTGCCGAAGGGGACGAGGAGCCGGTTGAGCTCCACCCAGTAGGGGCGGGGCAGCACGGCTTCGAGCGCGGCCAGCGTGCGCTCCGGCGTGGAGGCCTTCACGTAGCCCCAGCGGTTGGTGACGCGGTGGACGTGGATGTCCACGCTGATGACCTCGTGGCCGCAGGCGATGCCGAGCGCCAGGTGCGCGCACTTGGGGCCCACGCCCTTGAAGGATTGGAGCACGTCCGCGTCCGCGGGCAGCTGGCCGCCGAACTCATCGCGCGTGCGCACGGCGATGGCGTGGACCTGGTGGGCCTTGCCTTCGTGGAAGGTGACGGGGCGGATGAGCGCGTCGATCTCTTCCGGAGTCAGCCGCGCGAGCGCTTCGGGCGTGTGCGCGCGGCCGAGCAGGCGGAGTGAAGCGGGGAGGCTGACCTCGTCGAGCGTGCGGATGGAGAGGATGCACGCGATGAGCTGTTCGAAGAGGGAGCCGTGGCCCTTCGCTGCGAGCTCGAACATGGCCGCGTCCGCGAAGGAGCGGACTTCATGGCGCACGCGGCGGAGGACCTCTTCGATGTCGAACGGGAGCTTGTCCGAGGCCGACGGAGTGGCGTGCGCGGTGCGAGCGCTCTGTGCGCGCGGCGCACGCCGTGGAGTTGTCGGTTGCTTCCTGGGTGCCATGCGGGCCTCCTGACCTGGGAAGTTGGGTCTGGAGGACGAGACTGGCTGGAGCTACTTGCCGGGCCGGTGGGCGGTCAGGCGGGCGGGGTGAGGTTCATCGCGTACCAGCGGTCGCAGCCGAAGTGGCCGGTGCGGCCCATGGGGGCGCAGAGCGGTTCGAAACCGACCTTGCGGTAGAGCTTCTGGGCCTGCTCCATGCCTCCCAGCGTTTCGAGGTAGCACTGCCGGAAACCGGCGCTTCGCGCGAACTCCAGACAGTGTCTCAACACGCGCTCGCCCATGCCGTGGCCCCGGGCCGTGGGCAGGAAGTACATCTTGCGCAGCTCGCAGACGTCCGGTGCGCCTCCGTCCAGCGGCGCGATGCCCGCGCCTCCCACCACCCGGCCCCCATGCTCCACGACGAAATACACGTGCCGGGGACGGCTGTACGCGGCGCTCATCGCGTCCACCTCCGGGTCGTGGATCGCGAACCCCGGGCCGTCCGCTCCGAACTCCGGCATCACCGCGCGGATGACCGCGGCCACCGCCGCGTCGTCCCGGGCCTCGATGGGCCTCAACGTCAGTTCCGTGCTCATGGCGCGCACGGTCCCATGACTCGCGGCTGGCGGCCAGCGGCGCCCGGTGTGCACCTGTGCAGCGCCCTGCACAACCGCCACGCGCCCGACGCACCCCGGTGGGTATCCATCCCTGGCCCTTCCAGGGCATTCTTCGTGGCACGGTCGTTGTAGAGGGGGAAGTTCCATGTACTGTCCTGCCTGCCGACAAGAACGCCTGGGAAGCGCGTCCCAGTGCGTCGTCTGTGGCAATCGTCTCGCCGCCCGGGCCCGGTCCGACATCGAGGCCGAGCTCGCGCACGTCCACTTCCTCCTGGACGAGGTGCGATGCTGGGACGTCCACGACGTTCCGCCCCACGTCAGCCGCCGCCTCACCGAGCGCTACGAGCGGCAGGCCCGCATCCTCCTCTCCGTCCTCACCGAGACGCCCGTCGCGGCTCGCAACGAAGCCGTCGTGCCTCCGGCGATGGGGGAGGGCGCTGTCGCCCTCGGCCCCGTGGCGCTTCCCTCTGTGGACGCCGTTCCCGCTGACGCGCCTGCCGCGCAGGTGGCCGTGAACGCCGCCGCCGATGCCTCCGCTCCTGCTGCCGTCCCTGAGATCTCCGTCGCGAGCGAGTCCTCCGCTTACGTTGCCGCTGACGCCGCTGTCGCTCCGAACGCCTACGCTGCTGTCACAAGCGACGCTGCCTCCGCCGCTTCGAACGCTCACGCCGCATCCACCAACGCAGCCGTTGTTTCGAGCGCCCACGCCGCTGCCGACAGCGACACTGCTTCCGTCGCCAGTGACGCTGCCGCCACTCCGGGCGCTCACGCCGCCGCCGCCGCGACGGGGCCCTCCGCGGTCCGCTTCACCACGCTGGATCTCGCCGCGGCCCTGGGCATCGCTCCTCCGACCCCGGGGCTCCCCCGTGTCGCTCCTGCTTCGGACGCGGCGCGTGCTTCCTCCGAGTCCCGTGCTCGGGCCGTGAACGAACAGCGTGCGGCCCGTCAGCTGCCTCCGAACCCGGGCGAAGTGTTCATGGAGCCTCCGGCTCCGAAGAGCCGCACGGCTCGCATCGTGGAGGAGACGTCGACGTGGAGCCGCGTGTGGCGGCCCTTCCTCTACGAGAGCATCGCGTGGTTCATCGGCGCGTTCCTCATCCTCTCCGGCACGCTCTACTTCGTCTTCGAGTCCTGGGCCGGGATGACGTCCGTCACCCGCTCGCTCACCGTCTTCCTCATGACCGTGGGCTACTCCGTCGGCTTCTCCGTCTGGGGCGGCGTCCTCGCCCGCCGCGAGACGCTGCGCAAGCCCGGCCACATCCTCGGCCTCATCGGCTCCGCCGTGGCCCCGCTCGGCGGCGTCGCGCTGGGGCCCATGGGCTTCGGTGAATCCCTCCAGTTGGACGGTGTGCACCCCGCGCTGCTCGTGCCGCTGCTCTTCGTCTGGGCCGGCGCCGCCGCCTGGCTCGCGCGCAAGCCCTCCGAGTCCTTCGACGCGCCCTCCCGTCCGTTCATCCAACTGGGCCTCGTCGGCGCCACGCTCATCATGGGACTGGCGCCCCTGGCCGCGCGCGTGGGCGCTCCGGCCGTGTGGCTCAACGCCCTGCCGTGCGCCCTCTTCTTCCTGCTGTCGAGCAAGGCCTCCGCCACCCCGCGCAAGGGCGCCGCGCTGGCGTTCGCGCTCACCGCGCCCCTGTACCTCACCGCGGTGTTCGCCATCCGGTTGCACCTGGCCCTGGCCACCGCGGGCACTCCCGTGCCTCCGGGCACCTACGCGCCCTTCGTCGCGTTCCTGCTCGCCACCTGTCTGCGCTTCCGCACGCTGGAGGCGAACCGCGCCGCGGATCCGCTCGCGGTCGGCACCGTCGCGCTCCAGGTGGCCTGCCTCGCGGGCGCCATCACCGGCACCAACCCCGCGCTCTTCCTCACCGCCGCCATCTTCACCGGCACGCTGGTGTCGCTGTCGCGCGGGGCCGTGAACCGGCTGCCGTGGCTCTACCCGGCCTATGCCGGCGCCTACCTCACCTATGCGTCCAGCGTGCAGTTGGTCCCGCACGCCATCACCGTCCTCCTCAACGCCATCAAGACGCGCCTGGGCTATCCGCCCGCGGAGGTGCTGCCCTTCCAGTACGGCGCGCTGACGGCCCTCCCGTTCGTGCTCGCGGGCCTCGTGCTCGCGTACCGCGTCCAGCAGCGCGGCGAGCGCACCGGTGACGCGCGCTCCCTGGGGCTCGCGGACGTGCTGCTGCGCTGCACCACCTGGGCCGCGCCCGCGTTCGCGCTCTACTCGCACCTGGGCGCCGACTCGCGCCCCGCCTTCTTCGCCACGCTGGCCCTGGCCGTGATGTCCCTGGGCGCGGGGCTGCTGTTCAAGCGCTTCCCGCTGTCCGCCGTGGGCGCGGTGCTCTTCGCCGCGCTGCCCTTCTCCGCCATCCGCATCTATGGCGCGGGTCCCGCGGCCGTCGTCGCAGGCGTGCTGGCCCTGGGCCTCGCGGGCCTCGCGTGGCGCCTCACCGACGAGCGCACGCGGCGCTTCCTCTCCGCCGTGGTCGGCGTCATCGCGACGTGCGGCTTCTGCATCGCGCTGGTCACCCAGCCCATCACCGCGCCTGTCGTGGGCATGACGCTGGGCAGCGCGGGCGTGCTGGTGGCCGCGCTCCGGCTGCGCGACGAGCGCTTCCTGGCCTACGGCGCGCTCCTCGCGGGCGCCATCCTGCCGAAGCTCGCCTTCGCCCACTCCACGCAGGCGATGGTCGCGGCGATGGTGGGCGGCTCGCTGGTGCTCGCGCTGCTGGGTGAGCGCGGCGGCCTGCTCAAGCGGCTGGGCGTGCCGGCCTTCCTGTACGCGGGGCTCGCCGTGGTGTGGGGCGCGATCGGCATGGTCTTCATGGGCCCCGTGCTGCTCACCGCCGCCGCGACGGTGGCGGTGACCTCCCGCACCTTCCCCGGCGTGCGGCCGTTCGCGGTCGTGCTCGTGGGCTTCGCGCTCCTGCCGGACGTGCCGCACGTCTACTCCGTGTGGGGCCTGTCGCCGGGGCTGTCGCTGGGGCTGCTCATCGCCGCGTCGCTGCTGGGCTCGCTCGTCGCCGCGCGCAAGGGCAGGAGCGCGAGCACCACCACCGCGGGCGTCCTCGCGCTCATCCTGCCGCTGGTGCCGGTGTCCCTGGCTCCGTCCAGCCAGCAGTCCCTGTTCCTGCTGGGCGCGGCGCTGGCGGCGCTCCTCACGGCTCGCGCGCTGCCCGCGACGCTGGGCCTGCTGCTGGCCACCATCGAGGCCACCGTCGCGCTCCACACCGCGGGGCCCCTGGCGCTCGTGGGGCTCGCCGCATTCCTCAGCGTCCTGGCCCTGCTGGACGACGTGCCCGCCGTGCGCCGCATCGCCACGGGCGGCGAGTCCTTCCGCATCGTCGCCACGCTGGGCGCGATGGCGGTGATGGTGGACGCCTCGATGTCCTGGCACGGGCACGCGCTGGTGCTGTCTCGCGTCGCCCTGCCGCTCGCGCTCATCGGACCCGCGCTGCTGCCGCTCCTGTGGACGCGCTCGCTGCGCCAGCCCTTCGTCGCGGCACTGATGGTGCCCTATGGCGTGATGACCGTGTCGGCCTGGCCCGTGCCGTTCATGTGGACCGCGCTGCTGCCGCTCTTCCCGCTGCTCGTGGTGCGCGTCGTGGAGCACGTGCCCGCCGTGGCCTCGCTGCTGCTGCGCTCCAATGAAGAAGGTCCGCGCCACGAGCTGTCGAAGTGGATGCAGGTGGCGCTCGCGGGCCTGGGGGCGCTGATGCTGCTGGTCCCGGAGGTGGAACTGGGGCAGCGCACGGCCCTCTTCTGCGCCATCGCGCTGGTGCCCATGACGGGCCCGCTGCCGTCCGTCCGGGTCATCGCCGCGTCCCTGCTCCTGCTGTTCATCCCGGACGCGCGGCCGTGGGCCACGGTCCTGTTGCTGGCCCTGGCGCTGGCGGAGCACCACGCGCCCCAGTCCCTGGCCGCCTTCTTCCGAGGCCCGCGCGACGCGTCCCTGCGCGCTTCGGCCACGGGCTCGGCGCTGGCCATCGCCGCGGTGTCCACGCTGGTGCTGCCGTCCCCCGGCGCACTGGCCGTGTTCGGCGCGGTGCTGCTGATGTCCGCGTTCCTGCTGTCGCAGCGCTGGCTGCTCACCGCGGCGGTGGCGGCGTTCGCGCTGGCGCCGCTGGGGCAGACGGGGACGCTCTCGGTGGGCGAGTGGCGTCCGGAGGGAGCCGTGCTCGTCGCGCTCGTGGGCCTGGGCTCCGCGCTGCTGTCCGCGTTGTGCCAGTCCGGCGCCGTGCAGCGCACGCTGACGAACGCCGCCGCGCGTTTGACGCCCGGCATCGAGGGCACCTGGAGCGAGCCGCTGTGGGCCGGTGGCGCCGGCACCGTGGCGCTGCTCGTGGTTCTGCGATTGATGGACGCGGGCCCGGGCGAGCTGCCCCTGTCCGTGGCGCTGGTCGCGGGCGCCGCGTCGCTGACGCTGATGGTGACGCGCGAGCGCCTGATGATGAACGCCGCCACGGCGCTGCTCGGTCTGGTGCTGATCGCCGCCGTGCCTCCGCTGTGGGCTCCCGCGGTGGTGGCGGGTGCGGGCCTGGTGCTGGCGGGCGTGGGCTTCTGGCTGGACACGCGCGGCGTGGCGGTGGGCGCGGCCCTGCACCACGGCGGCGCGGTGCTGGCGCTGCTGTCCGTGGCGGGCCTGCGCTCGCTGACGCACCCGGGCATGCCGCTGTGCGTGCTCTTCGCGTGGGCCACCGCGTGGGTGGTGGTGATGCGCCGCCGGGACCGCGAGTGGGTGGGGTGGCTGGCGTCCCTCTTCGCCGTGCACGCCTTCATCCTGAATTACGGCGCGACGCACTCCACCGGCCGGGGCGCGGAGTTCATCCTCCCGTACTTCGGCGCGGCGACGGCGCTGCTGGCCACGCTGGTGCTGTCCGTGGCGGGTCCGTCCGTGCGCGGGCGGATGGGGCGGGCGTTCGCCGGCATCGCGCTCATCGAAGTGCTGTTCGCGGTGCTGGCGGTGCGCCTGCCGGGCGGCGCGTCGCGCGAGGCGTGGGTGGCGTGCGGCGGGCTCGCGGTGCTGCTCTTCGCCCTGGTGCGCCACGCGGCGCGCGAGGAGGACGAAGCGGCCGCGTGGCTCGCGCAGGCGGTGGTGGCGACGGGCTACTTCTGCGTGCGCTTCATCGGCCTGGACGCGCGCCCCGACGCCGCGGACAGCCTCGTGTCCATCATGGGCGGCGCGGCCTTCACCGGCCTGTACCTCTTCGTGCGGCGCGAGGGCGCGGGCCTCAAGGCCTTCCGCCGTCCCGCCGTGGCGGGCGCGTGGCTCTTCCCGCTGGCGGGCCTGTTGACCGTCCCGTGGAGCCAGCCGTTCGTGGCGGTGGCGCTGCTCGTGGGCTACGCGGCGCACTTCGCGGCGCTCGGGGCGTTCACGAAGCAGCGGGGCGCGGCGTCGCTCATGTCCGTCGCGGCCTTCAACACGGCGCTGTACCTCGTGTGGCTGGGCACCGGCTCCGGCGAGCCGCAGTACTACGCCATCCCCGCGGGCCTCTCCCTGCTCCTGCTGCTGCGCGTCTTCCGCAGGGGACTGTCGCAGGACGCCTACGCGCAGCTGCGCGCCCTGGCGGTGACGGGCATCTACGTGGCGGGCGCGTGGAAGCCGCTGCTCTTCAACGACGGCGACGCGATGCTCCTGTGCGTCTTCCTCTGCCTCGTGGGCGTGGGCGCGGGCATCGCGCTGCGGATCCGCTCCTACGTGTACCTGGGCTCCGCGTTCCTGGTGACGGCGGTGGCCGCCAACCTGGTGCGCTTCGGCATGCGCGACCACCGCATGGGCGCCCTGTTCCTGTCGCTGCTGGGCCTGGCGGTGGTGGGATTCATGGTGGCGCTCAGCGCCCACCGCGCCGCCCTGCTCCAGAAGTACGCGCGGGTGCGAGACCTGCTCGCGACCTGGGAGGGATGATCGCTGTTTGACGTAAAACGATTCCGGGGTTGAATGCGGCCGCGTTCACCCCCGGAGGACTTGTTGCTGCTGCGTCGTTCGTCGCTCGTCACCCTGATGTCGCTGGGCTGCCTGGTGGGTTGTGCGCACGTCCCGGACGCCGCGCCTCGCATGGCGGTGGAACTCCCTGGCTCGGCCGTCACGCGGCCCTCCGCGGTTGAAGCCCCAAAGGTCGCGGCGGTGGGCGCGGAGGGGGCACTCGGCGTGAAGGCCGAAGCCCCGCCGCCGCTGGCCTTCGTGACGCCCGAGGGCAGCGAGGGGCTGGCCGCGCTGCTGGAGGCGGACGCGCACCCGGTGCCGGAGGAGGCGGGCGTCATCGCGGCGGCGCTGGAGGCCGCGGCGCTCTTCACCGGGCCCACGCAGGGGCCGGGCGGCTTCTGGGAGGAGCTGCTGCCGCCGCCGTCGAAGCTGGCGCGCGGCATCGTGGCGCGCGCGGCGCAGTTGGTGGGCGCGCGGCGGTTGGACCGCTCGGTGCCCAATGACTGCTCGGGGCTGGTGCGGCTGGCGTATCTCCAGGCCGGCATCGACCTGGTGGCGCACGGCTTCCTCGCCGGCGAGAACGCGGTGACGGGCATCTTCCGTCGCGCGCAGGCGGCGGGCGCGGTGCACCGGCTGAACCCGCGTCCGGGCGACCTGGCGTTCTTCAAGGAGACGTACGACCGCAACCGCGACGGCAAGCGCAACGACGGCATGACGCACATCGCGGTGGTGGAAGCGGTGGCGCCGGACGGCACCGTGACGTTCATCCACCGGGGCGGCAAGGGCGTGGCGCGCAGCCGCATGAACCTGGCCTTCCCCACGGTGCACAAGCTCGACTCCGGTGCGCTGCTCAACGATTTCATCCGACCGGCGAGCAAGGGGATGCGCGCGTACCTCGCGGGCGAGCTCTTCGTCGCGTTCGCCTCGCCTGGAGGTTTGTAGTCTCACGGCAGTCCCGGGCACGGGCTCGCACCGCGAGCGCGTTTGAATCCATGCGCGGGTGTGGCGTCATCCCGCGCATGAGATTGCCCCTGCTCCTGGGAAGCCTGTTGCTGTCATCCGGCTGCATCGTGGCCGAGACGCGTCCCTCGCATCCGCACCGGCCGCCCCCGAGGCCGCCGCCGTCACGTCCGGTGGCGATGGGCTACGACGAGGCCGTGCGGCGCGGCTTCGACCAGTGCCGTGCGCGCGGCTACCGCTGCGACCTGAAAGAGGCGCACCTCACCGGCAACGACGTGTGGAAGGTGAAGTTCCGCGTGGACGGCCGGGGGGAGAAGGGGCACCTGCACCTGGACTACGACGCCTATTCGCGCAACCTCATCAAGGTGAACGACAAGGTGAAGGACAAGGGCGGCCGCGACTGGGACGACGACGACTGGGACGGCCCGGGGCGTGGCAAGAAGAAGGGCCACGCGCGCCGGGACGACTGAGCCGCCGCGTCTCTCAGTTCGAGGCCTTCTTCTTCAGCAGGGCCTCGGTGTGGTCCAGCAGCTCCGTCCCACCGGGCTGCTCGTGGCCGGGCACGATGATGCGGGCGTCGGGGAAGTGCTCGCGCTCGCGCTTGAGGCTCGCGGGCCAGGCGGCGACGTCCGCGTCGTCCAGGTTGCCCAGGCCCTTCGCCGTGGCGTCCTTGATGAAGCAGCCGCCGTAGAGGATGCCCGAGGCCGGGTGCATGACGACGAGGTTGTCGGGCGAGTGCCCGGCGCCCGGGAAGAACACCGACAGCGGGCCGAAGTCCTGCGCATCGCTCAAGCGCTGCTGGGGCACGGGGTTGCCCTCCGCCTTCGCGCGTCGGGCCGTGTCCTCGCGGGCGTGGACGGGGATGCCCTGGGCGTCGAGCGTGGGGATGCCGCCCGTGCGGTCGATGTGGAAGTGCGTCACCAGCGCCGCGCGCACCGGGCGATGGAGCGTGTCCTTCGCCCAGGCGAGCAGCGCCTTGGCGTGCTCCGGCTTCCAGCCCGTGTCCACGAGGATGGAAGCGTCACCGTCCTCCACGAGCAGCCCGTTCGCGGTGATGCCCGCCCAGTCCCCGCCCGCTTCCGTGACGTGCAGCCACACGCCCGGGGCGATGCGCCGCACGCGCACGTCCTTCGCGAGCACGGTCTCCTCCTGCTTCGCGGAGGCCGCCGGGGTGGGCTTCTTGGAAGGGGTCTTGGGCGGTGCCGCGGAGGCGGTGGCGGAACACGCGAGGAAGGCGAGCAGGGCGGCGCGGCGCAGGGGCTTCATGGGGCTCCAGTGAGAGGAACGCATGGGAGGCCCGCCGCGAGTGCAAGAGGGATGCACAGCGAATGCGTGGCCCCCGTGACGCACCCGCGCGTCCGGTGAGCCACGCCCCACGCTACTGCGCGGTCTTCTTCTTCAGCTCTTCCAGGGCGCGGCTGAGCACCTGTGCGTTGCAGGCCTTGCCGCTACCGGACGGCTTCTCGCTGGAGGCCGACTCCACCGCGCGCGTGAGGGCGGGCAGGGCGGCGGCGTCGCCCAGGCTCACCAGCCGCAGGGCGGCCTTCGCGCGCACGTTGCAGTCACTGGACTCCAGCGACGCGGAGAAGAGCTTCACCCGGTCCAGGCCCTTGTAGTCCCTGGCGTCCAGGTAGCGCAGCGCGCCCCACTGCTTCGAGGAGAGCTCGCCCCGCGCCAGGGACTCCATGCGCGGAAGGACGGTGGCGTCGGGCAGAGCGTCCAGGGCCCGGCTCGCGGAGGTGTCGTTGTCGCCCAGGTCCTCGGCCAGCCCATCCAGGAGGGTCGTCTCCGGCTCCACCGCGTCTTCCTTGCCCAGACCCAGGATGAGGCCGTGCTCCTCGTTGTGCCGGTTCTGCGCGTGCTTCACCTCCGCGCGCAGCAGCGTCGTCTGCGCGCCCTTGGGCACGTCTGGCGCCTCCAGCCGCTGGAGGGCCTCCCGGGGCTTGCCGTCCTCCAGGAGCCCACGCGCCTGCACCAGCGGATCATTCGCGTGCACCGCCCAGGCGACGCCCGCCACCAGCAGCGCCAGCGCTCCCCCCGCGACGCCGGCCAGCACGCGCGGGTGATGACGCAGGTACCTCGCGCCCTCGCGCGCCTTCAGGCGCAGGGCGTCCAGCGGTGGCAGCTTCGTCCCTGGCTCCGGGAGGCCCAGCGCCGCGGCGAAGGGGGAGCCCTCCGCCGAGCGCGTCACCCGGTAGAGCTGCACCTTCTCGTCGCGGCCGGGCAGGGGGATGGCGCCGCAGGGCTCGGCGGGAGCCTCGGCGCGGTTGCGCACCATGTTCACGGCCTCGGTGAAGGTCACCTCGTCCGCGGCGGCCACGTGCTCCACCGCCTTGACGACCTCCATCGGCTCGCCGAGCACCGCGTCGTTCGTCACCAGCACCTCGCCCGCGTGCAGGCACACGCGGATGTGGAGCTGGTGCTCGGGCGGCACCGTCTGGTTGTAGCGCCACAGCGCCTGCTGCATCGCCATGCCGCAGCGGATGGAGGCGGTGGGGGCCCGGAAGACGGCGAGCAGCGCGTCGCCGCGCTTCTGCACCAGGCGTCCCTCGTGCTCGCGCACCAGCGGCATCAGCAGCCGGTCGTGCGTGTCCAGCATCCGCGCGTTCTCCTCGTGCGTCTGCCGGCTCATCCGCTCGGTGAAGCCCTGGATGTCGGTGAGCATCACCGTCACGTTCTGCGCCTTCGTCACCGCCGCGCCGCCCGTCACCGCGGGCATCCCGCCGCCCGTCAGCCGGGCCGTGCCGAACGCCGCCGTGCCCGTGCGCTGCGGGGCCTGCACCGGAGGCGCCGTCACGGAAGGAGCGGCCGGTGCCACGCCGAACGCCGCCGTGCCCGAGCCCGGGCCCGGGGGCGCGGGGTTCACGCCGAAGGCCGCCGTGCCCGAACCGCCGACGGCCGGCGCCGTGCCCGAGGAGGGCGTCGCATGGACGATGGGCGTGCCCTGGCTGGGGGTGAACGCCATCAGCGCCGCGTGCGCCAGGCCCAGCGCGTCCGCCAGCTCCTTCGCCGTCTGCGGCCGCTTCGCCGGGTCCTTGTCCAGCAGCCGCATCACCAGCGACAGCAGCCCCACGTAGCGCGACAACTGCGGCGCCGCGCGGTCCAGCGGCAGCGGCGCGTGCGAGGCGTGCTGCGACAGGAAGTGGCGCGGCGTGGGCCCGTCGAACGGCAGCCGTCCGGAAAGCACGCGGTAGGCCAGCACCCCGAACGAGTACAGGTCGCTGCGCGTGTCCACCTTCGCGCCCACGGCCTGCTCCGGGGACAGGTACTCCGGCGTGCCCAGCACCACGCCCACCTGGCTGAGCGCGCTGCCCGCCTCCGGCTCCACCAGCCGCGCGATGCCGAAGTCCAGGAGCCGCGCCTGCTCTCCGCGCGCGGACGGGGAGATGAGGACGTTCTCCGGCTTCAGGTCGCGGTGGATGATGCCCTTGTCGTGGATGGCGGACAGCCCTTCCGCCAACTGCTGGAGCAGCGCCAGCGCCCGGGGCGCGAGCAGCGGGCCGTCCTGGAGCGCGTCGTGGAGGCTCTGCCCCTCCACGAACTCCATGACCAGGCACGCGGCGTCGCCGGACTGGCCGAAGTCCACGATGCGCACCACCGCCGGGTGCTCCACCGCGGAGAGGAGGCGGGCCTCGCGTTTGAAGCGCTCGGCCATGCCGGCCTGGGCGTGCAGGTCGTGGTGGAGGACCTTGATGGCGACCTTGCGTCCCAGGGAGACCTGCTCACCCAGGTACACCTCACCCATGCCCCCAGAGCCCAGGGGCTTGAGAACCCGGAAACGGCCGTCGAGAACCAGTGCGTCGGGGGCCAGCACGGCGCGGCATATTGCACGGCTTCCCTCTTGGGCGCATGACGTTCCTCCAGGACGGAATCACCTGGACAACGCCTGGGTGCGCCATGCCCCGCCGCCTGCCTCCCAGCCAAGGGTTTGCCTAAAAATTCCAGGGCTTAGGGGGCATGGTAGCCTCCCCAGCCTCACCGATGGCCACCGATAGCGAGTCCCCCAAGCCCGTCGCGCCTGCTTCCGGCGCCGCCCCCGAGCTTCGCCTGCTGGATCGGCGTGCGTTCGTGGGCTTTCCGGCCTTGGAGGTCCAGCCCGGGCTGCGCATCGCCGACTTCGCGCTCCAGATTCCGGACGTCAGCTTCCCGTTCAACGTCAGCGCGGGCGCCACGCGCTACCAGCGCAAGAAGCTGCTCTTCGGCTTCCTGGAGCTGACGGTCGACGCGGACCTCGTCACTCGCAAGGTGGCGGAGCTGGCCGGACGGCTGGCGGGCATCGAGGAGCTGCGGCTGCACTTCCGCCCCGGCTACCTGGAGGGCCAGGGACGGCTGCCCGCGCCGGAGCGCACGCCGTTCACGTTCAAGATCGCCTTCGACGCGGACGGGGACCGGCTGGCCGTCTACGTCTACGACGTGCGGCTGTATGGCTTCTCCGCCACGCCGTCGGTGCAGCTGCCGGGCCTGCTGTCCGAGGCCGTGGGCGCGCTGGGCCTGCTGCCGGACGTGGAGGTGCGCGGCGCCACCGGCTTCTCCACCCGCGTGCTACCGGCGCTGTGCGAGCTGGCCGCGCTGAGCCGGGGCTACAAGGTGCCCACGCTGGACACCGCGCGCCTGTCCGCGGCGGAGGTCTCCAGCACGGGCCTGCGCCTGCGCTTCGCCGCCGGTGGGCTGCCGCCGCCCGCCGCGCCGGACGAGGAGCTGATGCTGGCGCTGGAGGGCGCCCGGGCCTTCGCGGACGCCGAGGCGCTGGTCGCGCAGGGCCGGCTCGCGGAGGCGCGGCAGGCGTACCTTCAGGCCGGAGACGCGCAGGACGCGCACCCGTTCGCGGCGGAGCGATTGCTGGCGCTGCTCGTCGCGGATCCTCAGGCGCACGACCTGGCCCTGGATGTCGCGGCCACGCTGTCGCGCCGCCGGGACCGCAGCCCCGCGGCGCTGTGGGGCGAGGCCGTGGTGCGCGAGCGCCGGGGCGAGGGTGCCCGCGCGGCGGAGCGCTACCTGGCGCTGTGCGCGCTGGCCCGCCGCACGTCGGAAGAGGCCGCCGCGTTCTTCGCCGCCGAGGCCGCCGCGCGCTCCTCGCGCGACACCGCGCCTCAGGTGGCGGTGAAGGCGCTGCACGAGCTGCTGGGCCTCAAGCCGGACCACCTGCCTTCGTTGAAGGCGCTGGCGCGCGCGTCGGATCAGGCGCGCGACCGGGCGGGCGCGGTGCGGGCGTACCGGCGGCTCGCGGCGCTGGCGCGCGACCCGTTGGAGGCCGCGGACGCGCACGTGCACCTGGCGCGGCTGTGCGCGCAGACGGAGGACGACATCGCGGGCGCCCGGCTGCACTGCGAGGCCGCGCTGCGGTTGTCTCCGGATCAGCCGGACGCGCTGCTGCTGCTCGGTGAGCTGTGCCACCGCGGCGGCGAGCACCTGCGCGCGTTGAAGGCGCTGGACCGGCTGCGCGAAGTGTCCATGGCGCGCCATGAGCTGGACCGCGTGGGACAGGCGGACCTGCTCGCGGGCCGTGTATGGGAAGACGGCCTGAAGCAGCCGGAGAACGCGCTCCTGCGCTACCGCGAGGCGGTGTCGCTGCTGCCCGGTGAGCCGGAGCCGCTGTTCGCGTCCGCGCGCGTGGCGGAAGGGCTGGGCCGGTTGCAGGAAGCGCTGAGCGGCTACCAGCAGGCGCTGGAGCTGGCGGGCCCCGCGCCGCGTTCGGAGAGCGTGCGCCACGCCGCGCACGAGAGCCACCATGCGCTGGCGCGGCTGTCGCGCACGAAGCTGGGCGACCCGGCGCGGGCGCGCGAGCACCTGGAAGCGGCGCTCGCGTTGGACCCGCGCGACGCGGTGGCGCTGGAGGAGCTGATTCCGTACTTCCGCGTCACCGGCCGCTCTCAGGAGCTGGCCGAGGCGCTGGAGAAGGCCGCCGCGCTGAAGGAGGAGCCGAAGGCCCGCGCCGCGCTGTGGGCCGAGGCCGGTGAGCTGTACCGGGGCAAGCTCCAGCAGGCGGACAAGGCCGACAAGCTGCTCACGCTCGCGCTGGAGGCGGACGGAGACCACCGGCCCGCGCTGGAGTCGCTGCTCGCGCTGGCCGAGGCCCGTCGCGACGGCGCACAGCTCACCCGGTGCCTCGCGGCGCTGGCGCGGCTGACGGTGGAACCGAAGGAGCGGGCGCAGAAGTACCGCCGGCTCGCGGTGGCCGCGCGCGACCTGGCGTTCGACCTGGACCTCGCCGTGCACGCGCTGCAGGAGGTACTGCGCGCGGAGCCGGACGACCTGCCGGCACTGGGCGAATTGTGCGCGTTGCAGCGCAAGCGCTCCGACCTGGCGGGGCTCGCGACGGCGCTGGAGGACCGCGCGCGCGTGGCCGAGGCGCAGGGCGACAAGCGGCTGGCGGCGGCGGCGCTGCGGGAGCTGGCCGGCGTGCTGGAGGCGCGGCTGGGCCGCGTGGGCGACGCGCTGGTGGCGCTGGAGAAGGCCGCGCGGCTGGCGCCGGACGCGGCGGTGCTGCTGGACCTGGCGGACCTGAGCCTGCGCTGCGAGCGGCCCGAGCATGCCCGCCGCGCGCTGGAATCGCTGCTGGCCACGCTGCCTCGCACCGCGGCGCCGGAGAAGCTGGCGGACGTGCGCGCGCGGCTGGGCCGTGCGTGTGAGCTGCTGGGCGACCGGGAAGGCGCCATCGCCGCGTACGCGCAGGCGTTCCCGCTGCGGCGGCTGGACGACGTGCTCGCCACGCGGCTGGAGGCCCTCTACACGGAGGCCGGCGAGACGCAGGCGCTGGCGGAGCTGTGGGCCACGCGCGCGCAGGCGCTGGCGGGCGCGGACCGGGCGGAGGAGGCGGCGCCGCTGTTCCTCCAGAGCGCTCGCGCCCTGCTGGAGCGCGGAGAGAAGGCCTCCGCGCTGATGCGCCTGGCCTCCGCGCTGGAGGCGAGCCCCGAGGGACCGCTGGCCGCCGAGGTGCTGGAGGCGCTGGCCGAGCTGGAGCTGGAACGCGGCGAGAAGCTGGAGGCGGCGCGGCTGTACGCGCGGCGTGCCACGCTGGTGCCGGAGGCGCGCGCGGGCGCGAAGCTGCTCTTCCGCGCGTCGCTGCTGGCCGCGGGCACCAGCCGCGAGGAGGCCTTCCTCGCCGAGGCGCTGGAGCGCGACGCGACGTTCGCGCCCGCGCGGATCCGCCGGGGCGAGCTGCGGCTGGCCACGGATGCCCGCGCCGCGCTGGAGGACTTCGAGGCGGTGCTGGCGCTGCCGCCCGCGGACGTGGATGCCCCGCGCGAAGCGGAGCGCGTGGCCCTCACGCGCAAGGCCGCCACCGCCGCCGTGCGCGCGAACCGCACGGACGCGGCCCGGCGCCTGCTCGCGGAGTTCAGCGCGCGCACGCCGGAGGACCTGGACGCGCGGCTGGAGCTGGCCGCGCTGCACCGCAAGGCCGGCGCCCGCGAGGCCCTGGCGGACCTGCTGGTGGAGCTGTGGCCGCGCCTCGCCGGAGACGCCCGCCGTCAGGCCCGCCGCGAGCTGGCGGAGCTGTGCCTCTCCCTGGGCCGTGCGAGCGCCGCGGCGGATTCGCTGCGCAGCCTGCTGGCGGAGGAGCCGCAGGACGCGTGGGCCGCGCAGGCGCTGCTGGAGCTGCTGCCCCCGCCCGGCACGGGCACGCCGGAAGAAGAGGCCGAGCGGCTGGAACTCTTGGGCACGCTGGTGTCCGCCGCGTCGGGTGAAGCCCGCGCCGAGCTGCTCGCGCGCCGGGCCGCCCTGCACCGGAGCGCGGGCCGCACGGGTCCCGCGCGGGACGACTGCGCGCAGGCCGCGAAGCTGTCGCGCCGCCCCGCGCCGCTGCTGCTGATGCTGGCGGAGCTGGCGCGCGAGGCGTCGGACGCGCCCGCCGAACTCGATGCCTGGCGCCGCGCCGTCGCCGCCGATGCCACCCTGGGCGCCCGCGCCCGGGAGCGGCTGCTGGCCCTGGCCGCCGTGCTGCTGGAGAAGGACGAGCGCGCCTCCGCCGGGGACGCGCTGCGCGCCGCCATCGCGCTGGATCCGCCCTCCGACGCGCGGTGCGACGCCTTCTTCGCGCTCGCCGAGCTGGCCCGCCGCGACAGCAAGCCCGCCGACGAAGCCGCCGCGCTCGCCGAGGCCTCGCGCCAGGGGCCCATCGCCCGCCGCGTGGAGGCGCTCCTGCTGCGCGCCACGCTGCTCGAAGAATTGGGCGACCGGAGCGGCGCCGCGCGCGACCTGGAAGCCGCGCTCGTCCTGGCGCCGCGCCACGAAGAGGCCACGCTCGCGTTGCAGCGCGTGCTGCGCGACCTGGAGGACTGGGCCCGGCTCGCGGAGCTGCTCGCCGCCGAGGCGCCCCATGCGCCGGCCGCCGCCGCCGCGTCGCTGTACTCGGAGCTCGCGAGCCTCTACCTCGACCGGCTGGGGCAGGGGGCGCCCGCCGAGGCCGCGCTGCGCCAGGCGCTGCGGCTGAGCCCGGCCGACGCGACGGTGCGCCGCCGGCTGGTGTCGCTGGTGGCCGGTCGCGGTGAGCTGCTGGAGGCCGCGGGCCTGCTGGAGGCCGCGGCGGAGGACGCCGACGCCGCCGAGGCCGCGGCGCTGCTGCGCGAGGGTGTCACCTACGCGCGGCAGGCCCAGGAGCTGGACCGGGCGCTGGCCCTGGCGCGTCGCGCGCATGCGCGGGTGCCGGCGAAGGGCGAGGACCTGGCCACGCTCGCGGACCTGCTCTTCCTGCGCGGCGCGGTGCGCGAAGCCCTGCCGTTGCAGGAGGCCCTGGTCCAGGCCGCGGATTTCCGCGCGGCCCCGGAAGCGGCGGAGTCCACGAGCCTGCGCCTGGGCGACCTGGCGGAGCAGGCCGGAGACGTGAAGCGCGCGGTGGCCGCGTACCGGCACCTGCTCGCGGAGCGCCCGCTGTGCGAGCGCGCCGTGGAGCGTCTGGCCGCGCTGCTGGAGCGCGATGATCCGCGCGGTGCCTTCGAGGTGCGCGTCGCCCACGCGCGCGTGCTGGCGCCGTCTGAGGACACCGTCACTCGGCTGGTGTCGCTGGCGGAGCGCGCACGCGAGGCGTTGGCGGACGCGGGCATCGCCGCGTCGCTGCTGTCCCACGCGGCGCAGATGGCGAAGGAGCCGCTGCCCCTGCGCCGCCGGCTCGTCGCCCTCTACCGCGAGACGGGCCGCACGTCGGAACTCCTGGCGGAGCTCCAGCCGGTGGCCGCGCTCAGCCTCCAGGCCGGAGAGGTGGACGCCGCGCTCGCGGCCTACGACGAAGAGGCCCGGCTCGCCGAGTCGCTGGGCCGCGCGGACGAAGCGCTGCGCTCGCTCGCCAACGCGCGCGACCTGCTCGCCGCGGGGGAGCGCAACGCGGAGGCCGCCGCGTGCGAGCGCCGCCGCGCGGAGCTGCTGCGCGACGTGAAGCTGGATCTGAACGCGGCCGAGGCCTCGCTGGAGCGCGCCTTCGGGTTCGCCGCGGAGCTGGACACCGCGCGCATGGGCGCGGCCCTGGCCGAGCGCCGCGACGACGCTGCCGCCGAGGCGCGCTGGTGGGAGCGTGGCCTGCCCCGGATGACGGGCACGCGCGAGGGCGCGGCGGTGCTGCTGCGCCTCGCCCGCCTGTACCTGGGCGAGCTCGCGGACCCTGCGAAGGCCGAGGGCTTCCTGCGCCAGGCCCTGCGCCAGGACCGGTGGCTCACCGAGGCCGAGAACCTGCTCGCGGAGCTGCTGGAGCGCGACGGACGGCTCGCGGAGCTGGCCGCCTGGTACGAGGAGTGCGCGGAGTCGGAAATCGACGCCGACCGCCACGCGGCGCTGCTGCTCCAGGCCGCGGTCCTCTACCGCGACCGCGCGAACAAGCCGGAGGCCGCCGCCGCCGCGCTCATCGCCGCGCGCGCCGCGAAGCCGGACGACCTGAACCTCACCGCGCAGGCCGCGGAGCTGCTGCACCAGGTGCGCCGCCCCGCCGACGCCGCCGAGTTCGACGCCATCCTCCTGGAGGCCGACCCGTTCCGGGAGCCCGTCTTCGCGCGCCACCGCGCCTTCCTGGAGGAGAGCGGCGAGCGCCAGGCCCTGGCCGAGCTGATGCTCCGCCGCGCCGAGCGTCAGACGCCCGCCGAGGCCGCCGCCAGCTACCTCGCCGCCGCGAGCGCCTTCCGCGAAGAGGGTGCCCGCGAGCGCGCCATCCTCTGCGAGGACCGCGCGTTCGAGCTGGACCCCGCCAACGCGGAGGCCTTCCAGCACGTGCGCGAGCGCGCCGCCGGAGACGTGCGCCGGCTGGCGGACCTGCTGGGCCAGCGCGCGGAGGCCGTGGCCCCCACCGAAGCGCTGCCCCTGCTGCGCGAGCGGGCCCAGCGCCTGCTGGACGCGGGTGAAGCGCTCAAGGCCGCGGAGGCCTTCGACGACTACCTGGGCCGCGCGGGCGGCGACGTGGACGCGCTCTGCGCCCGCGCCGAGCTGGCCGCGCAGGGTGGTGGCCCCGCCGCCGCGCAGCCGTATGACCGCCGGGTGCTGGCGCTGGGCGGTGACACGCTGCCCGTGCCGGTGCGCGTGCGCACGTGGCTGCGCCTGGGCCACGCGTCGCTCGCGTCCGGAGCGTTCCACGACGCGGCGGATGCCTTCGAAGCCGTGGTGTCGCTGGAGCCGGAGGGCGCGCGCGGCGGTGAGGCGCTGTCGCTGCTCGCGGAGGTGCACTCGCGCACGGGCAACGGCCCCGGGCTGTACCGCGCGTCGTTGCAGCTGGCGCGCAGGGCCCAGGACGCGGCGACGGAAGAGGTGCTGCTGCGCCGCGCGGCCGACCTCTTCGATGATCCGCGCGAGGCCATCGACGCGCTGGTGCCCCTGGCCCGGCTGCGCCCGGCGGATGCGAGCGTCATCGACCGCGCGGTGGAGGGACTGCGCGCCCTGGGCCGCCACGGCGACCTGCTGGGCATCTACGAAGCGGGCGCGGAGGCCGCGGGAGGCTCGCGCGCCGCAGAGCTGCTGCTCGCCGCCGCGTCCGTGGCGAACGAGTCGCTGTCGGACGCGGACACCGCCTGGGCCCTCACGCGCCGCGCGGCGGAAGCGGATCCGGAGAACCCGGCCGCCCTGCGCGCGCTGGTGGACGGCCTGCGCGCACGCAAGGAGTCCGCCGAACTGCTCGCCGCGCTGGAGCGGTTGATTCCCCTCACGGAGGACGCGGACGAGTCCGCGGTGCTCCGCCTGGAGTTCGCGGCGTTGGCGAAGGACGCGGGCCGCGAGGACGCCGCCCGCGACGCGCTGGAAGCCGTGGTGTCGCGCGGTGTCTCCGGAGCCGGCTACGCCGACGCGCTGGAGGCCCTGGAGCCGCTGCTCGGTGAAGCGCACGCGCGCCGCGCCGAGGTGCGCGTGGCCCGCGCCGAGCTCGCGTCGGGCGAGCAGCGCGTGTCGCTGCTGGTGGCCGCCGCGCGGGCCTTCGAGAAGGCAGGCCTGCTGGAAGACGCACTGAAGGCCGCGAAGGCCGCCGTCGCCACGGAGCCGGACCTGCGCGCCGCGCTGCTCGTCGCGCACCTGCACCGCGCCTCGGGAGACGCGCCCCGCGCGGCCCGCGCGCTGTTGCAGGCGGCCCGGCTCGCCGCGCCGGAAGAGCGTCCGCCGCTGCTGCTGGAGGCCGCCGGCCTCTGGGAGAAGGCGGGTGAGATGAGCGAGGCGCTGGAGGTCATCGAGCGCATCGCCACGGACGCACCGGACATGCTGTCCGCGTCGGAGCTGGCCGAGCGCTTCGCCCGCCTGGGTTCCTTCGCGCGCGCCCTGGACGTGGGCTTCGCGCCCGCCATGGCCGCGGGCGAGTACACCGACGCGCTGGCCATGGCCGCGCAGGCGGGCGACGTGCCCCGCACGCGCGTGGCCCTCTGGGCCCTGGTCGCGATGCCGGACGCGGATCCCGCCCACGCCTCCGCGCTGGCGGACGGCCTGCGCGAGGACGCGGAGTGGGAAGGCCTGCTGGAGCTGGCGGCCCTGTCCTATGAGCGCGACGCTGGCTTCGCCGTGGCGCTGCGCGATGAAGTCCTGCGCGCCCGTCCGGCCCCGGTGCTCGCGCGCCTGCGCGCCCTGGAAGAGGTGGGTGGTGAGCCCGGCCTCGGCGCGCGCCTGATGCTCCTCCTGCCGGAGCTGGGGCTGGAGCCGGAAGCGCTGGCGGAGGCCGTGCTCGTCCGCGTGCGCGCGCTGCCGGAGCCCGCGCGGCTGGAGTCCCTGGCCTTCGCGGCGGACGGCTGGCCCGCGCGCCGTGAAGAGCTGCTGCGCGAGCGCTACGCGCTGGAGCGCCAGCTGGGCAACCTGGAGTCCGCGGAGCGCACGCTGGCGCTCATCGCGGAGGACACGAAGGACGCCAGGGCGCGCGCGCTGCTGCACCTGGAGCGCGGTGAGCTGCTCCAGGGCCCGCTGGCCCAGCCGGCGGAAGCGCGCGAGGCCTTCGAGGCCGCCCTCGCCGACGACGCGGACAACCTCGCCGCCGTGCAGGCGCTGCTCGCGCTGGTGGACGAGGCGCGCGAGTCCACGGTGTTCCTCACGCTGGCGGACACCCTCGCGAAGCTCGCGGGCGCCGACGCGTGGACGCCGTACCGCGAGCGCCTGGCGGACGCCTACGAAGCCCAGCAGCGCTGGGCCGAGGCGGCCACGCAGCTGGAGCAGCTCCCGGACACGGACGAGCGGCTGGCCCGCCGCGTGAAGCTCGCCGACGCGCGCGGCCTGGTGGGCGAAGCGCTGCGCCTGCGCGAGCGCCTCACGCAGGACCCCGCGGAGCTGGAAGTCATCCTGCGCGGCTACCTGGACGCGCAGCTCGTGGGCCCGGCGGTGCGCCTGGCGGAGCGGCTCGCGGACGCACAACAGCTCACGCCCGCGCTGACGCGGTGGGTGACCGAGCGCTTCTCTCCGTCCCCCGACGGCGCGGTGCTCGCGGTGCGCTTCTGGCCCGCGCTCCTGCGTGAGAAGTGGCCGGACGTGGACGGCTGGACGCTCTACGCGGAAGCGCTGCGCGCCCTGGGACGTCCGGAGGCGGAGCGCACGGACGGCATCGGCGCCGCGCTCGTGAGCAGCGACGCTCCCGCGCCTCGCGCGCCCGTGTCGCGGCTGGAGCGTCCCGCGCAGGACTTCCAGCACCCGGAGCCGGAGGGCCTGGTGCCGGTGACGGAAGAGAGCCTCGCGCGGCTGCACGTCGCGCTGAAGCCGGTGCTCGTGTCGCTGGGCGCGGAAGGCGTGCGCGTGTCCGTGGACCCGCGCGGTGGCGTGGAGGCGTACCTCACGTCGCCGGACGCGCTGGTGCTGGGCGCGGGCGCGCTCGGCTGCTTCGGCGCGGTGGAGCTGGGCTGGCTGTGCGCGCTGGCGCTGGCGCTGGGCTCCGAGGGCGTGGAGCTCACCCGTCCCGGCGCGGTGCTGGCGTGGGAGGACGCGGCGGTGGCGGCCTGGCGCGCGATGCCCGCGTCGCTGGCGGCGGGGCGCGTGCTGGCGCGGCTGGACTCGGACGTGCGCGGCGGGGACCCCGCGGCGGTGGATGTGGGCGCGGTGCTGTCCCGCAGCGAGGCCTTCCGTCAATTGGCCCTGGCCTCGCTGGACGTCTAACCTGGAGCGCCTCATGCACCTGAAGCGACTGGCACTGGCGCTCTTCCCCGCGGCGGCCCTCGCCGTGGCGGTGGGTTGTTTCTCCGACCCCGTGTACCCGGGCAACCAGGTGATGGGGACCTTCCGCTTCCAGGCGAAGCTGGACGCGGCGCGCACCACGTGCGACGCGGGCTCGCGCGACTTCGCGCAACTGGACGACGCGGGCACCTTCTCCTTCGAGGGCACCTTCTCCCGCGACACCGACGCGGGCACGGGCTTCTTCACCGTGCAGGGCTTCTCCCGCGACGCGGGCTACACCGGCCAGAGCGTGTCCTCCACCCACCGCGCCATCGCGCGCCGCGACTCGTGCGGCACCGGCTGCGAGGACTCCGAGATTGAAGAAGCGCTCAACATCATGCTCCTGAGCGACAGCCAGGCGCGCAACGTGGCGCGCGACTGCAAGCGCCTGGACGGCGGCGTCCCCGAGGGCGAAATCCCGGCCCCCACGGAGAACGGCTACGACGTGTCGCTCGCGTGCGGCACGCTCACGGACGTCTTCCTGCCAAGCAAGAGCGGCAACGCGAACTGCAAATGCAACCCGTCCACCTGCACCACCGTGTACACGGTGAGCGGCGACCGCATCGACTGAAGCACCCCGGGCCTGTGCCCGTCGTGTAGTGTGCGCCGCCCCGAAGTGGAGGATGGAATGGCGAAGCGTGCGGTGGTGCTGCTGTCCGGCGGTCTGGACTCGACGACGTGCCTGGCGATGGCGAAGGCGGACGGCTTCGAGCCGGTGTGCCTCTCCATCGCCTATGGCCAGCGCCACTCGGTGGAGCTGGAGCGTGCGAAGAAGGTCGCCTCCACCATGGGCGTGCGCGACGTGCGCGTGGTGACGGTGGACCTGCGGCAGGTGGGCGGCTCCGCCCTCACGGACGACATCCCGGTGCCCAAGGACCGCTCGGAGGACGACATGTCCCACGACGTCCCCGTCACCTACGTGCCCGCGCGCAACGCGCTGTTCCTCTCCATGGCGCTGGGACTGGCGGAGGTGGTGGGCGCCACGGACCTCTACATCGGCGTCAACGCGGTGGACTACAGCGGCTATCCCGACTGCCGCCCGGAGTTCATCCGCTCCTTCGAGGCCATGGCCCAGCTGGCCACCAAGGCGGGCGTGGAGGGCGCGACCTTCAAGGTGCACGCGCCGCTGTCCGGCCTCACCAAGGCGCAGATCATCCAGGCCGGCGTGAAGCTGGGCGTGGACTACGGCATGACGCACTCCTGCTACGACCCGGACGCCCAGGGCCGCGCGTGTGGCCGCTGCGACAGTTGCCAGCTGCGCGCGAAGGGCTTCCAGGAGGCCGGCGTGCCGGACCCCACGGTGTACACGGACGGGGTGCGCTGATGCTCTTCTCGACGGGCCTCACGCTGACCCTGACGCTGCTCGCGGGCGCACCGAAGGCCGCCGCGCCCAAGCCGGAGCTGGTGGACGCGACCACCGTCATCCCGGACCTGGTGTTGGACCTGCGCTACGCGACGAAGGACAACTTCCTCAAGCGGCAGGTGTACCCGGACGGCGCGCGGTGTCTGTTGTTGCCGGACTCCGTGAAGCGCCTGAAGGAGGCCGCGGACGCGCTGCGCCCCCAGGGCTACCGGCTGAAGGTGTACGACTGCTACCGCCCGCGCGCGGTGCAGTACGAGATGTGGAAGATCCTCCCGAAGCCCGGCTACGTGGCGGATCCGCGCAAGGGCTCCAACCACAACCGGGGCGGGGCGGTGGACCTCACCCTGGTGACGAAGGACGGGGCGGAGGTGGAGATGCCCACCCCCTTCGACGACTTCACCCCCGCCGCGCACCACGGCTACGCCGGCGGCACCCCCGCCTCGCGCGAGCACCGGGAGGTGCTGCGCAAGGCCATGGAGGGCGCAGGTTTCCAGCGCAACAAGATGGAGTGGTGGCATTACGACCTGCCCGGCGCTACGAAATTGCCGGTGCTGGACGTGCCCTTCACCCCGGCGGGGTGACGCCTGCCTGCCCGCCAGCCCAGTGGTTTCGCGCGGTTGCGTCAGGGACTGCGCGTTAGTGGGCGCGCGCACGGAGTGCCTGCTATTCCTGGCCGCGTATGAGTCAAACGCTCGCGGCCGGCCTGGAAAACACGCTCATCTCTCCGTCCTCGGGGGCGCAGCTCGCGCCCACGCTCACCCCGGGGGCCTCCACGACCCAGCGGCGCAACACGGTGCTGCCGCGCGTGGAGTGGAAGGGACAGCAGCCCAGCGTGGTGCCGCTGCAGCGCGAGCGCTTCGAGGAGGTCCGTCCGCTGGGGCAGGGCGGCATGGGCGAGGTGGTGCTGATCCGCGACCACGACATCGAGCGGGAGGTCGCGCTCAAGCGGCTGCCTCCGGGCGCGGACCTGGACCGCGTGCTGCGCTTCGTGGAGGAGATCCGCACGGTGGGCATGCTGGACCACCCGAACATCGCGCCCGTGCACGACGTGGGCGTGGATGAGCAGGGCCGGTACTACTTCCTGATGAAGCACCTGAAGGGCGAGACGCTGGAGTCCATCATCGGCCGGCTGCGCCGCTCAGAGCTGGACGCGCTGGTGCGCTATCCGTTCCAGGTGCGCGTGCAGATCTTCCTGGGCGTGCTGCACGCGGTGGCGTACGCGCACGGCAAGGGCTTCATCCACCGCGACCTGAAGCCCGCGAACATCATGGTGGGCCCCTTCGGTGAAGTGACGGTGCTGGACTGGGGCCTCGCGCGCCGCGTGGGCGCTTCCGCCGCCCGGGCCGTCGCGGATGGCTCGCCCGTGGACCTGCACTCGGCCCGGCCGCTCCAGACGGAGCTGGGCTCCGTGGTGGGCACGCCGCTCTACATGTCCCCGGAGCAGGCGCGCGGCGAGCACGACACGATGGACGCGCGCAGTGACGTCTACAGCCTATCGGTGCTCTTCCACGAGCTGCTGTCGCTGTCGCACTACCTGGACGGCCTCCAGTCCGTGCCGGACATCATGAAGGCGGTGCAGGAGCGCACGCTGGACATGGGGTCCATGCACCTGAACAGTGCGCAGGGCCCGGTGCCCGCGGAGCTGATGTGGTTCGTGAAGAAGGGGATGAGCAAGGACCCGAAGGAGCGCTTCGAGTCCGTGGACGACATGGTGACGCAGTTGCAGGCCGCGCTGGAGGGCCGCATCCACGTGCACTGCCAGCGTACGATGCTGAAGCGCACCCTGCACAAGGGCCTGCGCCTCGCGGACCGCAACCCCATGGCCCTCACCGCCGCGGGCGTGGTGGGCGCGGGCCTGGTCATCGCCTCGGCGGTGAACCTGGGCCTGTCGCTCTTCGGCGCGATGCTGCACTGAAGTCCGTCACCCCAGCACCGCGCGCGGTGTGATGGAGTGCCTGCGTGCAACGTCTCCGCCGCCTCCTCATGGCCTTCGTCCTCATCGCCGGCATGCTGTACCTCGCGCTGTGCGCCGTCCTCTTCGCCGCGCAGCGCTCCCTCATCTACCCCGCGCCCCACGCGGACCCCGCGATGCTGCGCGACCAGCCCGGCTTCGGCGTGGTGCCGCTGGCGGACGGCCTCAACGTGGACCGCTACTACCTGCCCGCGCCGCCGGGAGCGCCCACGGTGGTGCACTTCCACGGCAACGGCGAGCAGCTCCTGGGACAGCGCGGCTTCGGCCAGGCACTGGGGGACGCGGGGCTGGGCTTCCTCGCGGTGGAGTACCCGGGCTACGGCGCGTCACCGGGCAGTCCCACGGAGGCGGGCCTGTACGCGTCCGCGGAGGCCGCGCTCCAGTTCCTGCGCGAGCAGGGCGTGAAGCCGGAGGACATCGTGCTCAGCGGGCGCAGCCTGGGCACCGGCGTCGCGGTGGAGATGGCGCGGCGCGGATACGGCGCACGCATGGTGCTGGTGTCCCCGTACACGTCCATGGTCGCCATGGGACAGCGCACGGTGCCCTTCCTGCCGGCCTCGCTGCTGATGCGCGACCGCTACCTGTCGCTCGACAAGGCCCCGCACATCCCCATCCCCGTCCTCATCATCCACGGCGAGGACGACGAGGTGATTCCCGTGGACATGGGCCGCACGCTGGGCCAGCGCTTCCCGAAGGTCCGGGTGGTGACCGTGCCCGGCGCCCATCACAACGACGTGCTGGAGCGGGAAGGCCAGGAGGAGTTCGCGCGGCTGGCCACGTTCGCGCTCGACGGGACATGAGGCTGCCGGGAGGACGCATGACGTCCTGCGTCGCGTTCCCTTGCGCCTACCGGCGACCCCCGGATTATGCTCGGTGTCATCAACGCGATGTTTCATCGCGTCCTCAAGCTCCCCCGAGGGATGGATGAGCATCGAACCGGCCCCCGCCGCGAACCTGTCCGAAGCGGCCCGTGAAATCGTCGAAGTGGGCCGCTTCCTGAGCGTGCGCAACTTCGTGCCCGCCACCAGCGGCAACTTCTCCCGCAGGCTGGATGCCCGCACCGCCGCCGTCACGCGCTCTGGCGTGGACAAGGGCGAATTGGTGGAGGCGGACATCCTGGTCGCGGACATCCACGCGCCGCCGCCGAAGGGCTCGTCCGCGGAGACGCCCCTGCACCTGCAGCTCTACAGGGACCGGCCGGAGGCGCAGGCCGTGCTGCACACGCACTCCGTGGTGGCCGCGCTGCTGTCCAACCTGCGGCTGGCCGAAGGCGAGCTGGTGCTCCAGGACTTCGAGCTGCTCAAGGCCCTGGGCGACACGCGCACGCACGAGGCGGCGGTGTCCATCCCCATCTTCCCCAACGACCAGGACATCCCCCGGCTCGCGGACAAGGTGACCGCGATGCTGACGAAGCGCACGGACCTGGTCGCGTATCTCATTGCCGGCCACGGGCTGTACACCTGGGGCCGGAGCATGGCCGAGGCGCGCCGCCACGTGGTGGCGCTGGAACACCTGCTGACGTACGAACTCGAGAAGATGAAGGTGCGGCGATGAGCAAGCTGATTGTCTACAACGACCACCAGCCGGAGACGCCGCTGGGCGTCTACACCGAGCCCGAGGACATCCGTCGCGAGCTGAAGCCCGTGGGCGTGCGCTTCGAGCGCGTGAACGCGTCCGTGGACCTGCCGGACGGCGCGGGCCAGGAAGAGGTCCTCGCGGCCTACAAGCACATCGTGGACGCGGAGATGAAGGCCCACGGCTACAACACCGTGGACGTGGCGCGCATCAAGCCGGACGCCCCCAACGTGGAGGCCGCCCGCGCGAAGTTCCTCTCCGAGCACGCCCACACGGAGGACGAGTCGCGCATCATGGTGGAGGGCAGCGGCTGCTTCTACCTGCACGCGGGCAGCAAGGTCTTCCAGGTGGAGTGCACGCGCGGCGACCTCATCAGCGTGCCGGAGGGCATGAAGCACTGGTTCGACATGGGCGCTTCTCCGCGCTTCGCCGCCATCCGCTTCTTCATCCGCCCGGACGGCTGGGTGGGCCACTTCACCGGCGAGACCATCGCCGAGCGCTTCCCGAAGTACGCGCCGTGAGTCCTCCCAAGGCCATCGTCACGGACATCGAGGGCACCACCAGCTCCATCGCCTTCGTGAAGGACGTCCTCTTCCCCTTCGCCCGGAAGCACCTGGCGGAGTACGTCGCGACGCACGGCCAGGAGGCCGCCGTGCGCCAGTGCCTGTCGGACGCCCGCACGCTCGCGGGCGAGCCGGGCCTGGGCGACGTGGGCACCGTCGCGCTGCTCCAGCGCTGGCTGGACGAGGACCGCAAGGCCACGCCGCTCAAGACGCTCCAGGGGCTCATCTGGGCGGACGGCTACGCGCGCGGCGAAATCAAGGGCCACGTCCACGCGGACGCGGCCCGGGCCCTGCGCGAGTGGCACGCGAAGGGCCTGCGTCTGTATGTCTATTCTTCCGGCAGCATCGCCGCGCAGAAGCTGATCTTCGGCTACAGCGTGGAGGGGGACCTGACGCCGGTGTTCTCCGGCTACTTCGACACCACCACCGGCCCCAAGGTGGAGGCCGCGTCGTACACGACGATTGCCCAGGCGCTGGAGCTTGTGCCCGGGGACATCCTGTTCCTGTCCGACAACGTGGCGGAGCTGGACGCGGCGAAGCGGGCGGGCCTGCGCACCGCGGCCCTGGACCGGGGCGAGGTGGCCCTTCCGCCCGGCCACGGGCACCCGGTGTTCCACGACTTCATGTCGCTCGATCCATTCGCGCGCGTGTCCTGATTCGATTCTTCATCTTCCTGAGCCTCGCGGAGCGGAGCCTCCCCATCCATGTCGAGTTCCAACAAGCCCGTGCTGGGCATCATCGGCGGCAGCGGCCTGTACCAGATTGACGGCCTGACGGACGTCTCGTGGCGCCGGGTGTCGTCGCCCTTCGGTGAGACGTCGGACGAGTTCTGCTTCGGCCGCATCGGCGACCAGCCGGTGGTGTTCCTGCCGCGCCACGGCCGCGGTCACAAGATTCCCCCGTCGGAGCTGAACTTCCGCGCGAACATCGACGCGCTCAAGCGCAGCGGCGTCACGGACATCCTCTCCGTCTCCGCGGTGGGCAGCCTGCGGGAGGACCTGCCGCCCGGCACCTTCGTGGTGGTGGATCAGTTCGTGGACCGCACCTTCGCGCGCACGAAGAGCTTCTTCTCGCAGGGGCTGGTGGCGCACGTGTCCATGGCGAAGCCCACGTGCTCGCGCCTGGGTGACGCGGTGATGGCCGCGTGCGAGGGCCTGGACATCAAGGTCGTGCGCGGCGGCACGTACCTGGTGATGGAGGGCCCGCAGTTCTCCACGCTGGCGGAGAGCAAGCTGTACCGGCAGTGGGGCTGCGACGTGATTGGCATGACCAACATGCCGGAGGCCAAGCTCGCCCGTGAAGCGGAGATCTGCTACGCGAGCGTGTCGATGGTCACGGACTACGACTGCTGGCATCCGGACCACGACGCGGTGACGGTGGACCAGGTGGTCGCGGTGCTGCTGGGCAACGCGGGCAAGGCGCGCGGGCTGGTGAAGAACATCGCGCCGCTCGTGGGCCAGCACACGGCCCTCTGCAAGGCCGGCTGCCAGACGGCCCTGGAGCACGCCATCATGACGTCGCCCGACGCACGCGACCCGGCCATGGTGGAGAAGCTCTCCGCGGTGGCGGGCCGCGTCCTCAAGCGCTGAACGCGGGACCAAAGGAAGACACGGCGATGAAAGTCCAAGGCGTTCCCATGCGCTCCATCTGGGTCGAGTCCGACGGCTGGAGCGTCGGCGTCATCGACCAGACCCGGCTGCCGCACGCGTTCGTGAAGGTGAAGCTGTCCACGGCGGATGAGGCCGGCCACGCCATCCGCAGCATGCTGGTGCGCGGCGCGCCGCTCATCGGCGCCACGGCCGCGTACGGCGTGTGTCTGGCCATGCGGCAGGACGCGTCCGACGGCGCGCTGGAGAAGGCGCTGACGATGCTGCGGGCCACGCGGCCCACGGCGGTGAACCTGCACTGGGCGCTGGACGGGATGCGCCAGGTGCTCGCGCCGCTGAAGCCCTCGGAGCGCGTCGCCGCGGCGTACCGGCAGGCGGCGGCGCTGTGCGACGAGGACGTGGCCATCAACCGCGCCATCGGCGAGCACGCGCTCAAGCTGTTCCAGGAGGCGTGGGACAAGAAGGGCCGCAAGGGCCGGCTGAACGTCCTCACGCACTGCAACGCCGGGTGGCTCGCCACGGTGGATTGGGGCACGGCGCTGGCGCCCATGTACCTGGCGCACGACGCGGGCATCCCCCTGCACGTCTGGGTGGATGAGACGCGGCCGCGCAACCAGGGCGCGGTGCTGACGGCGTGGGAGCTGGGACAGCACGGCGTCCCGCACACCGTCATCGCGGACAACGTGGGCGGCCACCTGATGCAGCACGGAGAGGTGGACCTGTGCATCGTCGGCACGGACCGCACGACGGCGCGCGGTGACGTGGCGAACAAGATTGGCACGTACCTCAAGGCGCTAGCCGCGAAGGACAACGGCGTGCCGTTCTACGTGGCGCTGCCTTCGCCCACCATCGACTGGACCATCCAGGATGGCGTGAAGGAGATCCCCATCGAGCAGCGCGAAGGCACGGAGCTCAGCGACGTGACGGGCCGGCTGCCGTCGGGGGACATCGCCACGGTGCGGATCACTCCGCCGGGCAGCCCCGCCGCGAACTACGCGTTCGACGTGACGCCCGCGCGGCTGGTGACGGCGCTCGTCACGGAGCGCGGCGTGTGTCCCGCGACGGAAGAAGGGATGCTGTCGCTCTTCCCGGAGCGGCGCGCCCAGCGGAGCGCGGCGAAGTGAGCGGAGCGGGGGGCGTCCTCCACCTTGCGCTGCGCGAGGCGATGGTGGCCACCGCGCGGCGGATGAACACGTCCGGGCTGAACCAGGGCACGTCCGGCAACCTGAGCCAGCGGGTGGAGGGTGGCTTCCTCCTCACGCCATCCGGGATGAACTACGAGACGATGACGCCGGAGGACCTGGTCCTCATGCGCTTCGACGGCTCGCACGAGGGCCACCGCAAGCCGTCCACGGAGTGGCAGCTGCACCGGGACCTCCTCCAGGCGCGGCCGGAGGTGGGCGCGGTGCTGCACTCGCACAGCATGTTCAGCACCACGCTGGCGTGCCTGCGCCGGGGCATCCCCGCGTTCCACTACATGGTGTCCGCGGCGGGCGGCACCGACGTGCGCTGCGCGGAGTACGCCACCTTCGGCACCCCGGAGCTGGCGCGCAACATGATGGTGGCCCTGGAGGGCCGCAAGGCGTGCCTGCTGGCCAACCACGGGCTGGTGGCGGTGGGCGCGGACCTGGCCTCCGCCTGGAAGCTGGCGGTGGAGGTGGAGACGCTGGCGGCCATGTATTGGCGGGCGCTCCAGCTTGGTGAGCCCGTGCTGCTGGACGACGCCGAGATGGAGCGCGTGTTCCAGCAATTCCGGGGGTATGGGCAGTAGGAGGTGCTTCGCGCACACGTTCCTGCATGATTCTCCGGGTCCCTGCCTCTAAGTCGGGAAGGGGAGGCCCGGGTGGGTCATCCCTGGTCCCCAGGAGGCGTCGGCATGCGGTGGGTTCTCGGGTGCATGGTGGTGATGGCACTGGGGTGTGCCTCGATCATGCCCGTGGGTCGCGAGCCCTCGGACCCCCGGCTGGCGGACGCCCTCAAGGCCTTCGACCAGGCCGCGACGCTCTACGAGGCCGGCCGGTACGCCGAGGCCATGGCGCCCGGAGCGCGGGCCCTGGCCCTGCGGGAGGCCGTGCTGGGGGACTCGCACCCGGACGTCGCCTACGCCCTGAACCTGCTGGGGGAGCTGTACCGGCTGCAGGGGGACTTCGCCCAGGCGGGCGTCCTCCACGAGCGCGCGCTGGCCATCCGCGAAGCGGTGGTGAACGACGACGCCGCGAAGTCCGTCACCGCGGCCAGGCTGCTCGGCTTCGCCGCCTCCCCGATGATGGAGACCGACCGCCAGGCTGGAGGCTTCTACGACCACGGGCACGCCATGTCCCGGCGGACGAACAACCTGTTCAGCCTGGACAAGCGCAGCCGCATGGGGGCCCTGGCCAGCCAGGAGGCGACCCTCAGCGAGAACCAGTCCGCCTACGCGGAGTCCCTCAACAACCTGGCCAACCTCTACCAGCAGCAGGGCCTCTACAGCCGGGCGGAGCCGCTCTACTCGCGCGCGCTGGACCTGCGGGAGAACGTGCTCGGCAAGCAGCATCTCACCGTCGCGGACTCGCTCAACAACCTGGCGCTGCTCTACCGGGAGCAGGGGCTCTACAACCGCGCGGAGCCGCTGTACGTGCGGGCGCTCTCCCTGCGCGAGTCGGCGCTGGGCAAGGAGGCCCCGCTCATCGCGGACTCGCTCGACACGCTGGCCACGCTCTACCAGGACCAGGGGCTCTACGGCCGCGCGGAGCCGCTGGGCCTGCGCGCGCTCGCCATCCGCGAGTCGGCGCTCGGCAAGAAGCACCCGCTGGTGGCGGACTCGCTCAACAACCTGGCCAATCTCTATCAGGACCAGGGGCTGTATGACCGGGCCGAGCCGCTCTACGCGCGCGCGCTCGCCATCCGCGAGGCCGCGCCCGACAGCAGCGCTTCGGACCTGGCCGCCGCGCTGAACAACCTGGCCACGCTCTACCAGGCGCAGGGGAAGTACGGCCGGGCGGAGCCGCTCTACGCGCGCGCGCTCGGCCTGTGGGAGGCGGCGCTGGGCCGCAGCCATCCGCACGTCGCCGCGTCGCTCAACAACCTGGCCACGCTCTACCGGAAGCAGGGGAAGCTCACCCAGGCGGAGCCGCTCTACGCGCGCGCGCTCGCCATCTGGGAGGAGGTGCTGGGCAGGAACCACCCGGACGTCGCGGGCTCGCTCAACAACCTGGCCAACCTCTACCGGGACCAGGGGATGTACAGCCAGGCGGAGCCGCTCTACGCGCGCGCTCTCTCCATCCGTGAGGCGGTGCTGGGCAGGAACCACCCGGACCTCGCGGCCTCGCTCAACAACCTGGCCCTCCTGCGTCTGGCGCAGCACCGGCTGGAGGACGCCGTGCCGCTGTTCACGCGCGCCTTCGCCGTCTCCGAACAGCGCCTGCGCCGCGAGGCCCTGGAGTTCTCCGAGGCGCGGCTGGCCAGCTTCCTCCAGCACCTGCGCGCGGACGAGGAGCAGCTCTACGCGCTGGTGCGCGCGCACCCGGAATCGGCGGACGTGCGGCGTCTGGCATTGAGCGCGGCGCTGCTGCTCAAGGGCCGCTCCGTCGAGGAAACGGCCGACATCTCCCGCGCGGTCTACCGGAGCCTGGGCACGGAGGAGCGCGGCACCTTCGAACGGCTGCGCAAGCTGCGCACCCAGCTGGCCCGCCTCTCGCTCCACGGGCCCGGCGCGCTCACGCCGTCCGCCTACCAGCGGCAGCTCACGGCGCTGACCACGCAGGGCGACGCGCTGGAGGCGACGCTTGCCAGCCGCTCCGCGCCGCTGCGCGCGCTGGCCGCGCTGCCGTCTCCCGAGGACATCGTCGACCGCGTCGCCGAGACGCTGCCGAAGGACGGCGCGCTCGTGGAGTTCATCACCTACGAGGACCGTCCTCTCGTGCAGGGAACGGGCACGTCGCAGCTGCGCTGTCTGGCATTGGTGCTGATGCCCGACGCGAGCATCCGCGCGCTCGACCTGGGCCCCGCCGGCCCCATCGAAGCGGCGGCCTCCCGCCTGCGGGACGCGCTGGCGCGCCGGGATGCCGCCTTCGAGGAGTCCTCGCACGCGCTCTACCAGCTCGCCTTCCAGCCGCTGCTGCCGCTGCTGGGCAAGACGCGCCGCCTCTTCCTCTCCCCGGATGGCGAGCTGGCCCTGGTGCCCTTCGCGGCGCTGCACGACGGCCAGCAGTACCTGGTGGACAGCTACGACTTCATCTACCTGACCTCCGGCAAGGACCTGCTGCCGCGCTCCCAGCAGCCCCGGCCCGCGTCCTCGGTGGTGGTGCTGGCGGATCCGGCGTTCAACACGAGCCCCCGGCCTCCCATGGGAGGCACCTCCGTGGTGGCCGAGCGTTCGCCGTCGTCGCGGCGCGCGGACCTGGTGGCGCGGGACTGGGCTCCCGTCCCGCTGCCGGGCTCGCGCGAGGAGGCGGAGGCCATCCAGCGCCTGTTCCCGCAGGCGCAGCTGTTCCTGGGGACGAAGGCGACGAAGGAGCGGCTGCTGCACCTGCGCACGCCGGGCATCCTGCACCTGGCCACCCACGGCTTCTTCCTGGAGGACGCCACCGCGCCGGAGAACACCTCGCGTGCCGTCGCGACCTTCGGCGCGCTGGGCGAGGATCCGCCGGCCACGCGTCCGCCGGATCCACTGCTGCGCTCCGGCCTGCTGCTCGCGGGCGAGACGGCGAAGACGAGCGCTCCCGGTGCCTCTTCCTCCGACAGCGCGCTGGTGACGGCGCTGGAGCTGGCGGGGTTGGACCTGTGGGGCACGCAGCTCGTGGTGCTGTCCGCCTGTGACACCGGCCGGGGCGCGGTCCGGCGCGGGCAGGGTGTCTACGGCTTGCGCCGGGCGTTCCTGGTGGCGGGCGCGGAGACGGTGGTGATGAGCCTCTGGAAGGTGGACGACGCGACGACGCGCACGCTGATGGAGACCTATTACCGCCACCTGCTCGGCGGCGAGGGACTGGCCACGGCGCTGCGTGAGGCGATGAGGGAGCTGCGGAAGGCGCAGCCCCATCCGCACTACTGGGCGCCGTTCATCGCCATGGGGCGGGACACGCCGCTGCGGTTGCTGGACGTGGGGCCGATGGCTCAGGCCGGCGGCGGGTAGATGTCCTCGAGGATTTCCGAACGCCCGGGGTACGTCCGCTCGAACTCGGCCAGGGCCTTGGGGCCGCCATCGAGCGCGCGCATGTACTCGGACCAGGCCTCCGCGAAGTCCTCCGTGTAGACGCCGGAGTCGTTGAAGCTGTCCTCCGTGTACTCGTTGAGGTGGTTGCCGTCCGCGGCGGCGGCCTCCGCCCAGCCGTCCGGGATGGGAGGGGGCTCGCCCGCGTACTGCTCGAGGATGCGGGACAGCCAGGTGTCGTTCGCGTTCTCCACCTGCCGGCCGATGAGGTGGCCAATCTCGTGGTGGAAGATGTCGTCCGTCACGTACTCCCCACCGTTGTAGAAGGTGATGGTGCCGTCGCCCGCGCGCGCGGCGGCATTGTCCGGATCCGGGTCCTTCTTGATGACGACGCGCTCGAGTGAGCCCCGCAGGTCCTCCGGCGTCTCGCTGTACGAATCGATGACCTGGGCGAGCACGGCCTCCGCGTCCGCGTCGGCGCCTTCCTCGACCCGCACGGTGAACCGGTCGTCCCCCACGGTGACGACGTAGACGTCGTCACCGCCACCCGCGAAGCCGGGAGGGAGCTGCGTGACGGACACCTGCTCGGTCTTCCCGTCCGTGTTGGTGAAGGGCACCGTCTTGCCCGTCTCCAGGGCCTCTTCCACGGCGGCACGGCGCGGGTTGATCAGCTTCCCGAGGTCGCCGGGCAACAGGGGCGGGAGCGGCGGGAGGAGGGGCTTCGCGGGCCGGGCTGACTCGAAGCCGCTGGTCCCCTGGAACGCGCGCACCGCCGTGTTCTGGATGGGCGCGGGCTTGAGCGGGAGCGCGGCGGGAACGACGGGCTTGGGGGCCGGAGCCAGCGTGAGGGGGCGGGACAGAAGCTTCGTGAGCATGGAGGACTCTCCTTGCCCCCTGTACGAAATGCTCCCGCACCCGGTTACATCCCCGGGACAGTTCAGGCGCTGCGCAGCGTGAGGAGCGTCACCTCGGGCGGGACGCCGATGCGGAAGGGGAGCCAGTGCCCCGTGCCGCCGGAGACGTAGAGGTGGCTGTCCTTGAAGCGATAGCGGCCCAGCATGTGCTTGAAGGCGAAGCCGAACAGCGGCACTCCCAGGAAGGCCACCTGTCCACCGTGGGTGTGGCCCGCGAGCGTGAGGCGCGCGCCGCGCTCTGCCGCGTAGGGGAAGAAGTCCGGGTGGTGGGAGAGGCACAGGACCACGTCGTCCGGGTGGCCCTCCTTGAACGCCGTCTCCGCGGAGCGCTGCCAGCGCCGGTCGCGGCCGGTGCGGCTGCCGCCGGACATGGGGAAGTCCACGCCCACCACGCGCACGCGCTGCCCGCCGTGCTCAATCACGTGGGTCTCATCCACGAGCAGCCGGACCGGAGCGCCACGCTGGGCCAGCTGTTCGTAGCCGCCCAGGACCTCCTCCAGCCCGCGCCAGTGCTCGTGGTTGCCGAGCACCGCGAGCATGCCGTGGCGGGCCGTCGTGGAGGCGAGGGCAGCCATGGTCTCGTCGATCTGATTCACGTCGTCGATGAGGTCCCCGGTCATGACCTGGAGGTCCACGCCGGCGGTGTTCATCACTTCCACGGCGCCGCGCAGGTACTCGGCGGAGATGAAGGGGCCCACGTGGACGTCGGTGATCTGCCCGATGCGGAAGCCATCGAGCGCGGCGGGGAGGCCACGCAGCTTCACCTCCACCTCGCGCACGGTGAAGCCCAGGCTGCCGCCCACGACGCCCACGCCACTGGCGCCGATGGCGAGGACAGGCATGGCCTGACCGGCCTTCACGAGGAGGCTGCGGCGCTCCAGGTCCACGCCCGGAGGCGCGGCCTGCTGACGGCGCTCGGCGCGCAGCTTGAGGATGAGGAACGGCAGGCCCATGAGCATCACCAGCAGCGCGGAGATGCTCCACACGACGGCGAACAGCTTCACCGGCACGAGGAACGGAGGCGTGTGGTGCAGGCCGTAGCCGGTGACCGCGGGCACGGTCCAGGCCGCGAACGCGAAGACCATCAGCCCCACCAGCACGCCATGGCGCCAGCCGCGAGTGACGGCGGGCCACAGCCTGCGAAGCACGAGGTACGCGCCCAGGTAGACGAACAGCAGGACCAGCAGCCTTCCCATGGTGTGCGCGCTCTCGGTGTCGTGAGGAGCCCGGAGGATAACGGACCCCCTGACACCGCGCTGTCCTCCGTGACCGGGCTGCTCGCCTCCTGGGCTCCATGGGGTTGAACATGGAATAACAGGAAAAACGGAGGCGACATGCGCGCGGTGTGGCTGTGGCTGGTGGTGCTGCTGGGGTGCGCGTCCGCACCCGTGCCCATCCAGGCATCAAGGGAGTGTGAGGACCGCGACGAGGACCAGTGCCTCACGCAGGTCTGCGAGGACGACGTCTGCGCATTGTTCCGGTGCGAGGACCTGTCCCCGAACCGCATCGTGCGAACACGAGGCGCCATGCCCGTGGCGCCCATCTTCGTGGCACCCGGCAGCGGGCCTCAGCGGACGTGGGGAAGTGCGCAGGGACTGCCGCGAGACGCGGTGCCCGTCATGGTCTTCCGCTGGCATCGGCGGGAGAAGCTGCCGAGTGAGGTCCGTCGCGAGAAGGCGTTACAGGAGTGGGCGAAGCGGCCGAAGGAGCGGCACCACATCTTCCCTCAGGCGTACAAAGCCAAATTCGACGACAAGCGCATTGAAATCCACAAGTACGTCTTGATGATCGATGCGGAAGTGCACGCGCGTATCCACCGCGGCGAACGTGGCGGACCCTGGAACCGGGACTGGCGAATCTTCCTTGATCGGGACGACGGCAAGGTGCCGATCTCCAAGTACTTTGAACATGCCTCCTGGATGATCCAGAAGTATGAGCTCTTCGGCTTGCCCATGACGTACTGGCAGCAGTTCGAACTCTCACCCGTGCCCTTCGAGGACTGAGCGATGCGCTACTTCACGGTGGAGAGCTTTGACTTCGATGAGCCGGGGCATTGGAGCGGCACGTACCGGGCGCACCATCGATGGCACCTGTCAGGCGTCGACTGCCCTCGGGAAGGCATCTGGTCAGGGAAGAGTGCGTTCCCTACCGTCGACCTGTCAGCAGTGAACGAGCCGGTCCTGGCCAACCCAAAGGGCCCTATGTCCCTGGAGGAATACAAACGGCTGGTGTCACTGGTGCGTCCCTTCGTCCCTCCGGAGCTGCCGGTCCGTGCAGGTGACTCGTTCGGGCCCATGGTTGGATTCGCTCAAGGCAGGTTCGGCCCGGTTACCTGCGATCCTCCTTGGGAATTGATTCTCCGTGAGGACGCGGTTGAACTGCTCAAGGCCGAAGGGCTGCAAGGGATCATCGCGGTCCGGATGGAACTCCGGTCCCGCCGGAGCAACATGCCCGCGCTCTACGAACTGGAAGCGCGCCCCCTGGCGAGGCTGCACCCTGACTGCATCGGCGAATTCAAGACGCCTGCGTGCGACGTCTGCGGTAATCCGGAGGGCTTCCCGCTGCCACCGAAGCGCTGGCTGCTGCGCTCTTCCATCCCGGAGGGACTCGACTTCTTCGGCATCAAGGGCGCCAGCAAGCGCGTCGTCAGCGAGCGCTTCGTCGAAACCGTGCAGCGCCTGGGCCCCAGCGACGTGCACTACCAGGAGCTTCCCGCCGCCGACTAGTTACATCCCCCCGCCCGGGCTCGCGAGCCGCAGGTGGGAGTGCAGGGTCTCCGCTCGCAGGTACAGGAACTGCGCGTCGCCGAAGGCCAGCGCGTCTCCGTCCGTGAGCATCCGCACCTCGCCCTCGCCCAGCGCCGCGGCGTTCAGCCAGGTGCCGTTCATGGACTTCAGGTCCTGCACCGAGCACGTCCCCTGCGCCGCGTGCCAGCGCAGCACCGCGTGCTGCTTGGACACGGACGGGTCATGCACCATCAGCGCGCATCCCTCCATCCGCCCCACCCGCAGCTCCTGCCCGTCCCACTCCGGCCCCAGGAAGTGGACCTCCAGCGAGTCGAACGCCTGGAGCATCACCAACAGCCGGTCCACCAGCCGCGACCGGTGCGCCATCCCCACCGTGCGCGCCTCCGCCAGCCGCAGCGCCACCTGCTGGAACACCGGCTCCGGTGGCTGCTGGATGAGCACCACCGGTCCGGAGGCTTGCAGGAACGCCTGCACGGGCGCGTACGCGAACGGGCGGAGCTGTTGGACGGAAGGCATCACGCCCCCCAGATTATCCTCGGCCCCGCCCCGGTGCGAGCCGCCGGCGCTCCCAGTGTCGGGTGCCCGGCGGTCCTTCCAACCACTTCAGGACGCCACGGACGCCTTCATCAGGTGGTCTCCGTAGTCCTCCCGAAGCTTCATCTTCAGGAACTTCCCCGTCGACGTGCGCGGAATCTGCGGCACGAAGAGGAAGTCATCCGGCAGCCACCACTTCGCGAACTGCTTCTCCAGGTGCGCCGTCAGCTCCGCCTTCGTCGCCTGCTGTCCCGGCTTGAACACCACCGCCGCCAGCGGACGCTCGTCCCACTTCGGATGCCGCCCCGCGAACACCGCCGCCTCCAGCACGGACGGGTGCGCCATCAGCGCGTTCTCCAACGCCACGGAGCTGATCCACTCGCCGCCGGACTTGATGACGTCCTTGCTGCGGTCGGTGATGTGCAGGTAGCCCGCCGGGTCGATGGTCACCACGTCGCCCGTCTTGAACCACCCGTCCGGCGTGAACCGGTCCTTGCCCTCGTCGCCGTAGTACGACGCCGCCACCATGGGCCCGCGCACCTCCAGCTCGCCCATGGCCTTGCCGTCCCAGGGCAATATCTCCCCGCTGTCGCTCACGTGGCGCGTCTCCACGAACGGCACCGAGTAGCCCTGTGACGCGTACGCCTCCAGCTGCGTCTCCGGCGACGCCGTGCGCAGGTCCCCCTTGAGCCGCGCGAGCGTGCCCACCGGGTTCATCTCCGTCATGCCCCACGCGTGCAGCACGTTCTGCCCGTGGCGCTTGCGGAAGCCGTCAATCAGCGCCGGCGGCGCCGCGGAGCCGCCAATCACCATGTGCCGCATCGCGCTCAGGTCCCACTTGCCCGGCTCGCGGTCCAGCTGCGCCAGGATGCCCAGCCAGATGGTGGGCACGCCGCCCGCCACCGTGACCTTCTCGTTCTGCATCAGCTCCAAGAGCGACTGGGGGTCGAGGTGCGGCCCGGGCAGCACCTGCTTCGCCCCCGTGAGCAGCGCGTCGAACGGCAGGCCCCACGCCGCCGCGTGGAACATGGGCACCACCGCCAGCACCGTGTCGGACTCCCTCAGCCCCAGCACCTCCGGCAGGCAGCACACCAGCGTGTGCAGCACGATGGAGCGGTGGCTGAAGAGCACGCCCTTCGGGTTGCCCGTCGTGCCGGACGTGTAGCAGAGCATCGCCGCGCTGTTCTCATCCAGGCGGGGGAACTCGAACGTGGGCGACTCCGCCGCGAGCAGCTTCTCGTAGTCCAGCCGCCCTTCCGGCACCGGGCCGTCGTCCGGGATGACGATGACGTGCTTGATGCTGCCGGCGGCCTTCTCGAACTTCTCCACCAGCGGCAAGAGCGAGCGGTCCACCACCACGACGGTGTCTTCCGCGTGGCGCGCGATGTAGCCCAGGTCGTTGGGGTGCAGCCGCAGGTTGAGCGTGTGCATCACCGCGCCCATCGCCGGCACGCCGAAGTACACCTCCAGGTGCTGGTGGTGGTTCCAGCTCAGGGACGCCACGCGGTCCCCGGGCTTCACCCCCAGCCGCGTCAGCGCGTTCGCCAATTGGCAGACGCGCTGGTGGAAGTCCGCGTACGTGTAGCGGTGCAGGGACTTGTCCGGCTTGCGGCTGACGATTTCCTGCGCGGCGTAATAGGAGCGCGCGCGCTCCAGGAAGTGCGTCAGGGTGAGCGGGAAGTCCATCATGCGACCGGTGAGCATCGACACCATCCCTTCGGGAGAGGGGGGAAGGGCCAAATGCTACCGGATGCACAGCGCCATGCCTGCCACTCCCGGTGGGGGCAGGCATGGCGCAACACGTCAATGTCAGCCGAAGAAAACCTGGGCGACCTTGAAGAACTCCTCGGGGACGCGCTTGAGCTCGCGGGTGGCTTCCGCCAGGTGCTCGCTGACGATTTCGTTGCCGCGCAGGGCGGCCATCTTGCCGAACTCGCCGCGGGCGACCATGTCGCACGCATGCACGCCAAACCGGGTGGCGAGCACGCGGTCGTGCGCCGTGGGGGCGCCGCCGCGCTGGATGTGGCCCAGCACGGAGACGCGCGTCTCGAAGCCGGTGCGCCGCTCAATCTCCGCGGCGACGATGTTGCCCACGCCGCCCAGGCGCGGACGGCCCGCTTCGTCCAGCGCGCCCGTCGTGACGAGCTGCTCGTTCTGCTCCGCGGACAGCTTGATGCGCGTGCCCTCCGCCACCACGACGATGGAGAAGGTGCGCCCGCCCGCGTTGCGGCGCACCAGGTGCTGCGCGACGGCCTCCAGGTCCGCGGGAATCTCCGGGACGAGGATGACGTCCGCGCCGCCCGCGATGCCCGCGTAGGTGGCGATCCAGCCGACGTGCCGGCCCATCACCTCGCAGACGATGACGCGCTTGTGGGACTCGGCGGTGGAGTGCAGCCGGTCCACGGCCTCCGTCGCGATGTGGACCGCGGTGTCGAAGCCGAAGGTGAAGTCCGTGCCGTTGAGGTCGTTGTCGATGGTCTTCGGCACGCCGACGATGCGCAGGCCCTCCTGCGACATGCGCGTGGCGGCGGACAGGGTGCCCTCGCCGCCAATGGCGATGACCGCGTGGATGCCATTGCGCTCGATGGCGCGCTTCACGCGCTCCAGGCCGTTCTCCACCTTGAACGGGTTGACGCGCGAGGTCCCCAGGATGGTGCCACCCCGGTGGAGGATGCCGGAGGTGGTCTCCCGCGTGAGGCGGAAGTGGTTGTCGTCCAGCAGGCCCTTCCACCCATCCCGCAGGCCCATCATCTCGAAGCCGTGCTCGCTGGCACGGCGGACGATGGCTCGGATGACCGCATTGAGGCCGGGGCAATCACCCCCGCCGGTGAGCACGGCGACTTTCATGTGACAGGTTCTAGCGCGACCCGGCCTCCACGCGTGAGGACGGATTGCACGGAGCGCCCGTGGGAAACCCTTCCCGGTCCCCAGGCGTGCGGGGGGCCTGGCCTGTTAATCGCCGCCCGGGTTCGCGTGTAATTCCCGGAAGCGTGAGCCCTTGCCGCGCGGCGCCACGCACGATGCGGCTGAGGGGGCCAGCGACCGGGGCCCGGAGGCCGGCGTATGCTGGCGGGTCCATGGACCTACGGGTGTTCGAGTCGGAGCAGGAGGCCGCCAGCACCTGCGCGGCGCGCATCGCCGAGGCGGTGCGGCACACGCCGGAGCTGGTGCTGGGGCTCGTCACGGGGCGCTCGCCGCTCAACGTGTACCGGAGCCTGACGGAGCTGGCGGCCCGGGGGGCGCTGGACCTGTCGCGGGCCACGACGTTCAACGTGGACGAGTTCCTGGGGCTGCCGCCGGAGGACGCGGGCAGCTTCCGCGCGTACATGGACCGGCACCTGTTCCGGCATGTGAATCTGTCAACGGAGCGGATCCACTTCCTCGACGGGTGCGCGCCGGACGCGGAGGCGGAATGCGCGCGCTATGACGCGGCGCTCGCGGCGGCCGGGGGGCTGGACCTGCTGCTGCTGGGCGTGGGGCCCAACGGGCACATCGCCTTCAACGAACCCGGCGAGGTGCTGACGGCGAGGAGCCACCGCGCGCGCCTGTCGCGGGAGACGCGCCTGTCGCACGTGATGGCCTTCGGGGATGACCCTTCGAAGGTGCCCATGGCGGCGCTGACGCTGGGCATGGCGGCCGTGCTCCAGGCGCGCAAGGTGGTGGTGCTGGCCTTCGGCGTGAACAAGGCCGCGGCGGTGACGGAGATGGTGCACGGGCCGCTCACGCCCCGGTGCCCCGCGTCGTTCCTCCAGCTCCACCGCGACGCGGAGCTGTGGCTGGACACCGGTGCGGCCAGCGGCCTGCACGGGCGCAGGCTGGTGGACGCCCGGCCCAGGTGACCTTGTTGGCGGACTGTCCGTCTTCGGTGCGGGCACCGGATTCAGCGCGCCGCGGACGCGACCCGCGCGGGAGGCTTGCTGGCCTTGGCCGGGCGGGACGCGGGCTTCGCGGGGGGAAGCGCCTTCGGTGCGGCGGGCTGCTTCGCGGACGCATCGGGCGGACGGGCCTTCCTCGCGGCCTGCGCGGCGGAGGCTTTCGCGGCGGGCGCCTTCACGGTGACGGCCTTCGCGGGAGCCTCGGAGGCGGCCGGACGCTTCACCACCACGGGCGCCTTGGGCCGGGTGTGCTCATAGGCCGCGAGCACCTTGGCCACGTAGAACTCCGTCTCCCCGTTGCGCGGCACGTGCCCGTTCACCGACCCCGGGCCCGCGTTGTACGCGGCCACCGCGAGCCGCACGTCGCGGAACCTTCGCAGCTGCTCGGCCAGGTAGCGCCCGCTCGCGTCGACGGAGGGTGCCGGGTCGAAGGGGTCCTCCACCCGCATCAGCGCCGCCGTGTCCGGCATGAGCTGCCCGGGCCCCATGGCCCCCGCGGGCGAGATGCGGTGCACCCGCGTCTCCGACTCCACCTGGATGAGCGCCCTCAGGAGCCCCGGCGGAATCCCGTGGCGGCGCTCCGCGTCCGCGATGAGCGGCTCCAGCGGTGGATGGTCCTCCAGCACGCACGCGGGCCGGTGCGCCACGTAGGCCCCCAGGGCGCGCGCCTTCGTCTGGAGGAAGGAGAAGGACAGCGGCGACACCTGCGTCCCGCCCAGCCAGGCGACGCCCACGTTGAGCAGCACCACGGGCACCAGCGCGCACGGCACCAGCCACGCCCATCCCGGAATCTCGATGCCGCCCACGGCCCGCTTGCGTCCCACCCTCCCCACTTAAGGGCGCGGCGCGTCCCCGTCCAACTTCCGGCCCGCGCCAGTGGACACACCCACCCCGGCACGAGGCCGGGGCGGGGGGCTTCGGACAATTAGAACAGCAGGCCGAAGTAGCTGGCGCTCGCCTTGGCGCCGACGCAGACCTCGACGTCCGCGGTCCACGACTGCGTGGGGGGCGACCCCGTGGCCTGGAAGCGGAACTCCAGCTGCTCCTGCCTGGCCAGGTCCAGCACGTCCACCGGGCCGCTGCTGGTGAGCTGGAGCTTGTTGGTGGAGCCGCCGGTGCCCGCGCGCTGGAACTCGCCCAGCAGCACGTACTCCGTGGAGCCCGGCTTGCGCACGGAGAGGCTCGCGCGCTGGATGCCGCTGATGTCCGTGCTGGCGGTGGCGTCGAAGAGCTTCAGCCGCAGCTCCGTCTCCACCTCGGCGTCCTCGGGGAGCGCGCTGGCGAAGTCGCCCAGCGGAATCTCGAAGGTCTGCTCCACGGTGCCGCTGATGGGCGGCGCGGCGGGGAAGGACAGGTCGTTCTCCGTCTTGCAGATGCGCTCGGCCTCCACCTCGAGGGAGAAGAGCGAATCACAGCCCGTGCCCAGCAGGGTGACGGCGCCGGCGAGCAGGAGGGTGCGGAAGGAATTCGTTCGCATGGTGTCGGTCTCCTGGCTCAGAAGAAGTAGACGATGAAGCCCAGCTTCACCGACGGGATGGTGGCGCGCACGTGCAGCGGTCCGGAGGTGACGCTGTCGTCCTCCGCCGCGTCCTGGATGAGCGGCGTGGGGTCCGGCACGGTGAGCGCCACGTAGCTCAAGCCCACGTTGAGGAAGAAGTTGAAGCGGCTCTTCGTGCCCACCTCCAGGCCCACGCTGCCCGTCACGTAGTTGTACGTGACGTCGCGGATGGCCTCCGACGTGGCGCTCGGCTCACGGCCCAGCCAGTCCAGCACCTCGCTGTACTCCGAGCCGAAGTAGTGCCCCGCCTCCACGTTGAGCGACGGCGCGACGAAGGTGTCCATCGGAAGGATGCTCAACCCGCCGCGCACACCGATGCTGAGCGTGTTGGTGGTGGGGCCCGCGTGCAGCCGCAGCCAGTTCGTCGGGCGCACCACCGCGGACAGGCCGATGCCGTGCGGGGCGCCCGCGTCCAGCAGCAGGCCCACCCGGCGGGGCGCGTCGTCGTCCTGTGCCAGCGCGGGCGTGGCGGTGCCTAACACCGCCAGGCACCCCAGGGCGATGCCCGAGGAGAGAAGGGAAGGGTGTCGTCGTCTCAAGGAAGGGGAGTCCATCGTCATGACGAAAGTTCCACGGTGAATGCCGGCCCAGCGGCCATTCTTCGCGGAACGCGCGAGGGAAATGAAGCGCGACGCGCGAATCCCGTACGGGCTTTCCGGGATGCCACGACACGCGGTGGGTGGACTGCCCGGTTCCCGACACGCCGAGTCGTACGGTCAGACCGGGAAATGCGTGCAATGCCTGTCAAATCACCGACGTCCTGTTCAATCCCCTGGGTGATGTGCAGCCATTTCGCCCGGTGCGAGCGTATGATGAAAGAAAACGGTGGCGTGACGTTCAAGGCCGGGAACCGGGGGGCCAAGGATGATCGACGAAGTCGATCTGCGCATGAAGGCGTGGGTGGGACGCATTGCCACGGAAGCGCCTGTCTATCTGGGCGTGCCCGACCGTGAGTCCCTGGACAGGGGTGTCTGTCTTTACCTCCTGGAGCTGGGGCCCGCGCCCCTGACACGGGCGGGGAAGCGGAACGGCCTGCAATTCACCGTCTGTTATCTCGTGACGGTGGGCGCGGAGACGCCCGAGCGCGCGCACCGGCTGCTGGGCGACCTCGTGTTCGCCGCGATGAGCGACAAGGAGCTGGAGGTGGACCTGAGCCCGGTGCCGGCGGCGCTGTGGGCGGGCCTGCGCTCGGTGCCGCGTCCCGCGTTCCGCCTGCGGGTGCAGGTGCGCAAGGAGCAACCCCGGACCGAAGCGCGATGTCTGTCTTTGGTGGACGCGGTGTCCGCGCCGGCCCCCCTGCTGGGTCGGGTGGTGGGGCCCGGTGACGTGCCCATCCGTGGTGCGTGGGTGGCGCTGCCGGAGTTGCAGTTGAGCACGCGCACGGACGCGCAGGGCCAGTTCCACTTCCCCCGCCTGCCGCCGGTGGAGTCGCTGGGCCGGCTGGAGGTGCGCGCGGAAGGGGAGATGCTGGCGGTGGAGTCCGAGGGGCTCGCCACGGGAACGGCGCCGTTGATCATCCGGATGCCGGTGAAGGAGTGACGATGCGCGCGGGTCCGCCAGCCGAGGCCGTGGGGACGCTGCCCCGCGCGCGGCGGCACCTGGCGTGGGTGCTGGTGCTGGCGCGGTGGCTGAAGGCCTGGGCGGAGCGCGTGCTGGCGGAGCACTCCGCCGCGCTGGCGAAGGCGGCGGCGGGGCTGGGCAGCGCGCGGGTGCGTTCGCTGCCCCTGCGCGAGCCGCCGGTGACGCCGCCGCCGTCCGTGCCGCTGTGGCCTTCCTGGCGGGAGTCCCCCCTGCCTCCGGTGCCCAGGGTGACGCACTCGGCGGCGCACACGCCGCGCCTGAACACGCTGCAGTGCATTCCGAGGGACGAGTGGCGCGTTCCGGTGGAAGCGCGCGAGGACGCGCCCCTGAACGCGACGCCCCGGGTGCCCTTCGGGTTCGACCCGGATGACCTGCTGCCCGCGGAGCCCGTGGCGGTGGTGGCCCCGATGCCTTCACCTGCGCTGCTGCTCCAGGCCGCCGCGCGCGAGCCTCCGCCCGCGGCGCAGCCGTCGCAGGCGGTGACGTCGTTTCCCAGGGACCCGGCGCGGGAGCTGCTCACGCTGCTGAAGGAGTCGCTGGGAACGCGGGCCCCGCCCTCCGTGCCCTGGTCGGAGCCGGTGCCGCCCTCGCCCGCCGAGCCCGCCGACGCGGAGGAGATGCTGCGTCAGTGTGAGCGATTGGAGCTGGAGCCGTCCGCCGAGTAGTCCCGGCCCGCCGAGGCTATGATGCGCGGCGTGATGTCCCAGCGGTCACGTCCCGGCTCCAGCGCTCCAGGTCTCACCGTGGCCGACGTCGAGCGTCAGCTGGAGGGCCGCGCGGAGGTGCTCGCCGCGGCCCGGCGCTCCCACGCGGAGCTGCGGAAGGTGCTGTCCGGCCCTCGCTGGAAGCGCGCGCTGCTGCGGCGCCCGGAGCTGGTGCCCACGCTCGTGGCCGAAGCGGGAGCGGTGGAGGAGGCACTGGAGCGCGTCCAGCGCCGGGCGGAGCTGGAGGTCTGGCCGGACGGCACGCCCGTCCTGCGGGAGGCCCGGGAGCTGACGGCCGGGCGCGAGGGGCTGCGGCAGCTGGTCCGGCGCAGGTTGAACGCGCTGACGGTGGCGCCGGAGGACGTGCCGTTGGAGGAGGCGCTGACGCGGTTGGATGCGCTGGTGCGCCAGCCCGCGGTGCGCTGGGCGCTGAAGCCGGGCGAGGTGCTCGTCTTCGAGAACGACTCCTGGTTGCGCTCGGACCTGGCACCCCCGTTCACCGCCTGGAAGCAGGAGCGGACGCGGCGCTTGGTGCTCTCCGTGGGGACGGTGTTCGCGCTGACCTTGCTGCTGTCCTTCGTCGTCCCCAAGTCGATGGAGTCCTGGCTGACGGGCTTCCTGGTCACGTTCGCCCTGGCCACCCTGGGGGCCCAGCTCCTGAGCGCGGGCCGGCTCCGGCTCACCAGCGAACGGCTCATCTGGGCCCCGATGTTCGGCGAGCCGCGCGAGGTGCGCTGGGGCGCCATCCCTCCCGAGGGCTTCCGGCTGGAGCACAGCCTGGACCCGCGGCTGGAGGGGGACTGGCGGCTGCATGGGGGCGCCGTGAAGCGGGCCCCGGCGGTCGCGCTGCTCGTGGAGCTGCACCGGCAGGCCCCGCTGCGTGGCGCGGCGCGGGCGGGCGTGCGCCTGGACTCCGTGGCGGTGTTTCCCGCGCAGCTCGGCAAGCGGAAGGGCTTCTGCGTGCTGGGGCCCCAGGGCCTCTCCTTCATCCCGGAGGGTAAGGGCCCGCAGGCCTTGAGTGCCGTCACCGGCCGCCCGACCGCGCTGCGCAACTTCGAGTCCGACCAGGTGCTGGACGCGCTGCGCTGGCTGCCGGAGGCGGAGTTCGACGCCTGCGTGATGCGCATGGTGGAGGCCACCGGCGGCGCGGCCTGGGCCCGCGCGGACGCGCGCTACGTCCCGGGCGCTCCGGTGTGGCGGCGCATCGTCATCGAGCACGGGGGCCTGACGCTGACCGGCCGCGTGCAGTGGGACCAGCAGGATGCCACCGAACGGCTCCTGCGGGACTGGCCCCGGTAGCGCGCGGCACCGACCAGGGAACGCCCTTCACTGCGTACACAGAAAGGGAGTCATTGCGCCACGCAATGACTCCACCGGGTCCGGGTCCACCCGTTGCCCCCATGTCGGACGCCACATCTACAGTGCAGCCGGGGTCCCCAACCCCTTCCCAGAGAGACATCATGAAAGTCAGACACCCGGTGGTGCGCCGTGCCTTCACGCGCACCGCGTCCGCGGCGATGCTGCTGTTGGGCCTCGCCTACGGCAGCCCCTCGCACGCTCAGCACTTCACCGTCTTCGAGAGTGGCCAGGTCCGCCCCCTGGCCCTGTCGCCCAACGGCCAGTGGCTCTACGCCGTCAACACGCCGGACAACCGGCTGGAGATCTTCCAGGTCGCCGCCAGCGGCCTCACGCACAAGGGCTCCGTGCCCGTGGGCCTGGAGCCCGTGGCCGTCGCCGCGCGCACCAACGACGAGGTCTGGGTGGTCAACCACCTGTCCGACAGCGTCAGCATCGTGAAGGTGGACGCGGGCGGGCAGGGCGGCAGCGTGACGCGGACGCTGCTGGTGGGGGACGAGCCCCGCGACATCGTCTTCGCCGGCACGGGCAGGAAGCGCGCGTTCATCACCGCCGCGCACCGGGGACAGAACACCGGGTTCGATCCGCAACTCACCACGCCGGGTGTGGGCCGCGCGGACGTCTGGGTGTTCGACTCGGACAACCTGGGGACGACGCTGGGCGGCACGCCGCTCACCCGCCTGAGCCTCTTTGGCGACACGCCGCGCGCGCTGGCGGCCACGCCGGACGGCAGCCGCGTCTACGCGGCGGCGTTCCACTCCGGCAACCGCACCTCCGTGGTCCACGAGAGCCTGGTGCCCAACGGCGGCGAGTCCGTGGGCGGCGTCCCCGGCCCCAACGTGAACCACCAGGGCATCCCCGCCCCGGAGGTCTCCGTCATCGTGAAGTACAACGGCCAGGACTGGCTGGACCGCCTCAACCGGCCGTGGAACGACGCCCTGCGCTTCACCCTGCCGGACAAGGACGTGTTCGCCATCTCCGCCACCGCGAACCCGCCCGTGCAGGTGGCCGGCGCCGCGGGCACCTACGCGGGCGTGGGCACCATCCTGTTCAACATGGCCGTCAACCCGGTGAGCGGGAAGGTCTACGTGAGCAACACCGAGGCGCGCAACGACCTGCGCTTCGAGGGCCCCGGCACCCTGGCGGGCGAGACGCTGCGCGGCCACCTGCACGAGAGCCGCATCACCGTGCTGGGCAACGCCAGCGCCCCCACCGTCACGCCCCGCCACCTCAACACGCACATCAACTACGCGGCCTGCTGCGCGCCCACGCCCAACGCGGAGAGCGAGAAGAGCCTCGCGCAGCCCACGGGCATGGCGGTGTCGTCCGACGGCGCCACGCTCTACGTCGCCGCGTTCGGCTCGTCGAAGCTGGGCGTGTACTCGACGTCACAGTTGGAGGCCGGCACCTTCACGCCTTCCACGGCGAACCAGGTGACGCTGACGGGCGGCGGCCCCACCGGCCTGGTGCTGGATGAGGCCCGGGGGCGCGTGTACGTGCTCACCCGCTTCGACAACGCCGTCTCCGTGGTGGACGCCGCGACGAAGACGGAGCTGGCGCACCTGCCCATGTTCAACCCGGAGCCCACGAGCGTGGTGCAGGGCCGCCCGTTCCTCTACGACGCGCGCAACAGCTCCAGCCACGGCGACTCGTCCTGCGGCAGCTGCCACATCTTCGGTGACTTCGACAGCACCACCTGGGACCTGGGCAACCCGGATGGCGACGTGAAGACGAGCTACAACCCCATCGTGCCGGTGCTGCCGGAGTTCGGCACGGACCCCACGTTCGGCCAGGACACGGCGTTCCACCCGATGAAGGGCCCCCTGTCCACGCAGAGCCTGCGCGGCATGGCCAACCAGGGCCCCATGCACTGGCGCGGGGACCGCACCGGCGGCGACAGCGCGCCCAGCGTGCAGCCCAACAGCGGCACCTTCGACGAGGTCGCGGCCTTCAAGCAGTTCAACCCCGCGTTCAAGGACCTGCTGGGCCGCAGCTCGCAGCTCACGGAGACGGAGATGCAGAAGTTCTCCGACTTCATCCTCCAGGTCGTCTACCCGCCCAACCCCATCCGCAAGCTGGACAACTCGCTCACGGCCTCGCAGCAGGCGGGCAAGGACTTCTTCACCAACACCACGAGCTTCTTCCAGGGCTCGTGTGAGTCCTGCCACCGCGTGGACGTGAACGCGAACCCGGGCGAAGGCCCCTTCAAGGGCTTCTTCGGCACGGACGGCCGCAGCTCCTTCGACGCGGAGCCGCTGTTCCCCAAGGTCCCGCACCTGCGCAACATGTACCAGAAGGTCGGCATGTTCGGCGCCGGGTTCCCCTTCGGCACCACGCCGGTGGATCCGTTCCTGGGAGACCAGGTGCGCGGCACGGGCTTCAATAGCGACGGCGCCATCCCCACGCTGTTCCTCTTCAACAGCGGCTTCGACTTCCACCCCATCTTCAACCAGGTGGGCATCCCGGACACGCCCGCGGGCTTCCAGGCCAAGAAGGACATGGAGGACTACATGTTCGCCTTCGAGACCAACCTGGCGCCCATCGTCGGACAGCAGGTGACGCTCACCGCGACCAACGCGGCGGTGGTGGGCTCGCGCATCGACCTGCTGATGGCGCGCGCGGACGCGGGCGAGTGCGACCTGGTGGCCAAGGGCCGCGCGGGCACGACCGAGATGGGCTTCCGCTACCTGGGCAGCGGGCAGTTCAAGGCGGACCGCGCGGCGCTCCCGCTGGTGCCGTCCGCGTCGCTGCGCTCGGGCGTCGCCACGAACCACGGCGTGCTGACGTACACCTGCACGCCGCCGGGCTCCGGCCAGCGCATGGGCATCGACCGCGACCTGGACGGCTTCCTCGACGGGGACGAGCGGGCCGCGGGCACCCACCCCGCGAACCCCGCCAGCCACCCGTAGCGGCGGCTCCCTCGGTCAGCGGCTGATGAATCCTGGCGGCCCGGGCACTCCTGCCCGGGCCGCTTGTCGTTTCAAGAGGTTACGAAGCGGGCGGACAGGCGCGAGGCTCAAGTCGGCTTGCTTCCGATAATCCTGAGATATATCTCAGACCCATCTGGAAGCCATCTTGAACCCCTGAAGGGACACGACATGCGCGGCGGACACGGAAGAGGCCGGGGCGACCCGGAGCACTGGCATCACGAGCGGGGAGAGGGCCGGGGACGGCACGGAGGCCATGGTGGCGGCGGGCGTCACCGGATGTTCGAGGGCGGCGAGCTGCGGCTCGTGCTGCTCCACCTCATCAACGAGGAGCCCCGGCACGGATACGACCTCATCCGGGCCATCGAGGGCCTGAGTCGCGGCGTGTACGCGCCCAGCCCCGGGGTCATCTACCCCACGCTCACCCTGCTCAAGGACATGGAGCTGGTGGGCGAGCCGGACACGACGGACACGCAGCGCAAGCTCTTCGCCATCACGGCGCAGGGCAAGGCACTGCTCGCGGAGAACGCGAAGACGGTGGAGGGACTGCTGCGGCGGCTTGGCGAGGCCGGAGCGCTGCGCGAGCGCACGGACGCGGCTCCAGTGCGGCGCGCGATGCAGAACCTGAAGAGCGTGCTGTTCGACACGCTGTCGCCGGGCGTGGACACGAAGGTCGTGCTCGACGTGGCGGCGTTGATTGATGAAGCCGCGCAGAAGATCGAGAGGCTCCGCTCATGAGCACCCAGGACCTGCATCAGATGGTGCGCGTGCGCCACGAGCTGCGGCGGCGCAGCCTGGTGGTCAGCGGCGTGGAATCCGTGACACCGCGCATGCGGCGCATCCACTTCTCCTCGCCGGACCTGGCGGACTTCCACAGCCCGTCGCCGGATGACCACATCAAGCTGTTCTTTCCGCGGGCGGGGGAACAGGTGATGCGTGACTTCACGCCGCGCGCCTTCGACAACCGGAACCAGACGCTGACCATCGACTTCGCGCTGCATGGCTCCGGCCCCGCGACGGAGTGGGCCGCCGGGGCACAGGTCGGCTCCACGCTGGAGATTGGCGGGCCGAAGGGCTCGCAACTCGTGCCGGATGACTTCGACTGGTACCTGCTGGTGGGTGACGAGAGCGCGCTGCCGGCGCTCGGCCGTCGGGTGGAGTTGCTGCGTCCGGGCGTGCCGGTGACGACCGTGGCCGTCGTGGCGAACGAGGCCGAGAAGCAGACCTTCGTCACGAAGGCGTCCTGGCAGCCGACCTGGATTGTTCGCGGCGAGCCGGGGCCGGGCGACGGTGAGCTGCTGCGCCGCGCGCTCGCCGGGTTCACGCCTCCGGCGGGGGATGGCTTCGTGTGGATCGCCGGTGAGGCCGAGTGGGTCCGCGAGCTGCGAAACCACTTCGCCGAGGAGCGGAAGCACCCGGTGGAGTGGATCAAGGCCGCGTCCTACTGGCACCGCGGCGGTGGTGGCTCGCACTGAAGCCTGACCCCAGGGGCAATCACCGGCCCCGGGGGCGATGCGCACCGTCGCGCCATGGCGAACGACACCCAGACGGGCTCCGCGAGCACGGGGCGGATTCCAGGCAGCTTCCTCACCACGCGGGACGGCACTCAGCTCTACTTCAAGGACTGGGGACCCCGGCAGGGACAGCCTGTCGTCTTCTCCCCGGCCACTCCACGGGGGGGAGGGGAGGTGACGCGCTACATCGGGCGTCACGGCACCGGGCGCGCAGGTGTCGGAAGGGCTGCGTGAGAGCTTCCGCCTCCAGGGCGTGATGGGGGGCCTTCTCCGAAACGGACTTCCGCGCGGACCTGGCCCGCTTCGACGTGCCCACGCTGGTGATGCACGGAGACGATGATCAGAGCGTCCCCATCGACGGAGCGGCGCGCATCACGGTCACGCTCGCGAAGGGCGCGAAGCTCCAGGTGTACCCGGGCTTCAGCCACGGCATGTGCTCGGTGAACAAGGACGTCATCAACAAGGACCTGCTGGCGTTCATCCAGGGCTGAGCGTCCGGGCCTCCGGGCGGGAGTGGTCCCGTCCGGAGGCTGGGGCTCACAGGTCCAGGATGAGGCTCAGCTCCTCTTCCGCGGCTTCGTCCGTCTGGACGGCGGCGTTCCCGTCATCCGCGTCGTCCCCGTACCGCGACCATCCGTCGAGCACGGTCTGGCCCATGCACGTCATCTGCCGGGGCGTGGCCCCGACGCCGTCGGCGTCCTGGTCCCGGTAGAGGTACGTCCAGTGGTAGCGGTCCGCGTTCGCGTCGTCGCAGTCGTTGCCCACGGCCTTGGCCGCGTAGGGCGCGGGTAGCGTCTTCCCCGTGCAGATGGTCTGCTCGGGGATGGGCGCGGTGAAGCCGTCTCCGTCGCGGTCCTCGTGGGTGGCGGACAGGTTCTGCCAGCGCGTCGCGTCCTGCGCGTCGCAGTCCGTGCTGCTGGCGGACCAGGGGCTGGGGACCTGGCCGTTGGTGCAGAGGAGCGTCGACCCGCCCGCGCCCACGCCGTCCCCGTCCGTGTCCTCGAAGGCCAGCACGTCCCGGAAGGCGGTGGCGTTCGTGTCGTCGCAGTCCTCGCCCGACAGCCGCCGTGTCGTGTAGCCCGCGGGCAGCGCCGTGCCCGCGCACAGCTCGCCCGCCTGCGCCACGGTGTACGTGTCGCCGTCCGCGTCGCGATAGGTGAAGCCCAGCATCCGCCACAGGGTGGCGTCCTGGGGCGCGCAGTCCGTGGCCTGCGTGGAGTAGCCCGTGGGCACGCTCGCCGTGCCGCAGATGGAAGCCGCCGCGCCCGCGCCCACGCCGTCTCCGTCCGCGTCCGCGTGGACGCTCCAGGCCCGGAACAGCGCCGCGTTCCCGTCGTCGCAGTCGTCATTCCACGCCTCCTGGGAGTAGCCCTTGGGCAGCCAGAAGCCGCTGCACACCTGGCCCGTCGCCGGGGACAGGCGGCCATCGCCATCGCCGTCCCGCGAGGCGTAGAACAGGAGGTGCCAGCGGGTGCCGTCTCCCGGCGCGCAGTCCCCGCCCCGGAACGTCTCTCCCGGCGCGGTCTCCTTCGGGCCCACGCAGCGGAGCACCGGCGCTCCGTCGCCGTAGCCGTCTCCGTCCGGATCCAACCAGCGCTCGACCCGGACCGTGCGGCTCGCGTTGCGGTCATCGCAGTCCGGCGGGTCGGACACGGTGTCGTAGCCCGCGGGCAGGGTCGCGCCCGCGCACACCGTACCCTGCTGTTCCACGGCGAAGCCGTCCCCGTCCTCGTCCCGGTGCGTGAAGGGCAGCCGCTGCCAGGAGCGGGCGTCCCCCGGCGCGCAGTCACCCGAGGTGAGCACGTACCCCTTGGGCGGCGAGCGCCCCCGGCTGGGACACCACGCGATGGTCATTCCCGCGCCCACGCCGTCCAGGTCCGTGTCCGCCCACGCTTCCGACAGGGCCGACACCGCCGCGTCCCCGTCGTCGCAGTCCGGCGCCGCCGGCTGCTCCCGGTAGCCCACGAGCGTGTCCCCCACGCAGCCCGTCACCGGGCCCTTGCCCGTGGCCCCGTCTCCGTCCGCGTCCGGGTAGAGGCCCGGCACGGTGCGCCAGCGGGTGCCGTCCGTGGGGGCGCAGTCGCCTCCCACCTGGGCCCACTGCTTCGTCTTGCTTCCCACGCAGGCGACGAGCGAGTCCCCCTCACCGAAGCCGTCCCCGTCCGAGTCCTCGTAGCCCCTGACGGACCGCCACACGGTGGGGTTCGCGTCATCGCAGTCCAGCTCCGCCGGATGGCCGTCGCCGTCCAGGTCCCGGGAGCCCAGGCCGCTGCCGACACCGCAGCCGAGCTGGAGCCCCAGGGCAAGCCACACCCACGCCCGCATCATGCGCATCCGCGTGTCCATGAAGGCGGCCGGGAGCTACTGGCGGGTCAGCGTGCACTGCGGGGCGTAGGAGTACGGGAGGTAGTAGCCCCACGAGAACAGGTATCGCCCGGGCCGGGTCATGGCGAGCAGCGCCAGCCGGTCACACCGCGACGCCTCCACGGAGTTGCCCGCCGAGTCCGAGCTGTTGCCGGCCCAGAAGCTGAAGGTGCGCGGCGTGCTCTCACCCACGAGGGTCCCGGTGATGTCGAGCGAGGTGTGGGACACGGCGTAGGCATCCACCGACGCGAAGACATAGGTCACGCCCGGGACGGGCTGCTCCGGCTGGGTCTGGGCCCCGGCGGTGCTCGGGGCAAGGGACAGGGCGGCCAGCAGGGCGAGTGCGCGGAGCGACGACATGGGGTGTTCCTCGAAAGGGCAGGGCCGCGACGGGGGCGCGGCGTCCAGCCCTATACGGAGGCCGCCGGATTCCTTGGCTCTTTCCCAGGCCGCCATGCGTCGGGAGCCCTGCGGAAGGGGCGCCGCCGGGCTTGTCATGCCCCAGGGGGTGCAATACGCCTGGGTGCCATGTCCACCGCCGCGCTGCCCGCCGACTTCCTCCGCGCCATCGCCGAGTCCTTCCCCGCAGACTTCCTGACCCGGGAGCCCGCGGAGCTCCAGGAGTACGGCCGCGACTGGACGCGCGTGTACGCCCCCGCTCCGGGTGCGGTGGCCTTCCCCCGCACCACGGACGAGGTCGCCCGCTTCGTGGCGCTCTGCCACCAGCACCGCGTCGCCGTGGTGCCCTCCGGCGGGCGCACGGGCCTGGCGGGCGGGGCGGTGGCCATGCACGGCGAGGTGGTGCTGTCGCTCAAGCGGATGACCCGCATGGAGCCCGTGGACCTCTTGGGCAACACGGTGCGCGTGCAGGCCGGCGCCGTGACGGAAGGCGTGCACCAGCACTGCGCGCCGCACGGGCTCACCTGGCCGGTGGACTTCGCCTCCAAGGGCAGCAGCACGGTGGGCGGCAACATCGCCACCAACGCGGGCGGCGTGAAGGTCATCCGCTACGGCCTCACCCGGCAGTGGGTGCTGGGCCTGCAGGTGGTGACGGCGCAGGGGCAGGTGCTGGAGCTCAACGGCGCGCTGGAGAAGAACAACACCGGCGCGGACCTGCGCCAGCTCTTCATCGGCAGCGAGGGCACGCTGGGCATCATCACGGAGGCCACGCTCAAGCTGACGCGGCTGCCGGGCAAGCAGGACGTCTTCCTCTTCGCGGTGCCGGACGTGGCCGCCGTGCTGCGGCTGTTCCGCGACGCGCGCCAGGCGCCGCTGGTGCTGTCCGCCTACGAGTTCTTCACCGACAAGTGCCTGGCCCGCGTGCAGCGCCACCGCAAGCTGCGCTCGCCCTTCGAGGCGCCCAGCGGCTGCTACGTCCTCTTGGAGTCCGAGGGCGGCGACCCGGCGGCGGTGGAGGCGTGGCTCGGCTCGCTCTTCGAGCGCGGGCTCGTCACCGACGGCACCCAGGCGCAAGGCGCCGCGCAGGCGCAGGAGCTGTGGTCCCTGCGCGAGTCCATCAGCGAGAGCCTCTCCGCCACGGGCGTGCTGCACAAGAACGACATCTCGCTGCCGGTGGCGAACCTGGAGGCGTTCTGCTCGGAGCTGGATGCCATCTTCGCCAGCCGCTACCCGGGCTGGGAGATCTGCCTCTTCGGGCACATCGGCGACGGCAACCTGCACGTCAACGTGATGAAGCCGGACGGGGTGGAGAAGGCGGACTTCTTCGCCCACGCCAAGCAGTCCGACCACGCCATGTTCGACCTCGTGCGCAAGCACGGCGGCAGCATCTCCGCCGAGCACGGCATCGGGCTGCTCAAGAAGGACTACCTGGACTACACGCGCGCGCCCGGGGAGCTGGAGCTGCTGCGCACCCTCAAGCGCGCGCTGGACCCCGCGGGCATCCTCAACCCGGGGAAGATTCTGGACGCCTGAGCGTCCCGCGGCCTCAGGACACGATGCGCGTCTTGATGTCCGTCTCCAGCCCGGCGATGGCCTCGCACACCTGGCGGGACACGTCCTGGTCCAGGTCCATCACCAGGTAGCCCACGTTGGCGTCCGTGCTCAGCACCTGCGCGTGGATGTTGGCGTTCAGGTCGGACACGATGCGGTTGATGTCGCGGAGCACGCCCGGCGTGTTGCGGTGCACGTTGATGATGCGGTGGGTGCCCGGGTTGATGGGCGCCTCCACGTTGGGGAAGTTCACCGCGCCCGTCGTCGCGCCGCCCTTCACGAACTTGAGCAGCGACGTGGCCACCTCCTTGCCAATGGACGCCTGCGCCTCCTCCGTGGAGCCGCCGATGTGCGGCGTGAGCACCACGTTGGGAATCCCCTGCAGCTCCGTCACGAAGCCGTCCGAGTTGCCCTCCGGCTCCTCCGGGTACACGTCCACCGCCGCGCCGCCCAGGTGCTTGGAGCGCAGCGCCCGGGCCAGCGCCGGGATGTCCACCACCGTGCCGCGGCTGGCGTTGATGAGGCACGCGCCCGGCTTCATGGCCGCCAGTTGCTCCGCGCCAATCATCAGGTGCGTGGAGGCCAGCGCCGGCACGTGCAGCGTCACGAAGTCGGACTCCGCCAAGAGCCCGTTCAGCGTGGGCACCGAGCGCGAGTTGCCCAGCGGCAGCTTCGTCATCACGTCGTAGTAGAGGACGCGCATGCCCAGGGCTTCCGCCAGCACGCCCAGCTGCGAGCCGATGTGCCCGTAGCCGATGATGCCCAGCGTCTTGCCGCGCACCTCGTGGCTGCCCGTGGCCACCTTGCGCCACTGCCCCGCGTGCACCTCCCGGCTGCGGTCGAAGAGCTGGCGCGTCAGCACCACCACCTCCGCCAGCACCATCTCCGCCACGCTGCGCGTGTTGCTGAACGGCGCGTTGAACACCGGCACGCCGTGCACGCTGGAGGCGAGCAGGTCAATCTGGTTGGTGCCGATGCAGAAGGCGCCAATCGCCAGCAGGTCGTCCGCGTACTTCAGCGCCTCCTCCGGCACCGTCGTCTTGCTGCGGATGCCCAAGAGGTGCACGCCCTTGAGCCGCTCCGCCAGCTCCTCCGGCTTGAGCGCCGCGGACAGCCGCTCCACCTCGAAGCCCTCCGCCTTCAGCATCTCCTGGGCCGAGGCGTGGATGTTCTCCAGCAACATGACTCGCAGCGGGCCCTCGGTGCTCACGGGGCGGCGGGGCGACGGCGGGAAGCGGGGTGTGCTCATGGCGCCTTGCGTTAGACCTCGCCCTCCATGGTGTCAAGCCTCGGGTGGGAGGGAGGGGACTCCGGCAAGGTGAAGGTGAACGTCGTGCCGGCCCCTTCGTCGCTGTCCACCCATAGGCGGCCCCCGTGGGCGGTGATGATTCCGCAGGCGATGTAGAGCCCCAGCCCACTGCCCTGGTGGGCGGTGTCGCGCGCCTGCCAGTGGCGCTGGAAGAGCCGGCCCTGGTGGGCCTTGGGGATGCCGGGGCCGGTGTCGCGCACGCTCACGCGCACGGTGCCCGCGTCCTGCGTGGCCGTCACGGTGACGGTGCCTCCGGGCGGGGTGAACTTGACGGCGTTGCCCAGCAGGTTGGCCAGGACCTGGAGGATGCGCGGGCGGTCGCAGGAGGCGCTCAGCTCCGGAGCCAGCTGGTGCCGCAGGTGGACGCCCTTGCCCTGGGCCTGGGGCTCCACCATCGCCAGCGCGTCCACGGCGAGCGGCTCCACGGCTTCCGGGTGGCGGTCCATCACCAGGGGCTGTCCCGCGTCCAGCCGCGCGGCGTCCAGGAGCCGGGTGATGAGCTCCTGCATGTGCACCGCCGCCCGGTCGATGGCGGCCACCTGCCGCTGGAGCGCCGCCCCCTCCGGCAGGGCTTCCAGCCGGCGCGCCAGAATCCCCGCGCCCAGCCGCACCGTGGACAGCGGGTTCTTGAGGTCGTGCGACACGACGGCCAGCACGTCCTCGCGCGCGCGGGCGGCCTCGCCGGCCTCCGCGTAGAGCCGCGCGTTCTCCTCCGCCAGCCGGCGCTGGGCCCGCGCGTCCTCGCGGGTGCGCTCCTCGGCCCGCAGTTGCTCGGCGTGCAGGGCGTTGAGGCGCGTGGCCGCGCGCCAGACGACCCACGTGAGCACCGCCGCCTGCGCCACCTCCATCAACGACCACACCATGCGCGGATCCATCCGCGTGTGGCGCAGCGTCTGGTGCGCGGCCACGCCGCCCATCACGGGCACGAGCAGCGCCGGCAGCAGCCGCCGGGCCATGATGCCGCCCGCGCCCGCGTGGAGGAACGCCCCCACCACGCCGTCTTCGGGGCGCAGCAGCAGGGCCCCCAGGGACAACAGCAGCAGGCCCACGTCGGTGTGCAGCGCGATGCCAATGTCCTTGCCGGCGAACCAGTAGATGCGCGGCTCCTGGAACGAGTAGGCCACCAGCACGCTGAAGGACAGGAACAGGGTCCCCAGCGCCAGTGCCTGGGACAGCCGCCGCGCCCGGCGTCCCTCCGCGTCCCGCAGCGCCAGGGCCAGGCCGAGCATCAGCAGCATCGACGCGGACTGGGGGGAGGTGCGCCCGTCCAACTGCTGGAACAGGGCATCCCAGCGCGACGGCTCCCAGACGTACGTGCTCAACATCAGGACGCTCAGCAGCACGCCCACCAGGGCCAGCACCCGGCCGAGCCGGCGCGATGCGGCCCTGCCTCCGCCCAGCGCCAGCTCCGCGCACGCGATGAGCATCAGGCCCAGCGCCGTCAGCGGGACCATCTGGGGCAGGCCGGGAACCAGCCGCGTCAGGGTCACGCTCCCCACCGCCCAGCCCAGCAGCACCCCCGCGCCCAGCACGAGCGTCAGCCCCGCCATGGCCGACGACAGCCGGCGCGCCCGGCGCCAGAGCTCCTGTTGTCGGGCATCCGGGGTCTGCACGCGCGGCCTCGAGGGACTCGGAAGACGACCTTCAAGTTAAGGCGGCGCCTGTTCCCTGCCTGCGCGTGGCCCGCGCCCCCGCCTGCTTCCCGGGCGGGGCAGCGGGCTGCTGGAAGACACCGGGCCCGCCACTCCCCACGCATGCGGTGGGGAGGGACGGGCCCGGAAGGACAGCAGGGACGCGATGGGGCCTGGGGGCTACTGGAGGGTCCAGGCCACCGTGCCGCTGCACGCGGTGCTGCCGAAGCAGCCCACGCGGATCTGATACGTGCCGCCCGCGGGCGCGGTGTAGGCCGCGCGGGACAGCGAGCCGCACGCGTCGTCGTTGAACGTCACCTGCTGGCCGGTGGCGTTGTTGAACAGGCGCACCACCGTGTCACCCGTGCCGGACGCGCCCGCCACGCCGCAGCTGCCGAAGGACAGCGTCTGGCCGGCCTGGAGCGTCACGTCGCTGTTCGCCGTGCCCGTGGTGGCGTTGGCGGTGTTGCTCACGTCGAAGGTGAAGGAGCCCTGGGTGGGAGAGCTGCCCTGGGCAATCTCCCAGGCCACCGTGCCGCCGCAGCTGCTGTTCTGGTAGCAGCCGGCGCGGATCTCATAGGTGCCCGCGACGGTGGCGGTGAAGGTGATCTTCGAACCCGTGCCGCCGCACGCGTCGTCGTTGGAGGCGACCTCCGAGCCGGACGGGCCGCGCAGGCGCAGGAACGAGTCCCCCGTGACGGCGGCGCCGGTGACGCCGCAGGTGCCCACGGTGAGCTTCTGGCCGGCCGCGAGCGTCACCGTGCCGTTGACGGTGTTGCGCGTGGCGGTGGAGGTGTTGGTCGCGTTGAAGTCGTACTTCGTCGCCGGGGGCGGCGTGGTGTTGCACAGCCGCTGGCTGGTGGTGCGCAGGCACAGTTCCTCGATGGCGTGGTGCACGTAGATGACGCCCTCGCCCCCGCAGCCGGTCTCCGAGCACACCTTGACCTCGTTGCAGCTCGCGCCCGGGCGCGGCACGTAGTCCGTGTCGCCGAACACCAGGATGCCCGCGACGGTGTTGTTGGTCGTCTCGTACACGCTGGAGCCGGAGTTGCCCTCGAAGGTGTCCGTGTTGGCGATGAAGTAGTCCATGTAGTCGGCGTTGTTCTCACGCACGGCGCCGCCCGAGTCGATCTTGAACGGGAGGCCGCTGCCGCTGCCGATGACGGCCAGCTTCTGGCCCACCGTCACGGGGGCCTTGCCCGCGCGCACCGGCGCGGGGGTGAAGCGCGGGTACGCGGAGCGGTCCAGCTTGATGATGGCGAAGTCCACGTACGCGTCCTCCGTGTCATCGCTCAGGTGCCGCGCGACGATGCTCTTGCAGGAGAAGACGTCCTGGCTGGTGATGGTTTCCAGCGTGTTCTCCCCCGTCTTGTAGAACTTGAAGACGAAGCGCACGTCCTCGCACTCGACGGCGTCCTCCTCCGCGGGCCCCACGCAGTGGCCCGCGGTCAGCACCAGGTCATCGTCGATGAGCGTGCCGGAGCAGAAGGCCGGCGCCGGGTCGTTGTAGAAGCGCTGGTCGGTGCACAGCTTCTCCCACTCGCCCAGCGTCTTCGGGTTCACCTTGACGTTGCTCGGGTTCGACACGTCGATGGCGCTGCGGTGCAGCAGCGCCACGGTGGACTGCTGCGCCCGCTGCTTCAGGACCCCCTCCGGGGCCGCGTAGACGTCCTGGCGGTCGTCGGTGCCGTAGACCACCGGCGCGCTGGAGTCGGTCAGCGCGGGCTGCTCGGGCGCTCCCGGTTCAGGGGCCGGCCCGCAGGCCAGCGCGGTGAGGGTACAGAACAGGGTGCCGAGCAGCTTCGCTCGGAGGGCGGGGGCGGACACGGACATGCGGGGTGACTCCTGACGGGTGCTGCGACAGACACAGCGAAGAATGGGCGTGTTACTGGAAGACGTAGACGGACCCGTGCGGTCGCAGGGAAGGACCGGGGGCGGGGGATGTCAGGGGTGGGTTCTTCTCAGTCCGCGTCGGGCGCTTCGAGCCAGGACAGCGCCTCGGCGCGCGTCTCGAAGGTCTTCGCGGGGATGGTGAGGCCGGCGTTCTTGGTCATGCGCCAGGCCTGGAGGCCGCTGCCGGGGTCGCTCACCACGCGCGCGGAGCGCTTCATGCCGCGCTGCTGGGCGTAGGCGTTCAGCCGCGCCATCTCCCCCACCACCGAGGCCGGCATCACCCGCAGCTTGGACTGGTCCACCAGCGCGGACCACTCCGCGCCCCCACGGGCGGTGATGTCCTTCTTCAGTTGCTCGACGTACTCGGTCACGTCCTTCGGCGTCACTTCCGAGGGATAGATGATCTCGATGATGTCGTGGGGCAGGTGGGCGATTTCAATCTTCATGCGCGGCTTGCGGCTCTCTTCCAGGCGGGGCGCGCCATCCTAACCGCAGTGCCTGTCGCCGGATACCGCACCCCCGCATTCCGCCGCCCGCGCTGCTCCGCGCGGCTCCAGGCCGCAGGGGTTGTCGGACCTTGCGGGTAGAACCCAGCCTGCCCCAGTCCCCCCGGACCCGGGTGCGTCACGGCGCGCGCGATGGGTGCGGGACAGGCGGTGCGCTGGGGCCCGGCCGGCCGGCTGGAGCAGGGCCCGGCGAAAGGCGGAGGCGCGGGAAGTGGATGCCCTCCGCTCCCAGGTTGTCAGGATGATGCCTATGCGCCAGCCCATCTTTTCGGTCCACGGCGCGGCTCCGCCGGTCGCGCCTGAAACCAACCACCTCCTCCTGGTGAACCCGCCCAGGGAGGAAGCGTTCACAGCCGAGGAGGCCTTCCTGGAGTCCCGCGAGTGGCTGGACGCACTGCACGCCCGGATGATGCAGGGCCCGGACGAGACGCTGCACCAGGGCATGACGGACCTGCACGGGGGGCTCATCGAGCGGCGGCGGCATTGGAGCCCGGAGGTGTGGAAGCGCTTCTGCCTGGAGCTGGCGCGCAAGCACCCGATGCGCCCCTTCCTGCACCAGTGCCCCTTCACCCGGCACGCCTTCGAACGGCCGCGCGGCTACGCGGGCGACGCGGCCCTCATCGACTACCTCTACATGGACCACGCGGCGGACGAGCTGCACGCGGGCCGGGAAATCTACCGGTACATGCACGGGCAGCCCTCCGCGCGGAGCGTGCGCGAGCGCCGGGAGCTGCTCGCGCGGATGATGGACGAGACGGCCGAGCGGCGGCCCGACGGGCGCGTGCTGTCGGTGGCGTGCGGGCACCTGCGGGAGGCGGAGTCCTCGCGCGCGGTGGCGGAGCGCGGGCTCCAGGAGCTCATCGCGTTCGACCAGGACCCGGTGAGCCTGGCGGAAATCTCGCGCCTGCACCCGAACGGCATCGTGCGGCCGGTGTGCGGCTCGGTCCGCGCGCTGCTCGCGGGCAAGGCGGTGTTCACGGACCTGGACTTCGCGTACTCGGCCGGGCTGTACGACTACCTGTCGGACTCCGTGGCGGCCCGCCTCACCGCGCTGCTCTTCCACATGCTGCGCCCGGGCGGACGCCTGCTGGTGGCCAACTTCGCGGTGCACCCGCCGGAGACGGGCTACATGGAGGCCTTCATGGACTGGTGGCTCACCTACCGGGACGAGGACGGCATGCGCGACCTCCTGTCGGAGACGCCGCTGGAGCAGGTGGCCAACGTGCGGCTGTTCCGCGACTCGCAGGACAACGTCATCTACCTGGAGGCGACGCGCCGGTAGCCGCGCCGCCCGCTCTTTCAGTGCACGGGCGAGCCGGAGCGGGGCAGGGTGACGGTGAACGTCGAGCCCTGCTCCGGAGCGCTGGTGACGTCGATGTTGCCGCCCAGCGCCTGCACGATTTCGCGGACGATCCACAGGCCCAGCCCGAAGCCGCCGTAGTGGCGCACGGACACGGCGCGCTCGAAGCGCTCGAAGATGCGCGCCCGGTCCTCCTCCGCGATGCCGATGCCGTGGTCGCGCACCTCCAGCCGCACGCGCGTCGCGTCGCCGTCCAGCGTCACCTCCACCGGCTTGCCCGCGCCGTACTTCATGGCGTTGGTCAGCAGGTTGCCCACCACCTGCTCCAGCCGCAGCGCATCCCAGTGGCCCACGAGCCGGGGCTCGCTCGCGTGGAAGCGCACCTCGCACTCGGCGCGCACCAGGGCCTCGCGGCTGCGCTCCAACTGGCCGCGCACCAGGGACACCAGGTCCACGTCCTCGCGCTTGATGTGCAGCTGGCCCTGCGCGATGCGGGAGATGTCCAGGAGGTCGTTGACCAGCTTCCCCAGCCGCTGCGTCTGCGAGTAGGCCGACTCCAGCTTCGCGGTCAGCTTCTCCGGCGGCATGGGCGCGCCCTTCGCCTTCGCCTGGAGCCCCTGGATGTGGAGCTGCAGCGACGTGAGCGGCGTCTTCAATTCGTGCGCGGCAATGGAGAGGAAGTCGTCGCGGCGGCGCACGGCCTCCTGCTCTTCCCGGTAGAGGCGGCCCTGCTCCTCGGAGAGGGCGGCGACGCGCTCGAAGTTCTCCGCGTTCTCCAGCGCCGCGCCCGCCAGCACCGCCACGAAGGAGGCCAGGCGCTCCTCGTCCTCGCCGAACAGCGCGCCCACCTTGCGGTGGCTGGCCACCACGCACGCCACCGTCTTGCCGCGCACCTGGAGCGGCGCGCACAAGAGCGAGCGCACGCCGAGCAGCTCCATGCTCTCACTGATGCCGCCGGGCAGCCCCTGGCCCAGCACGGTGATGCGGCCCGTCTCCAGCGCGCGGGCGAGCGCGGTGCGGCTGAGGCCCTGGTTCTTCGCCTCCTCCTCGGACACCACCGCGCGCGGGTCCACCACCGCGCAGCGCTCGGCACGCAAGAGCTCCTGCATGGACTGGCGGGCGGTCTCGAACACGGCGTCGCGCGACAGGGCGGAGGCGAGCCTGCGCCCCACCTCCAGCACGCGCGGGAAGCGGTCCACCAGCGACAGCGTCTCCACGGCCGAGCCGTGCTCCGCCTCCTTGTGCAGGCCGTCCTCCATGGCCTCCAGCTCGCGCGCCGCTGTCTCCAAATCGCGCGCGGCGCCGGGCCAGCCCTGCACGCGGCCCACCTCGCCCCGGGCCTGGAGCGTCAGCGCGCGCTCCTGGCGCATCCCCAGTTGTTCCGCCACGCGCAGCGCTTCGTCCAGGTGCTTGCGTGAGCGCGCGGGCCGGCCGCGCAGCGCGCACATCAGGCCGCGCTCGCGCAGCGCATGCGGCAGGTTGTTGCGGTAGGTGCGGGCAATCTCGTGGGCGCGGCGGGCCACGCCGTCGGCCTCCTTCAACAGCCGGTCGCGCTGCTTCGGGTTCAGGGGGCTGGCCTGCTGCGCCAGCCGCCTGCGCGCGGTCGCGAGCCACGGGGTGATGGGGGCCACGTACTCCTGGCGCAGGTGCGCGTCCTCCACCACGCGCTCGGCGCGCTCCAGGACCTCCGCGGCGCGCGCGGGTTCGTTCTCACGCAACAGGCGCAGTCCTTCCGCCTGGAGCACGCCCGCGAAGGACTGCGGGTCGGTGGCGGTGGGCGCCGCCAGCTCCGTCTCCAGCAGCGCCGCGGGGATGCGGCCGCCGGTGGACTTGGCCCACGCCTCCAGGCCCAGGCGCAGCGAGTACCGGTCCCCCAGCGCGAGCGCCGCCGCGTGCAGCTTCTGGCTCACCGCCGCCGCTTCCTTCAGGCGGCCCAGGCGGTAGAGCGACATGGCGATCTGGAAGGTGGCGTTGTTCACCTCCCACGGGTCGCCGGTGCGCTCCAGGAGGCGCACCGCCTCGCGGCACTTCTCGATGCACTCCTTGAAGCGCGAGGAGGCATAGAGCGCCAGGCCGTAGAAGTGCAGCGACTGGCCCTGGCCCCACACGTCACCCAGTTGCTGGCGCAGGGCCAGCGACTTCTCCGCGTAGGCATACGCGCGCTGGAACCAGGGCAGGGTGGTGAGCGCGGGCGAGTGCGCGGAGTACGCCTGCGCCAGCTCCGGCGTGGGCGGGTAGCGCTCCGCGAGGTTCATGTCGCGCAGGTGCGCCCACAGCACCGCGGCGCGGCCGCGCTGGTACCAGTAGCCGTACGCGAGCCGGCTGTAGAGGTTGACCGCGAGCAGGTCCTCCTCGCCCTCGGCCAGGGACCTGCGGGCCAGCCACAGGCGCGGGGCCACGGTGTGCGCGGCCTGCATCAGGATTTCCCACGCGGCGCTCGCGCCGGTGGCCAGCGTGCCGGGTGGCACCCAGCGGCCCAGCAGCTTCAGTCCCTGCTCCAGGTAGGCGTTGGCCTGCACCGTCTGGCCGCGCTTGAAGGCGAGCTCGCCCAGGTGCCCCAGCGTGCGGCCCTGCTCCAGCCGGTCGTGCGCCAGCGCCTGCGCGGCCTCCAGCTGCTGCTGCGCTTCGTCGTAGCGGCCGCGCATCATCAGCGCGGTGCCCAGCCCGGACGCGATGCGGTAGCGGGTGTGCGCGTCCGCGCCCTCCGCGCCGCGCTCGGCGATGCGGTAGTTCACCTCCGCGGTGTCCAGCGAGAAGCGCTGGCGCGCCTGCTCCGCGGCCACCAGCGCGTAGGGCAGGGCCTGCGCGCTCTCTCCGGCGGCGTCGAAGTGGTAGGCCAGCTCGTAGGGGTCGTTGGGCACGGCCTGCTGCGCGGCGCGCGCGGCCAGCCGGTGCAGCTCCCGGCGCTCCTCCGGGGACAGCAGGTCCAGCAGCACCTCGCGCAGCTTGTCGTGCACGAAGGTGGAGCGCGTGCCCTCCGTCCACAGCATGTGCCGGCGGCGCGGCGGCTCCAGCGCGGTGTTGACGGCCTCCAGCGGCGTGCCGGACAGGGCCGCCACCGACTTCGCGTCGAAGGACTTGCCCAGCACGGCGCCCACGCTGAGCACGTGCAGGGACTCCGGCGGCAACAGGCGCAGGCGCCGCACCAGGAACGTGGCCGCCTGGCGCGACGAGCGCGCGTGCGCCATGGCCTCCGGCTGCACCAGCCAGCCGTCCGGACCGGGCACGAGGACGCCGTCCTCCACCAGCCCGTGCAGCACCGCGGAGGCCATGAACGGGTTGCCCTCCGCCAGCCGCGTCACCAGCTCCACGGCCTCCGGCGGCAGCACGCCGGCCATGGACTCCGCGAGCAGCGCCACCTCCGCCGCGCCAAAGGCGGACAGCTTCAGGTGCGCGCCCGGCGTCAGCCGCCGCAGCACGTGGCCCGCGTGGATGTCCTCGCTGCGGAAGGAGACGATGAGCAGGAGCCGCCCGTCCCCCGCGCGGCGGCCCTGGCACCACGCCTCCAGCGCGCGCAGCGTGAGCGCGTCCGCCCACTGGCAATCCTCCAGCACCACCACCGCGGGCGCGTCCGGCGTGCCCAGCGCGCCCAGCAGCGCGGTGAGGCTCCACACGCTGCGGCTCTCGCTCAGGGACTCCGGCCCCAGGCCCTGGGCCTGCGGCGCCCGCGCGTCGGGGACGAGCACGTCCGTGAGCGTGGGCAGCACCGTGCACAGGCCGGCCTCCTGGCCCGCGAGCCTTTCACGCAGCAGCGCGGCCAGCGCGGGCTCTTCGCGCGCCGCCGCGGCGATGCCCTCCGCCACGCCCGCGAAGAGCTGGAAGGGGCGCTGCGCGGCCTGGTCCTGCGCCTGGCCATGCAGCACCCACGCGCGCTGGCCGGAGGCGCGGGCGGAGAACTCCTCCAACAGCCGGCTCTTGCCGCCACCGGACTCGCCCTCCACCACCACCGCGCGCGAGCCCTCCTCTCGCGCGTGCTCCAGCTCGCGCTCCAGCGTCAGCAGTTCCTCGCGGCGGCCCACGAAGGACGGCTCGGTGAGGCTCTGGCGGTGGTCGTGCGCGCCGGTGACGAGCGCGGGCTCCGCCTCGCCCCGCGACAGCGCGGCCTCCAGCGCGTTGAGGTCCGCGAGCGCGGCGTCCGCGGACTGGTAGCGGTCGCGCGGGTCGGTCTGGCTCAGGCGGGAGATGAGCTCCTCCATCGCCAGCGGCACCTCCACGCCCACGGGCCGCAGGCGCGGGTGCGCGGTGAGGTGCAGGCGAAGCACCTCACCCACCGTCGCGCCCTCCAGCGCGGGGCGGCCGGACAGCGCCTCGAAGAGCACCAGGCCCACCGCGTACAGGTCCGACGGCGCCTCCACCGGCCGGTTGATGAGCCCCGCCTGCTCCGGTGACAGGTAGCGCGCGGTGCCCACGGGCAAGTCGCGCAGGGATGGATCCAACCGCTCGCTGCGCGACAGGCCGAAGTCGGTGAGCCACGCGGCGGACATCGGGTGGTCACGCACCAGGATGTTGGAGGGCTTCACGTCGCGGTGCAGGACGCCCTCGCGGTGCGCCTCCGCGAGCGCCTTCAGCAGGCGCTGGCCCAGCATGATGGCCTCGGGCAGGGACAGCGGGCCGCGCTGCAGGCGCGCCTCCAGCGTCTCGCCCTCCACCCACGGGGTGACGAGGTAGAGCAGGTCGTCGAAGGTGCCCAGGTCACGCACGGGCACGAGCGCCGGGTCGTGCAGCCGCCCCAGCACCTCCGCCTCGTGCTCCAGCCGGTGGCGGGCCGTGGGGACGAAGGCGGACAGGGCGGTGACCTTCACGAGCACGCGCTCGTGCGTGAGCAGGTCCAACCCCTGCCAGGTGGAGATCCCCCGGCCGGCCTTCATCCGCTGACGCAGCTCGTAGCGGTTGCCCAGCCGTTGGCCCGGGTGTGGCTCCCCAGGGGTGTCGCCGGCCTGTTGGAAGCCTTGCGCCATTCAGTACCCTCGCGAGCCCCCCACCGCGTCGCCCCGGCGGCGCGGTCGGCCGGACGTCCCTCTTCCACAAGCTGGGTTGCCGCCCGGGTCCCTGCCAGGGGGGAGCAACCCACGCCCTGCGTACGCTGCTCGGGATTTGAACAGTCGGCACGCTCCCGCTTCCCGCCCCCGTCCCCCGGTACCCCCTGGCCGTTCGTGGGGCAGGCAGCCCGCCAGCACCCCGCACGGGTTTCCGCCAGGCTCGTGGGTTTCCACCCAGAGCCCTTGCGCGGGCCGCGCGTCGTCCATCATCCGACAGCCACGCGAATGCGTGCGGCCAGCAGCGTTGCTGGAGGGAGGAAGGATGCCGCGCCGCGTTCAACGGGTGTGCTTGACTCCCCTGGTGGCCCGGCGGAAAAGCCCGTCGGGTCAGGCGGCCTCCCCCTTCCTCCCCCGCAGGCCGCCGAGGGAGCGCGGAATTGAAGCTCGCGACGCTCAGGGACGGAACCCGCGACGGGCGGCTCATCGTCGTCAAGCGGGACAACTCCGCCTACGCGCTGGCCACCAACGTGGCGCTCACGCTGCAAGCGGCCCTGGATGACTGGGACCAGAAGGAGCCGCAGCTGCGCGCGCTGGCGCAGCAGCTGGAGGCCGGCGCGGTGCAGAGCCGCCCGCTGGACGTGAAGGCGCTGCACGCGCCCCTGCCGCGCGCCTACGAGTGGGTGGACGGCAGCGCGTACATCAACCACGTGGTGCTGGTGCGCAAGGCGCGCAACGCGGAGCCGCCCGCCACGCTGCGCACCGACCCACTGGTGTACCAGGGCGGCTCCGGCGACTTCCTCGGGCCCACGCAGGACATCCCCCTGCGCGACGAGGCGTGGGGCCTGGACTTCGAGAGCGAGGTCTGCGTCGTGCTGGGTGACACGCCCATGGGCACGAAGGCCGAGGACGCGGACAGGCACATCAAGCTGGTGATGATCGCCAACGACGTGTCGCTGCGGAACCTCATCCCGGAGGAGCTGGCCAAGGGCTTCGGCTTCTTCCAGAGCAAGCCCGCCACCGCGTTCAGCCCCTTCGCGCTGACGCCGGATGAGCTGGGCGCCGCGTGGAAGGACGGCCGGCTGCACCTGCGCATGCGCAGCACGCTCAACGGCCAGCTCGTGGGCGACGCGGACGCGGGCCCGGAGATGCACTTCTCCTTCCGCGACCTCATCCAGCACCTGACGCGCACGCGCGCCTTCACCGCGGGCACCATCCTGGGCAGCGGCACGGTGTCCAACGAGGACCGCACGCGCGGCATCTCCTGCCTCGCCGAGCGCCGGATGATCGAGACCATCGACGAGGGCAAGCCGAAGACGCCCTTCATGAAGCCCGGCGACACCATCGAGATCGAGATGCTGGATGGGGACGGGCACAGCCTCTTTGGCCGCATCTCCCAGACGGTGGTGAAGGCGCCATGAAGAACCTCAAGCTGCACAGCTACTGGCGTTCCTCCGCGTCCTGGCGCGCGCGCATCGCGCTCCATTGGAAGGGCCTCCCCTTCGAGTACCGCGCGGTGCACCTGCTCCAGGACGGCGGTCAGCAGTTCCAGCCAGCCTACCGGGCGCTCAACCCCATGGCCCGTCTGCCCACGCTGGAGTGGACCGAAGCCGACGGGCAGACGCGCAAGCTGTCCGAGTCCCTGGCCATCCTGGAGTACCTGGAGGAGCGCGTGCCCTCGCCCGCCCTCCTGCCCACGGACGCGTACCTGCGCGCGAAGGCTCGCATGCTGGCGGAGATGGTGAACTCCGGCATGCAGCCCCTGCAGAACACGTCGGTGACGCTGCGCATCAAGAACGAGCTGAAGGCGGACGAGAAGGCCTGGGCGGCGCACTGGAATGTGCACGGACTGACGTCCCTGGAGGCGGCGGTGCAGGAGACGGCGGGCCGTTATTGTGTGGGAGATGCAGTGTCGTTCGCGGACGTCCTGCTCGTTCCCCAGCTCTACGGGGCCCGCCGGTTCGGTGTAGACCTGAAGCCCTATCCCACGCTGCTGCGCATCGAGGCAGCGTGCAACGAACTTCCCGCCTTCCAGGCGGCGCAGCCCGACCGGCAGCCCGACGCGCAGCCGGCGTAGTCACGAACCATCTTCTTCATCACGAGGAGTCAGCGACATGGCCAAGCAGGAATCGCTGGGCATCAAGGCCCTGGAGAGCATCCACTGGTACGTGCATGACCTGGAGCGCAGCCGCCAGTTCTACACGAAGGGGTTGGACTTCGCGGAGGTGGCGGTGTCCGGGCCGGAGCTGGACGCGCACGGCAAGCAGAAGTCCGCGCTGTTCCAGGCCGGGGAGATTGCCCTGGTGGTGAGCCAGCCCGTGGGCGAGGGCGGCCGCGCGTGGCGCTATCTGCGCAAGCACCCGGACGGCGTGGGCACGCTGAACTTCGAAGTGGAGGACGTGGAGAAGACGTTCAAGCTGCTGGACCAGCGCGGCGCCACGTTCATCACGGACATCCAGCGCTTCACGGACGACGCGGGCGGCAAGCTGTCCTTCTTCTCCATCACCACGCCGTTCGGTGACACCACGTTCCGCTTCCTGCAGCGGGACAACTACAAGTCCATCTACCCGGGCTTCAAGGTCCACCCGAAGCCCCTGGGCGGCCAGAACAAGTACGGCTTCGACAAGATGGACCACGTCACGTCGAACTTCCAGACGATGAAGCCCATGCTCCTGTGGATGGAGCACGTGATGGGCTTCGAGAAGTTCTGGCACATCGAGTTCCACACCGAGGACGTGGCGTCGCAGCAGAAGCGCGACCACGGCAGCGGTCTGAAGTCGGAAGTGATGTGGGATCCGAAGAGCGGCGTGAAGTTCGCGAACAACGAGCCCAAGTTCCCGTTCTTCAAGGCCAGCCAGATCAACATCTTCAACGAGGACCACCGCGGTGACGGCGTGCAGCACCTGGCCATCACGGTGAAGGACATCCTGTCCTCCGTGAAGGACATGCGGCAGAACGCGGGCATCCAGTTCATGCCGACGCCGGGCTCGTACTACGACGCGCTGCCGGAGCGCATCCAGCGCATGGGCATCAAGAAGATCGACGAGGACATCAACGTCCTGCGCGACCTGGAGGTGCTCATCGACGGTGACAAGGAGCGCAGCTACATGCTCCAGATCTTCATGAAGGACGCGGCCAGCCTCTACAAGCAGGCGGACGCGGGCCCGTTCTTCTACGAGATCATCCAGCGCAAGGGCGACCAGGGCTTCGGCGGCGGCAACTTCCGCGCCCTGTTCGAGAGCATCGAGCGCGCGCAGAAGGCGGAAGGCCGCGCGTAGCTTCACGGGTGACCCGGCCGTGCGTGCTCGCGGCCGGGTTTCTTCGTCGGGGGGATGGCCTATGTTTTCCCCATGCGAAGGCTCATGCCGCTGTTGCTGGTAGGCGCGTTGGGATGGGGCTGCCAGACCGCCGGAGACAGGGCGCCAGCGAAGGCGCGCCCGGTCGATTGCAGCGCCACCTACGTCGCCTGCGGCTGCGGCTGCTGCGGCGGGGTGGAGCCCCAGGTGCAGTGCCTGTCCTGCGCGAACGGGGACGACCTCCATGCCCTGATTGAGAAGGACCAGGCGGCGCAGAAGGATCCGCAGTGCGCCGTGGAGGGCTGCTCCGTCGGGACGAAGTACGTGTACTGCGACGCCAACCCTCCGTGACCCTCATGGAGCGTCACTGAAGCCTCCGCCAGCAGGACAAAAAGGCACGCAAGGACCGCGGTGCGCCCTCGTGGCTGCGGGTTTGGAACGAAGCACGCTTGTTGCAGCCCGAGTCCCCCCATGACGCTCATTGAATTCACTGTCATCGCGGGAATCTTCTTGGGCAGCCTGACTGGCGCGGTCTGGGGCTTTGTCTCCGGGGGAATCGGCTGGGCGGTGATGGGTCTGGCTGGAGGCGTCGTGCTGGGCCCCATCGCGTTGGCACTCCTGTTCACCCTGATGGTGTTGGTCACGGAAGTGCCGCTCTTCCTGCTGCGCGGCCTGAGGGGAAGGCGTCCGCCGGAGCGCCCCTGAACGCGCTTCGTCTATCGTCTCCCCATCGGAGAAGGGGAGTCGCTCGGCTCTCTCAGGAAGCCGTGAAGGGCAGGGCGGCCACCGTGACGGTGCCCGCGCCTTCACCGCCCAGCGTCAGCTCCGTGCCCGGCTCCAGCGAGTCCCGGTGCACGTAGCCCAGCGCCACGCGCTGACCCTTCACCGGGGACGTCACCACGCTGGTCACCCAGCCCACCTTCTTCTCGCCTTTGCGCAGCTCCGTGCCGGGCGCCACGTCCTGCTCACCCAGGAGCAGCCCCGCGAGCTTGCGGTTCATGTGCCCGCGGAAGGTGGCCCGGGCGATGACCTCCTGCCCGATGTAGCAACCCTTGTTGTACGAGATGGCGTTCGTGAGGTTCGCCTCCAGCGGGATGGTGGTGTCCACCATGTCCTGCCCGTACCTGGGCACCCCCGCCTCCACCCGGACCCGCTCCAGCGCGTCGAACCCCACTGGCTTCACCCCGTCCGCCCCGGCGAGCGCCGCCCACACCGCCTCCAGCCCCGCGCGCGGCACCAGCACGTCCACGCCGGACAGCCCGCCCGGCAGCGCCGTCCCCAGCAGCCACACGTCCTGCTCGGCCAGCACCGCCTTGCGGCTGGACAGGGGGGCCGGCAGCTCAACCGGCCCGCCCAGGACGGCGGCCAGCACCCCGGCCGTCCGGGGGCCGAGCAGCTTCAGCCAGCCCCACTCCGGCGTCCCGTCGTGCAGCTCCGCGTCCTCGGAGATGAGGTACTTGTCCAGGAACTCCCGGACCTTGGCGCCCAGGCCGGGCTCCAGGTCCAGCAGGAGGTCGTCCTCCCGCTTGAGGATGCGCGCATCTCCCACCATGGCGCCCTTCACCGTGATGAAGGCGGCGTAGGCGGCCGAGCCGACCGGGAGGTTCTTCACCTCCTGGGTCACCATGCCGTGGAGGAAGGAGGCGCGATCCTCCCCCGTTATCCGGAGGATTTCGCGGTAGGACGCATCGTGCAGTGCAACGGCGTCGCGCGCCGCGCCATACTCCGCGCCCACGTCTCCATACCCGGCCACGACTTCACGGCCACCCACCGGAATGAAGCGGGCACCCACCCGCTCGTGAACAAAATGCAGCGTCAGCGGTTCCATGCCCGTCGCTATATAGAGGCGCAGGAGCGGATGCCACGATGGATGTGAAGCAGCTTTCGGCCTTCCAGGGCTTCTCCTTGGAGAAGCTCCAGAAGCACACCGTCTTCCAGTCGGGTCGCTTCTTCCTCGACGTCTACTGCCTGGCCCCGGGCCAGGCGCAGAAGCCCCACCGGCACGCCACGTCCGACAAGGTGTACCTCGTGCTGGAGGGAAGCTGCCGCTTCCGCATCGGCGACGAGGAAGCGGCGCATGGCCCCGGCTCCACCCTCTTCGCCCCCGCGGGCACCGAACACGGCGTCGTCAACGACGGCCCGGACAACGCCCGCCTCCTCGTCTTGATGACCCCGCCTCCGGAGCACGCATGACCAAGAAGGCCCCGACCCCGGCCGCCCCCGTCCCCACCCGCGGCGCACTCGCGCTGCTGGTGCTGGGCCTCCTCACCAGCGCGCTGGCCGTCTACCAATGGATGGAGCTGCTCACGCTGCGCGCCGGCGGCGCCACCGCCTGCGGCATCAACGAGCACGTCAACTGCGAGACCGTCTGGAACTCGGAGTTCGCCAGCGCCGTGCACGACTCGCTGGGCATCCCCATCGCGGGCCTCGGGCTCGTGTGGGGGCTCACCGCCGTGGGGCTCGCCGCGCTGTACCTCGCGTGGGCCAAGGCGGGCCGCACGGTGCGTCCCGCCGCCAGCGGCCTGCGCCTGCTGGCGCTTGCGGGCGTCGTGTCCGTCGCCGTCTTCGCCACCGTCAGCGCGCGGGTGGGCGTGGTGTGCCCCACGTGTCTTGGCACCTACGTGCTGGTGCTCGCGTTCGCGGGCGTGGCGTGGCGCGGGCTGCCGGGCCCCTTCCTGCCCCAGGCGGGCGAGTGGGGCGACACGCTCAAGTGGACCGTGGGCCTGGGCGCCGTCGCCTTCGTGGCCATGCTGATGCCCGGCCGGGCCACGCCGCACGCGCCGAAGGCCGGCGCCTTCCTGCCGCCGGTGGCCGCGAACACGTCCCAGCCGCAGGACAGCTCCAGCGCCACGCCGCCCGCGCCGCCGCCGCCGGCCACGCTGGACGCGTTCATCGCCAGCCTGCCGGCGGATCAGCAGCAGTTCCTGTCGGACTCGCTGGCCGTGTACCGGGCCGCGCAGCCGAAGATCGCCGCCTATCCGCCGCGCACCCTCTTCGGCCCGCCGGACGCGCCGGTGAAGGTGCTGGAGTGGACCGACAGCAAGTGTCCCCACTGCAAGTCGCTGGTGGAGGAGCTGGCCCTCATCAAGCAGCACGCCCCCAAGGGCATGCTGTCCGTGGAGGCGCGCCAGTTCCCGCTGGATGGCCAGTGCAACCCGGCCATCCCCAACCGCGGGCCGGACGCGCTCAGCGTGCGCTGCGCCGCGGCCCGGGCCACGGTGTGCCTGGAGGGCGCGAAGGACTTCTGGGCGCTGCGCGAGAAGCTCTTCGCCGCGCAGGCCTTCCTGGACACGGACAAGGTGATGGAGATCGCCAGCTCCGGCTCCGTGGCGCGCCCGCAGCTGGAGGCGTGCATGACGGCGCCGGAGACCATCGGGAAGCTGCGCCAGGACGTCGAGTACGCCATGCGCTACAACATCCAGGGCACGCCGCTGGTGCTGGTGAACGGCCGTGAGGTGCCCCCGTCCGCGCCGCTCATCTACGCGCTGACGCTGGCGAGCGGCAACCCCGACGCCCCGGCCTTCAGCACCCTGCCGCCCCCGCGCTCGCGCGGCGCCGGCGCCCCCGGCCACGAGGGCCACGCCCACCCGTAAGGGCCTGGGAACGCCATGGGCAAGCGCGACAAGAAGGACGAGGCCCCGCCGCCGGCGCCCTTCAACAACCCCTTCGCCGCCCTGTCCGCGCAGCGGGACGCGCTGCCGTCAGGGCCGCCCCCGCCGTCTCCCGGCGAGAAGTCGGCGAACAATCCGGAGCCCAAGGGCCCCGCGCGCGCCGTGGTGCGCATGGAGCGCAAGGGCCGGGGTGGCAAGGAGGTGACGGTGGTGGAGCAGTTGGGGCTGCCCGCGGCCCAGCTCGACACCTGGCTCAAGGCGCTCAAGGGCGGCCTGGGCTGCGGCGGCGTGGTGGAGGAGGGCTCGCTGGTGTTGCAGGGAGACCAGCGCGAACGGCTTCCCGCGCTCCTGGAAGCGCGGGGCGTGCGCAAGGTCATCGTCGGCTGAAAGCACGAAGGGGGCGGAGGGAAACCCTCGCGCCCCCTGGGAGTGCCCGCCGGGGCGAGGACTACAGCGCGGCGATGATGGCGTCGGTGAACTCGCGCGTGGTGGCGCTGCCGCCCAGGTCGCCGGTGCGCACCTTGGCCTCGCCGCCGTAGACCTTCTGGATGGCGTTGGCCATGCGCTGGGACGCCTCACGCAGGTCCAGCCACTCCAGCATCATCACCGCGGACATCATGAGCGCGGTGGGGTTCGCGATGCCCTTGCCCGCGATGTCCGGGGCGGTGCCGTGCACGGCCTCGAAGACGGCGGTGCGCTCGCCGATGTTGGCGCCCGGCACCATGCCCAGGCCGCCCACCAGGCCCGCGCACAGGTCGCTGACGATGTCGCCGTAGAGGTTCTCCAGCACCATCACGTCGAAGCGGGTCGGGTCCTTCACCAGCTGCATGCAGAGGTTGTCGACGATGACCTCGTCGTAGGCGACCTCGGGGAACTCGCGGCTCACCTTGCGGCAGCAGTCCAGGAAGAGGCCGTCGGACAGCTTCATGATGTTCGCCTTGTGGATGGCGGACACCTTCTTGCGGCCGTTCTTCTTCGCGTACTCGAAGGCGAAGCGGGCGATGCGGGTGGAGGCCTTCTCCGTGATGACCTTGATGGCCTCCACGACGCCCGGCACCACGATGTGCTCCAGGCCCGCGTAGAGGTCCTCGGTGTTCTCACGCACGACCACCAGGTCGACGTTCTCGTAGCGCGTCTTGACGTTGGGGACGCTCTTCACCGGGCGCAGCGACGAGTACAGGTCCAGCCGCTTGCGCAGGCCCACGTTCGCGGAAGGCAGGCCGCCGCCCACGACGGTGCCGGTGGGGCCCTTGAGCGCCACGCCGCTGCGCAGCACCGCCTCCACCGTCTCGTGGGGCAGGTTGGTGCCGAACTTGGCCACGACCTCCGTGCCCGCGTCCTTGAACTCGAACTCCAGGGGGACCTTGAGGGCCTCCAGGACGCGGATGGTGGCCGCGGAGACTTCGGGCCCGATGCCGTCGCCGTTGATGACCGTCACAGTGCGCGTGTTCGCCATGGGGGCGTTTCACACCACAAATCCGGTGGGGCCGGAAGGGCGAAAGCGGCCGGACTTCACCCCTGGACATGGCCCCCATCAGCCCGGGTGGGTCTCAATGGTCGAACGGGGCCGGAGGGCGCGGCGGGCTGGAGCGGACACCCGGCGTGGGGCGCGTGCGCTTGCGGCGCTGGATGGCGTAGGGCCGGTAGAACGACTCCCAGAGTGCGGCCCGGCGCCCGCGCGGCCGGGTGCGCAGCTCGCCCAGCGGCGCCCGGATGAAGAAGGACGCGGTGAAGAGGTACGCCGCCGCCACGGTGAGGAACAGCAGCGAGGCCATCACCACCGGGCCGGGAATCCAGGCCACGTGCGCCCGCTCCACGAACTCGCCGAACTCGCGTGGCGGCCGGGGATGGCTGTAGACCTTGAAGAACCAGGTCACCAACAGGACGATGAGGATGGGGCCGTACGCGCGGTTGAGCCGCGTGGCGATGGCGGACAGCAGCGACAGTTGGATCTGCGGCCGGGACATCTCCACCGCCAGCTCGCGCAGCGCGTCCGGATCCACCGGCTCGCGCCGCAGCATCGGTGCCCACCAGCCGTCCTCCAGCAGGCGCACCCGGCGGTTCCACAGGTCGTAGTAGCGGTAGCGCCGCGCCTCGATGAGCAGGAAGGACACCACCATCCAGATGCCCACCAGGAAGGTGACGTGAGAGCTCTGCGGCGTCGCGAAGCCGAAGGAGATGACCGCCGCCGTGGTGGTGAGCGCCCAGTTCGTCGTGGTGTCCAGGCGCGTGCGCCACGTGTCCGAGCGGCTCAGTTCGCCACGGAAGAGCTGCGCCATGGCCTGCTGCGAGACCACGGGCTGCTCCAAATCATTCTGCCTGCGCTCCTTGATGCTCATCCGTGCCTGGGAAGGTGGGGACGGATGGCCTCTTCGGCCAGGGCGGGCGGGCAGGCGGGCCCTCGGCGCCTTCGTGCCGGGGGCCTGTGGGACGCCGGACATTCGCGACCCGCGCGAGCAGGGGGGACGGGTGGCTGGACGCCTGGGGCGTGCGCATCGTGCGCCCTTGAGCGTGCCTTCCTCTGATACCGCCATCACCGCACTGTCGGGCCTGCTCTCGGACGAGGGCGAGCGCATCACGCGCCTGTGGTCCAAGCGCCTGCGCGCGGAGACGTATGAAGTGGAGGTGCCCGGCCGCGACCTGCGCGCGCCGCTGCGGCACCTGCTGGATGAGCTTGCCCGCCTGCTCGAGAGCCGGGGCGAGGACGCGGTGCGGCTGTGGCCGGAGGTGGTGCGTTCGCACGGAGCCTTCCGGTACGACCAGAACTTCGAACCGGAAGACCTGACGCGCGAGTTCAAGTCGCTCCAGGAGGTGCTGCTCTACGTCTACGCGCGCCGCAACGGAGGCGTCATCGACGCGGACGTCGCGGAGCTGGTGTCGGAGCTGGTGTGGGAGGCGGACGCGTCCGCGCAGGCCTCCTACGCGCGCGTGCTCAAGACGGAGGAGGTCCGCTTCCGCGAGGCGGCGGTGATGGAGTCGGTGCTCAACCACGTGGAGGTGGGCATCCTCCTGGCGGAGACGGATGGCATGGTGTCCTTCGCGTCGCCGCCGGTGAGCCGCCTGATGGGCGTGCCCATGCGCGCGGTGGTGGGCGCGCGCGCCGCGAGCACGCTGGGCCCGGTGCTCACCCAGGTCAACGCGAGGCACCCCACCGGCGAACCCTTCAAGGTGCAGGACATGCCCTTCCTGCGCGCGCTGCGCGAGAAGGCGCCGGTGCGCGGCGTGATGATGCAGGTGGAGCGCCCCGGCGGTGGGGATGCGACGCTGGAGATGAGCGCCACGCCGGTGTGGGAGGAGGACCACGTCCTGGCGGGCGTCATCCAGACCTTCAGCGACCGCACCGAGGCGGCCGTGAAGACCAAGGCCCTGGAGAACGCGCACGACGAGGTGCGCAGGCTCCAGGGGCAGCTCTTGCGGCGCACCCGTCAGCAGGCGCTGGGGCAACTGGCGAGCGGCGCCGCGCACGCGCTCAACAACTTCCTCAACGTGCTGCGGCTGCGCATCACGCTGCTGCAGCGCGAATACAAGCCGGAGCACGTGGACGCGCTGGACAGGACGGTGCGCCAGATTGGCGAGTTGGTGGCGCGGCTGCAGGAGTTCAGCGTGCAGCGCACCGAGGAGCGCCTGGGCAACGTGCCGGTGGACCAGACAGTGCGCGAGGCCCTGGAGCTGGCGCGGGGCGAGCTGGAGCAGCGCGAGCACCCGGTGCACACGGAGCTGGACCTGGGCTTCCCGTGGGGCGTGAAGGCGGATGCGGGCTTCTTCCGCGAGCTCATCGTGAACCTGCTCCTGTCCGCGAGGGACCGGATGGAGGGCGGCGGCACGCTGGTGGTCCGCACGCGTCCGGCCGGGGAGGCCTGGTTGGAGATGCGCCTGGAGGACGGCGGGCGGCCCTACGCGCAGGACGAACTGGCGGGCCTGTTCGACCCGCTTCGCCGGGATCCGGGGGCGCCGCAGTTCTCGCTGTTCCTGGCGGTGGCGCGCACGCAGGTGCAGCGCTGGGGCGGAGAGCTGACGGTGGAGAACCGGCGCGACGGTTCAGGCGCGAGCTTCATCATGAGGCTGCCGCGCTACAGCGACGTCTCGGCGGGAGCGCCGCCGTCGGCCATGCAGCCGATGCCGCACACGCCGGGAGGTGTGCCGCGCCTGCCAGCGAGAGCGCGCCGGGTGCTGGTGGTGGACGACGACCTGGACAACGCGCGGATGATGGCCGAGGTGCTGGGCGAGGAGGGCTACGACGTGCAGGTGGCGCACAGCCCGGAGGTGGCCCTGCGCATCTGGGAGAAGCATCCGTACGACGCCGCGCTGCTGGACGCGGTGATGCCGGAGATGACGGGCTGGGAGCTGGCGCGCGAGCTGCGGCAGCGCACGCCCCAGGCGCTGCTGGCCATCGTCACCGGCATGGACGTGCGAGGCCAGAACCGGGCAAGCCTCGCGCAGGTGGACGCCGTCTTCCGGAAGCCCATCGACGTGGGAGCCCTGGACGACTTCCTCTCGCAGACTCGGGGAGAAGAAGAGGTCGCCGAGGAAGTCAGTCCGCACGACGCGACGCACTAACGGGTGGGAACGTTCCAGGCCTCCGCCCGAAGCGCCCCAACCTGTCCGGCAGTCAGACAGGTTTCCGCAGTCCAGCGGCCCTCCGGCTCCTGAGGCGAGGTGCCCCAAACTGGTCCGACAGTCGGACCAGTTTCCATGGCCCAGTGGTCACAGGCCCCGGGGCGAGGTGTTCCAAACCTGTCCGACAGTCGGACAGGTTTCCGCAGTCCGGTGGTGCCCCAGCCTCCGGGTTCGGTTCCTCAGACTGGTCCGACAGTCGGACAGGGTTCCATGGCCCGGTGGTTACGGGCCCCAGGGGGCGCGGTTCTTCAAACCTGTCCGACAGTCGGACAGGTTTTAGCGGCCGGACTGGAGTGGGCGCCGCCAGGACCCCAGGTCTCCAAACGGGTCCGACAGTCGGACAGGTTCGTGCGGTGGGCCGCTGGCGGGCTGTCCCATCGGGGTTCTCATCTTCTCAGCGCCGAGGACGGAGTTCATGTCCCGGGAGCCCTGTCACTCCTTGCCTGGTGCCCGGTGAAGGAAGAGGCCTCCCGTCGACGCGAGGACGACGTGGATGAACGGCGCTGGGCGCTCCCGGTATGGACCATTAAAGTCCGCTCGTGATTTCCCCGGCGGAACTGGAGCGCCTGCGCCGCAAGGTGGAGGCGGGTGAAGTGCTCAGCGGCTCTGAGCTGGACGCGCTGCGTGCCGAGGCCGCTCGCACTCCCGGGCCCACGCTGCGCCTCACCCTGGCGCATGCCCTGGTCAATGCGGACGCGGAGCGGGAGGCCCTGCCGTTGATGCAGGCCCTGCGGCGCGACTTCCCCCGGGACCTCCAGGTGCGCCTGGGCCTTGCTCGTGCGCTGCTGGGGCTGGAGCGCCACCGTGAAGCGGAGGCCGAGCTGCGGGAGGCTCTGGTCCTGAGCCCCGGCGACCCGGAGGCACTCAAGGTGCTGGCCGTGCTCGCGCTGCGGCAGGGGGAGGGCGCTCGCGCTCGCGCCTATGTGGCGGAGGCCGTGGAGCGTGACCCCTTCGACGCGGAGGCGAAGCTGCTGCGCGCGGAGCTGGAGGCCGCGGACCTGCCTCCGCCTTCCGTTCCCGAGGAACAGGTGCTGCGCCCGGAGTTCACCGCCGCGCTCACCGCCGCGCTCGGCCGCGCGGGGGTGGCCTTCCGACGCCAGGGCCGCGACCTGCTGGTGAAGCTGGCCTCCGGGGGCGTGGGCCGGGTGGACGTGGGCTCGCTGTATGCCGCCTACCGCGAGGCGCCCGGAGCCCAGGGGCTCACCGCGCACGTGGAGGCGCTGGCCTCCCGGCTGGGCGGGCTGTCCTCCGGCGTGGGTCCCTCGGGTGTGTCACTGGAGTCGCTGCGCCCCGTGCTGCGGCCGCCGGGCTTCGTGGCGGGGACCCAGGGCGCGCTGTTCCGTCCGGGGCCGGCGGGGCTGGAGGTCTTCTACGTATTGGAGGACTCGGAGTTCATGCGCTACCTGCCGGCTTCCGCGCTGAAGGACGCCGGGCTCACGCTCGACGCGGTGGACGCGGCGGCGTGGCACAACCTGGAGCTGCGTCCCGCAGACGTGCGGCCCGTCGTCATTGATCAGGGCGAGGTGCGGCTGGCGGAGGCGTTCTCCGGCGTCTGGGCGGTGACGGGGGGTGATGGCCACGACGGCGCGCGGCTGCTCACGAAGTCGCAGCGCCGCAGGCTCGATGCCGCCACCGGCGGAGGCCCGCTGCGTGTGAGCCTGGGCCGGCGTGAGGTGGCGCTGCTGTGCCGCGAGTCGGACGGTGATTCGGTGCGGAGGCTGGCGGCGCTGGGGCACGCGCCGGATGGCGTCCCCGGGGCGTTCCTGCTGGAAGGTGACACGCTGCGAAGCGTGTGACTACACGCCCAGCGCCTGCTGATACACCTTCAGGTCCTTCTCGCTGAAGAGGACCACGGTGACCTGCTCCAGCTCCGGCCGCTGCTCCAGGGCCGCGCGGATCTCCCGCAGCGCGATGGGCGCGGCCCGCTCGATGGGGAAGCCGTAGATGCCCGTGGAGATGGAGGGAAACGCCACCGTGCGCAGCCCGTGCTTCTCCATCAGCGCGAACGCGTTGCGGTAGCACGAGGCCAGCAGCGCGTCCTCGTTGTGTTTCCCTCCCTGCCACACGGGGCCCACCGCGTGGATGACGTGGGCCGCGGGCAGCCGGTAGCCCCGCGTGATGCGCGCCTGACCGGTGGGGCAACGGCCCAGCGTGAGGCACTCCGCGAGCAGCTCCTTCCCCGCCGCGCGGTGGATGGCGCCATCCACGCCGCCCCCTCCGCCCAGCGAGGAGTTCGCCGCGTTCACGATGGCGTCCGCCGTGACGTGCGTGATGTCTCCCTGAATCAATCGCAGACGTTCCGTCATCCCGCGCTCCCCACCGGCAAGGTCTCCACGAAGCGCACCTCGCGGAAGCCCAGCGTGAGCAGCAGCCCCCGCAGCGAGCGTTCCGCGGACTGACGCGCCTTCTCCTGGAGGCGCCGGTCCTGCCGCACCTCCTTTTCAAAAGCCAGGCGCGCCTTCTCCAGCAACTGCGCCGTCTGCGCGCTGTCCAGGTTGGAGTCGATGACTTCCGTCTCCCCGGGCCGCAGTGCCACCGTCACCTGCATGGGCGGCAGGAGCACGTCCACGCGCGTGCCCACGGCGTGCAGGTGGCTGGCGTCGAAGCGCTGGAAGTCGAACCCCAGGTGCGCGTCCGCGAACACGATGGCGCGGCCGTGCGGGTTCTGGAGCGTGTAGCTGGCCCAGAGCAGCACGTCCTTCCACAGCGCGTCCGTGGCCTGCGGCTCCGGCGTGAACGTGACCTTCTTGTAGAGGGACACGTCCAGCGTCTCCAGCCGGGCCACCTCCCGCATCTGCTCCACCACCGCCGCCGTGTCCGGCAGCCGGGGAGACGCCGGACGCAGCAGCACCCAGGCCGCCAGCGCGCCGAGCGCGACCGCTGCGAGGAGGGACAGGGCTCGCGAGACGTTCTTCGCCATGGGCGGGAAGTCTAACCGCTTCCGGAACAGGGGCGTCCTGGGGCAGCGTGTCGGACGCGGGCTTCCGGACAGGCGCTCGGGAAGGAGAGGCGCACGGTGGAGCTGACGGACGCGGAGGTGGAGGCCCTGGGCTCGCATGGGTACTTCGTGCGGGATGGCTTCCTTGGCGAGGCCCAGGCCCGGGCCGTGCGAGCCGCGGCGCTCGCGCGCGTGGAGGCCGGGACGCTGAAGCCCGCGGGCATCCGGCGCGGCGCGGACCACTCGCTCGACACCTCCGTGCGCGGCGACCACATCGAGTGGGTGCTGCCCGGCGCGGCCCCGGAGCTTGAAGCCCTGTGGCACCACTTCCACGCGCTGGGCGAGGCCGTGTCCGCGGGCGCGTACCTGGGGCTGGGGCGCTTCGACGTGCAGCTCGCCTGCTATCCCGGCGGCGGCGCGCACTACGCCCGCCACCGCGACGCGTTCCCCGGCCAGTCCAACCGCCGGCTCACCGCCATCTGGTACGCGAACGCGGGCTGGAAGCCGGAGGACGGCGGCGTGCTGCGCCTCTTCCCGGAGGACACCGGCGCTCCCGTGGAGGTGGCGCCGGTGCTGGACCGCCTGGTGGTGTTCCTGAGCGAGCGGCTGGAGCACGAGGTGATGCCCGCCCACGCCTCGCGCCTGGCCCTCACCGCGTGGTTCTACGGCCGGGGCACCTAGCCCGCGTCGTACGCGCCGCCCCCGTCGTAGGACGGACCCGGGCCCGCGTCGTAGGCCGAACCCGCGTCCCAGACCGGGCCTCCGTCGGAGGTGCCCGCATCCTGCGACGGTCCGGGGCCGGTGCCCTCCAGCGTGCCGATGATGTAGATGTCGCCCGTCCCGGTGCCCGGGCAGTTCTGCGGGTTGCGCTTGAGCTGGAGCTGCGCGTACGACACCGAGCCCTGGTACACGTCCACGGCCGTGGCGCCCGCGTACACCTCCCGCCCCACCGCGTTGTAGGCCTTCACCTCCACGACGCGCCGGGGCCCGACGGGGATGTTGCTCAGGTAGCCCTCGATGTAGCCATTCCCCACGTACAGGGACTGGGGATTCGAGGGCGGCAGGTCCGACGCGCTCACGGTCGCCGCGGCCGACGTGACGCCGCACGCGTCACCCGCCAGGGAGATGCTCATCTTCACGGACTCGGTGCCCTCGCTGCTTTCGGGCACGTCCTCCGGCCCGGCACCGCAGGCCGCGATCATCAGCGCGCAGCTCGTTCCCAGCACGACTCCCCATCGGCTTCGCTTCATGTGGTCCCTCTCCCGGGTGGCGCGTCGTCCGCGCGACCTTGAGACACGCACCCCGTGCGGGTTGGGACATTTCCCGTGACGAAAGTCCTGGAGGGCAACGGCGCGAAGCGGAAAAGGGTCAGCGCCTGCCTGCTCTTCGGCCAGCCCGGAACCGGTGGGATTCTAGGGGGAACGGCGGCGTCCGTGACGCCTGTCGCGCGGGCGGGGCGTGTCTAGGTTCTTCCCCAGTCATCTTTGGACGGGGGATCGAGAGCATGTTCCAGAACAGGACGAAGCGTCACTGGGTGGTGGGCCTGGCGTTGGGGGCGTCCATGACGTTCCTCGCCGGATGCAGCAGCTCGAAGGCCACGCGCGTGGACGACGCGATGATGGCGCGCATCCCCGAGGATCAGCTCGGCGAGGTGCGTGACGCGCAGCTGGCCCGCACGAAGGCCGCTGACAACGTGACGCGCGCCGAGGTGGCCGTGCGCGACGCCGAGCGCGCCGCCGAGGTGGCCCGCCGCAACGGCGACGCCGCCGAGAGCCGCATGGAGGCGGAGAGGGCCGCGGTGAAGGCCGCCGAGGCCACCGGCCAGCAGAGCCCCATCGCGCAGGCGAAGTCCAAGCTCGAGGGCGCCCAGGCCGGCCGCGCCGCCGCCGACGCCGAGGTGTCCTGGCACGAGCGCAAGACGGACACCGCCAAGGCGGAGAAGGACCTGCGCGACGCGGAGCTGAAGGTGGCGGACGCGGAGCTCAACTTGGCCCAGTACAAGGCGCTGGAGAAGAGCGGCGACGTGCGCGCCAAGGAGATGTCCGAGGCGAACTACATGTCCGCCGTCGCGGAGGCCAAGCGCGGGGTGGAGGACGCCCGGCGCAAGGTGGACGAGCAGAAGCGCGTGGAGCAGGACGCCCGCGCCCAGTGGCAGCGGCTGCGCTCGCAGGCCCCGCAGGGCTACGGCGGCAGCGGCGACGCGGACTGATGCTCCCCGCGTGAACAGGCGGCCCCGGGCACTCGCGAGGGTGCCAGGGGCCTGTCCTTCGCGCGTGCGGCCTACTGCACCTTCAGCGTGGCGGCGCCCTTCAGGTCCCGCTGGAGCGTGAGCCAGAGCGCCTTGCCCGCCGTGTCCACGGACGCGAAGTAGTCCGTGTCCGCGGTGAGGGGCTGTCCATCCAGGGTGACGGCCGCCGGCGCGGTGGTGGCGGTGTAGCCGTGCACCACCAGCATCGGGCGCGCGAGCGTGCGGCCCGAGGTGTCGAACGTCAGCGTCACGCGGTTGGAGGCGGCGTCCGCTTCCCACGTGGCGTAGACGGGGTTGTAGCCGGCCACGTCATACGGGACGGTGTCCGTGCGGCCCACGCCGCCGGGGCCGCGCGTGCGCACGGTGCCCTCGGAGGCGGTGAGCTTCACGCCCTGCCAGGCCTCCACCTCCGACACGAGCGACAGCACCGGGTTCGCCGCGTGCGTGCCCAGCACCATGAAGACGGAGTAGCTCTGGTAGGGGTGGCCGGAGAGCATCACGCCGTCGTCGCCCAGGCGGGGGTACTGCGACAGGCCCACCGCGCCGAAGTTGCTGCCCCACGCGAGCCGGTGTGAGTGGGTGACGGAGGGCAGCTCGTACTGGTTGAGCTGGTAGGCCCAGTTGTAGTCCACGGGCATGGGGCCGTCGGCGTGGCGGGTGCCCCACTCGGGATAGAGCCAGTAGCCGCCCGCGGGCTTCTGCTCCCACGTCTGGGTCTGCACCGCGCCCATCTCCGCGTCCGGCGCGGCGGTCCACATGCGCGTGTAGGGGACGACGTTGGGCTCGCGGTAGTCCCAGCCGGTGCCCATCGTCACGGGGGAGGACAGCGTGACGAAGCGGTAGCGGTCGCCCCAGCCCAGGCCGGCGATGTCCGCGTTGGCGCTGCCGTCGAAGCCCAGGTCGCCGTAGGGCGAGCGCACGTCGGCTTCAATCTGGTTCGCGGGGAAGCCGGACGCGTCGTGGGTGATGGCATACAGCGGGTGGTCCCGGCCGGTGGCGAAGAGGTACTGCACGGTGACCTGCACCACGTGGCCGTCCAGCGACAGCGGCCACTTCAATTCGTGCAGCGCGTGGTGCGCGCCCTTGAAGACGAAGCGGCCGGTGCCGCGCACGTCCTGCGTCCACGCTCCCCACGTCGCGCCGTCCTTCAGGTGGCTGGTCACCATGCCCCAGCCGGGGACCTGCGGGTTCTGGCCGTCGCAGACGCGCTCGGCGCCCGCGACCTCGTAGGTGTAGCGGCGGATGTAGCCGCCGTTCCAGCCCGCGGGGTCCGCGGCGTCGTTGCGCACGAGCGACACGGAGCGCACGCGGCAGTCGCGGTCGCGCCACACGTAGCGGTCCGTCTTGAAGCCGCTCAGGTCCTTCGCGCACTGCAGCCGCAGCGGGGCGCAGGTGCCGCTGGCCGGATCCGCGGTGGTGCTCTCCGCGCAGGGGTCGGTGACGGGGTTGGGGTTCTCATCGCCGGGGCGCACGTCCTTGCCGCCGCAGGCGGTGAGGCCCAGGGCCAGGAAGGCCAGGGCGTGTCGCGCGAAGGGGAGGGGCTTGAGGGGCATGGTCGCTTTCGAAGGAATGGGCTCGCAGGCTTTGCCACCCTCACGCACGGTGATGCAAGCCTCCACTCGGAGCGCCGGAGAGGTTTGTTCCCAGGAAGCAGGGGGGCGGACGAGCGGTGGGCGGCACGGTGGGAAGGCCCCGGCGCATCGGACCCGTGTCCACCCTGCTGGCATGGCGAACGTACGGCAGCTCGTCACGGTGGGACTGGTGGGGCTCTTCGCGGTGCCAGCGGTCGCGGAGGAAGGGGTGGAGGGGCGGGTACAGGAGTTCTTCCTGGGAGACGGAGCGCCCCCGCAGCAGCGCGGCGAGGTGCAGCTGGGCACGGGGCTGGAGTGGACGCGGCAGGAGGGCGAGACGCGCTTCGAGGTGCCGGTGCTCGGCGAGTACGGAATCAGCGACCGGATCCAGCTGGAGGCGCAGGTGGCGCTGACGACGCCGGAGGATCCGCGAGGGCTGGACACGGCGGAGGCGGGCATCGGGCTGGCGCTGATCAATGACAAGCGGCGCGGCTTCACGCTGAGCCTGGGCATGGACCTGGAGGCCACGCGAGACATCCGGGACGACCGCTTCCGCCCGGGCTTCGAGCCATACCTGCTGGCGTATCAGGACGTGGGCCCGGTGGGCCTCAACGTCCAGCTCAAGGCGGAGGAGCTGCCGGGAGTGCGCGGGCTGGAGAGCGAGCTCCATCCCGACTTCGCGGCGGGAGCGGTGCTGGCCCTGGGCCCGCTGCGGCCCATGGTGGAGGCCGGCTGGAGGGACGAGGACGGCACCTCCACCCTGCTCCTGTCCCCGGGCCTGATGGCGCACCCCATGAAGTCCCTGGAGTTCGGAGTGGCGGTGCCCTGGAGGCTGCACGCGGGCGGTGAGCGCGACGTGGGCGTGATGGGGATGCTGATCTGGCAGGGCGGTGGGGCGTAGCGGACGGCTTGTCTCAAGCTGGGTCCAGGGACCAGGTCCCTTCTTCCCAACGTTTCAGCGCTTGCCGCGCCTCGAAGGGAATCAGCCCTGTGCCTTTCGCCGCTTCTTCAAGAACCGCCCGAGCCTCCGCGGTCTTGTAACGAAGCAGGCAGGTCGCGGCAGTGGTCCGAACGTCCATCCGAGGATGCGTCAGCAGTACCGCCAATGCTTCACGCCCAGGATCCCCAAGGGAACGTAGTTTCTTGAACGCCGCGATGTATCGATCAGCATGCTTGTTTCCGGTCTTCGCGTCACCTCGCCAGATGGCGTCAGTTTGGGCGGCCACGTCCTGTGCGAACTCCTCGACAATTTCTTCAGTTGTCATGGCCAGATTCCATTCTTTGTATCGTTGATGATCATCAATCCGAACTCCCTCTGAGCAGCATATGGCTGAGCACTCAGCCACTGTCGCACGGTGAGGCTGTCGGATCCTGTCATCCGGAGGCTCTTCGAAGAGTAGAACGCACTGATGCGGGCATGCAGTTCCTTGTCGAGCGGGATGACGTTCTCCGTGTTGTGGAGTGCCTGAGGCCCGAAGCGCGCCACGTTTCCGTCGGTCTGCTCCACGATGTGGTGCCACTCCTTTCCATTCCCCGCCGGTCCCATGGCCCGCTTGAAGGACGCATGTCTGACATGCCCGTGACACCGGAAGGCCACGGTGCGGCAGTGGCTATGGGAACGTCACGTTGCCCAGCGTGACGGTGCGCGGTCCGTCCTCCCAGAGTTTGAGGGAGTACGGGCCCTGAATCCCCGCCTTCGGAGCCTCGGTCTCGACCACGATGCTTCGGGCCGCAGCCAAGGGACTGGATGGCTGCTGCCAGATGCGAAGCACCTTCAACTCCGCTCCGCTCTTGCCTCGAAGTGTCGCCCCCTTCGGGCTCCAGGGCCGCGCACCCGCCTTCGTCACCAGATTGACCACGACGGCAACCGCCTTCTTGGCGCGGTAGGTGGTGACGGAGGTCGCCTCCAGGGCATTTCCAGAAGACGGAAGGATGTCCTTGGTCACGACGCTCCCCGACACACCGTTCTCATCCAGGGTTCCGGTGGAGAGGAGCCCCGCCAGTCCGGCTGGGGCTTCATGCTCGGCGACCAACCGTGAGTTCTCTTCCCGGCAGCGCTCCAGCTCCGCACGGAGTTCCCGGGCCTCTTGTTGATAGGTCTCGATTGTCCGCTTCCCGCGAAAGACTTCGACGAGGGGGTCCGCCTTCGCGGGATGCACCCGGAGGAGAAAGGAAGCACTGACGGGGGCCGCGCCATCCCTGAAGCGCACGACGAGCCGGAAGTGCTCGCCAGGGGTCACACGTGAAGACGGAACCAGGCGGAGGGTGGCCTGACCGATGTCCACCAGCGAGAAGCGCTCTCGTCCTTCCAGTTCGATGCCGTCACGCATCAGGTCCGAGTCGAAATAGAGCCCCGTGGAGAGACCTGCACTGACCGCGACTTCCGCGCTGGATGGACTCCCGTCTGGCGGCAGTTCGATGCGCCGGGCGCCCGGCACCGAGGCCGGGCTCTCGGATTGTGCGAATGCGGCCGCGCTCGCGAACAGGAGTCCCAGGAGGACAACCGTGGATGAAGAGGGCACTTGGCGGCGTCTCCCAGGCAAGCCTGCTACTCGAACTCCTGCACTGCCTTCACGCGCACCGTGGAGAAGACCCGGGCGCTCGACGGTGAGTCGTCTCCAGGCTCCCTCTCCATGCCCCGGCCTCCCCCCTCTGTGAAGACCTCTAGGCACACGGGAAAGCTGTCGCCTTGCGGGGTCACCGCCCACGTCAGGCGCCCATAGACGCGGTCTCTCACAATGAGCCGGCCAGACAGGGCCGTAGTACCGCCCGGCAGGTCTCCCACCGTCTCTCCCAGGAGAAATTGGGCGGGGCCTTCAGACACCGAGATGATGCGCGGTCGCGAGCGCTCGAAGATCGCTACGTATTTGTCCCCTATTTCGATTCCCCGTGCCTCCATGGCCTTCACCGCTCCAATAGGGCAGGGCTCGGGCGGCGGGGGAGGGCGCAGCTGCGGGCCGGGGCATCCCAGCAGCGCCGTGCAGGCCGCGGTGACCGCCGCACGGGTCAGGACGCTCCGGGCCTTCTTCGCTGGCTTCGAGGAGGGAGTTTCTGGCGTCTGCGTCGTCACGGTGGCTGCGACCTCCTGGTGCGTCGCGGGAAGGGCGACGGCCGCGGCGGTGGCCTCTGGCCCGCTGGGAACCGCGGCCCGGTCAGATTGGGATGACTTGTCAGTGGGCGCTACTTCCTGACGAAGCGTGGCCGTCCCTGGAGATCGCGCCGTCACGAGCAGCAGCGCAGCCACCGCGACCAGCGCCAGGGCCCTCATGATCACCGTCCGCGCCCGGAAGGAGCGCCGTGGCTTCACCCGCGTCGTCGGCGCTTCCGCCTGCGACGGCTCCGCACGCGCACCCCTCCGGGGCCGGTGCCTCGGCAGGTTCAGCCACTTCTCGAAGCTGTCCTGCTGACCCTCCGTCGTCGCGGTGTCCTCGCCGAACGCATCGCACAGCGGCACGTCCCACGCCGCGTCCGCGCCCCGCAGCGCCTCCTCCAGCGCGGCGATGACTGCGAGCGCATCCGGCGTGCGCGCCTCGGGCGTCTTTTCCAGGAGCCCCATGCACACGTCGCTCAACGCTCGTGGCACGCGCTCGTTCTCTTCGCACGGTGGCGCGGGCGTCCGGGTGAGCACGGCCTCGATGAACGCCGCATCGTCCTCGCCATCGAACGGCTTGCGCCCCGTGAGCAGCCAGTAGAGGACGACGCCCAGAGCCCACAGGTCATCCGGCGCGCTCGCCACGTAGCGGGCCCCGGGGCTTCGCGCGTGCTGCCGGAAGTACCGCCACGCTTCGGGCGCACGGTACTCCGGCGTCCCGGGCGGGAGGATGTCCGCCGTCACGTCACGCGCGCCCGCGTAGTCGCCAATCCCGAAGTCCACCAGCTTGGCCAGGCCGTCCGAGGCTCGCACCATGACGTTGGCCTCCTTCACGTCCCGGTGGAGCACCCCCGCTGAGTGCGTCGCGGCCAGCGCCCGCGCCACGTCCAGCAGCACCCGCGCCACCTGCCTCGCGGACGGGTTCTTCTCGTCGGCCCAGACGTCCAACCGGCGTCCGTCCACGTACTCCATGACGATGACCGCGAAGCGCGGCTCACCCGGTGGCCACAACCCGTAGCCCTGAAGTCCCACGACGTGGGGGTGACGCAGCTTCAAGAGGATGGAGACCTCGCGCTCCACCCGCGCCCCGACGCGCGGCAGGTGCAACAGCTTCAGCGCGAAGGACTGTCCCGCGTTGCGTGCGAGATACACCGTGCCGAAGCCGCCCTGTCCCAGCTGGCGCTCTACCGTGTAGCCCAGCACCTCGGCCCCGGGCACCAGGATGGCGGGAGGTGGCCTCACGGTGTGCTCCCTTCAGGTTCCCGTGGCACTCGCATGCCGTCTCCTCCCAGCGGGGGCCCGGGGCGGACATCTCGGATACGCTGCGCGCCCTCCATGAATGAAGAACTCGGCATCACCATTGGCACGGCGGCGCGCGCCGCCCGCGAGCACCTGGGACTGACGCAGGCCGAAGTCGCCGAGCGCATTGGACTGGTGCACCCCGTCTACAGCCGCCTGGAGCGCGGCAAGATGTTGCCCAGCGTCCCGTCCCTCTACCGCCTCTGCCAGGAGCTGCGCGTCTCCCCAGAAACGATGCTGGGTCTGACGCCGGAGGGGACCGTGCGCAAGGGCCGGAAGCCCTCGCCCCGGGAAGACAGCGACGCGCCAGAGTTGCGGCGCCTTCTGCACCTGGCGCGCAAGCTGGACGCGGAGAAGCTGGACGCCCTGCTGCACGTCGCTTCCGTGCTGGCGCGCTGAAGGCGCTACTTCTTCTCCAGGCCCTCCAGTTCGTGTTCCTCCAGTCCCTCCGGGAAGAGGCCGCCCTCGCCAAACTCCACCACGTCCCGGAGCACGCTGCCTTCCGCCAGCAGCCGCGCGGCTTCGTTGGCGGCCTCCTGGCGTCCATAGCCCGGGTGCCGCCTGACGAGCGCCGCGCGAAGGGCGTCACGCAGGTCCGCCGCCGTGGCGAACCGGTCCTCGGGTTCGGAGCGAAGGGCCGCGTGCAGCAGTTGCTTCACGTCCGGCGAGAGCCGCTCCATCGCCGCCTCGATCTCCGCGGGCCCGAAGCGGGCCAGCAGCACCCGCATCTGCGTCAGCGGGAGCGAGGGAAGGACCTCCACCCGCAGCGGGCTCAGGCCGAGGGTTGGCCGGGGCACGTCCTGCACGTCGAAGGGATGCTTGCTGGTGAATAGCTCCACCAGCAGCACGCCCAGGCTGAAGACGTCGGAGCGCGGCGTCAGTGGTAGGCGCTCCAGGTACTCGGGTGAGGCATAGGCCACGTCGCCCCGGACGAGGCTCGCGGGCGATTCCTCGCGTTCAATCACCAGCGAGTAGGCCGCGCCGAAGTTCATGAGCTTCACCTCGCCGTGCGAGCCCACGTAGACGTGGCGGGGGTTCACATCGCGGTGGATGATTCCAAGGGGCTTGCCCGCATCATCCGTCAGCGTGTGCGCATGGTGCAGCGCTTCGGCGAGCTCCGCTCCCACGTAGAGGGCGAAGGCCTCGGAGACGGGCTGGCCGCGCGCCACGCTCGCGCTCACCAGCGTCTCCAGTGAGGGGCCGTCCACGTACTCCATGACCACGTGCAGCGCGTCCCGGTGCACCTTGCGGTGGAACACCTGGGCGATGGCGGGGTGACGGAGGCGGAAGGCCAGCTGGATCTCCTCTCCCAGGCGCGTGCGGCGCAGCGTGGTGGAGGGGTTGGCCAGCCGCCGCACGAAACAGAGTCCAGGCAGGGTGCCCCCGCGCTCCGGATGACGACGGGCGAGCATCAGCACTTCCCCCGTCTGCATCCGCACCAGCTCGCGAATGGCCTCGTAGCGAATGCCATCGATGGTGAAGAGCGGCCGGGGCTGGCCAGGCGTGGGCAGGAAGGCGCCGAGACGCGATGCAGGCCGAAGGAGCACCGACCCGCCGACAGGGGTGGACGTGGACATGACTCCTCGGGGGCCAGGGTTCAGCGCGACGGCGCCATCCGGAGTCTGGGCATGGTGTACCTGAAAAGTCCATATTTGTAGAACCTTAAAGGTAAAGCCCGCGAGTGATGGCCGTGGGATGTCTGGGCTCCATCCACCCCAGCTAGAGCGACGGCGCGAGCAGCACGACGGAGTAGCCCACCGCCGTGCGTGCGCCGGGGTTCTCGTACGAGTGCTTCTGGTCCCCCCGGAAGACGACGACGTCTCCCGCCTCCAGCACGAAGCGCTCGCCGCTGGCCACCAGCGCCAGGGTTCCGGACTCGCAGGCCAGGTACTCGCGCGTGCCGGGGGTGTGGGGCACTCCCGTGATGCGCGCCCTCGCTGGCAGCTCCAGCCGGTCGAACTCCATGCCCGGCAGCGGATCCGGCAGGAGCTTTCTCAGGAACGCCGCGCCCCTCTGTCGCACGGGCAGGCTGTCTCGCCGGTAGTGCCGGGCGCTCGCCTTGGGCCGGGCCAGCAGCTCCTCCAGCGACACCTGCAGCGCCCCCGCCACCCGGTGCAGTACCGACAGCGTCGGGTTCGCCGCGCCTGACTCCAGATGCGCCCAGGTGGCCCGGGGCACGCCCGCCAGCTTCGCCAGCTGCACCTGCGTGGCCCCTCGCGTCTCCCGCAGGGTCCGCAGGTTGCGCGCCAGCCTGCCCGGAAGGTCCTCTTCGCTCATGCGCTGGCATTCTGCCAATGCGTTGTCGTCCCTGCCATCGCCTCGGAGCCCATCCGCTATCCCTGTCCTCAAGGAGGAGCAAAGCCATGGACATGCGGAACCAGGCGGTACTGGTGACAGGCGCGAGCCGGGGACTCGGCCGGGCCCTGATGGAGGCCTTCGCCCGGCGGGGCGCCCGGGTGGTGGGCGTCGCTCGCGACGCGAAGGCGCTGGACGCGGCGGTGGCGCCGCTGAAGGCGCGGGGGCTGGCGGTGCACGGGCTCGCGTTCGACGTAGGCGACAAGCAGGCCATCTACCCGCTGGTGGGCGCGGCCACCGCGCTGGTGGGCCCGGTGGACGTGCTCGTCAACAACGCCAGCACCCTGGGCCCCACGCCGCTCCCGCTCCTGCTGGACACGGCGTGCGAGGACGTGTCGCAGGTGCTGGAGGTCAACCTGCTCGGGCCCTTCCGGCTGACGAAGGCCGTGGCGGGCAGCATGGTCGTCCGGGGCCGAGGGCTCATCCTCAACATCACCTCCGACGCCGCCGTGTCCGCGTATCCCCGCTGGGGCGCCTACAGCGTGTCGAAGGCCGCGCTGGAGCACCTGACGCGCATCTGGGCCTCGGAGTTCGAGGGCAGCGGCGTGCGCCTGCTCACCGTGGACCCCGGGGACATGGACACGCGCATGCACGCCGACGCGCTCCCCGACGCCGACCCCGCGACGCTGGCGAAGCCGGAGGACGTGGCCGCGCGCATCCTCGCGCTCGTGGAGGCCCGCGACACCGCCTCCGGTCAGCGCTTCGAGGTCGCGAAGTGGGAGGCCGCATGAACGCCGCCCGCTGGCCCCGGGACCGTCCCGACACCGCGAGGCTCCTGCACGTCGAGCCCCGCCAGGAACGCTTCACCGACACCGTCGCCTCGGAGTTGCCGCAGTTGCTGCGCGAAGGCGACCTGCTGGTGATGAACGACGCGGCCACGCTGCCCGGCTCGCTCACGGGCCGCACCGGCGCGGGCGCGCCCATCGAGCTGCGATTGCTCTCCCACGAACCGGACGACACCTGGACCGCCGTCCTCTTCGGCGCGGGAGACTGGCGCCGGCGCACCGAGGACCGGCCCCCACCGCCCGAGCTTCCCGTGGGCGCACGCCTGGACGTCGGCGGGCTCGCCGCGCGCGTGGTGGAGGTGCTGCCTCCATCCCCCCGGCTCCTGCGCGTGGCCTTCGACCTGAGCGGCGCGGCGCTCTGGCAGGCGCTCTACACGGCGGGCCGTCCGGTGCAGTACGCGTACACGGCGGGGCCGCTGGCGCTGTGGCACGTGCAGACGCTCTACGCCTCACGGCCATGGGCCGCGGAGATGCCGTCGGCGGGCCTGCCCCTCACCGCGTCCGTGCTCCTGCGAATGAAGGCTCGCGGCGTGCGCTGGGCGTCGCTCACGCACGCGGCGGGGCTCTCCTCCACGGGGGACGCGGCGCTGGACGCCGTCCTGCCCCGGCCCGAGCGTTCCGACATCCCCGAGCGCACCGTGGCGCTGGTGGAGGAGACGCGGGCGAAGGGCGGACGCGTGGTGGCGGTGGGCACCACCGTGGTGCGCGCGCTCGAAGGACGCGCGACGCAGCACGGAGCGCTGGTGCCGGGCGAGGCCGTGACGGACCTGCTGCTCGGGCCCGGCTACGTGCCCCGGGTGGTGCACGGGCTGCTCACCGGCGTGCACGACCCGGGGAGCAGCCACCATGCGCTGCTCCAGGCCTTCGCGCCGCTGCCGCTGTTGCAGCGGGCCTCGGCGCACGCGGAGGGCGCGGGCTACCTGGGGCACGAGTTCGGCGACACGTGCCTCATCCTGGATTCGTGACGCGCGTCACTGGAGCGTGACGCCCGGCTCCAGCTCCACCTTCACCCAGCCCGGCTTGCGCAGGTCGAAGTTGCGGTACGCGTCGATGGCGGAGGCCATGGACTTCACGTGGCTCAGGATGGCCGTGGGGTCTACGGTGCCGGAGCGCACCAGCTCCAGCAGCTTCGGGATGTACTTGCGGTGGTTGCAGTTGCCCATGCGCAGGGTGAGGTTCTTGTTCATCGCCTCGCCAATGGGGAACGCGTTCATCGTCTGCGGATACACGCCGATGATGGACAGCGTGCCGGCCTTGGCCAGCCCCTGCACCGCCCACTGCGCGGCCTGGGACGGCCCGTCGCCGGGCACCCAGTTGTCGCCATCCGGCTTCTGCTTGGGCGCGACCATCTCCACCTCGCGCTTGAACTCGGGCTTCTCCGCCTTGGCCTTCTTGGCGGCCGGGCCGTGGTGCGCGTGCTGCGCGTCCACGCCCACCGCGTCGATGGCGCGGTCCACGCCGATGCCACCGGTGAAGCGCTTGAGCGTCTCCACCGGATCCTCCTCCTCGAAGTTGATGACTTCCGCGCCCTGCGCCTTCGCCAGCGCCAGCCGGTCCTCGTGGCTGTCGATGGCGAAGATGCGGCCCGCGCCCATCAGCTTCGCGCTCACGATGGCGAACAGGCCCACCGGCCCGCAGCCGAACACCGCCACGGTGTCACCGGGTTTGATTTCCGCCATCTCCGCGCCGAAGTAGCCCGTGGGGAAGATGTCGGAGACGAGGATGGCCTGGTCGTCGGTGACGCCGTCGGGCACCTTCACCATGGTGACGGCCGCGAAGGGGATGCGCGCCTTCTCCGCCTGCATGCCGTCGAAGGGGCCCGTCATCGCCGGGCCGCCGAAGAAGGCGGTGCCCGCGTCGGGGCCGTTGGGGTTCGCGTCGTTGCACTGGGCGTAGTAGCCCGCGCGGCAGTAGGAACAATTGCCGCACCCGATGGTGGAGCAGATGACCACGCGGTCACCCACGTTGAAGTTGCGCACGTCCTTGCCCAGTTGCTCGATGATGCCCACGCCCTCGTGGCCGAGGATGGTGCCGGGCTTCATGCCGGGCATGGTGCCGCGGATCATGTGCAGGTCCGTGCCGCAGATGGCGCTGGCGGTCAGCTTGATGATGGCGTCCGTGGGCTCCTTCAGCTTCGGATCCGCGACGTCGTCCAGCCGGATGTCCCCAATGCCGTGGAAAACGACTGCCTTCATGTTCCGCTCCTTGCCCCCGCCAGGGCCTTGAAAGACGTGAAGGCCCACGGCGCTTTTCACGCAAGCGCACGGGACCCATTCGTCTGCACACTGGCCACGGAGGTGGAGCCGGGCAGGACTGGCGCCGTGCTCCCCCACCCGGAGGGCGGGCGGGGAGGCAGCGCTGTGTCGCTAGCGTCCGGTGGAATGGACCTGGAAGGCGAGCCGCTTTCCGAACACCTTGCGGAAGGCGGCGACCTCGCGCTCGGCATTCCACAGCTCCAGGTCGAGGGGCTGGCGGGCGTGCAGGTGCAGCGTCACCGCCTCGCGGCCGTCCGTGACCTTGAAGTCGCGGATGGGCTGGTGGTGGCTGTGGTCCAGCGCGTTCGCCAGGCGCAGCAGCGTGGCCAGCTTGCGCACGCGTCGCGCTTCGGACGGGGTGAGCCCGGCCATGCCGGAGTGGGACAGCTCCGGCTGCGAGCGCCGGTGGTAGCGGGCGACGCGCGCGATGATCTCGCGCTCGCGGTCCGCGAGGCCCGGGATGTCCGCGTTGTGGATGAGGTAGTACGTGTGGCGGTGGTGGCGCTCGTAGCTGACCGCCGTGCCGATGTCGTGCAGCAGCGCGGCGACCTCCAGGTGCGGGCGCACGGACAGGGGCAGCTGGTGCAGCGCGGCCAGGCTGTCGAAGAGGCCCAGGGACAGGCGGGCCACCTGGCGGGCGTGCTTCTCATCGAAGCGGAAGCGCTGGCCCATGACGATGGCCGCGTCCGCGAGGCTGTGGTCCTCACGGGACTCGTCCTGGCGGTAGAGCAGGTCCACCAGGACGCCGTCGCGCAGGCCGCGGTTGACGATGCTGACGGACTCCACGCCCAGGTGGCGCGCGACGCCCTCCAGGATGACGGCGCCGGAGACGATGATGTCCGCGCGGCGCGGGTCGAAGCGCTTGCGGCGGCGCTCCGGCGGCATCTTCGCCAGGGTCTCCACGGTCTGGGTGAGCTGGCGCAAGGTGGCATTGCCTCCGTTGTCCACGGCGGCGAAGCCCACCACGGCACCGATGGTGCCGGACGAGCCCAGCGCCACGCGGGGCAGGGCAGGGAGCTTCTCCGGGAGCGTCTTGTGGAGGGTTTCCTCCACGAAGCTGCGCATCAGCCGCAGCTGCTTGGGCGTCACGGTGCGCGAGGTGTCGAACACCTCCGTGAGGCGCACGGAGCCCAGCGCGAGGCTCCAGAGCTCATCCGGCTTCTCGCCGGTGGCGATGGCGACCTCGGTGCTGCCCCCGCCGATGTCCACGAGGAGCGAGCGGGTGTTGGCGGGCTTGCGGTGCAGCACGCCCAGGCAGATGAGGCGGGCCTCCTCCTTGCCGCTGACGACCTCCAGCTCCAGGCCGGCCTCCTCATGCACGCGGCGCACGATGTCCTGGCGGTTGCGGGCCTCGCGCAGGGCGCTGGTGGCGACGGCGCGCACCTGGGCCTTGTGACGGCGGCAGAGGGCGGCGTAGCGGCGCAGGGTGGACAGCAGGCGGTCAGCCGTCTCCAGGGGCATCTCGCCGGTGGTGAAGACGCCCTCGCCGGGGCGGATGGGGTCGCGCTCCTGGTGGAGGGTTTCGAGCGAGCCCTCGGCGTCCGGGCGGGCCAGCTCCAGGCGCACGGCGTTGGTGCCCACATCGATGGCGGCGAGGACGGGAGGCTGGGACGGGCGGGCAGGAAGGGCCATGGGCTCGCGGGCGGAAACGCCTGGGAGGGGCACGGTCCTTCCGGGCCGTGTCCCTCCTCAGTGGGGGCGGTTCCTAGCGTAGCCGTGTGACAGCCGTGTGGCGTTGGTGAAGATGGGGTTTCAGGAGGGGGCGGCGCCGTACTCATCCAGGACGCCTTCGGCGCGGATGCGGCGGGAGCGGTCCATGAGTTCGCGCCAGTTGGCCTCGTACTGCGCGCGGACGGTCTTCCAGGCGTGGCCGTTGGCGAGGCGCAGGTTCCTCAGGAGGTCTCCGGCGTTCTTCAGGCCGCGCTTGATGAAGTCGAGCTCCTCGCGGGTGAGCAGCGAGTCCTCGGCGGTGGCGCGCTTGCGGGCGGCCTCCCAGCGGTCCACCTGGGCGCCCAGCTCCATCAGCTCGGCCTCGCGTTGACGGCGGTACGCGGCGCGGAGGTCGCTCCAGCGGGTGTCCGCGCGGTCGAGGTGTTCGTGCAGGCGGTGGCGGGCCGTCTCCACGCCGGCCTTGAGGCGGTCCCAGTCGCGCTGGTCGGCGCGGCGGAGCGCCTGGAGCTCGCGGTTGACGTCGTCGTTGAACTGGCGGGCGCCGGTGAGGACGTCGAGCGCGTCCTCGTTGTCGGCGAGCTCCGCCTGGGCTTCGATTTCGCGGAAGCGAGCGGTCGCCTCACGCTGCTCGGCCTCCAGCTTCTGGATGTATGCGTCCCGTTCCGTCATGGCGTCCTCCCAGGCACGTTGGATGGAGGAACCATGGGAACGCGCACGGAGCGGTGCAGGGCGGAGGGGAACAGGAGGCGGAGCGCTCAGTCGAGGAAGCGGCGCTGCCAGCGGCGTGTGCAGTAGAAGAGGTCGGAGTCCTCCACTCCGGACGACTGGTACAGCCAGGGTTCAAGTACGCGCGCGAGCTCCCGGTAGGCCGGCAGTGTCTGTCCTTGTTCGGTGTCACCGGCTTCCGGATAGGGCCCTAGCGTGACGACAGCGCGGTCCGGTCCGAGTGCCTGCACGGTGGTTGCAAGCGAGTGCAGCTTGGAGCGCAGTGCTTCCGTTCCTCCCAGCCCGCTGAGCACTGGAGGGCCCAGGAAGTTCATCCATGCCGGAGCGCGCACACGGCTGCCCAGTTCCCGAGCCACATCTTCCAGGCTGATCACGTCCATGGCCGGATAACGGAAGCTCAGTGCCTTCATCTCGTCCCGGACGACAGATGCCTGGGGCACGCCGTTGAATGAAAGGCCTGCATGGCCTGAGCTGAAGGGAAGTGAACCCACAATCTCAAGCGCCAGCGCTCGAAAACGCTCGGGACCCTGTGCTTCCAGGAACTTCGTCGGGAAGGTCATCAGCAGGGCGCTGACGGAACCCGGCCAGTAGGAGTCTTCGAGCCGTCCCACGTACTGGAACCGGAATCGATGACGCGTCGTGGATTCACCTGGGGCGGAAGACCCCACCATGTGGATCCGACTGCCGAACTCCTCCTGGAGTTCCTGTTGGATGAAATCCCATCCCGCCGCGTCGAGGGACTGCCACTGACCGTCGGGGTCCACATAGAAACTCAGGGACTCCCGTCCAATGGCATGGAGGTAGATGTCGAGAGCCCGTTGGACGTGGGGTTTTAATGTTTCATGTGCCTGCGGCAGGAAGAGGCAGATCTGGAGTCCGTCTCGCACGACAAGCAGCTTCTCGTCGAAGTCTCCGTTCACGTGAAGGCGAATGTGTGGGATTGATTGCGTCATTCGAAGATTCCAAGTCTGGGGACGACGCGAAGAACCTGCCTGGTGCCCAGGCGGAATGCCTGCATATAGCTTTCTTTCTGGGTAGGCCCGCTCAGTGAAGAACCTCCTGAGCGCCAGTCAGGTGGCTCCGAGACGTTCGTACAGGGGAACTTGAAGTCGTAGACCACACTGACTTGTAGCGGATCACCTGTGTGGATGACGAAATCTGGCGTCAGCGTGCCCTTCAGTTCATGCCGGAAACGGGGCTGCTTGAGCAACTGAACCTCTTCTTTGCTGATGAGTGTGCTGGTACCTGTACGCCGGTCGAATCGGTAGGTCGGCTCGATGCTGAAACGGCCCGGCATCATCGAGTCGAACTTCTGCTCGACACACTCCAACGCCACGGCATGCATCTGGCTCCCCAGCCAGATGGCACGACTGACGGACTCACTCTGCGCGTTGTAGACCTGTTCCTTGCACTGCGCGGGCGTCGGGAACTTGCCCTCATGGTAGCGCAGCAGCACCTGTGACCGCGCCAGGTCCGCGCACTCCTTCAGCACGGACTCCACCGACCGCTTCGCGTCCTCGTCCAGCATCGCCCGGGCCCCGGCGACCACCACCGCCACCTCCGCCGCGCGCACTCCCGGGAGCACCGACTCCGGCCCGATGCACAGCGCCGGATGGGTCCGGCAGCTGTTCGATGGCGTGTCGAATCCCCGCTGCTCATACGTGCCCTGCCTGGGCCCGGCGCAGCCGCCCAGCCCCACGCCCAGCACCACCCACAGTCCATGCGTCCAGCGTCGCAGCCCCATGTCCCCATCCTGCCAGTGCACGCTCGGCAGGTAGGCGCCCTGGCGTGAGACAGCGACACCGCGCCTTTCCATCACACCTGTGCGAACCCACCCCGCCACGGCGGGCCCATCGACGCATGAGACGTGAATCGGTAGCCTGCGGTCCCGTGACCGTCGCCGCCGCCGAGAAGAGTGAGAGAATCCGTCACCGCAAGATTGGCGCCTGCCGCGTGCTCGGCGAGCTGGGCCGGGGCGGCATGGCGTTGGTGTACCGCGGCCTGCATGAGCTGCTCCAGCGCGAGGTCGCCATCAAGGAGCTGCTCCCCGAGGGCCAGCGCGACCAGGAGGCCCTGTCCCGCTTCCGCCGCGAGGCCCTCGCGCTCGCCGCCTTCCGCCACCAGAACATCGTCACCCTCTATGACCTGGTGGAGAAGAACGACAGCCTCTTCATGGTCATGGAGTACGTGGACGGCCCCACCCTCCACGGCCTCATCAAGGACGGCCCGCTCCCCCCGGACGTCGCCGCCGTCATCGGCGCGCGCATCGCCAGCGCGCTCGACCACGCGCACTTCCGCCGCATCATCCACCGCGACCTGAAGCCCGCGAACGTCATGCTCACCAAGTCCGGTGAGGTGAAGCTCATGGACTTCGGCATCGCCAAGGACGTCAGCCTCGAAGCCCTCACCCAGCAGGGCATGGCCGTGGGCACGCCGTCGTACATGTCCCCGGAGCAGGTCACCGGCGCGCCCATCGACGCGCGCACGGACATCTTCTCCCTGGGCGTGCTCCTCTATGAGGCCCTCTCCGGCACGCGCCCCTTCGTGGGCAAGACGGCCGGCGAGGTGTTCGCCCGCATCCGCGACGGCAAGTTCATCCCGCTCCAGAAGGCGGCGCCGAACGTGCCGCCCCCGCTCGCGCGCATCGTGAAGCGCGCGCTGTCGGTGAAGCCGGAGGCCCGCTTCCCGGACGCCGCGGCCATGCGCCGCGAGCTGGACCTGTTCCTCGCCCACGAGGTGCGCGTGTCCCATCCCGCGCTGCTCGTGGCCTTCCTGCGCTACCGCGAGAAGCTCACCGAGACGGAGGCCCTGGCCCACCTCACCCAGCAGGAGCTGGGCGTGCTCGACGTGTTCGCCACGAAGAAGCCCGCGCGCACGCCCGGCAAGGGCCGGTGGGTCCTGGCCGCGCTCACCGCGGGCGCGGTCGCGGCCGGCACCGGCCTCTACCTGTCCCAGTCCCAGTGGGCGCCGCTGCTGGAGCAGCTCACCCGCTGAGCGCCTGACGGCCTCAGGCCTTCTTCTTGTCGTGCGTGACGGTGACGATGGTCCCGATGCCGCCGCGCACGAAGAAGTCACCCACCACCGTGAGCTTGCGCGGCTGGATGGCCTTGATGATGTCGTCCGCGATGGTGTTGGTCACCTTCTCGTGGAAGGCGCCCTCGTTGCGGTAGGACCACATGTAGAGCTTCAGGCTCTTGAGCTCCACGCACAGCTGATCCGGCACGTACTTGATGGTGAAGCGCGCGAAGTCAGGCTGGCCGGTGAGCGGGCACAGGCAGGTGAACTCCGGCACGTCGAAGGCGATCTCGTAGTCGCGATCGGCGGCGGGGTTGGGGAACGTCTGGATTTCCTTGGACGGCTTGGAGGACATGCGCTGTCGTGTAGCACACGTTCGGCGCGTGTCACCGCCCTCCAGGATGTCGCCTCCCTGGCTGCCCGGCCCGGGGCTCTCTGTTCGGGTTCCAACGTGCCAGGGCCCTCCAGGACAGGAGAACGCCCGGGGGTGGTTGGCGATCATGCCCGGGGATTCCTATCTCCCTCCGGCGACCCCTGAAGCAAGCGCGTCCCGCCCCGCCCATGCTGCCACCCAACGACGTCGAGGATGTCCTCTCGTGCTTGCCCCAAGCGCTCCTGCGCGTGGGGCCCGACCTCCGCGTCCAGTGGTGCGAGGCCGGCTTCGAGGCCAAGACGGGCGTGCCACTCGCTCCGGGCGGCACCCTGCTGGATGCCCTGGAGCCCGGGCGCAGCCGCGAGGCCCTGGCGCGCGCCATCCGCGATGGCCGGGCGCACTCCGGCCACGTCATCACCCGCGCGCTCCGGCAGGTGCGTGTGCAGGTGAAGCCCACCCACACGAACGGCTCGGCCGGGGCGTGGCTGGTGGTGGAGCCGTCCGGCGTGGACGACGAGGGCGCGTTTTCACAGGCCGTGCGGGAGATTGCCCGCGCGGTGGGTGAGTCCCTGGAGGTGGACCGGGTCTGCTCGGCCGCCGTGGTGTCGCTGGTGCGGTGCGCCCAGGTGCGCCGCGCGGAGGTGTTCCTCTACGAGGAGGACGACGCGACGCTGAAGCGCATGGCGGTGTCGGACCTGGAGGGCCTGGACGCGCCCCAGGACGTGTTCGACCCGTCGGAGGACCCCTACCGGCAGGCCCTGGCGCTGCGCCAGCCGCAGCTGGGCATCCAGCGCGGGTACGGCGACGCGGTGGGCTCGGTGTTCGCGGCGGTGCCGCTGTGCGCGCCGCGCCGAACGGTGGGGCTCTTGCTCATCTACAAGGAGCAGGGCGCGTCGTTCTCCGTGCGCGAGCTGGAGATGTGGAGCGCGGCGGCCAGCCAGCTCGCGGTGGCGGTGGAGAACGCGCGCCTGCTGCGCGAGGCCCAGGCGGCCCTGCGCGTGCGCGAGGAGTTCATGTCCATCGCGTCGCACGAGCTGAAGACGCCGCTCACGCCGCTGAAGCTGGGCCTGTACTCCATGGAGCGCCGCATCGCCGCCGGGCAGCCGGTGGCGCTCGCCAGCGTGCTCAAGTCCAAGCGGCAGGTGGACCGGCTCGCGGGCTTGGTGGAGGACCTGCTGGACGCAAGCCGCCTGGAGCTGGGGCGGCTGGCGCTGGACTCGGCGCCGCTGGAGGTGGGGCAGCTGGTGGCGGAGGTGGTGGACCACTTCCGCCACGCCTTCGAGCGCCCCTTCACGGTGGACGTGCCGCACGACGGCGTCTGGGTGCTGGGCGACAGGGACCGGCTGGAGCAGGTGCTGGTGAACCTGCTGGAGAACGCGCACAAGTACAGCCCCGCGGGGGCGCCCATCTCCGTGAAGGTGGGGCGCACGGCGGAGTCGGCGCGCATCCAGGTGCAGGACCACGGCATCGGGATTCCGGGCGCGGACCAGGCGCTGGTGTTCCAGCGCTTCTACCGGGCGCGCAACGTGTCGCACCGCAACTTCGGCGGGCTGGGGCTGGGGCTGTTCATCAGCCACTCCATCGTGAAGATGCACGGCGGCGCGCTGGCGCTGCGCAGCCGCGAGGGCGAGGGCTCCACGTTCTCGCTGGACCTGCCGCGCATGCCCGCGCACGAGGTGCGCAGGCTGCCCCGGCGCGTGCTGGTGCTGGACGAGGACGTGCACCAGGAGGCCACGGCGGAGCGCACCCTGCGCGCGGAGGGCTTCGAGGTGTTCACCGTGCAGAGCGGCGCGGAGGCCCTGCGCAAGGCGACGCACCTGCCGGTGGACCTCATCGTGCTGTCCACGAGCGCCTCGCAGTCCGCGGTGGGCACGTTCCTGGAGACCTTCGCCACGCTGCCGCGAGCGCGGCCGGTGCCCATCCTGCTGGCGGGAGATGAGCGGCCATGGTGGGCGCAGGAGAGCGCCGCGCTGTGTCCCCGGCACTACCGTCCGGACGAGCTGCTCGCGGGAGTGCGCACCGTGCTGACGCGCGAGAAGCGCCGGACGCTGACGCCGGTGGAGACGGAGCTTCCGCTCGTCACGCCCGCTTGAGGACGCGGTAGTCCGTAGGCTGGATTCCGGATTGAGCCAGGGCCTCGCGGGAGCGGGCGTCCAGGAAGGTGGCCAGCTCCACCTCGCGCTGCGCGGCGTAGCGGGTGGTGACCACTTCGGGCAGGTGGCCTGGGTGACACATCCACTCCGTGACGCCTTCGCCCGGCAGCGCTTTTAGAGCCTCGGAGAAGCGCTCCGGGGTCCAGTACGCCGTCTCTCCGGACTCGCCCACGAAGTGATCATTCGTCGTGACACCCCGTGCCCTCAGCGCGCCGCGCATGGCCGCGTCGATGGAGCGCACCGGCAGGCCCGCGCGCCTCGCGACGCGTGACAGTCCCTCCAACACCTGGGGATGCCGGTGCAGGTGCTTGTGCACGTCCAGGTGCGTGGCGGCCTGGCCCAGCAGCCGCTCCAGTTGCTCCAGTTGCGCGAGCGCCTCCGCCTCCACCACGTCCGCGGGAAGCCCGGCCACCCGTGCGCCATCGAGGCCGCCGTCCACGGTGCGCCACTCGCGCGGGAATCCGTTGGCCACGGGAGCGCCCCGGTCCAGGTTCAGGTGCAACCCGATGGCGAGTCCCCGCGCCTGCCTCGCGGCGTCCTCCGTCCCCGGCGCGTTCACCAGCAGGGTGGCGGAGGAGACGACGCCTTCGCGCAGCGCCTGGAGGATGCCCCGGGTGATGCCCGGGTCGTAGCCCAGGTCATCGGCGTTGATGATGAGGGCGCGGGGCGGCGTGGAGGGCTCCTTCAGGGACGGGGCCGCGCCTGGAAGAAGCGCCACATCTGCAGGGTCGCGTCCAGGTCCGGCGTGCCGTCATTGTAGAGCGTCTGGCCGGGCCACGCGTGCTTGCCGCCGGTGACGGTGCACAGGCTGGCGGTGGCGCTCTCCGGCTGACAGCCCGTATACGCAACACAGGTGCTGTTGCCCTGCTGATACGTCTGCTGCTGCGGGCCGGTGCAGCCGTTGCGCTCGGCGAAGCGGCGCACGGACTCCGGGGCGGAAGGGTAGGGCTTGCCGCCGAGGACGTTGTCGCCGCCGTCGTAGAGGATGGTCTCGTCGGCGCTGCCGTGGAAGTGGAGCACGGGGACGGCCCGCGACGGGCGGCAGTCCGTCACGCCCAGCATGCCCGCCACGGGCGCGATGGCCGCGATGCGCTGGGCGCGCTCACAGGCCAGCCGGTAGGAGAAGAAGCCGCCGTTGGAGAAGCCGTTGGCGAAGACGCGGCGCGGATCCGTGCACACGCGGGTGTCCAGGTCCGCGAGCAGCGCGTCCACGAAGCCCACGTCGTCCACGTTGCCAAGCTGCGCCGGGCCACAGCAGGCCTCGCCGTTCCAGCCGCGCGTGTCCGGTTCGCCCCGGCCGTAGACCTCCGGGAAGTTGAGGCCGCGCGGGTACACCGCGATGAAGCCCTCCGCGTCCGCCAGCGCGGAGAAGCCGGTCAGTTGCTCCTGTTCCTGCTCGGTGGAGCCGAAGCCGTGGAAGCTGAGGACGACGGGCGTGGGCTTCGTGGCGTCGTAGCCGGTGGGGACGTGGACGCGGAAGGCGCGGGTGCGGCCGCCGTGCTCGAGGGTCCAGTCGTAGGTGCCGGGCGTCACGGTGAGGCCGGAGCAGGCCGAGCGGTCCGCGGGGGCCACGTCGCCGGAGGGCGTGTCCGGCAGCTCCGTCCCGGCATCGGTCGAGGGGTCGTTGCTGTCGTCCGTGGAGCCACACGCGGTGGCGGTCAGCAGCAGGCTGGACGCGGCGAGGGCGAGGAGGCGAAGGCGCATATGGGCGGGAAGCTAGTTCCCCGCGCCGCACTCCGCCGCGAGCGCCTGCGCCCGGTCCGGGAACTTTTCCGCCAGCGTACGTTTCACCTCGGCCACCCGGGCGGCGTCGCCCTCGTGGACGTGGAGTTGGCAACGCGCGGTGAGGGCGCGCGGGTCGTCCGGGGCCAGACGCTCGGCCTCGCGGTACTCGCGCTCGGCGCCGCGAAGGTCGCCTTGCCGGAAGAGGACGGCCCCCAGGTAGGAGTGGGCCACCGCGAGCGAGGGCGCCTTGCGCTGCGCGCGCTTGAGCAGGGCGGCGGCGTCGTCCAGCTTCTCCTGGCGGAAGCGCACGAAGCCCAGCTCCGCCAGGGACTCGGCGTCGTCGTGCTGGCGCGTCCAGGCGGACAGCACGGTGGCGGCCTCGTCCAGCCGGCCCCCTTGCGACAGGAGCTGTCCGTAGCGGGGGGCCACCTGGGCGGAGCCCGGCGCCTGCGCGTACGCCTTCGCGAGCGCGGTCAGCGCGCCCGGCACGTCGCCCTGGCGGGCTCGCAGTTCGGCCAGGGCCAGCGGCACGCGGACGTCCTTGGGGGCCAGGGCAGTGGCCTCGTCGATGGCGCGTTCCGCGCGCTTGCCCATGCGCAGCTCCGTGGCGGCGCGCGCGGCGAGCAGGTGCGCCTCCGCCTCCTTCGGGAAGCGCGACGTGTAGGCCTCCGCCAGGGACAGGGCCTGCGAGTGGGCGCCCGCGTTCAACAGCAGCGTGCCCGCGCGGCCCAGTTCCTTGGCCGTGGCGCGCACGTCCTTGGCCAGCCCGTCCAGCGCGGACACCTTCGCGTCCACGGTCGTGGCGGCTTCGGCGGCGGCGATCCGCGCGGGAGGCAGCACGTCCGGACGCCGCAGGAACCACGTGGCCCCCGCGCCCGCTCCACCCAGCACGAGCACGCCCGCGACGATGGCCAGGGCCCGGCGCGACCGTGGCGCCCCGGCTTGAGCACCCTTCACCGCGCCACGGGGGGCCTTGGCCTGGGCGTCAGCTGGGACGGCGGCGTTGCCCGAGGGCCCGTCGTTGGATCCGCCGGAAGCCACGGGCCGGGCACGCAGCGACACGGTCTGGGTACCCACGGGCGGAAGGGGACGGGCAGGGGACAGACCGGCGCTGACCGGAGGCGGCACGGGCCAGGCGGGAACGCCCTGCACCCCGAACGGCGGCAGCAGGTCTCCACCGGGCGCACCCTCCGAGCCCGAGTTGGACGGATCCGCGAGCCTCGCCTGCCGCAGCGCCAGCCGCTTGGGGTCGCTGTCCGGCGGGAACAGCGCATCCAGGTACGCGGCCACCTGCGCCGGCGAGGCGACCTCCGCGGGGCCGCCCAGCATCTCGATGGCGGCGATGAACGTCTGCAGGCTGTCGAAGCGCGCCTCCGGGTCCTTCGCGAGCGCCATGAGGCACACCGCCTCCAGCGCCTGCGGCACCGACGGGTCGAACGCGGTGGGCGGCTTCGGCCGTCCCTCCGAGATGCGCGTGAGCACCTCGTCGGTGGACATGCCGGTGAAGGGCCGGCGGCCACACAACTGCTCGTAGAGCATCACCCCCGCGGCGAACAGGTCCGCGCGGTGGTCCACGCTGCGGCCGGCGATCATCTCCGGCGACATGTAGAAGAACTTCCCCTTCAGCGTCCCGGGCTCCGTCCCCGCTCCCAGCGCGTCCGCCTTCGCGATGCCGAAGTCGATGACCTTCACCGCGCCGTTCACGCCGACGTGGATGTTGTCCGGCGTGAAGTCGCGGTGGACGATGCGCAGCGGCCGTCCCGCCTCGTCCACGGCGCGGTGCGCGGCGTCCAGCCCGCGGCACGCGTCCACCAGCACGCGCAGGGTGATGCCCAGGGGCACGCGCTGGCCGCGCTCGGCGGCCTCCTGCCGCACCTCCGCGAACGAGCGTCCCTCCAGGAGCTCCATGGCGATGAAGGGCTCTCCGCCCTCCATGCCCAGCTCCAGGATGGACACCACATGCGGGTGGCGCACCTGCGCGGTGATGCGCGCCTCGTTGAGGAACATCTGCACGATGCGCCGGTCCGCGACCAGGTGCGGCATCAACCGCTTCACCGCCACGGCCGGGCCGCGCTGCCCATCCGGGGTGATGGCGCGCGCCAGATACACCTCCGCCATGCCGCCCGTCGCGATGCGCGCGCTCAAGCGGTATCGGCCTGCCCACGAAACGCCGGATTCCGACACCAAGGTGGCCGCAGTCTACGGGCCCGGGCCCCCGGCGCCCAACGTCCTGACGGGCCGCCTGCCTGCCTGTCCCCGTCTGTCGTACAGGGCACGCCGGGCATGCCCACCGTATTGGACCGGCCGGGACGACCGGTGTGGGTGCAGGGATGTGTGGACCCGATGACGGCGGACGGGGCGGGAGTGCTAACCTCCCCGGCCTCAAGCGTGACCCCTAAGGGGAGGGGGCCGCCTTCACGAACCTCGCGACCCGTCGCGGATGCAGGGAGGGATGTTGGGCACCGTCCTCAAGGGTGGTTTCGTCGTCGAACTGGAGCCCGCGTCCGTGGAGCGGGTGGACCTGCGCATCGAGGGTGAGCGCATCGTGGCGCGGGGCGAGGACCTGGCGCCCGGCCCCGACGACGAGGTGGTCGCGCTGTCCGGCAAGCTCGTCTTCCCGGGGCTCGTCAACGCCCACCACCGGCTCGCGAGCGTGCTGGCGCGCGGCCTGGTCGGCCCGACGCCGACGTCCTACCAGGCCCTGCTGGAGCAGGTGCGCTGGCCCTTCGAGAACGCGCTGGACCTGGACGCGGTGCAGGTCGCCGCCACGGCGGGCGGCCTGGAGTCCATCCAGTGCGGCACCACCACCCTGTTTGATTTGCACGCCTCGCCCAAGGCGGTGACGGGCTCGCTCCTGCGCTCGGCGCGCGGCCTCCATGAGGTGGGCGTGCGGGGCGTGCTGTCCTACGCGGTGACGGACCGCATGGGCGCGGTGGGCCGCGAGGAGGGCCTGGAGGAGACGGTCAGCTTCGCGCGCAAGGCCCGGGGCCGCTTCCGCGGACAGGTGGGCGCGGGCCCCTGCTTCACGCTGGGCGACGACGCGCTCCAGGGCCTGGGCGAAGCGCTCAACACCACCGGCACCGGGCTGCACTTCCCGCTCGCGGAGGATCCGCTGGACGAGCGGCTGTCCACCGAGCGTCACGGCAACCCGCCCGTGACGCGGCTGCTCACCAGCAACCTGCTGTCCCCCCGCGCCATGGCGGCGCACGCGGGCCACCTGGCGTGGGCGGACCTGGCGCAGGTGCTGGCCACGGGGACGTGGCTGTTGCACACGCCGCGCTCCAACCAGGGCCTGGAGGTGGGCTACGCGCCCGCGCTGAAGTTCGGGGCACGCGCGTCGCTGGGCACGGACGGCACGTCGCCGGACATGTTCGCGGAGGCGCAGGCGGCGTATCTGCGCTCGCGCGAGGCGGGCCAGACCATCGACGTGCTGCGCTACCTGGCCAATGGCCACCGGCTGGCGTCGCAGGTGTTCGAGGCGGCCATCGGCCCCATGCGCGAGGGCGCGCTCGCGGACCTGCTGGTGCTGGACTACCTGTCGCCCACGCCGCTGACGGCGGAGACGCTGGCGTGGCACGTGGTGCACGGGCTGGGCAGCCGCCACGTGGAGGCGGTGATGGTGGACGGCGTGTGGCGCGTCTGGGCGCGCAGGCCGCTGTCGGTGAACCCCACCGTGGTGGCCGAGCAGTCCCGCGAGGCTGCCGCCGCCGTGTGGGCGCGCATGGCGTCGTCGTAGGGCGGAGAGCTTGTCGCGGTGTCCGGGGCCCGTTAAGTCCCGGGCATGCTCAACTCCCTGCTCGTCGTCGGATGGCTCAGCGCAGCGATTCCCCAGGTGGGGGAAACCGCCCCGGACTTCACGGTGAAGGACACCACGGGGACGACCTACACGCTGTCGGAGATGGTGAAGAAGGGGCCCGTCATCGTGGCCTTCTTCCCCAAGGCGTTCACTGGCGGCTGCACGAAGGAGCTGACCGCCTACCGTGACCGCTACAAGGACGTCGAGCAGGCGCAGGGCCAGGTCCTGGCCTTCTCCACGGACGACGCGGAGACGCTGACGCGCTTCAAGACGGAGCTGAAGGCGCCGTTCGCGTTCATCCCGGACCCCGACGGCAAGATCGTGGGTGCGTACGACGTGAAGATGCCGGTACTGACGGTGTCCAAGCGCTACACGTTCGTCGTGGGCGAGGACCGCAAGATTCTCAAGGTGGACGAGGGCAAGGACGCCATCGACGTCTCGGGCGCCATCGCCGCGTGTCCCCTGCGCAAGGGCGCCGCCGCGAAGCCCTCCGCGGCACCGGCGGGCAACACGCCCCCCATCAAGGCCGAGCCCGCGACGAAGTAGCGGTGACCTGGCCGAGCCCCCTGGCTTCCAGGGCAGGGGCGCGTCCACTCGAGGACGTCCTCGTGGTCCGCGCGGGCTGATCGCGGACCGTGCCGTTGAGGAGTTCACGCGGCCCGGCGCACGGCTGCTTGTCCGCCCGAAGCGGGCCGCGATAGCCCTGGGCCTGCCGCGCGCGGGAGTTCCTCCATCCGCCGGGCTGTGGGCGTGGAGGCCCGAGTGGATGGACATCGTCTTCCTGGGCCCCGCGTGCCGGCCTGGCGCCGAATCGCCAGCGGGCACGGCTTCGAGTCAGCTCGCACAGGCGCTCCGGCGGCGAGGACACGCGGTCCTCCTGCTGGAGCGCGAGGCGCCCTGCTCGCGGCCCGAAGTATCACCCACTGCCGCGACGTATCAGGACCTGGCGGACCTCCACGCGCGCTTCCATTCGCGGGTGCGCCGCGCGGACCTGGTGCTGGTGGACGCGGACGTGCCGCAGGTCGCGGACGTGAGTCGCTGGGCCACGAACACGGCGGGCGGGCTCACCGTCTTCTGGGACCGGGACACGCCCCGCACGCTGGAGCGGCACGCCGTGCGTGAAGACCCGGGCGGCATGACGCCGGAGCTGTTCGCGGGCTACCGGCTCTATCTCTGCTCCAGCGGTGGCCCGGTGCCACGCCAACTGGAGCGCGAGTGGGGCGTGGCCCGTGCGCGCATGTTCCTCCCCGGTGTGGACGCGGAGCATTTCGTGCCCGGAAGCGGCAGGACGCGCTGGGACCTGGGGCACCTGGGGCCGCTGCCGGCGGAGCGGCGAGGGCTCCTGAATCAATGGCTGCTCGGCGCCGCGCACGGCTGGCCGGAGGGGCGCTTCGTCCTCGCGGGGACGTTGTCCGCGGTGGATGACGCCTGTCCCGCCAACGTGGTGAGGCAGGCGGCCCCGTCGCCAGGGGAACACGCGGGCTTCCTCGGTGCGCAGCGCTTCACGTTGGCGCTCTCCCAGGCGGAGCACACGCCAGGCGCGAATCTGTTCGAGGCCGCGGCCAGCGGGGCGGCGCTGATCTGCGATCCCTGGCCGGGCCTGGAAGACGTCTTCGCGCTGGGCGAAGAGGTGATGGTCGCCCGCACGGAGCGGGACGTGCTCCGCTACTTGCAAGCGATGCCGGAAGCGGACCGGCGCCAGCTGGGCATGCGAGCCCGGGCCCGGGTCCTGGCCGAACACACCGTGGCCCACCGCGCCGAGCAACTGGAGCAATACGCGAACGAAGCAGACCGGGGAGCCACGTGGAGGGCCCCAGTGCGCTCGCTGAACTGAGCGGCACGGGGCCGGGACGACGACCGCACCGCGACGCGTCACATCCAGGCCAGGCCTGCTCCCCCGAGGCCGCGTCCCGCGCGAACCTGTCCGACAGTCGGACCAGTTGGGACAGCCGCCAATGCTGGACGGGAGCCCCTTCCACCCGGGCTGCGGAAACTGGTCCGACAGTCGGACCAGTTGAGACAGCTACCGATGCTGGAGGGGCGCCCTTCCACCCGCGCCGCGGAAACTGGTCCGACAGTCGGACCAGTTGGGACAGCCGCCAATGCTGGACGGGAGCCCCTTCCACCCGGGCCGCGGAAACCTGTCCGACAGTCGGACAGGTTTGGCGCATCCCGTCGGCCGGGAGGTGGACGGCACTTCCGGCCGGGCCTACTCCTGCTCCGGGGCCTTCACCATCTCCCGGGGCGGGAACACGAACTGCGCGGCCCCGGCCACGAGCGGTGAGGCGTCGCGCTGGAACTCGGCGAGCATCGCCAGCCGCTCCTCCGTCCAGCCACGTCCGTCCGCCGCGTCGCGCACCAGGCAGTGCAGGGCCACGCGCCGCGCCTCCGGGCTGGGGCTCCGCGCCAAACGCCCACCCACCTCCTCCATCATATCCACCGGCAGGTTCGACACCGCCACCTGGGCCGCCATCAGCGCGTCCGCGTGGAGCCATCCCTCCTGGCCCATCGTTTCCAGGTGGCTGGCGAAAGCCTCGGGCTCCAGGGCCACCGCCGCGCAGCGCACGCGCAGCGTCGCCAGGCACGGGTCCTTCGTGAGCAGCCCGCCCGTCACCAGTCCATGGACGGCCTGCAGGGGCACGGGCCGCATCCGCTCCCGGGGCTGGAGCAGCGCGTCCAGCGCCACGCTCAGCGCGCGCCGGTCCGGCGCCACCGCCTCCAGCATCCGCTCGAACAACGTCGCGTCGTGCTCATCGGTCCGGTACACCAGCGCCCCCATCGCCGCGCGCACCTCGTCGTCATAGGGCGAGGCCAGCCGCGCGCCGCAGGCGGAGAGGAACACCCGCTCCCGGTCCTTCACCTGGAGCCACGCCGCGCGCCGCAGCAGGTCGATGCGCGCATCCGGCTCCGGCCGCGCCAGCACCTTCGCCAGCAGCGAGGACAGCCGCGCGTCCAGTCCTTCCGTCAGCCGGTCCGGCGGGATGTCCCCCACTCGCGACGCCATGATGGCGTCCTCGCCCGTGACGGCGCGCTCGAACACCGCCCACGTGGGCTCGCGGTCCAGGTGGTCCCACAGCGCGCGCAGGAGCGCGATGCGCACGTCGCGGTGCAGGGGCAGCGCGTCCAGCTCCAGCAGCCGCGCGTAGCCCGCGTCCGAGCGCAGCTCGCCCAACAGGCGTACCACCTCCTTGGCCACCGTGACCTTCGTCAGCGGCACCTCCGCCAGCAGCGACAGCACCCGCGTGACGGGCATGCCGTTGAACGCGCGGCGCAGGCCGTAGATGGCGATGCGCGCGCGCGCGTCCTCCAGGGCCCCCAGCAGCGTGGGCACGCCCTGGCCCTGATCGCACCGTGCCATCACCCGCAGGGCCCGCTCCTGCACCGCGGGCCGCTTGTCGTTCGCCAGTGCCAGGAGCGCATCCATCGGCGCCCAGTCCAGCACCGCCATCCGCGTCACCGCCGCCAGCAGCGTGGGCGTGTCCCGCTCCAGGTCCTCGCACAGCCGCGCGAGCGCGCGCGAGTATGCCTGGTTCTGCTCCACGTTCCACCGGAAGAACCCCGAGTCGAACGGCAACAGCCAGTGCGTCGCCCCCGTGGCGAACTGCCCGGTGATGACCGGCGCGTGGAGGTACGGCCCCAGCAGGTCCTGCCGACGCCGGTGCAGGTACTCGCGCACCACCGGGATGGCGACGGCGCTCTCGTCCCGCTTGAGCAGCGCGGGCAGCATCCGGTCGAAGTCCTTCACCGCGCGGGAGCGCAGCACCCACAGCGCGCCCCCGGACGGCTTGCCCAGCCGCAGCGCCACGCGCTCCAGCTCGTCCACCAGCTCCCGGTGCAGGGGCAGGCCGCGCTTCTCGGCCACCGCCAGCGCCACCACCTCCTCGTCCCAGCCCCGGTCCCGCCAGCGCCGCAGGGCGCCCGCGAGCGTCGCCTCGAAGCGCGTCCGGTCCTCCTTCGCCAGCCACGCCGTCAGCGCCAGCGCCAGCCGGTTGTCGGGCGTGACGTCGCGCACGGAGACGAGCCAGTCCGACAGGCCGGGCACCAGCGCCGCGCGCTTGCCCAGGCTCGCCGCGAGCTGGAGCAGGGGACCGCCGCGCTCTCGCTCCGCCCACACCTTCGCCAGCGTCAGGAGGTACGGCGCGGCCCGGCGCACCTCGTCGTCCGTCAACCGGTGACCCAGCCCCGCGTCCTGGATGCGCCCGCGCTCCTTGAGGAAGGTGCCCAGCCACTGCGCGCCCCATGCCGGGTCCGCGCCGAAGGCCCGCACCAGGAGCCGTTCCGCCGCCTGCGCCGTGGCCATCGACAGGTCCGCGGCGTCCAGCGCGTCGCGCAGCATCCGGCCCAGGGCCTCGGTGTGCTCGGCGCGCCACATCCGCCGGGGCCACGCGGCCAGCGCCTGCAGCATCACCCCGCGCACCGGGTCCTGTTCGTTCTTCCGGGCCAGCACCAGCGCCAGCGCGGGCGCCACCCACGCGGGCTCGTCCGGGCGCAGGCCGGGCAGCGCCAGCAGGGCGCCCAGGCCCGCGCCGCGCATGGCCGCGTCCGGATGCCCCAGCGCGCCCCGGAGCGTCCCCAGCGCCTCGTCCCAGGGCAGGAAGCGCGCGTAGGAGATTCGCGCCTCGGCGCGGGTGCCTAGCGCCACCACCTCGTTCAGGTGCCGGCGCGCCTCGCGCTCGCGCAGGTCCGCCGGCAGGTGCCGCAGGTACTCCAGCGCGATGACGCCGTCACGGTTGCGCGCCCCCACGGTCCAGCGCGCGTAGACGCTCTCGCGCAGGGCCGCGTCCCCGATGCGCGCGATGAGCGGCGTGCCCCAGGCGGGCGCGCGTTCCACGGACGTGGCCCAGGCCTCGGTGAGCGTCGGGTGCAGCGCCTCCGGCAGCTCCTTCAGCACGTCCTCCGCGCGGCCCAGCAGCGTCGGGTCTCGCTGGACGATCCACGTCAGGGACTCGGCATCCAGCGACGCCAGGGACTTCGCGAACAGCAGGTGGGGGAGGAAGGCCGGGGGACGCTGGCGCACGAGCGCCACCAGGCGCAGGGGCCGCCGCCGCGCCAGCGTCCGCATGGCGTGCTCGTCCGGCGGGATGCCCCGCTCCAGCAGCACGGCCAGCAGCTTCTCCGCGAGGTCGGGCGCCAGCTCCGCCAGCCACGGCAGGCCCCACCCCATGTTCTGCCGCGTGACGGGGTCGGGCTCTCCCTGCACCGCGCGCAGTTGCTCCAGCAGCACCTCGCCCAGCACCGACGGCGCGTGCCGGGCCAGCCGCGCCCAGAACCGGAAGCTGGGCCGCTCCAGTGCTCGCGCCAGGTGCCGGCGCAGGACGGCTTCGGAGGCCATCGGCAGCGTGTCCGCGAAGGTGGCGTGCTCGCCGCGCTCCGCCAGCCCGTCCACGAATGCGTCGATGACGGCGTGCCGCTTGCGCTTGCGCAATTGGTGGATGACGGTCTGCTCGCGGCGCATCCCGTGCGCCATGCGCAACGCCTCCAGCGCCTGGGCGTCGTCACAGGCCACGGACACCAGCTCGAATGCCAGCGCGCGCACGCGGAAGGATTCATCCGCGGTGGCCTTCAGCACCGCCGCGCCGTCGCGCCGCGTGAACTGGGCCGCCAGGGCCAGCCGCCGCTCGAAGGCGTTCCCCCGAGCCAGCGCGTCCAGCAGCGCCTGCGCCTCCGGATCCGTCCGGGCCTTGCGTCCCAGGTCCACCATGCGCCGCACCCGGGCGTCATGGAAAGTGGAGGACAGCTCGGCGCGCAGGGCGGACAGGGCGGGTTCGGACATGGCGCCCAAGGATGCCTGCTCCCCTCGTTTCCTGACAGACCCGGCCCCCCGAGCGGCCCCCTTCCGCCCGGGTCGGGCACTTCAGCGGCGACGGCTCAGTGCGTCGCCTCGGTGGGGGTGACGGGGTAGTTCCCCGTGGCGTGCGCGCGCGTGTGCGCCGCGAAGAGGAAGCGCCGGACGGCGGCGCGGGTGAGGAGCCCGCACGGGGCCAGCCCCAGCACGGGCGTCACCGGCAGCGCGTCCACGTCCTCCTGGTCCATCACCTGGAGCGCGTGCGCCAGGTCCGAGTCCGGCGCCAGCGCGGGCAGCTTGCGCGCCAGGTCGCTGGCCACGAGCAGCGGGTACATGGACTCGTCCCGCCACACCTCGCGCAGCTGCTCCACATGCACCGTGCCGTAGAGGTTGCCCTGCGTGTCCAGCACCGGCAGCGTGCCGGCCTCGGACGTGAGCAGCTGGTCCGTCAGCGCGCGCAGCGGCGTGCCCGCGGGCACCGCCGGCACCTCCGTCATCAGGGCCCGCACGTGCGTGGCCACGAGCAGGTCCTCGTCGCTCTGCACCTTGGGCGCCGTGCGCTCCGTGAGGAAGTGGCACACCGCGGACGCGATGGTGCACGTCACCATCAGCGGCAGGATGATCTCATGGCTGCCGCTCAGCTCGTACAGCATCATCATGCCGGTGAGCGGGCCGCGCGTGAGCGCCGCCACCGCGCCGCCCATGCCCACGATGGCGTACGCGCCGCTGGGCCCGGTGGCATGCGGGAAGAAGTAGTGCACCAGCGTGCCGAACGCGCCGCCCGCCATGGCGCCAATCAGCGCCGCCGGGAAGAACGTGCCGCCCGAACCGCCCGAGCCGATGGTGAGCGCCGTGGCCACCAGCTTCAGCACGCACGCCGTCAGCAGGAAGAAGAAGGGCAGCTGCCCCGCCGCCGCCAGGTTGATGTAGTCGTTTCCGCTGCCCCACACCGTGGGGCTCAGGAACACGAGCACGCCCGTGCACAGGCCGCCCAGCGCGGCGCGCACCGGCAGCGGCTTCCGGCCCAGCCACGGGGACAGCTTCCCGCCCATGCCGCCGTGGAAGAAGTGCTCCACGCCGTGCAGCAGCTTCACGAACGCGAACGCCAGCAGCCCGCACCCGATGCCCAGCCCCGCGTAGGCGAACACCTCCGTGCCGCTGACCAGCTCGTAGTTCACCCGGTTGAGCAGGGGCGCTTCGTCCAGCACGCCCCGGCTCACCAGCGTGCCCGCCACGCTCGCCAGGATGATGGGGGAGAACACGCGCAGCTCGAACTCGCGCAGGATGATCTCCATCGCGAACACCGCGCCCGCGATGGGGGCGTTGAAGGACGCGGAGATGCCCGCGCCCGCGCCGCACGCCAGCAGGATGGACAGCTCCTTGCGGCTGAAGCCCAGCACCCGCCCCACGCTGGACGCGAACGCCGCGCCTCCATAGACGATGGGCCCCTCGCGGCCCGCGGAACCGCCGCTGCCAATGGTGATGGCGGACGCGATGAGCTTGAGCAACCCCCGGTCCGCCGGCACCACGTTGGCGCCGCTCTTCACCGCGCGCACCACCTCCGGAAGGCCGTGCCCGTGCGTCTCCGGCCGGTCGCGCAAGAGCCGCCCCACGGCGAGCCCGCCCACCGTGGGCGCGATCAGGATGAGCCACCAGGGCAGGTGCGGCAGCACCGCCGGCAGGTTGTGCGCATGGCCGAACACGGCGTTCACGGCCGCCAGCCCCACGAGCGGGTAGTAGAGCGACAGCGCGCCCAGCGTCAGCAGCGCGAGCAGCCGCAGGCGGCGCTTCACCTCGTCGCGAGGGCCGCCGGGTTCAATCACCCGCGCCAGCAGCAGCGCGCCCAGCGCCAGCGGCACGCCCACCAGCGCGTATTCCAGGTGCCAGCGCGCGGAGGAGAGCGACTCCATCAACGTGCGCAGCCGCTGCGGCTTGAGCGCCGCCGCCAGCTCCGCGGCGCTGAACGTGATGCCGCTCATCACGCCAATGAGGTTGGAGAAGATGCCCGCGGCCAGGCCGCTGTAGAGCCCCACCACCGCGCCCGCGATGGGCAGCACCGACGGCGTCGGCAGCCGGATGCGGTTGGACGCGCCCAGCAGGAAGTAGATGAGGCGTGAAAGGTTCTGACGCGCCCAGAGCGTGAGCGCGGCCACCCGCTGCGACTGAGCAGGCGGAGGTTCGTCGGAGGTGTTCATTTGGTGCACCTACTAAACGGAGGTGGCCCCTGGGTTTCAAGCCTCTTGATGGAGGTGTGCACCCGCCGCCGTCCGCCTGCACTCCACTCCACACATCACCCGAGCGGTGCCCGGCTCCCCGCCCCCCGAGCGTGCTACGACGCCCTCCATTTCCACCCCATGAAGGAGGCATCGCACATGCTCAAGCAGGGAGACGTGGCGCCGGAGTTCACCGTGCAGGACTCGACGGGGAAGACGCACCGGCTGTCGGACTACCGGGGCAAGAACGTGGTGCTCTGGTTCTACCCGAAGGCGGACACCCCCGGATGCACCGCGGAGGGCTGCTCCTTCCGCGACCACAAGACCCAGTACGAGGCCAAGGGCACCGTCATCCTGGGCATCAGCTTCGACACACCGGCGGAGAACCAGGCGTTCTCCCAGAAGTTCGGCTTCAACTTCCCGCTCCTGTGCGACGTGGACCGCAAGGTGGGGCTGGCCTACGGGGCCGCGGATGACGCCTCGGCCGCCAACGCGCGCCGGGTGGGCGTCGTCATCGGCCCGGACGGCCGCATCAAGGAATGGCACGCCAAGGTGGACGCGCGCGCCTTCCCCCAGGAAGCGCTGTCGCGCCTCCAGTAGGGCTCCGGAACTTCAGCGCCCGGCCCTCACGGCGCGAACGAGCGGGACGGCAGGCGCGAGCGGATGAACACCGCCACGCCCGCCAGCACGATCCACGGCAGCAGGTGGCCCAGCATCAGGTGGGCCGCGGTGCCGTCCGGGCAGTGCATGTGCAGCACCAGCATGCCCACGCCCACGGAGGACAGGCCCGCCGCCAGCGCGCGCACCGGCTGGAAGGCGGAGCGGCACAGGAGCACGAGCGCCAGCGCCACCGGCACCACCGACAGCGCCACCTCCGCGCCCATGCACCCCAGGGTGCCCGCGAGGAAGGGCCGCACCTGGACGCCGGAGCGCCCGGTGAGCTGCGCCAGCGCCACGACGAGCGCGCCCACCGCCACCAGCGTGAAGGGCCAGGTGCGCTGCCTCGGCGCCAGGGCCACCATCGCGCCGCCGCCCACGCCCACGACGATGAGCAGCGCCACCAGCGCCACCACCCACGGCGACGCGGCGTTGAGCATCAGCCCGTGCCGGCCCACCACGAGCAGGCCCACCACGCCCACGCCCAGGTAGGTGCCGAGCAGCACGGCCACCTCCTTCCACCACGGCGTGGGCACGGGCTGCGCGGCCAGCTCCGTGAGGGACTGGCGCCGCGTCTGTTCGAGCTTCGCCTCGTCGATGGGGACGGGGGGCGGCGCCGCGGCGGGGGGCGCCAGGACCTGGAAGCCGTCCAGGAGGGCGCGGCAGTCCGCGCAGCCGGCCGCGTGCGACGCCAGCTCCGGGGGCAACGGGCCGTCCAGGCAGTCCAGGACGCGTTCGCACTCGGGCGTCATCGCGAGGTCTCCTGCTGAAGGGGGGCGAGCAGCTCGCGCAGGCGCGCGTAGCCCCGGTGGGCGCGCACCTTCACCGCGCTCTCCGTGAGGCCCAGGGCCTCGGCGATTTCGGCGAAGCCCATGCCCTCGAAGCGGTGCATGAGGATGGGCAGCCGCTGGCCTTCGGGAAGCTGCGCCAGGGCGCGTTGCACCGCGCGCTCCAGGCCCGCGTCGCGCGGCTCCGGGGTGTCCGCCACGGCGGTGAGGGGCAGCTCGCCCTCCGGGGTGAGGTCCTCCGGGCGGCGGTGGCGGCGCGCATGGTCGCGCGCGGCGTTGGTGGCGATGGCGTACAGCCAGGGACGGACGCGGGCGCCCGCCTGATAGCGGCCGCGCGCGCGCACCAGGGACAGGAAGGTGAGCTGGGCCAGGTCCTCGGCGGTGGCGGCGCTGCCCGTCAGCCGCGCCAGGTAGCCCTGGACGGGGCGCGCATAGCGCTGGAAGAGCGCGTCGAACGCCTGCGCCTCTCCCTGGCAGAACCGCTCCATCAACACCTCGTCCGAGTCGCCGGAAGCTCCTCCGGGAGCTCCTGGGGATGCCGGCATGTCCCCGGTACGCACGGGCGCGGCGGACGGTTTCAAGGGAGGGGACGAAGGGCTCACGGGACGGGCGGGAACTCTAAGCCCCCCCAGCGCTTCACGGCAGAAATCGCCTCTCCCTCCGTGGCCCCCCGGCTCGGGGGCTCAGAGCGAGGCGGCCGGCCGCAGCCGCGCCAGCCACTCCTCGAAGGCGGGGTGTCCGTGCAGGTGCGCCAGGTCCTCGTCGGAGGCCGCATACGCCGCGTCCTGGAAGCCCAGCTCTCCGGCCCGCTGGAGCAGCCGCACCGCGTCCGCCACGTTGCCCGCGCGAGCGAAGGCACACGCCGCGTCGTACGCGATGCCCGCGTCCGGCACGTGCTTCAGCGCGGCCTCGCTCACCGCCGCCGCCTCCGAATAGGCGCCCCGGATGAACAGCGCCCGCTCCGCGCACCGGAACGCGGCCGCCGGGTCCACGCCGGGCAGCCGCAGCGCCTCGTTCACCTGGCCCAGGCGGATGAGCGCGCCCGCGTACTCGTGCATCACGGTGCGGTCCTGCGACTCGCCCCACGCCTGCTTCCAGTAGCCCACCGCCCGCGCGTCATCCCCCACCAGGGAGAAGGCCGCCGCCACCGCATGCATCTCCACCGGCTGGCCCTGTACCTGGGAGAAGTGGTCCAGCGCGGGCCGCCCGTGGCCCTGCTTCAGCGCCACCCAGCCCAGCAGATAGTGCGCGCGGCTGGTGAGCCCCGCGGACAGGCCCTCCTGCTCCAGCAACTGGTTGCCCAGCCGCCACGCGTCGTCCAGCCGGTCCTCGCGCAGGGCCTGCTGCGCCTCGCGCAGGGACTGGGCCTTGGGGCCCTCCTCCTCCTTCGCCTCGCTGCGCGCGCGCATCATGTCCGCCAACACGCGGAACGACTGGTAGCCGAACATGGCGAAGAGGACGCCCATGAACAGGGCCCCGGTCTTGATGGCCAGCAGCACCACGCCCACGCACAGGCCCAGCGCCAGCACGTGCGACACGATGAAGCCCCGCCGCCCGAACATCCGCGTCGCCAGCGCCGTGCTGATGTGCCCGCCATCCAGGGGCGGCACCGGCAGCAGGTTCAGCACCGCCCACACCATGTTGGCGAAGAAGAAGTTGCGCAGGAAGAAGTCCGCCATCTCCCAGCGGCCCTCCACCTGCAGCAGCACCGCCCAGCACAGGACGCCCAGCGTGAGCCCCGCTAGCGGGCCCGCGAAGCTGCTCACCACGTCCTTGTGCCAGGGCAGGGGCCGGTCCGTGTTGGGCCGGGTCACGCCGCCCATGAAGACCAGGTCCACGCTCGGCTGGTAGCCGAAGAAGCGGAAGGCCACCGCGTGCCCCAGCTCATGGATGAGCACGGACACGAACACGATGAACATCCACGACAGCACGTAGGCCGCCACCGCGCCCATGTGCCCGGGCGACGAGGGGTCGGCCAGCTGGTCCCCCAGCCACCCGGCCCCCGAGTGCCGCCCCGGGGAGGGCAGGGACTGGTAGGCGAGCACCGCGGAGAACAGCAGGTGACTCGTGTGGACGTGGACGGGGACGCTCCCGAGCCTGAAACGGAACATGGGTGGGGACCTTAATCGTTGGCCCCCACTCGCGCAGGGCCGTTCTCATGGCCCGCGCGCTTCTGTTCCCCGCCGGGTATAGGGTGTCTTTCCGCATGCTGAAGCTGGGTCCCTACACGCTCCCCAACCCCTACATCCTCGCGCCCATGGCGGGCGTGAGCGAGCGCCCCTTCCGCGTCATCGCCTTCCGGCTGGGCGCGGCCCTCTGCCCCACGGAGCTGGTCAGCGCCCAGGGGCTGATGCGCCAGAACCAGCGCACCCTCAAGTACCTGCGCTACGACGCGGCGGTGGAGAAGCCCTACTCGCTCCAGATTTTCGGCGGCGAACCGGAGGCCATGGCCCAGGCGGCGCAGGTGGGCAAGGCCGCGGGCGCGCAGCTCATCGACATCAACATGGGCTGCCCGGTGAAGAAGGTGGTGCGCAACGGCGCAGGCAGTGGCCTGTTGTGCGACGTGCCCCGCGCCGCGGCCATCGTCCGCGCCATCCGCGAGGCCACCGGCCTGCCCGTCACCTGCAAAATCCGCTCGGGCTGGGACGCGCGCACGCTCAACTACCTCCAGGTGGCGGAGGCCCTCCAGGAGGCGGGGTGCGCGGGGCTCGCCCTCCACCCGCGCACGCGCGAGCAGGGCTACTCCGGCCAGGCGAACTGGGCCCACATCGCGGACCTGAAGCGCCACTTCCCGGAGCTGCCCATCCTGGGCAACGGGGACGTGAAGACGGTGGCGGACGCGCACCGCATGCTGGACAGCACCGGCTGCGACTTCGTGATGATTGGCCGGGGCGCCCTGGGCAACCCGTGGCTCTTCCGCGAGCTCGTGGGCGGCCCGCCCGCCACGCCGGAGGAGCGCTGCGAGCTGGTGCTGGAGCACGCCCGGGCCCACGCGGAGTTCGTCGGGGACGCGCTGGGGGCGGTGCGCTCCTTCCGCCGGCACCTGGCCTGGTACGCCCACGGCCTCAAGGGCGCGGCGCACTTCCGCTCGGAGGTGAACGGGCTGGACTCGCCGGAGGCGGTGGAGGACAGCGTGCGCCGCTTCTTCGCGGGCGCGGACACGGACCCCACCGCTCCCCTGGAGGAGCCCGAAGTGGACTACCGCGCCGCGCTGGGCTGAGCGCTGCCAGGGCTCGGAGCCGGCGGCACCAGCACGCGCCCGGTGGCCACGGCGCGGAAGTAGTCGCAGGCCGGGGTGGGGCGGCGCTCCAGCGTGTCGAAGTCGACGTGGTAGAGGCCGAAGCGCGGGCCCCAGCCCTCCAGCCACTCGAAGTTGTCCAGCAGGCTCCAATAGAGGTAGCCCTGCACGTCCACGCCGGCCTCGCGCGCGGCCAGCACCTGGCGCAGGTGCGTGTGGAGGTACTCCGGCCGCACCGACCCCTGCCGGTCGTCGATGCCGTTCTCCGTCACCCACACCGGCTTGCCGTAGCGCTTCACCTCCTGGAGCAACTGGAGGAAGCCCTCGGGCCGCTTCTCCCACCCGATGTCGGTGAGCCCGCGCCCGTCCGGGTCGCGGTACTTGAAGTCGATGAAGGGCGGCCGCGGCATGAAGCGCAGGTGCGCGCGCGTGTAGTAGTTGACCCCCACGAACTCCACCGAGTCGCGCGCCCCCTCGATGCGCACGTCCGTGGACGCCACGCCCGGCATGAACACGCGCAGGTGGCCGGACGACAGCGCCTCGTGGAACGCGTGGTTGTAGGCGGGGGCCGCCAGCCGCACCAGCGAGCGGTCCAGGGGATGCCACCAGCGGTCCGGCGCGAACGCGAGCATGTTCTGGGAGATGCCCAGCTCCACGCGGCCCAGTCGCTGACCCAGCTCCTCGCGCGCGATGACGTGCGCGCGGACCATGTTCCCGAGCGCGGCCATCGTCTTCGCCCCGTCCGTGATGCCCGGCGGCATCAGGCCCTGGAGGTAGCCGCCCAACAAGAGGACCATCGGTTCGTTGAAGGAGATGACGAGCGCGTCCAGCCCCTCCAACAGGGGCGCGCACTGGCGCACGTACTGGCGGAAGGCCTCCAGGCTCTCCGGAAGGTGCCAGGGCGTGGACGCGTGGAACCACGTGGGGTGGGTGAAGTGATGGAGCGTCACCACCGGCCGCAGGCCCTGCGCGCGCAACTGGAGCAGCCGCTCGCGGTAGCCCTCCAGCGCCGCGCCATCGAAGCGGCCGCGCTCGGGCTCGATGCGCGCCCACTCCAGCGACAGCCGGAACGCCGTGGCCCCCACCGCCTTCGCCAGGGCGTAGTCCTCCGCGTAGCGGTTCCAGTGGTCCACCGCGCGGCCGCAGCGCGCGTGGGGCTCCTTCAACTTCCCCTGCCGCTCCCACTGGGCCCAGTCGTTCTCGATGCCGCCCTCCACCTGGTACGCGGACGTGGCGACGCCGAAGGTGAAGGACGCGGGGAAGGTCAGCGCGGGGGAATTCATGCGGGCGGGCACCGTAGGTCGCCGCCTCCAGGACGGGAAGCGACGCGATGCGCGCGCGCCAGATGCACGCCAGCGGACATCCATGCCTGTAGCGCGGACCCACGAAATGCGTCCGGAGCCGGAAATTCGGCCCCGCACGCGACGCGCAGGACCCCCGAAATGACCGCCACGAACGGTTCGAAGCGCCCGGAGGCCAAAAATCGGCCTCGCCGCGCACTGCAATACATCACCATGCGTTGACACACTGGCATGTCGCCCGTACCATTCATTTCAAGCACTCACGTTCAGTCCAAAGTGGGTGCAGGGCTCGCGTCCTCGCGGGCCTCAACACTGAACGGAGGATTCCGATGGCCGCGAAGAAGAAGACCGCGAAGAAGGCCGCGTCGAAGAAGACCGCGTCGAAGAAGACCGCCCGCAAGGCCCCTGCCGCGAAGCGTGGCACGGCCAAGAAGGCCCCGGCCAAGAAGGCCGCTGCCAAGAAGTCCGCGCGCAAGACGACCCGCAAGAGCGCCAGCAAGGCCGCTGCGGCTCCGGCGACCCCGGAAGCCTGAAGTACGGCGTCATGACGGACGTCGGTTGACGTCCGGTGAACGGCTCGGCGAAACCCGCCGGGCCGTTTTTCTTTTGCGGGCCAGGGGTTACCTCTGCGTGTCCGCCCGGGAGGGGCCATGTCGCTGCGTCCGGTGGAGTTCGGTGAGGTGGTGGCGGAGGCCGCGGCCCGGCTGGTGGGCGCGGTGGCCCAGAAGGCGTGGTGCCCGCTGCCCCGCCTGGCCTACCTGGAGCTGCGCGTCCCCGGCAGATCGGTGGTCCTCTGCCTGTGCGCCGAAGGCGAGCTGTCGCGCCTGTCCGTCGCCGAAGACCGCTTCCCCACGCCGGGCGAACCCGCCCCCTTCCAGCGCTGGCTGCGCCAGGAGCTCACCGGCTTCAAGCTCGCCGCCGCGCGCTACCTGGAGGAGAGCCGCACCGTCGTCCTGGAGTTCGAGCGCGAAGCCGTGCGCCGCCGGCTGGTGCTGGAGGTCGGCGCGCCCGGAGGCCTGCTCCTGCTCAGCGACAACCAGCGCGTCCTGATGCTCTCCGGTGAGGGCTTCGGTCAGCGCCGCAACCTCTATCCCGGAGCGCAGTGGTCGCCGCCGGAGCCCGTGTCACCGGAGGCTTTGGCGAAGGGAAGGGCGCAGCCCTCGCGCCTGGAGCCGAAGGAAGAGGACGCGCTTCCGAAGCTGCAGGCCGCCGAGCGGGTGCTCGGGCAGAAGGACCGCACCAGCCGCGCGGACAGCATCCGCCGCCGGCTCGCGCAGCCGTACCGGGCGCGGCTGAAGCGCTCCTCGCGCACGCTGGAGAAGGTGCGCGCGGAGGCCCAGCGCGGCCCGGAGGCGGAGAAGCACCGCGAGGTGGGCGAGCTGCTCGCGCAGAACCTGCACCGGCTCAAGCGCGGCGCGTCGCAGGTGACGCTCACCGCCTATACGGAGGCCGGCGTGGAGGAGGTCCAGGTGAAGCTGGACCCGAAGCGCACCCCGAAGGAGGAGGCGGACTGGCACTTCCACCAGTACCGGCGCCTGTTGCGCGGCGTGGAGCAGGCCCGCCACCGCGAGGCGGAGCTGGCGCGCGAGGTCGCCCACGCACAGACGGCGCTCACGCAGATTGAGGCCATGGATGACGCCGCGCTGATGGCGCAGGCCGAAGTGCTCCAGGTGTCCCAGGGCGAGGAGGGCCCGAAGGGGGGCCTCCCCTTCAAGGAGTACGTGGGCCACGGCGGCGCGCGCATCTGGGTGGGACGCGGCTCGGAGGACAACGACCAGCTCACCTTCAAGGTCGCGCGTCCCTGGCACCTGTGGCTGCACGCGCGCGGGCTGCCGGGCAGCCACGTGGTGGTGCCGCTGGAGAAGAACGGGGAGGTGTCCCAGGAGGTGCTGCTGGACGCGGCGCACCTGGCGCTGCACCACTCGGGGGCGAAGGGCGAGCCGCGCGGCGAGGTGAGCTACCTGCCGGTGAAGTTCGTGCGCAAGCTGAAGGGCGCGGCCCCCGGGCAGGTGACGTACGCCCGGGAGAAGACCTTCGTGGTGCGCATGGAGCCGGAGCGGCTGGAGCGGCTGCTCAAGTCGCGCCATGGCGACCCGGGACTGCCCTGAAGGACAGGGCTTGTGGGACGGATTCAACCCAGGGTGTCACGCTCGGCGTGTGGGCCAGGTCGACAGGCGGACGGGCATCCAGCCCCTGGCCTTGAGGTTCGGGAAGTGCCGGGTACGATGCCCCCCGCGTGACGCCCGAAGCCTTCCGCCAGATGTCCCTGTTCCCGCGTGGCTCGTCCGCGGAACGCGCCGCCGCTTCCGCGGAGCGCGTGCCGGATGGACCCGCGCCCCTGCCTCCGCGCAACCGTGTCGCGGAGGAAGCCCCGCGCGTCCTCACCGCGTCGCGCGAGGAGCTGTGGACGCGCGCGGAGTCGCTCGCGTGGCGCCTGAGCGCGAACCTGGGCATGCCGGTGCGCCTGGCCGTGACGGACAACCGCTCCACCATGGTGTCCTTCCGCCGCGGCTCGCAGGTGCTCCAGCTTCGGCTGCACCACATGTTCCTGGACGCGCCCGAAGGCATCGTGCGCGCGGTGGCGGACTACGCGGGCCGGGGACACCGCGCCGCCGGTGCCCTGCTGGACGAGTACATCCGGGGTCAGCAGCCGCTCATCCGCCAGCTGCGGCGTGAGTCCGACGCGGAGCTCAATCCGCTCGGCCGCTGCTTCGACCTGCGGGCGCTCTACAACGGCGTCAACGAGCTCTACTTCGGCAACGCCATCCAGGCCCGCATCGGCTGGGGCCGCATGCCCCCGCGCCGCCGCCGCAAGTCCATCCGCCTGGGCGTCTACGACCACCAGACGCGCGAGATCCGCATCCACCCCGCGCTGGACAAGCCGGACGTGCCCGCCTTCTTCGTGGAGTTCATCGTCTTCCACGAGATGCTCCACCAGCTCTTCCCCAGCAGCAATCGCACCGGGCGCCGCGTGCACCACCCGCGCGCCTTCCGCGAGCGCGAGCGCACGTACCCGCACTACGCCGCCGCGCTGCGTTGGGAGCGCGAGAACCTGGGCACGCTGCTGCGCGGCTGAGCGCACGCCGAGCAGCCTGGACATTTACTGGTTTACCTGCTCGGTCGCGCTCCGTGACTCCTTGACCGAAACGCGCCGGGGCCGGATGTTCGGCCTCATATGCGACGAGCAAAGATTGTCTGCACCCTTGGCCCTGCCAGTCAGACCCCGGAGATGTTGGAAGCGCTGCTGGAGGCCGGCATGGACGTGGCCCGGCTCAACTTCTCCCATGGCAGCCACGAGCAGCATCAGGCGAACATCGACATGCTGCGCGCGGCCTCGCTGAAGGTGCGCAAGGCGGTGGGCATCCTGGGCGACCTGCAGGGTCCCAAGATCCGCACCGGCCGCTTCATCACCGGCAGCACGGAGCTGAAGCACGGCGCCACCTTCCACATCACCACGGATGAGACGGTGAAGGGCACGGACGAAATCGTGTCCACCACGTACCCGCACCTGGCGGCGGACGTGAACCCGGGCGACCGCATCCTCCTGGACGACGGCCTCCTGGAGCTGCGCGTCGTGGAGACGGACAAGAAGCAGCTCATCAAGACGGAAGTCGTCCACGGCGGCACGCTGAAGAACAACAAGGGCATCAACCTGCCCGGCGTGGCGGTGCGCGCGGACGCGCTGACGCCCAAGGACCGCGAGGACCTCATCTTCGGCCTCAAGGCGGGCGTGGACTACATCGCGCTGTCCTTCGTACGCCAGCCCTCGGACCTGGACTCCGCGCGCCAGGCCATGGCCGAGGTGGGCCGCACGGTGCCCATCATCTCCAAGCTGGAGAAGCCGGAGGCCATCGCGCGCCTGGACGCCATCCTCGACAAGACGGACGGCGTGATGGTGGCCCGCGGCGACCTGGGCGTGGAGATTCCCCCCGAAGAGGTGCCGGCCGTCCAGAAGGACATCATCCGGCGCTCCAACCTGCGCGGCCTGCCCGTCATCGTGGCCACGCAGATGCTCAACTCGATGATCGACAACCCGCGCCCCACGCGCGCGGAGGCCAGCGACGTGGCCAACGCCGTCTACGACGGCGCGGACGCGCTGATGCTCTCGGGTGAGACGGCCAGCGGCAAGTTCCCCACGGACTCCGTGCAGATGATGGAGCGCATCATCCTGGCGGCCGAGTCCTCCGCCCGCGCGCAGCACCAGCAGCGCGTGATTGAGGCCCCGCTGGGCCTGCCCCTGCACTTCCCGGACGTCATCGCGCGCGTGGCGTGCGAGGCGGCCAAGGCCAGCGGCGCCACGCTCATCGCGGCCTTCACGCTGTCGGGCGTGACGGCGCGGCTGCTCGCGCACTACCGCCCCACGGTGCCCATCGTCGCGTTCAGCCCGAACCAGGAGGTGCGCCGCCGCCTGTCGCTGCTCTGGGGCGTGGTGCCGCGCGTGCTGGAGCCCATCCAGGAGACGGAGACCATGCTCCGCCGCGTGGAGGAGGAGCTGGTGTCGCGCGGGCTCGCGCGCAGGGGCGACCGCATCGTGGTGGTGTTCGGCGCGCCGGTGGGTCAGCCGGGCAAGATCAACAGCCTCCGGCTGCACACCATCAGCGCCTGAGGTCGCGTGCTACGCCGGGCCCTTCTTGAGGGCCCGGCGGGGCACTTCCGCCTCCACGAAGATGGTGAAGAGGTCCTTGTCGAGCTGTCCGGACCCCGCCTCCTTCTTGAGGATGTCCAGCGCGAGCGTGTGCGGCACGGCCTTCTTGTAGGGCCGGTCGCTCGCGGTGAGCGCGTCGTAGATGTCGCAGATGGACATCATCCGGGACTGCACCGGGATCTCCGGCACGGCGCGAGGGTAGCCCGTGCCGTCCAGCTTCTCGTGGTGCGCGTACGCAATCTCAGGCACTCGGCGCAGCGCGCGCGTCCACGGAATCTGCGACAGGAAGCGGTACGTGTGCTCGACGTGGCTCTCGATTTCCCGGCGCTCCTCCATGGAGAGCGTGCCGCGGGTGATGGAGAGGGATTGGATTTCATGGGGCAACAGCAGCGGCTGCCCATGGTCGTGCGCGTCGGTGTACGTGAGCTTGCCCAGCTCCAGCAGCCGCTCGAAGTTGCCCTGCGCCAGCACCGTCGGCTTGTTGCAGGTGAGCAGGAAGCCCATCACCTCATCCAGCTGCGCCAGCTCCTGGGCCAGGCGCGCGTCCTCCTCCTGATGGATGGAGGGCAGGGCGGCCAGACCGCGAGCCTCCACGGCGGACAGCCGGCGCCGGGAGCTCTGCAGCTGCAGGTCCTTGCGAGCCAGTTGGAAGCGGGCGCGCAGCGTGTCCAGCTCATGCGGGTAGAGCTTCTCCGCCTTGACGAGCACGTTCTCGCGCACGCCCACCTTGCCGAAGTCGTGCAGGAGCGACGCGTACCGCAGCTCCTGCAGCTCCACGGCGGTGAAGCGCGTCTGGGCATAGGGGCCGGTGGTGTGGTGCTCCAGCGCCCGGGCCAGGGACACGGTGAGGTCCGCCACGCGGCCGGAGTGACCCGCGGTGGTGGGATCTCTCGCCTCGATGGCGACGACGGACGCGGAGACGAAGCCCTCGAAGAGGCGGTTGATTTCCTCGTGGAGGAGGGCGTTCTCGATGGCGCCGGCGGCCTGGGCGCCCAGGGCGAGCAGCAGCTCCTCGTCCTCCGCGTCGAACACGCGCCCGCCGCGCTTGTTGAGGGCCTGGATGACGCCCGTCACGTCGCCATTCGCGTCGCGCATGGGGACGCAGAGGATGGTGTGGGTGCGGTAGCCGCTGGAGACGTCGAAGCTGCTGTTGAAGCGGGGGTCGGCGTAGGCGTCGGGGATGTTGATGACGGCGCCGGTGTGGGCGACCTGGCCGGCGATGCCGCTGCCCATGGGGAGGCGGATTTCATTCTTGGAGCCCTGGGCCACCTTGCTCCACAGCTCCTCGCGCTCGCGGTCCAGGATGAAGAGCGAGCAGCGGTCCGACTCCACGACCTTGGTGGCCTCATAGAGGATGAGGGGCAAGAGCAGGTCGAGGTCCCGCTCCGCGCTCATCGCCTTGGCGACATCCAGGATGGACGTCAGCTTCGCGAGCCGGCGGGACAGGTTGGGGGAGGCGGGCACGGACTGGGGAAGCACCGGGGCGGGCTCCGTGGGATGCGGCGGATGGCCGCGGATGCGGCAGGTTGTAGCACGCGCGGTGTCTCGGCCGCCTGGGCCCCCCACCTGCTGGGTCCACCTCTGTCCGCCAGGTCTCTCTCCGGTCGGGCAGAGGTACCGTGGCCCGCGAGAAGCGGTTATGAAGCGCCGCCATGACCCGCCCCGTCCGCATCTCCCCGTCGCTGCTCTCCTGTGATTTCAGCCGCCTGGGCGAGGAGGTCCGCGCCATCGAGGCCGCGGGCGCCGACTGGATTCACGTGGATGTCATGGATGGCAGGTTCGTCCCCAACCTCACGTTGGGGCCGCCCATCGTGGAGGCCATCAAGCGGGTGGCGACGAAGCCGCTGGACGTGCACCTGATGATCGTGGAGCCGGAGAAGTACGTGGACGCGTTCGTGAAGGCGGGCGCGGACGTGCTGACGGTGCACCAGGAGGCGAGCCCGCACCTGCACCGCACGCTGCAGGCCATCCGTCACGCGGGGGCGAAGCCGGCGGTGGTGCTGAACCCGAGCACGCCGCTGGTGACGCTGGAGGAGGTGCTGGGGGACGTGGACATGGTGCTCTTGATGAGCGTGAACCCGGGGTTCGGGGGACAGTCGTTCATCGAGTCCACGGTGGACAAGGTCCGCCGCCTGCGCGCGATGTTGGACGCGCGGGGGCTGGACGTGGACATCGAGGTGGACGGCGGCATCAACGCGCAGACGGCGAAGCGCGTGGTGGATGCGGGGGCGACGGTGCTGGTGGCGGGCAGCTACGTGTTTGGCGCGAAGGACCGCGCGGCGGCCATCCGTTCGCTGCGTCCGTCGTGAGTCAGGCGGCTTCGGGCGAAGCGGGCGGGCGCACGGCGGCGGCGGCCATGCGGGCGATGCGGGCCATGAAGGTGGGGTCGCACGGCTTCACTTCGTAGTCGTCGGCGCCCAGCTCGAAGCACACGTGGCGGGTGAACTGGTCCTCCACGCCGCTGAGCATGATGACCTTGGACTCGCGGGTGACGGGGTCCTTCTTCAGCTGCGCGAGCAGGTCCCGGCCGTCCTGGTTCTGGTTGATGTCCAGGATGATGACCGCGGGCCGGTGCTTGCGGGCCAGCTCCAGCACATGTTCGGAGGTGGTGTCGGACACGCACACGAGGCCGGAGCGCTTGGCCTCCCGCGCGAGTGCGGACACGACAAGGGGCTCATCATCCGAGATGAGGACAGTGGGAGCAGTCATGGTCCTCTGTGGGGGGACAGGGGCGGATCAACGTGCAACACCTTGGAACTACAGGAAGGCCCGGATGTTGTGAAGAGGGTGAACATTGTCCCGTCCTGAAGGGTAGGTAGGACAACAGTCGAGTGAGCGGGAGGGGGAGGGAGGGGTGGGGAAGGGGGGCGCGAAAGTGGTCGTTGACTGAAAGAAGCGGCTCGGATAGATCCGCCCACGCTTCGCCGGGCCCGAGGGCAGTTCCTGGCGCAGCACCGGATATCGGGGAGTGGCTCAGCCTGGTAGAGCACTTGGTTCGGGACCAAGGGGTCGCAGGTTCAAATCCTGTCTCCCCGACCAAACGATGAAGCGGGCTGGAGGCCGAAAGGTCTCCAGCCCGTTTTCATTTCCGGGCTCCAGCATCCGGATCGCCGCCGGGCTTGAGTGCATGTAGCGCTGGGGGGGAGTCGAGATGGCCCAGCATGCTCGCCTCCGCGACGACCGCTCGAATCTGGGCCTTCCGTCAGATGGCCCAGATCGTTCTGCGCATTCTCGCAGCGAGACCGCTCTGCCTGCACATGGCGGCCTCGCTGCAAAGGTCACATGCCGAAGTCAGCCTTGAATGCCTCGATGGCCTCTGTAATCGAGGCATGTGGCTCTGAACGGTCTTCTGGCGCGACCTCACACATCAACTCGAGGAACTGGCGCTCATGTTGCTCCACGCTGGACACACCCTCCGGGACGCGCACCCTGTCAGCACTTTGGACCACGAATCCGCCCGCAGGGAGCACTTCCAGACAACGATAGACGATCAGCTCGTGCTCTGAGTGTCGCTCGAAGACATCGTGGCGCTTGTAGAAACGCATTTTCGAATTCATTTCGGTATCCATCGGCCATTCTGGATGCGGGACTGGGTGTTGGCCCGGGTATTCCTGAACTGGGTCACGATCTGCCCCTGTCCGTTGGTTACAACCACCCGGTCTCCTGAAACATGAATGGTGTTGCCCGTTTCGGAGTCCGTGAACTGTCGGCCCTGGCCCACGACACGATTGGCATCACCCACCTGCCGATGATCATCCCCCGAGCGAGCCTGCTCTGCACGCTCCTCACCGTGTTGAGTTCTCGCTGGAGCACCAGCCTCCGGCTCCTGTGCCGTGGGAGCGCCCTCCTTCTTGCCCTCATTCAGGACCGCCGGGGCGTCCTGGACATTCGGCGCATGTGCGTCCGTTGGCAAGAGCACCCCAGCCACTCCAGCCATCACCGGAGAAACCACGGCAACCGCTCTCGCGCCGAGCCATGCGACTCCGTCCGAGACTGCGGCGCCCACTGCCGCGGCCCCGGCAAGGAACTGCTGCCACAGCTCCGGGTTGGAAGCTTGCGCAGCCTGCAACCCTTCCGGATCAGCCAGATTTACCGGATTGTTGTTTGCGTATGCATAGGGGCTGACGCCGCGCCCGGCCAACGCCTCGCTCAGCAAGGACTGAGGGCTGAAGGCCAGCGGATCCGGCCCCAGATACCGCCCGATGCTCGGGTCGTAGTACCGGTTCCAGTTCTCGAAGAGGCCCGTTTCGGCGTCATGGTACTGGCCCGGCAGACGCAAAGGCAGCCATACAGGCGTGGCCCCCGTCTGGAAACGCCGGTACTCGAGGCCCTCGAGGCTTGCGCCCCACTCCGTAGGCTCCCCCAGGGTAGTGGTAGGCTCCTTGAAATAGACCCGCACCGTGCTGGCGGCATTGACCCAGGGCGTTGCCACGGAGCGACCGCTCAGGTCCGGGATGCTCGTCCCCATGCTAGTGGCTGGAGTCAGCCGCGCCCCCGCGCCGTCGGTCAGGAAGGCTTCGCTCCCTGCCTTCCCCATGAGGTAGGTGAAGCGACCACGCACCTGCACTTTGATTCCACTGCGCAGCGCAGGCAGGGCCGTGCTGGTTTCAAGAAGCAGGCGCTGTGCCCCCCTTTCCGTCGAGGGATGGGGGCTGTCGGCTGGATGGCTGACGCGATTCACGTGGCCGAAAGGGTCATAATCCGCCACGCCCGTCACCAACCCCGCCCCGTCCAACATCAGCACGGGCTTGCCCAGTACGTCGGTCACGGGAAAGTAGACGCCACACGCAGGCTCAACGTCATCGCTGAATCGCTCGCACGTCCCCGTGAAGTCGGGCACGCGTCCACCCGTGCTGCTGACGCGCGTCTTGAAAAAGGCCACCGGGCGGCTGCCCAGCCAGATGTACTCGTCACGGACGGAGTCCGGCTGGGTGGACGTGAGGCTTGAGATGCTCCAGTCCTCGAGCAGAGCGGTCTTGTCGTAGAAGTACTCCTCGCGAGCGCCCGTCGAGTAGAGCTTGAGGCGGCGGCGTCCTTGCGCGTCGTAGAAGTACTCCCAGGTGTCGCCGCCAAAGACAAAGTTTTCGGCCACGCTCTTGTACACGGTGCCCAAGGCTGCATGTTCGGCATCGAGCCCCGTGCCAAACGTCAAGCCTGTCAGCACGTCCCCGCCTGCGCCCCCACTATTCAGCGTCTTCTCCGAAAGACGTCCGTCGTCGTCGTACCCATAGTGCTCGGTCGGCGCCGTGAGGGCAGTGGATTGCTGGCAGCTGGCATCGCCCGCGGTGCACTGACTGACGCTGCGGGTACGCGGCAACTCCCCTCGCATGCCGTACTGCTCTGGCGCGTAGCCCAACTGGAAGACGAAGTCTCCTCGACGCTCGCTGAGACGGTTGCCCAGGGCGTCATAGGTGTAGGTACGCAAGTCATGAGGCCGGTTGGTGACCGTGCCGGTAACGTGGCGCAACTGGCCGCGGGTGTCATAGCCCGCTTCGCCTTGCGCCCCTTCATACTTCACCGTCTCGGGGGCGACGTTCGCCGTCTCCAGCACGCACGTGTCCTCGCGCACCACCTGATCCGCCTTCCACGTATAGACGCGCTTGTAGATGTCCCCATGGTGGATGACATTGCGCGCCGCCTCGGTGGAGACGGTGATGGCCTTCAGCCGGCCGGTGAGGTCATTTCCTGAGACAATGTTCGTATCGTTGCACTGCGACAGGGGCACGGTGGCCGGAGCAGTCCTCAGGTAGTCCACATAGCGCCAGGGCGTGGTGCCCATGCCCGTGGAGAGGTGCGTATTCACGGCGTATGACTTGATGCCTCCGTATGGCTCCCACTGTATGTCCTTGATGAGCGTCATCATGGTGGCCCACCGTGAGCCATCCCACGTCGCGGCCCGCACCTCGGCCACCCGATGCGACAAGCCTGTATCGTTGCCGTAATAGAGATAGGTGAGTGGACGGCCTCCGGGCAACACCTCGTTGATCATCCGCCCTGCCTGGTCGAAGTAGAACCAGCGGTTGGGCGTATTGGAGGTATTGCCACGGCTACAGGCCTGCGTCCGAGCCGGCTGCCCGGAGGCACGCACGCGCCAGTGCGCTCTCGGGTTGCCGTGGACATCATAGTGGTACCAGGTGTCTCCAAAAGAGTCCGTCAACACCTGGGCACGGCCTTTGACATTGGGGGTGCCATCCGGGTTGCCAGCCCCTCCCGGACACATGCTGGGCGGAGTCACCTGGCCGTCGTAGCCATAGGCGTAGAGCGTCACGCGATTGGGAGTCTGGGGGTTCGCCCAGTTCTTGCTCGCCGCCTGGGCTGTGAGCACGCGGCGCATGGCGTCATAGTTGTATTCGACCCAAGCAGGAGCATTCGAATGCGCCATGGTGGGTGTCTGCTTGACGGTGAGGTTACCCGCCGCGTCGTAGGCGTAGTGGTACTCGCCTGCCCAACCTGACAATGCGCGCGCCCAGGGCGCCACCACCTGGACGAGGTTGCCGAAGTCATCGTGCACGTAGCGCACGCTCGTTTCCACGTTGGGGGCGCAGGCCTGATTGGGCCCCGCGCGGCCAACGCCGGCAAGGTTGCCGCGACCGTCGTACGACAGGCAGGTCGTGGCTGTCTGACTGCCCTGAGTGTCCAGCGGCTCCATCAGCCGGGAGAGGCGGTTGAGCCGGTCATACTCAAATGCCTTGCACAGCGGCGAGGCCGGCAGTGCGTTGGCCTGGGTAGACTGCGGGCCAAAGCCTCCACAGAGCGGCTCGAGGGGCGAGGACGAGGGCTGGTAGGGCAGGCCCAGGCCCACGCGGTTGCCCTCCATGTCGAAGAGGGACACCTGGTGGTACCGGGAATCGGAGGAAGGTTCAGGCAGGGCGCTCCCAGTGGCCTCGTAGGTGGTGCGGCCCAGCGGGTCCCCCTCGAAATAGCGCTTGCGGCGCGGCACACCGGAACTGTCAAGGACCTCTTCGCCCACCAACTGGCCATTGGCGGCGTACTTGTAGTCGGTGCGCTCTGTGTAGTCCCAGGCCGAAGGGAAGCGAGCGGTAGCCGTCCATTGCAGCTTGTCCGTCAACACACCACCGCTGCAGCCTACGCCGGGAGCCGTATTCTTGCGGAAGCACTGCACCTCGTAGCGCCCGTCTGGGTAATGCACCCAGTTGCCCGTGCCCTCGCCATTGTCGTAGCCGTACGTCGTCACGGCCACCAGCGGATTGCCGTCAGCCACCCGGGACTCCACCAGCTTGTCGCCGGAGTAGACGTACTTCGTCTTCACTCCGTTTTCGTTGCGCCACTGCGTCAGCCGGCCCTGCACGTCGTAGTCGTCATAGCGCGTCTCCACATACGGCTTCGGCTCCACGGCCACGTCCGGCATGTTGCAGGTACCGTCGCCCGCCGTGCGGCTGAAGACGCGGCGCACCGCAAGCCGGCCCGCCAGTCGGGGGGCCGCCGTCGCGGGATGGTACTCATACTGGGTGAGGGGGACCGACGGCTGGCCAGGCGCACACGCAGTTGCATCGAGGCCCGTCACCAGGCAGGGGCCCGACACCTCCACCACGCGCCCCCACGCTTCGCCCTCGTTTGCATTGATGAGGGTCCCCGCATCGGCGTCGGCGATGCCGCAGCTGTACCGTGTGCGGTAGAAGGTGCCGACGTGACGCAGCGCGGGCGCCCAGCTATTGCTCGCGGCGTTGAACTGGAGGGTGTACCCCATCTGCACCACGCCCGTGAGGCGCCCCGTCGGCACGTCGTAGTGGCGGCGGATGCGGTAGGTAGAGCCATTGGTTGTCTCCAATACCGAGTAGCCATACTCATCCTTCACCTTCTGCTGGAAGTGCCCCACGTAGGCATAATTGAAATAGGTTGTCTGAAGCGCATCGCTGCCGTCATCCAGCGAGGCTCCCTCGTGGGCGACATGCACTTCCACGTGCGGCATCGCCACGGGGTACCACTCCGTGGAGGAGGGGACGCCCGCGTCGAGGGGGGCCAGGTTGGACTCGAGCACCAGCTTGTTGCCGCGCGTGTCGACCTGCTTCGCCGGTGCATAGGCGTAAAGAGAAGAATACTTGGGGCAAAACACGCCTTCGCCGCAGGGGTTGTATGCCTCGACCGCCCAGCTGCATTTGCGTGGCAGAGCTGGTAGGGCCTCGAAGGTGCCGCCATCGAACACCACCGTTGAGACGAGCGGGCCATTGGGATTCGTGTTGGACGTACCCAGATGCGAGCCCTGCTGGACGCCAGCCACCAGTGCGCCGGAGCCGTTGCCCAGCAGCACCGATTCGGCTTGCTGGTACTGCCATTGGTCTCCCCTGCAGACAATCGTCTGCCCGGCACTGTTCACCCCATTCTTCGTGAAATTGCCGGGGGAGCAGTAGGGAACGAAGCCACCGTCTTGAGGGATGCCGTTATTGTCCGCCCAGAGGTCGACCTTCGTGTCACCCACCTGCGTTCGCGTCACGTACGAGCCGTCCGAGGCGTCCACCACCAGCTCGCGCTCGAGCAGGCCATTGCGCAGGACGCGGAAGGTGCGAAGGGGCTGCAGGGAGGGGCCGCCATCCTTCGGGAGGACCGCCTCGGTGTACTCGTAGTGCAGCCGCGTCTCGATGCTTGCCGCTGGCCCCGAACCAGGGGACACCACGACGTCGCTCAGCAACCCGCCCAGCGTCTGCGTCGTCGTCCCGACATCCTCCTCGAAGAGTCCCTGTGAATAGCCATAGCTGGCCACTTCACGCGCAGGAGTCGAGTCGCCCTCGGGCGCCAAGAGCAGGATTTTCGAAAGGACGCATTCCTTGGGGGGAATGTACTTTCCGTCCGTTCCTCCGTCCGCGAAGGTATTCACCATCTGCTTCCTGTCGCGCAGGTAGACAGCGTGGTACTGCAACAGCAGCGTACCCGCCCCCGCGACATCGACATGGGTGACGTAGTTTTCGAGTGGATTTCGTACTGTGGTCTTGTCACTCAAGCAGACGGGGCCGTAATGGATTGTCGCCAGGCGCCGCTGACAGGGAGTGTTCGGGCCGACCGTGAGACACGCGTCCCCTGGGGGAGTAATCCCATCCTCCGCGTAGAGTTGCTCAGGCGCCAGGATGTAGCTGAGGCGGAAATTCACCCATCCCGGCTCCTGCGGTTCGATGCCGAATGGCGTGTCATACACGTACCGCGCCGCGGGCGTGTAGAGCACGAAAGCACCGCCATAGGCCGTCCCGTTGGCCAGGAGCACCAGCTTCACACCCGGGTCCGAGAGGTTGCGTGCGTAGCATTGAGACAGGTGATTGCCGTGGATGTCGTCGAGGCTGCATGCCGGAAAGGAGTAGAGACGCCCATCCGGTGCATGCACTGTCCATGTCACGTCGTATTCTTTGTCTTTTCCCGCGCAGACCCTGGGTTCGTCCAGGCAGGGCCTTTCCTTTGCCTTGTATTCCACCCAACTTTCGAAGTTGTGCCACCAGCGAAGACCACCGCGGCAGTTGTTCCGGTCCTCGGCGGCCCCGCATTGGCCATTGAAAGTGCCAGCACGGTAAGAGGCCGACGTGTCTGCCCGCATGCTGCCGAAAGGCGTCCAACGCGGGCGCTTGTTGTAGTCAGCCGTGTTGTCGCGCGTGTCCAGCCCGTAGTAACGCACGAAGGACACCGGTCCCAGGGGGCTCTGCACCGTGACGTCCGCCGACTCATAGAGCGAGCGCATGCTGCCGAGGGTGACCTCTCCCTGCGCTCCCGCGGCTCGAGCCCCCCCTAGCTCGGGGAACGGAACGCGGGTGGCCTTGTCGACCGCGGATTGCACCTCTTCGGCTGAAGGCGGCTCGCCGGCGGTTTGCGCAATGGCGACTCCCACCGCGGTGAGAGCCATCGCCACGAAGGCCCACCTGGGAAGACGGAACCGGGGCTTTTGACTGTCTGATTTCATGAAAGTGATATCCCCGGGTCCAAGCCCGAGTGGAGAGACGGAGGAGGAGAAGAAATCCAGGCCCTATCGGCGTTCAGGCCGCAGGAGACAGACGCGAGTCGCCCCGCCCGGCGCCATCGACACGCAGCCCCAGCCCTCCGGGCACTCGGTGTCCGATGAGCAGTCCCGGCTGCACAGCCGCGTGCCCTTCCAGGTGCGCACGCACACTGCATTGGCACATTCGTCCGGCCCGTAGGTGTCGCATGGCTCACCGACGGCACGTTTGGAGACAACGGCCGCCCCCACGGGTTGGGGACGCCACTCGTGCACCACCGTGTCGGCGGGCTCAGCAGGTGGCTGCGCCTCGGGTGAGGGCCCCGCTTCCTGGGCGCAGCCGACAACGATGAAGCAGAGCGCCAGGAAGACCTGGCGACACCGGTGTAACGAGGGCTTCGTCATTCAACCATCTCTTGAGTCCGCTAGGGACTCCAGGGTTGGGAGGAGGGTGTAACGGAGTTCTAGAGCGTCAATGCCTGATATTCCTCAGGCTTTATTGCAATTGAGTAGCTCCCTCTTCCGGCTTCGCCACTGCCTCCGCTTGAGGGAGCACCGATAGGTCTGCCCCACCACGACGTGATCTCGGCGGTGCCCTCCTGGCGGATCAGCGTGCTCTCCTGGGGAATCTGCGTGTAGGAGTCGATGGTGTGGCCTGGGGCTGCGCCACGGTGCTGGCGCCGGAGTACAGGCCATGCTGCGTAGGAGGGATGTAGAACCTGGCGCCACCCGCCACCAGGTAGCGGTTCGAGTTGTCGATGCTGAAAAGGATGTAGCCGTCCGGCACGGACGCATCTCCCGCGAGGAGGGACTGCAAGGAACGAGGCAGCACGCACAGGCTTTCCTCCGTTCACGAGAGTGGGATGGGGGCCCCTGACCCCTTCGGAGAAGTACCGGGATTGGCGGACGCGGGACATCGCCATGACGCCAGTGGCACCAGGCGTGTGGCGAAGCGGCCCAAGGCGTCCGTGAGTTGGCCAGGGTCTCGGCGGGATGGGAGCACAGCTCCTCCTCACCTGCTTGGGGGAGAGGACGCGGTGACGCTGCCGCGGATGGCGGACCGGCTGCACGAGCGCATCGCCGGCTCCCGGCTCCTCCGGTGCTTCACGGCGGCCACATGAGCCACCTGGAGCAGCCCGAGGCGGTGAACGCCGCCATCTCTACGTTCCTGGACGAGATGACGGGAGCCCGCTCCAGGTGGAGTGAGGGCTTGCGCAATCCCTCACGGTCATGTCTGGGACTGAATCTCGGGCGCGCTCAGCTCTCGGCGGAGGGCGCGGACTCGGACGCCCGCGGCTCCTCGCTCACGGAGGACTGCGGCGCGATGGGGGCGCGGCAGTAGTCGATGCAGAGTTGCTCGGCGCCGCTTCAGCGCGCCTCAATGAGTTCGATCGCTCGCGTTGCGTCCGCCCCCAGCGCTGGGTGCGGCTTCATCCCGCGCAGCGCATCCAGCGCCCCCGATGCCTCACCCCCCATGAGCCCGAGCGTGACGATCGCAAGCTGGCGTCGTGCCACGTCCGCGGAGTCATCTCTCATGAAGGCCGCCAGCGCTGCCGCACTGACGGGGCCGCCACTTCGCAGCGCGAGCCCGATGGACTCCGTGTCACCGAGCTTCCGTGCGAGCGACGCGTAGTCGGGCACATATTCCGGATCCAGGACACGCCCTTCCGGCGTGAAGTGAATGAGTCGTTGATTCACCTCGAGTTCCAGCACGCTGAAGTCTCCCGCTCGATTTTCGAGGCGCCGGGTGATCACGAAAACCGACGGTGACGGAATCGACTTCGTGTCGAGGAACACCCGGTAGTGGCGCTGCGAACCTTCGAGCAACAGGCTGTGCGACGTTCGCCGTGTCTCGGTCACCGCCAACCGTTCATCGAGCGTCCGTGGGTACGTGATGCGTGCCGTGGGACTTTCTTTCGGCGGTGGTTGGGCGACCTGCTCTTGCGCCAGCTCCAAAGCGTGCTCTGGCTCGAAGAAATCACCAGACTCATCGGCGTACGCAATGCCATCGGTGATGGAAGCGAGCACACCCCACACAGCCACCGCACTCGCGAGCTGATTCAGGTCGGCTCGCGTCACGAGTGAAACGACGAGTTCCTGCTTCGCCACGCGCTTGCGGACCTTCGCCGTCAGCTCCGCATCAGCGATCGGCTCGACCCGCCATTCGAAGCCCGCGTCGTAACCCTGGAACGTCGCCGGCCAGAACCCACTGTCGTCGCGAGTGTTCCACTCGGGGGCGAGTCGGAGGGCAATCTTCGCCTTATCGAGCGCCGCGTTGAGTTGGGCCGCGGTCGGTAGTCGCTGGGTGCGCAGAAAGACGGAGTGCGTGATGGACATGCGCGGGTTTCTCCCTCGGACTCGCGATGCAACCAGGTGCTCGCGACGCGCCGTGCTGGAGCAGGCGAAACGCTCATCCTGGATCAAGCCTGGTGAAGAGTCGGAAGCGTGGCGGCCATTCGCGCGAGCAGCGGGCGCGTGCGCTATTGCCCCTGCCGGATGCGCACGAGGCGGCGGCCGTTGGAGTCCGTCACGCCCACGAGCAGGTCGGAGCCCAGCGACGACAGCAGGTCCACGCTGGTGCACGCATCGGCGGCGGTGAGCACCGGCTCGCGGGCGCCCACGCTGACGGGCTGGTTGCCTGCAAGGCCGGGCGTGAGCGAGAAGCGCGACACGTCGGTGACGTCGAAGACACCCGCGCTGTTGGCGCCGCGCGCCATCGCCACGCCGTTGCCGAAGGCGGCAGCCGCGTTGAAGTCACTGCCCACGTCCACCGCGGGCTCGTCGGCGAGCACCACCGGGGTGCGGTCGGCCACGGCCTGTGTCAGCTTCGCGTTCCCCACGGCGTGGGCCACGTTCACGAAATCACCCGCCTGCGCCCCCGTCTTCGCATAGCCGAACACCGCGATGCTGTTGGTCGAGTACGCGGAGAGGCCACTGGTACCGACCCCCTGCGAGGGGAAGGTGACCGCCTTCACCGCGACGTAGGGCCTGGCGGACGTCACCAGCGCGTAGACACCGAGGGTATTCGACACCCTGTCCACGGGGCCGCCGTTGATGAAGAACGCGTCCGCCGTGCCCACGGCGCTGACGCTGGTCTTCGCGTCGAAGTAGCTGGCCTCCTCCCGCGCGGCCGGGTCCACGACGGAGACAACGCCCGGGTAGTTCACCTCCATCTTGGTGTAGCCCGTGAGCAGTCGCGTGCCGTCGTATGCCAGGAAGTGCGAAGGGAAGGTGTTGGCGGCGTTGGCCCGGTCCGCGGGTGCCAGAATCGTGTCGATGGCGGACGCCCCCGGCTTCACGTCCGGCCAGGTGCCCAGCGCGACGAGATCGCGGGTGGCGGCCGTCACGCGCAGACCGAAGAGCGAATACGTGGGGCCGGGCGTGGACACCACGGCGAGCACCTCCGGCGACAGCTCCGCGGACTCCTCGGCCGTGAAGCCCGCCTGGAGCTGAAGCGTGCCCAGCTTCGCGTCCCGGGGCACCGAGGCGCACGGATCCGTGCCGCCGTCTGGCAGCGTGCCGCCGTCCGTGCCCGCATCGGAGCCCGTCCCGCCATCGGAGCCCGCGTCGGCCCCGCCGTCTGGCGGCGTGAGGTCGACGGCCCGGCAGACGTGGTCGACGCAGGTCCAGCCCTGGCCTTCGGTGACGGGATTCTTCTCCTGACAGTCGAAGGCGGTCACGCACTCGTCGTCGCCGCAGCCCGTGCCGCCCAGCACCACCGCCAGCAGCGCGCCCACCAGCGCCGCGCGCTGGCCCTTCGTGCCCACTCGCTTCATGTCGGTCCGCATCGCGTCTCGCTCCCTGCCCGTGCGCCCCGGCCTGCGAACGGGTCCTTCCTGGAGCAAAGAAGCGCGGCCCCGGAGCAATGTCAATGCGGCGTGGGCTCCGCGCGCGTACGGCCCGTCTGGCCCAGACCCCAAATACCGGCCGCCCGCGTTGCAAGCGGCGCGGGTCCAGCTCGCGAGCAATGATTGCTCGCAGCCGGGGGATGCCAATGCGCCCTTGGGAGGGGACTTCGATGCTCCCTGGCCATGCCCACCCAGGAGCGCAACAGAGCCAATGGCCCTCAGGGCGCGCGCAGGTAGTCCCGCACGTCAACGAGCTCGTATTCGGGGGAGGTCTCGGCGACGAACTGGAGGATGGGCAGGTGGCCCGCGCCGATGATGAGCAGGACGCGCTCCTCGGGTGCGGACATGAGCCGCTGGAGGTTGCGGAAGATGCGCAGGTTGCGGTTGTACCAGGCCGTCCGCAAGTCCACGCCGAGGTAGCCGTCCTCTCCGTCCACCTTGAAGTGGGCGATGGAGTACGCGCCGTGCCCCTGGCGGATGCGCTCCGGTGAGTTCACGTAGCGCAGGTGGTCGATGAGCGACTGACGCGTCTTCAGCTCGTCGTCATGCGTGTAGAGCTGGTTGAAACGCGCCTGCCACTTCGGGTCGAGCGCCGCGACCTGTTTTTCATCCACCGCGTAGTACAGCTGGTCGAGCACCTGATGCGGGGCTGAGTCGATGGCGTAGACCTTCGGATGCCCCAGCTTCTTCGCCAGCCGGAAGCCCACCTGGTCGACCTCATTCGCCGTCAGCTCGGCGCGGCCTGCCACATAGTCCTGGTACTGGGCATCCAGCTTGTCCTGATGGGGGACGTTCACCTCCACGGCGATGCGCGTCGGCTGGAACTTCGCCAGCGCTTCCACCAGGGCCTCGACCTCGCGCTGCCGCTCCGGAGAGAGCACCTCCAGCCTGTGCTGGGGCTTGTACTCGTCCAGCCCCGCGTCCTTGAAGTGGAACGTCCCCAGCATCATCAGCCGGGGCTTCGGCTCCTTCGCGCCGAAGAAGTCAGGCGGGCTCTCCTCGGAGGCTTCGGGCTTCGGGACCGGCGCGGACGCACAGGCGAGCAGCGGGCCCAGCAGGCACAACCAGAGCAGGCGCTTCGGAATCCGGGACATGGGAGGTTCTGGGGTAAGGGGGGATGACGGCTGTCCCCGCTACGCGCCACGCCCGGCTTGATTGCACTCCGAGGAGAGGGCAGTCCCAGGTGCTCCAGAATGGCGCTCACCCCTGTTCTTCTCCGCGGGTCCGGCTGAGCCGCGAGGGGGCAGTTGGTGAAGCAAACGCTAAAGCAAGGCCTGGCAACCCGTATGGGATTGCCAGGCCCCTGGCTGCCTTCGCGGCTAATTGCAGACGCCGTCGCGGTCCGCGCAGTAGGCGAAGCAGGACGACATATAGACACCCAGGATGCTGGTGCCGTCGCAGCAGTAGCACATCACCCAGGAAGCGTTCTTCTCAGCCGCGTCGGCGGTGGGACCGCAGGTCGCCTCGCACTGAGCAACGGAACCGGTACACGTGGTGCCGTCCGCGCATGCAGCGACCACCTCTTCGTCGGACGTGCCACCACACCCCGCCAACAGCCCCAATGCCATCAAGCCCGCGACGATTGCCATTCGCATGTGTATGTCTCCCGGTTGATTGCTGCCCGGCCACCATAAAACGGGGTGTCTCCCCTCTGGGAATTTGGGTCGCGAACACCTCATGCACTGACGGAGTGCGGGGCCTCTCGAGGATGGCCCGGTACCGCACCTGCCGACCGGTAGGCAATACGTGGTGACATGAGGTGCCAATGCTCGGGGTGTGGGGGAGCGAGACGAGGGGTGCGGATTTTTCTTCGTATGTTTCGCGGGAGTTACGAGCGCAGGCGGGCCGTCACCGGATTGATAGGGAGGCCGTCAGGCAGGGCGCCTAAGTTGCGCGCTAGACCCCGTCACGCAGCTTGGAGGTTTTCATGCGTCGCATTCACATGCTGGCTGGTGCTGTTCCCCTCTTCGCGGCCACGTCCGCGCTCGCGCAGGCACAGTTCATCACTCCGTCGGAGGGCACCCGCTCGGTGTCCGCCACCGTCATCGCGAAGGACGCCGGCATCACCAACGTCAACGCGTCCGACTCGCGCCGGACGAATGGCTTCGAGGACTTCAACGAGAGCCTGGAGCTGAAGGCCAGCAAGCAGCCGCAGTACGACGACACGCACAGCCATGCGGACTCGAATGGCTCGGGCACGGAGACGTCGAGCATCACCAGCTCCCGCATCAGCGCCGAGGTCCGGGCCACCGCGAATGGCTGGACGCAGGCCACCGGGCGCGGCTACGCCACGGGCAACGCGGACTTCTACCTGACGTTCCAGCTCAACCGCTTCGCGCGCTACGCGGTGTCCGGCGATGCGACGGCGGACACGACGGCGGGGGTGTACGGCGGCTCCACGTCGCTCGTGTACATCGCGAGCCTCACCACCGGAGAGCCGGTGCTGTCCATCGACATCGGCAACACGGACTCGGGCTCGGTGCGCCGCAAGGGCTGGCTGTTCCCCGGGCCCTTCACGCTGCAGGGGGACGTGTCCGCGCTGGTGGACGCGCGCGAGGGCACCGCGGGCACGGCGACGTCGTGGTGGAAGATGGACATCCAGTTCTTCTGCCCGGCCGACTACGACACCAGCGGCACCGTGAATCAGGCGGACCGCGACGCGTTCCTCAACGCGTGGAACGCGGGCAGCCTGGACGCGGACGCGGACAGCAACGGCGTGGTGAACAGCACGGACCGCACCACGTTCCTGCTGGCGTACGGCTCTGGCTGCTGAAGCAGTCGCTTGAAGCACCGGTGCGGGAGGACGACATCCCGCACCGGTGTCCCAGCACGTCTGGTAGACGCACTGGCGGACGCCGCCGATGCACCGGCCGAAGCTGCCCCCCCGGGTCCATGCAGTCGCTGCCGCGGACGCCCGTCGTGCCAAAGGCGCTTCGGACCCTGCGGCACTCAGGGCGAAGCCGTCTGCTTCCCCGTCAACGCAGCTCCTGCAGCCGCGCGCGCATCCGCTCGAGCGTCGCCGGGTCCTTCTCGGAGGCGAGGTGCTCCTGGAGGATGAGCGTCTGGGCGACGTTCAGCGCGTCTTTCGCCGCGGCCTTCACGTCCGGCTCCACGCCCGTGCTCTCCCAGTCGGTGTGCGTGACGGGGCTGATGGAACGGCCCATGGGGATGAACGCGCCGAAGTGGGTGTCGAGCCGTCGCATGTCCCCCGGGTGCGCGCCGCCGCCCGTCACCTCGCCGACCAGCGTCGCGCGCCGCAGGTTCTTCATCGCGTACGAGAAGTCCTCGGCGGCGGAGAAGGTGTCGTGGCTGGTCAGCAGGTACACCTTGCGCTCGGTGCCGTAGCGCGGGCCGGCCACGTCCGTGCGGGTCCACATCTCCACCGTGTGCTCGCCCTCGCGCCAGTAGATGTCGTTGAGGTGGGTGCGCTGGTCGAAGAAGTAGCTGGCCATCTGCGCCACCGCCTCGGGCTCCCCACCCCCGTTCTTGCGCAGGTCGATGATGAGGCTGCGTGTGTCGGCGAGCAGCACCATGGCCGCGGCCACCTTGGGCGCCGCCAGGTCCGCGGGCGCGAAAGCGCGCAGGTCCAGGTACCCGATGTTGAAGGGCAGCCGCTCCACGCGCTCGAATCCCGCGTTGAGCCGCGCCACCTCATTCCTCATCCCGGCGAGCTGCTCGGCCGAGGGCTCCTGCTTCCCGGTCTGCTCGGGCAGGGGCGCCTCGCTGTACGCGACGTGCAGGTGCCCGTCCTGTACCGCCTCCCGCATGTCACGCGTGAGCGCGACGGCGAACGCCTCGGCGCTCTGCACGGCGTCGTACGCGCCGGCGCGCTGCCTGGCGCGCAGCACGCCCTCGAGCGCCTGCGCCTTCTCGGGGAAGACGTAGCGCTCGCGCAGCTCCCGCACCAGCACGTCCACCACCCGGGCGCGCGTGGCGGCGTCCACCGCCATGTCCTTCTGCTGCGGCCTCCGAGGCGCCGCCCGCGGGGCGGCCCGGTCCGCGGGCGCGGGGCGGGCCGTGGCGCACGCGGGCGCGGCGGTCACCAGGCACAGCAGGGCGGTGGCGTGGAGAAGAAGGGAGGGCTTCTGACTGCGCGTCGTCGTCATCTCGGATGTCTCCGGGGTGGGGTCGAGCACGTCGACCGGGTGCCCTCCCTACCGTCGGGCGCCGGTTTGATTGCATGCTTATTTAATTGCTTATACGATTTCCCGGCGGGTTGCTCTTCCAGGAGACGCGGGCATGAAGCGAGGACTCGGTACTCAGCTGCGGCACCTGCTCGAGCTGCTCGACGGCGCGGTGGCGCGGGCCTACGCGCAGGACGGGCTCACGTTCCGGCCGCGCTTCACGCCCGTCGTGCGCGCGCTCCTCCAGGCCGAGCCGCTGACCCTCGGGCGCATCGCCGAGCTCGCCGGCATCACGCAGCCAGCGGCCACCCAGACGGTGGCGTTGATGGCCAAGGAGGGCCTCGTCACGGTGGCGCCCGGCGAGGTGGACGGGCGCCAGCGCCTGGTGCGTCTGAGCGACGAGGGCCGCGCGCTGCTGCCGCGCCTGCAGCAACACTGGCAGGCCACCGCCACCGCGGCCGAGCAACTGGACGCCGAGCTCGCGGCGCCCCTGTCGCGTGCGCTGGAGGGCGCCATCGAGGCGCTGGAGGCCAGGCCCTTCGACGTGCGCATCGCCGAGGCGCGCGCGGCCAGGCCCGGGCGCCACGGCCGCCGCACCGGTAGGGCGGGCCCGCGGTAGGGCTCTCATCGGCTCCACTTCCTGATGGATGCGAGGAGACACGGGTGGCTCCGGGGCCACGCTCCCCGGAGCCGCTTCGAGCCTCAGGCCTCGAAGAATGCGGTGTTCGGCGTCGCGTCCAGGTAGGGCTCCAGGTCCTCGGCGATGTCATCCGGGAGCAGCCGCAGCGCCTCCTCGCGGAAGGGGGTGAAGTCACCGCTGGAGATCGCGGCCCCCAGCGACGACTCCGGGAGGGCGTACTGGTCGACCTGCTCGAACGCCGACAGCGCGTCGCCGTTCTCCTGGATGAACTCGAACGCCGCGTCCCCGCTCAGGCCAAACGCGGCGACCGTCTCGAAGAGGAACCGGGCGTTGCCCATCGGCTCGTAGCTCCCGAGGTCGTCGGAGAAGGCGAACAGCGGCGGCTCCGTCTGGGTGAGCAGCTCCCGGACCTGCCGTGGCTCCAGGCCCAGCGCCTGCATCCGTCTCCCGTAGCCGCTGCTCGTGCCCCCCAGGAGCAACTGCACCTCCGCTTCCGAGAGGCCGAGCGTGTCCTGGAGGATGTCGGTCGCCTCGTCCACGGAGAAGTCCTCGAGGCCGGGGCCCAGGTCGCCGTTCAGGAGGCCGCCCACCGTGCGGAGCACCTCTCCCGCGACCGTGGCCACCACGTCGACCGCGGTCCCCGCCACAGGGACGAAGCCGGCGATGTCTCCCGCCAGCGACACCACCGAGCCGGCGAGGTTGAACACGTCGCCCGCGGAGACGCCGTCCCGCAGCGCCTGGACGTCCTGGTACGCCTGGATGGCGTCTGCGCCCAGCCCGAGCAGCGGGACGAACTTCGCGCCGAACTTCGCCACGTCGGTGGCCGCACCCGTCTTGCCCAGGGTGTTGAGGACGCCGGCGGTCAGCTCGATTCCGTCGGCGGACGAGGTGAGGGTGTTCTTGATGGCCTCCAGGTACTCGCCGTCCGCGAGCTGGGAGGGCAGGTCATAGAGGCCGAGGCCAAGGGTGGCGACCGACAGCGACCTGCCCAGCGGCGACTCGTTCCCCCAGGCGTCCAGCATCTCCTGCACCTGGTCCTGCGTGAAGGTGCCCGCGCGGATGTCCCGGATGTCCGTCAGCATCTGCTGGATGTCGCCAGGGATGTTCGCGAGCGCGTGGCCCGTCTTCAGCTCCTTGACCAGGGAGCTGAACTCCTTCATCGCCACGTCGAAGCCGCCCTCGCCTGCCTCGGCGATGGCCTCCGCCTGCGCGTTCGGTACCGCCGGCGCGAGGATTTCATCGGACAGCTTCTGCTCGAAGTCGCCGCCGTACTCCTTGCTCAGCGCCTTGGCGAGCCCGGCGTCCTGGTTGATGCGCCCGGCGAACCGGAGGGCCTCATCCGCGTGGTTCGGCGTTTCGGCCAGGGCCTTGTAGCCATCGAAGAGCGCCTTCGTCGCGCCCGGGTTTCCCCGCGCCGCGAGCGCCTCGAGTCCGGCGGTGCTGGCGGTGAGCGTCTCCGAAAGCGTGTCTCCCGCCGCGCGCGCGGCGTCGCGGATGTCCGCGTTGTCCTCCCGCTCCCAGAAGGCTTCCTTGTACGCCTCGATCTCCTCCGGCGTCAGCGCGGGCCCCAGCTGGGCGAGCTCCGTGTTGAGCCGCGTCTCCACCTGGGTCAGCTCTTCCGCCTTGGCTTCGTAGTCGGCGCGGACCTCGTTGATGGCATCCACCGACGTGTCGCGCAACGCATGGCCCGCCTCGACGCGTCCGAAGTCGTTGATCAGCTTCTCCGCCACCGCGGAGGAGAGCTTCCCTCCCACGCCTTCCTTGGCCAGCTCGACCAGCGCGTCGTCGAACCGTCCCAGTTGAGCCGAGCCCTGGGGCACCGCCTCGGAGAGCTTCTTCGCGACCGAGGTGGCCACCGCGTCGCGCCCGGCCTGGCCGGCGCGGCTGGCCGTCGCATCGAGGTCGCGGAGCACGTCCCGGTTCGTGTCGTGGTCGACACTGTCGTTCTTCACGCCGTTGGCGAGGTCCGTGGAGATGCGGTCGAGGGTGGGCTGCGCCGCGGCGATCAGCGTGTCGACCTGGGCCGGGTGGGTCAGGGCCTCGGTCTGGGAGCGGAGCTCGGCGGCGGCGGCCGTGGCCCCTCCGGACGTGTAGGCCGCCTCGATTGCACGCGATGCCTCACGCACGGTGGACGCGCCGCCGGTGGCGGGAGGGGTGAGCACCACGGGAGCCCGGGCCGACGCTTCGAACGTGCTCTGACCGGAGAACCCGGCCGGCTTCCTGGCTGGCTGCGGCGCCGGGGTCTCCTTCTTCGGGGGAGGCGGGGGCGGAAGAGGGGTAAGGATTCGCCTGAGAAGTCCGTCGATCATGGCCAGTGCTCCTTTGGCCAGTAGGTACGACGGCCCCGCCGTGACGGTTACAAAGAGGTGAGGGGAAAAAGCCGTCCCGCACGTTGCTTCGAACGGAAACGCAGAAACGCTTTCCGGAGCCCCACGCTCATCCTGGGCGCGGAGGACTCAGCCAACGGCAAAAGGGGACAACACCATGAAGCGAGCGTCCATCGTTGTTTCGGCGGTGATGATGTCGGTCGGATTCGCCAGCACGGCCCTGGCGGCCCCCATCACCGTGAATGGTTACGTCTGCGCGGCGACGTACACCCGGCAACCCAACGTCACCTACGGTCAGGGCTACGTGGTCGTGCAGGTGAACACCGGGGCGAACTGCACGGGGAGCTTCGTCGGGAGCTACTACTACCTGGGCTCGGGCGCCTCGGCCGGCGGCTACCAGTACAGCGAGGCCGAGCGCCTGGGCCTGTTCGAGCGCGCCACCCAGGCCGCCACGCAGGGCACGCCCGTCAGCCTGTACGTGGAAGGCGCGGGCATCGGAATCCTCAACACCACCTACCGCGGCAACTGACGGCGGACGGATGCGTGTTGGCGTGCGGGAAGAAGCCTTCCCGCACGGCGCTGCTTTCGGGAGGGGGCCGCACAACCAGCATTTCGAGGGTCCTACGTATGAAGGGCGGACCGGGGTTCCCGCCTCGAAGCGCCTGTCCTCAGGCGTTCCTCAACGAAAGTACATTCACCATGCAGATGCAGAAATGGCTCGTGTCGACGGTGCTCGGACTCACCCTCGTGGGAGGCGCCGGCTGCGGCCCCCAGGAGCAGCCCGCCCCCACTCCCACTCCCGAGACGACCCAGCCCCAGCAGGAGGACGAGGGCCGCACCGTCTCCGCCATGGCCGCGACGACCATCACCTGGGCGGACTTCACCCGAGCCCACACCACCACCTCCCTTACGTGCATCAGCGCCAGATACGCGCATTCGTGTGCCTTCTGCGCGAGCAACAACGACTACCAGCTGGAGTACTCGAACAGCACGTGCACCGGCCCGAACGACACCTTCAACTCGTGCATCACCTGTGACAAGGCGTGGCTCACCGACATCCAGCCCATCTATCTGCCGGACGGTGACCTCATCAACGTCATCGTCGAGCACAACGCCGCGTCGCCGGATGTGGTGGAGTTCCGGCTGGAGTCCGGCTCGGCCGTGACGTGGTGGAAGCAGGTCGGCCTCGTCGGCGGCGGCGACCACTGGAAGGTGTGGAACGAGAACGGCAACGCCTGGTGCAACTGGCCCTCGGCTTCGACGGCCAACTGCAACACCAACTCGCAGTGGACGAGCATCGTGACCGACCCTGGGTCGTACTTCGTCTTCAGCAAGGCGAAGGGAATCTTCGCGGTCCACACCGAGATGTACAAGCTCTACAACCTCGCGGACCGGCTCAGCGGCGGCGACCGCGTGACCTTCCGCTGGACCAAGGACTGACGTCCCGTCGCGACGGGGCCGCGCACCGGCCCCGCTCGCTTGACAGGAGGTGGGAGCGATTGCCAACGCCAGGCAGCGAACTCCCACCAACGCTTGATCGTGGGAGCTGGCCCGGTTGTCGAGCATGTGCGCGCTGAGTCCCTTAGCGCCAGCCTCACCTCCGGTGGCGGAAGCCTGTTGGACCTGGGAGCCGCCGGTCCTGACCATCACCCTGACGTCCCGGTCTTCCTTCTGCTCCCGGAACCTCCAGCGGCGTTCGACTCCCATCATCCCGTGCGCTGCTACCCTCTGCCTGTCTGCCTGGAACCGAATCGTCGAGCAGGTACCCGACAAGGGCTGGAGGACTCACATGCACAAAGCCGGAAAGGTTTTTTCTGCCTGGTTATTGCTCACACTCGCCGTGGCCGGGTGTCATCAAGCGGAGGACTCCACGGGCTCGGTCCGGTTCGTGGCGTCAGTGGGGCAGTCGCTGAGTGTCAGTGACGTGGCCCGAATGACCGTGACCTCGTCGGGACCCGGCATGCCCTCGGTCAACCAGGACCTCACGCAGACCCACGGGAGGTGGGGCGGCGTCATCACCGACGTGCCCACCGGCCCTGACCGGCGTTTTCTCGCGCGGGCCTTCGATTCCAACGGAGACCTCCTCTACGAGGGGCAGAGCACCAACGTCACCATCACCGCCAACCAGACAACCCTGGTGGCCATCACCCTCCAGGAGGTGAACCCTCCCGAGCCTTTCGACAACGAGGCGCCCGTCATCGGATCCGTGGTGGCGTCCCGGACCAGCGTGCCCCTGGGCAACACCGTCACCCTGAACGCGAGCGCGTCGGACCCCAACCCCACCGACACGCTGACCTATCGCTGGACGGCGACGCAGGGCTCCTTCAGCAGTACGTCCGAGGCTTCCACGACCTGGACCGCGCCCTCCACGGCAGGCATCGCCTCGCTCACCCTGGAGGTGAGGGATTCACAGGGCACCATGGTGGCGGTGACGCTCTCCATCAACGTCACCCATGGGACGGAGGAGGGGCGCGCCGCGCTCGACGTGCAGTTCAACAACCACCCGGTGGTCGCCCGGGTCCACAGCACCGCGGCCCGGGTGGACGTCGGGCAGGCCGCCGAGGTGACCGTGATGGCTTCCGACAACGACAGCGACACCCTCGGCTACCAGTGGTCGGCGAGCTGTAGCGGCAGTTGGACCCAGGCGACGTCCAGCACCGCGCGCTTCATTCCCTCCGCCCTTCCAGAGCGCGCATGCAACAACTGCCGGCTCACCGTCGCCGTCTCCGACGGGAAGGGGGGCAGCACCACCGGGAGCTTGTCGCTGTGTGTGGTGTCCACCTCGCCCACGCGCTTTCCGCCGTCCATCATTCGCGCCTACCAGTCCTCGCCAACCGCCACCCCGGGGCAGACGCTCAGCTTCCAGGTGGAGGCCAGTGACCCCCAGGGCAGCACGCTGTCCTTCCAGTGGTCGGCCGACATCGGGATGCTGGGCACGGCCGCGAGCGGGACCACCCGCGGGAGCAATACCTGGGATGCGCCCCGCTGTGTGCCCGCGGGCGCCCCGGCGACCATCACCGCCACCGTCACCAACAGTTACGGCCTGTCGGACACCACCCGCTTCCCGGTGACGGGGCTGCCCACCTGCACGGGAGGAAGGGCCGTCTTCAGCTACACCGGGGCGGACCAGTCGTGGACGGTGCCCACCGGCGTGAACCGCGTTCGCGTGAAGCTGTGGGGCGCGGGCGGCGGCGCGGCGCGGTCCGGGAGCGGCTCCGCCGGTGGCGGAGGCGCGCTGGCCACCGCCATCCTGGGCGTCAACCCGGGGGAGCCCCTCACGGTCATCGTCGGCGGGGGAGGGACTCCGGGGGATGTGCTCGGCACTCCGGCCGCGGCGTACGGAGGAGGCGGCGCCAATGGGGTGCAGAACGGCGCGGGGGGCGGAGGGCGCTCGGCGATTCGCCGCTCCACGTCCGAGTACGCCACGGCAGGCGGTGGCGGTGGGGCTGGCGCGGACTCGGATGGCACCTACGGCGCTGGCGGGCCTGGCGGCGCACGCGGGCTTGACGGCAAGGATGGCGCCACGACCGATGGGACCTACGGACTGGGGGGCAAGGGCGCCTTCAGCCATGCGGGAGGAGCGGGGGGCACGAGCGTGGGCACGACCTACACGGCCCAGGCTGGCTCTCAATTCAAGGGCGGGGATGCCTCGGCGCAGTGGTGGTCCGGCGATGGGGGCGGCGGGGGCGGCGGGTATTTCGGCGGTGGCGCGGGCGGCGGTGACGTGAGCGGCGGTGCCGCGGGAGGGGGCGGTGGAGGGGCCAGCTATGCCCCCGATGGCAGCGTCCTCGCCGGGAGTGGCCGCAATGCGGGCGGCATGCAGGACGTGGACTACGTCGCCGGGATTGGCATGGGCGCCCAGGGTGGCACGGGCGGCCATGGCCGCGTGGTCATCTCCTACGACGTCGAGCAGTACCCGCTCTCGAACGCGATGCGGTGCAGCACGCGCCCGGGCCTGAACCTGGGGGAGGGCCAGCTCGCCTGCTACGGCGTCTGGGATTACGGCAACGCCTTCGGCAATGACATGGACATGTGCGACGACGAAAACCACGGTCCCACGACGGGCTGTGTCGTCAGCACTCCCGCCTGCGCGAGTAGGAGGGCGACCGCCGTCGCGCACGTCACCCCTTCGTCCGCCAGCAGCGCCCAGTTGTCGGCCATCGCGGCGAACCTCGGCGTGTCGACCCAGGTCTTGAAGGAGGGAATGGCCCGAATCTGGGCATACAACTGCTCGAGCAGCACCCCTTAGGCCCTCCCCCCTGACCCTCCCCAGCGACACCTCGCCAGGGCTCACGCTGATGACGCGGCTGCGTCCCCCGGGGACGCAGCCGCTTCGTCCTCCCGGGACGCGCAGCCAGGCTTCCCAGAGGAAGCGGGCCTCATCGGAGGGATGGTCTTCGGGTTGCAATGACGCCGGGCCATGTCCGCCCAGGCCGCCACGTCCTCCGCTCCATCGACCTCCAGCGGGTCGCCCCTCTCGCCTCCCGCGGCCCTCACGCAGGGCGTGCTCGACACCAACGCCGCCGTGCCGCAGGTCGACGCGGCGGTGGCCGCGCTGCTCGCGTTGAGCGTGCCCTCCAGCACGCAGGTCCCCAGCCTCTCCTCCGACGTGGAGAAGGCGCGCGCGGACGCGTCGCTCTGGACCACCACCTACCGTCCCCAGGTGCTGTCCGCGCTCGCGGGCGTGGCCCGGTTCGGGCAGTCGTTCGACACGGCGTACGCGCAGCTCCAGCCCCTCTCCGTGCGGCTGGCCGCCGGTGACTCCTCCGCCATCGCGCCCTTCCAGCAGGTGCTCACCCAGCTCCAGGCGGACACCCGGGCCACCGCGACGGCCACCGCCAGCGTCCACACCGCACTGGTGACCTATGAGTCGTTGATCGACGCGGACATCGCCCAGCTCAACGCGGACCAGAACGTCCTCCTCCAGCTCCAGGCCCAGGACACCCAGCAGGCCCAGGCCGCGAGCCAGGCGGCGGATCAGGTGGAGCAGCAGATCCAGGAGGACAAGGAGCAGATCGCGCTCGAATACCTCCAGGGCCATTACTACGTCGCGGCGCTGGAGCAGACCATCGACATGCTCACGGGCAAGGACCGCGAGCTGCGTGAACAGCAATCCCAGCTCAACGCCGCCGCGAATGCCGCCGCCGAGGACGCGCGCGAGGCGGGCGGCACCAGCGCCCAGGTCTCCCAATACCAGACGTTCCTCACGGCGCTGGCCGGCGGGATCGGCACGCTCGACAACGGCTGGAACGTCCTGGACTCCAACTTCACCGTGCTGCTGCAGAGCGAAGACATCACCACGTATGGCCTCTTCACGCCCTCGCTGCTCGCGGCCGTGAAGGCGGATTGGGACAACCTCGCCCTGCAGGCCTCCCTCCTGCTGGGCATTTGATGAAAGGAACACCATGACCACCACAGCGAACGCCACGAACGCAGCGCAGGCCAGCGACACGGACTCGGACACGCCGGACATTGGCGGCAGCGGGCTGTCCACCGGCATGACGGACACGCAGACCGCCGCGTCCGTCATGCAGATGTACACGAACGTCGTGCTCCAGACGCCCATCATGAACCTGCCGGCGGAGGTGGACACCCTGTCGGGCTCCACCGTCGTGGAGCAGCTCCCGGTGGACCAGGCCAACGCGCAGGCCCACGCGCGCTACTACCTGCAGACGCTCAATCCCCAGATGGTGTCCCTGCTGGCCACCATCATCGGGTACGGCAACCAGTGGAACGCGATGTACCGCCAGCTGCTCTACCTGGCCAACCACATCGATGAGGGGAACAACCAGCAGCAGTTCATCGACGGCATCAACCTGCTCATCCAGAAGTGCGGCGTGGGCCGGGACCAGGCGACCGCCACGTCCTCCGCGCTGACGGCCTTCGCCACCGACTCCCTGGACGCGGACGTGGCGGCCTTCACCCTGGACTACAACAACGTGAACGCCGCGTACGGCGCGGACAGCACGGAGATCACGGCGCTCAACCAGCGCATCGCCGCGGACCAGAAGGCCATGGACACGGCGTGCTGGGTGATCGCGGGCTCGGCCGTGGCCCTGGGCGTGGGCAGCATCGCGGTCCTCGTGGGCATCTTCGCGGAGATTCCCTCCGGGGGGACGTCCACCGCCATCGTGGTGGGCGGCTTCGCGCTGGCGGCGGGTGGCGCCACCGTGGGCTCACTGGCCCTGGTGGACTGGAACAACGCCAAGGACGACATGGTGGATGCGACCAAGGAGCTGAACCGGGACCAGACGCTCCTGGCGACCATGAGCACGGCCATGCTCAACATCCAGAGCCTGAGCTCCGCGTGCTCCCAGGCCGCGACCGCGGTGCAGGGCCTGGCGAACCAGTGGACCTCCCTCGCGTCCGACCTGCAGACGACCATCGACCAGCTCGAGGTCGCCGAGAACGCCTCCTCGTGGCTCGTCTCCCAACTGGTGGCCGCCAACGCGGACTGGGAGACCACGCTCGCGATGGCGACTACCATCCAGCAGACCGGCGTGCTGCCCGTGCAGGAGGAAAACTACGATGCGTGAGCCGTCCCCGGAGGTGTTCTCCCCCGAGCCCCTGACCACCGCGCTCGCCGGACTGGGCGCGGCGGGCACGACGCTCCAGATGTACGCGCAGGCCCTGGTGCAGCAGCCGGTGGTGGGCATGGCGTCGGTGCCGAGCCTCGCCACGGACCTGGGCCGCGCGAACGCCGTGGCCCGGGCCTGCCTGGGCACGGTGATGCCCCAGGCGCTGAAGCTCGACGCGGCGACCCTGGGATTCGTCCACCAACTGATGGCCATGTATCCCCGGCTGCAGCACCTGGCCAAGACCGTGGACCAGGGGGGCCCCGCCGGAAGCCAGGCGGCCCTCGAGCTCTCCCAGGGGCTGGACCTGCTCGCGCAGTTCCTCGCGCGGCAGGGGGACACCGTCGCCGTGTTCGTCGCCGAGGCGCACCGGCTCTCCACCGAGACGACGAAGGTGTCGGACGCCCTGGCGGCGGATGCCGTCGCGGCGGCGGGGGACGCGGAGATCGCGAGCCTGGAGGCGCAGATTTCCCAGACGCTGGCGGCCATCGACCAGGATTGTCAGACCATCGCGAAGGGGCTGTCCGGCACGGACAAGGCGTTGGTCCAGTTGGCCATCAAGATGTACAACTGCGAGGACTCCCCCGTGGCCGCGGCGAAGGCCTTCGTGGGCCTCATCGTCAACACGGCGAACACCAGCGGCGACGTCATCGCGGCGCAGCACGACGTGGAGCGGCAACTCCAGACGCTGACCACGCTCTACTCGGAGCTGAACCCGCTGCTCGCGGAGGCCGCGGTGGCGCAGACGGCGTCGCAGGAAGCGGCGCTGATGGCCCAGAGCACTGTCCGCATGCAGCAGGCGGCGAACGACATGGGCCGTGCCTGGGCGGCGTTGATCCAGGGTTACGCGTCCCTGTCCAAGGCGCTCCAGCAGGGCACCGCGCTGCCACCGCTCGAGCCCGCCCTGGCGGAGAACAAGGCGGGGTGGCAATTCCTGCTCGATGAATGCACGGCCTGGCAGCGGGTGGGGCTGTTCCCCGTGGTGCTGCTCCAGCCGACGACGGACGCCGCCGCCTGAAGTCCCGCGGGCTGGCCTCCTGCCCCGCGGCCCCGGGGCAGGGGAGGGCCGGCCGGGTGGGCAAGGTCATCCGGCGTGGACGGGTCTTGCTCCAACTCGATGGGCAGTGGGCTTTCAGGTCACTGTGGGGCTTGAGCTCAACACCCCGCTTCTGTGCCCGAGCCCGCTTCGCGAGCCGCGAGGGCAATGCTAGGCGCTCCAGAATGGCGAGCCCCCACCGTGGGCCGTCAGGGCTGCCATCCACTCCTTCGGCCTGCACCCCGAGCGCAAGCGAAGATATCCCCGCGCACTCCCGGCTTCGTCCCCGCTTCAGGAGATGGGGCGAGTCTCGCTGCCCCGCCCGATTCATCTGACCGAGTAGTGTTAACCACGAAGTGCGGCAACCCAGGCCGTTTGCAGTTCGGATTGCTGGCAACGGACCCTCTCTCCAGCAGTTCTGTACTGGGCCAGAAGCTCTAGCAACCGCTGTTCCATCTCGTGAGCTCTCACTGGGGCGGCGTGGCGATGGCTTAAGAACTGGCACCATCCCTCCCCCGTCTCTTCCAGGGGGACGTGCGTATTTACCTCACGAAGTCGCACCGGAAGGTCCGCGCTCCAGCCAATTTTCCAGACATTGCGCTTGCCGAAGCGGAAGGCGTACGTGAAAGCAGGACCGGAGGCCTCGTGCATGACCTCTTTCGTCCACGACACAGGGACAGGTCCTCGCGTCGGCCCTCGGACGGACGTCAGCCCCTGCACGAAGCGTCGCTCTCGCATGAGCACCTCGGACATGGGTAGTTCGGCCTCCTCCGCCTCCAGGGAGAGGACCTTTCGTGCCTCGTCTGCGGTGAGCAAGACCGCCGCAGGTGTGGCAAGATAGGACAGTTGACGCCCGAGGACTTCTAAGAGTAGCGGGCGCTCTGGAAAACGCCATGCTCGCAACATGAGAATGGCCTTGGGCCATGCGATTCGACCGTCCGGCCCTCGGTCAGTTGGCTTGATGTGCTCTGGGGCGACGACCTTCGCCGTGTCCACGGCGGTCCGACTGATCTCCGCCATGCCGAGCAGCCGCCCCCTGTCTTCGGACCGCGCGTCATCGGTCTTCGTGGCAACAAAGACAATCCGATCTCCCGCTCGGGACTCCCGGAGGAGTTTGTCGCGGTTGCCTTCGAGACCGAAGACGATGACGGGCCAGGTGGTGGGCTCGAATCCCCACACCCGTGTGGCAAACACCTGTATTTCTCCAGCGGACATGTCTCCAGCTTAGACAAACTCCCTGCGCAATGCGAGTCGCCAGCCCGCCCCCCCGTACTCCCCTGGTCCCGCCTTCAGAATGTCTGGAAATCTGGAGGGAACTCTGGGCGACAGGCGGGATGGAAGAGGACGGCCCGGTGGACTCGAAGTGCCAGAACTCACTCACGACTCATTGAAAGGCGTGTGCCGTCGCGGTTTAGGGCACCCTGAGTCCACGCCGCCGAATGCAGGTGTCGCCCAGTTCGCAGGTGGATAAGGCGTTGGGGGAAAGAGGTTCTGGTGCCCGGCTAGTTCCTGGTTGATGGCGGCTACCAGAACCTCAAGTCGATGTCCGACCCTCTCCATTCAAGCTGCTCGAGCAAACGCAGGCTTGCCTCTTCTGCCAGCACTGTCTCCGGGGGAGTTGAACTCCAGGGGAGTTCTCTCCGCGCCCGTCGGCCCAGCAATTCGAAGAACACCCAACGAAGGAGACGGTGGGTTTCTTCGGGCTCTCCCAACAATGTGAGCCATGCCGACACTTCGGGGTTTTTCTCCATGAAGGACTCCCAGGTTGCCGAGTCAGCTGATTCTGGTGCGCGAGCATGTTCCAGCAAGACGAGCCCCGGTCCCTGTTCGAAAGCCACGGGATTCATGAGGTCGTCTGGAATTCGCGTTCCAGCGAGTGCCGCGCCCGCGACCGCAAGCAGTTTCCTCTTGGGCGTTACGGCGGGTGAACCGAATACATCTCGAATGGCGGGGAGAGACACCGGAACGGAAAATCCGAGGATGAGCAGCGCGGGCCCTGCCAAGCGGATGTCCGGATGCTTCGCGGCCTTGAGAATCTGCTTCATGTTCAATTCGTCGCGCGCCTGCGGGTAATGGCGAAGGTGGCGGAATAGTCCCCAAGCCCCTGCGTAGCGAAGAGGAAACCGTCTTGAATCATTGTTCCCTGGAAGGGCCTCGTAACTTTCCAGGCACTGCAGGAGGAGTTCTCGCCCCTCAGCCAACTGGCTCCTGGCAAGAATGCGCACCAACTCGCAGCGGACCACGACATCAGGGATGGCCTCAGGACCCCGCCGCATGAGGTTCATACACTCGGCTACGGTCGCATCCGTTAACCGGGATATCAGCGCGAGCGCGTTGGCAGCCGTTCGCCCGATGGGCGACGCTCCAAGGTTGAAGCTTGCATCGAGGGCTTCATCCCCTGGGATGGACGTCACCAACGGCAGCAGCCACTTCACACCGTCAGCCCAATCTCTGATGCCAATCTGGAACGCGCATTCATTCCGGACAACAGCGTTGGGGTCCGCTGCCAACTGGAGGAGTTCAGCCCGCTCCTCCGTGGTCGCGGAGGGAGCCAATTCTTCGAGCGCGAGGCGCCGCAGGTGTGGGTCCTTGTTCTGGATGTGGCTTCGCAATAGGGAACGAGCCGATGGGACGCCCTGCCTGAAGAGTTGCATCAGCACGACGAGCTTGGGGGCGAGCGCCAGCGCTTGGATGTGCTCGCTGAGTGAGTCAATGGAAGTGCCCTGATACGCCAGGACCAGGAGGGCGCCTCCGCCGAACATGCCCGGGTGCTTCTCAGCGAGGTTCCAGAGCAGAGCCTGTTGTTCAAGGCTCACGGCGTCAACGTCGGAGCGGGAGAGGCGCCCAGCAAGTGCGGAAGTGCACAGACAGGTCACCACGAGTTCCTCGTCGGACAACCCCGGAAGCGTTCCGGCATCACGAGGGCGCCAAGCCTCCGCGAGTGCGACCCGACGTGTGAAATCCACCTTTGCCCTAAGCGCTGACAGCTTCTGTAGCGCGTCTGTCTCTGGGGAGAGAAACCTGAGTATCTCGACTCCCTTGCCAAGGTGCTCAAGCGGGCAGTCCTCAAGGTCTCTCAGGAGCAAAGGAAGGAACTCTGGCGCCTTTATCACCAGCATGAGCCGCCACACCGACCTCCTGTCCGCTGGATCGCAGGCGTCGTACAAGGTGAGTACTTCTTCAAGGGTCCCTGCGGGACGGTCCTTCAGGTGTCTCGGGTGCAGGGGGCTGGTTCCAGGCCAGGACACGACACCGATGGAGGCATTGAAGGCGGGCACGACTTCTCTGCGTCTGGGGTGCACTCGAATCCACTCATACCCCTCGCGGACTCTACGAACGTCGACGGCGGTCTCCAGCGCGAGCTCGAATGCACGTGGCAGCAGGGCGAGTTCTGTTGCCCGGAGGGCTCCATGGGCCGCTAAGAGCCCTGCATGTTCATCCTGGCGCCGCGCCGTGGCGCAGAAGGCCCGGGCTCGCGCGAGTGCATCGAGGCAAAGCTCCAGGTACTCCTCGATGGACGAACCGGGCACCTCCAAAGCTCCGCGCAGGAGCTGGGAGAGTGCGGCCCCGAATGGATCACCACTGCCCGTGCTCGGACTGGTTGCCTGTCGGTGGTACCAGCCTTCATCGCCCAGGGCTGCTCGCGCCGCCAGGGTGATTTCTTCGTGAAAGTTCCACCCCAGCTTGTCAATCCAGGAGGAAAGCATCTCCCAGGAGCAAACTTCCTGTGCCCTCATCCAGCCGTGACGAATGTACCGGGCCATGAGCAGACGCGCGGAGGCAGAATCGCGAAGTGCAGCCTCCTCCGAAGCACTCCACACAGGAGGTTCTGGATACCCACTCGCTGAGGAATGCCTATCCAGTCTGGCGAGTCGCCGTGAGAGCAAGGCTTCGGGGGCGTTTCCCTGGGCAAGAATGGCAAGACGCCTAAAGGCGTCATGGAAGTTCGCGTCGTCTGCCTCCTGAACCCAGTGAATCAGGAAGGCATCAAGCGCGCCTTGCAGCTCTGGAGGAATCCGCTGGTCCCTGTTGGTAAGCGCGAAAGAAAGGACCAGAGCGGGGCCGTGGCGGCCATCCGCCACCAGACCTTTCATCCAGGCGACGAGTATCTCCGCTGCTCGCTCGGGAGCGTCTTCGAATAGCCCTGTCAGTCCCTCCACGACTTGTGGGTGTGCCCAGTAGCCGCCGTCTCGCTGAACCACCCAGCCAGCGCGGACCAGGTGCTTGAGTGCGGTCCTGAATTCAATCTGTGCGAGCTTGGCGGTCCGGAGGCTTTGGAGCACCTGTTCGACATCTGCTTCGGTGAATGTCTTGCGAATGTCGAGCAGGAAGCCCATCAGCAAGCAGGCGTCTCGCTGTTCGTCGCCCCAACCGCGAGCCTCTGCCGCGACAGTCATGCCCAATGTCTCCATGAGAGATCCATGGAGGAGTGTTTTGAGTTCGGCCTCGGTCAGTGACTGTTTGTTGCGAAGCTGAGCACCAAGAATGTGCAGGGAAAAAGGAGCCTGCAGTGTGGCGAGAATCTCTTCCCGGTGCGCGGCAGCGAAGTCCTCCGCGATGGGGTCCCCTCTGAGCATATGCATGAGGAGTTCCCATCGCTCATGGAGGCCGTAGTTTTCCGGTTGAAGCTCTTGGGCCAGCCTTTGGAGCGTGCTTGGGATTTTCGACGGATAAGCCTTCTTGAAGATTGACGCCCGGGATGTCATTAGGAGTCGCTTGTCCGAGTTCGCACGGCCCATCAGATAGGGTAGGTCCTTGGCCCAGAGGTCAGCCTCGAAAGAAGTATTGCTGGTCGCTCCCAGCGGATCCTCCAAGAGGAAGAGAAATCGACCTGGGCGTGAGAGCAGGTCTCGGAGTTCCGCCGGAGAACGGCAGGAAGCAATCACCTCGAAAGGATCGCTCCTCGTGCGATGCTCATGGGCGAGCATCTCCGCAGTCGTGGACTTTCCCACTCCGCGTGGGCCAATCAGTATGAGCGCGGAGTGCTGCTCGAGTTGCTGGATCAGTGCTCCATAGCTGTCCGGTTTGACGAACTTGTCATGAGGCTTCCGTGGCAACCCGCCGTGCTGCTGGATGACGTCCTTCAGCTCTGCTAGAGGCCACGTCCGGGAAGCCCTGCCCAATAGTCGGTCGCGTACATGGGCTTTGAGGTTCTGGAGGCACTCGTCAATGTGCCCGAAGGGGACGAAGCCGATCTCGAGAAGTGCTCGACTGATTTTGCCGCGAACCACCTCAGGTACTTGCTGATGGAGGATGCCGAGTCGTTGGGCGAGTTCGGCTTGCTCTTCACGGGAGTACCTCCGGTCGTTCTGGAGCGTGAAGGGAAGGGCGTCTGCCGTCGGTTTTGCTTCCAGGTGGTGAATCACATGCTGCGCGAGCGTTGCATCGACCTGGGCGCTAGTAATGAGGACGTAGGACGCCGCTTCATGCTCTCGGAGGTAGTCTATTGGTCGCTGTCGCGGTGGCGGCCCGCCCTTCCCGGTCCGCCGTGGTGCGCTAGGACTCACGAGGTTCTTGAAATCGTTGGCCAAGAACGGCCGCGATCGGAGCTTGATCTGGATCTGGAGTTCCCGGCGTCCAGGAAGCGCAATGCGTGAAAGGGCGTCCTCTGGAGGGACGTCGAGCATGGCCTGGATGTCTTCTTCAGAGGCTGGCTCCACTTCAATACTGTCACACGAACCATGCTCCAGCATGAGCTGAAGGCCCACCCAGATGGTGACTTCAATCTGGTACTCGTAGCCTTGATAAGAAGGGAGCCCCCCTTGAGCCCGTGCGCGCTGCTCATTCATTTCGGCCTTCCAGGACAAGAACAATTGACTCAACGACTGCGGCGTCCGTCTCCAGCCGATAGAAAAAATCTCTTTGGTTCTTCAAGTTCTCAAGTAGGGAGGCTCTACGCTTACGCTTCAAGGGCATGGTTGGGCTCGATTTTACCTGATCGGACTGCCCCGTGATGCCCGAAGGCCGGTTCCAGGGATAGCGCATCGTGATCGATTGGCCGGCAATCGTCCGAGTTCGCCTCCTCCCCTAGACGTCTTGTGAAACCCAAGCTCTGCCAGCGTCTCGCGGTAGTCTCCCGGATCCTGCGCGCCTTGCTCGCAGCCATCCAGGGACCCTGACACGATGCTCCCCTTGCAGCGCTGGTTGTCCCCGGAAGAGGCCGCCGCCTACTTGCGTCCGTACACGGCCTTCAAGCGTCGCGGTGCCCGCCTGGGCATGGACGTCGACCCCGCGGTCCTCGCGTCCGGCTTCAACAAGAGTGGCGCCGGGCTCTTCACGGGTGGCCGCGTTCCCTCGCTCAGCCTCGCGAATCACAAGGGCTCCACGTTCATCGACGGTGACCTGTACGTCGATGGGTGGCTGGAGAACCCAGGAGGCCTTGTCTTCGTCCGCGGCAACCTCATGGCGCAGACGCTCTACACGGAGGGCTACCTCGTCGTCCTCGGGGAGCTTCGCGTCCGGCAGCTGTTCGGCCAGGACGAGCCGCTTGGCACCTATGTCTTCGGCGACGCCTCCGTCGAGAGCGCGGCCCTGAACCACAACCACCACTTCGACGTGTGGGGAAAGGCCGAGCTGGGAACCGTCGTTCACGACGAAAAACAGGGCACGCCCTCCGCCCCGAGGTACGAGGACTTTCTCGTCGGCGTCCAAGTGGGCCTGCGCAACTTCGCGGAGAGGCTTGGCCCTCTCCAAGACGACTGGGTCTCACGCCGCTACACGCCGACGCCCGGAGACATCGATACCGCGCAGCTCCCGCCTCCCCGGTTGGGTGTCATCCTGGAACTCGAACGATGGCTGGCGACCACGGAGCTTGCCCAGCGGCAACAGCTGGAGGAACTCCGTGCGCACTGGCTCCCACGGCTGACCGCCGCCGAGGTGCGCCCGGAGGCCCTGCGCATCATCCGCAAGGCCATCAACTCGAAGAAGCTCGTCGCGGAGCGTGACGCCCTCCTGCGGGTGCTCGGATCCACCTCCGCCGACCCGGAAGCCACCAGGCCCTGAGCGCTGCGGTGTTGTCTTGCGCTGCTCAGGCGGGCCCTGGACCTGTGCCCCGGGCATCCGTACAACCCTGGGCCCTCCATTCACGGGATGGGCCCATGCGCGCGACCCCTGCCGTCATCGACGAGCTTCGCAGCACCCTGAAGTCGCGGAGCAACCCGCGCCTCGCCGAGGCGACACGCCGCTACTTCCCCACGGACATCCGAGCCCTGGGGGTCGGCAACGCGGAGGTCCGGCGAATCGCGGATGCGCTCGTCAAGCAGCGGGGGCTGTCGCCCGAGGACTGCCTCGCGGTGACCGAGGACCTGCTCGCCCAGGCGACCCACCATGAAGAAGTGCTCCTGGGATTCGCCATGGTCCGCAAGGCGGTCAGGCGCGCGTTCGACGAATCACTCCTGGACCGCTTCCGGTCCTGGCTGGAGCACACCGTCTGGAACTGGGCCCAGTGCGACGACCTGTGTCTGACGGTGATGTACCCGTTCTTCCTTGCCCGGACGCCCGCCATCACCCGGATCCAGCACTGGACCCGCTCCGGCTCCCCCTGGTGCCGGAGGGCGGCGAACGTCGCGCTCGTGAAGTTCGTGAGCCGCCAGGTTCGCTCATCCCGGTACATGCTGCCCCGCGAGGTCATCCTCGGCAACGCACGCCAATTGCTATCGGACCCGGAGCCGTACGTGCAGAAGAGCGTGGGATGGCTGCTGAAGGTGGCGACGGACCACCACCGGGAGGCGGTGGTGGGCTTCATCCAGGACAACCTCTCCAGGATGCAGCGGGACACCCTGCGCTATGCCATTGAGCGGCTGGCGCCGGAGCAACGCAAGGCATTGCTGGCGCTGAAGCCCCAGAAGCCCTGAGCCAGGGTGTCACTTCCCGGTGGGCACGCCGAGCTTCTCGAGGACCTTCACCGCGTTGGCATTCCCCGCGTCCAGTGCGAGTGACTTCTTGTAGCTCGCGATGGCCGCTTCCTTCTGTCCCAACTGGAGCTGTGCCTCGCCCAGGCTGTCGTAGGCATTCGCATCCGTCGGGAAGAACTTCACGTTCGCTTCGAACACCCGCACCGATTCCGCGCCCTTGCCATCCGCCAGCAGCCGGTAGCCGAGCTGGTTCAGGTCCCCCGACTCCAGGCCCTTCATGCCCTCGCGATGCTTCGCGGTGTACCAGGCGAGCGCGGTGTCGACGCCCTTGAGCCGCATGAGCACATCCACCTGGGCGGACGGCGACACGGGCTCGGGCTTGAACTGGGGCCACGCGTATTCGGCGGCCACGCTGGCGATGAGGCGGTCGAAGAGCAGGAAGCCGTTGTCGGAGTTGGCCATGACGACCACGCCGCTGCCCGTGTCACTGAAGGCCATGAACGCGGCCTGGAAGCCTTCGTCCGAGCCTCCGTGCCAGAAGCGGTCGGTGCCGGGCTCCACCTGGAAGCCCAGCCCGAACCGCTCCGACTGCCGCGTCAGCATCTGCTTCGTCATCGCTTGCGACAGCACGCGCTGGGACTTCCCCGCCTTCGCGCTGGACACCTCGAGGGCGACCTTCGCGAGGTCGGACGGCGTGGTCCACAGTCCGGCCGCGGCCATCTCCGGGTACACGTGCCAGCGGCCCGCGACGCTCTTCCCGCTGGCGTACGTGCCGGTCGCCGTCTTGACGGCGAGGGCCGGAGGCAGGGGCTGCTCGTAGGAGCTGCGGGTCATGCCGAGCGGCTTCAGCACCGTTTCCCGCATGACCTGCGGGAACGGCTTCTGGAGCTGATCCACCATCATCAGCTGGACGATGGACGTGCCACCGCCGCTGTAGCGCGTCTTCGTCCCGGGGACGAGGTCGACGCGCACCGGGCCGGTGTTCGCGGGCGTCGCGCCGTCCAGCACCTGCACCAGCGTGGGGATGGGCGCGTCGACGGCGTACCCGGGGAAGCCATGCACGGTCGTCCCCGCGCTGTGGCTGAGCAGCCGGCGCAGCGTGACCTTCTGCTCCTTCGTGAAGTCGTTCTCGGGGACCTGCCACGAGCGCAGCCTGTCGTTGATGTTCTCGTCGAGCGACCACTTGCCGGCCTCGGCGAAGTGCAGCGCCGCCAGGGCCGTCACCGGCTTGCTGATGGAGCCCGCCTGGAACAGCGTCTCCAGGGTGACGGGCTCCAAGCCACCCGCCTCCTTCACGCCATAGGTCCTGGCCCAGACGACGGCGTGCTTGTCGAAGACGGCGACGCTCAGCCCGGGGATCCGGTACAGCGCCATCCACTGCGGGAGCGTCAGGCTCTGGGGTTTCTCGCCTTCGATGACGACCGGGGCCAGGCCCGCCTCCACGCGCGCCGCGCGGGCCGCCTGCGCGGGGCTGGCCAACCATTGCGTGGCGGGCTTCTTCGTCCCCTCCGCCGCGAGGGCCGCACCTCCCTGGCTGAACAGGACGGCCGCGAGCACGAGGCGGGGCAGGGAACGACGCATGGGGGCACCGAAGGAAAGAGGTGGGACGCGAGGTGTACTCCATTCCCTCCGTTCGATTGCCGGTCCGTAAGCGGATTTGAGCGACAATGACGGACATGGCGGTCCGCGTTGCGTCCATCGTGTGTCTCCTCGCTGCCTTGCCCGCCGCCGCCAACGTGGCCGCCTCCACGCGTTCACCGGCGAGCCTCACCCTGTCGTCAGGGACCGCGCGCACCCACTCGGAGGTGCTCAGCGAGACGCTGGACTTCGATTGCGCGGAGGCGGAGCAGGAGGCCGTCTGCCGCTTCGAGGCGCGCTACCGGCTGCGCAACGGGACCTCCAAGGCGGAGGTCATCGATGCCGCCTTCCTGGGCGTCCGTACGCGCGAGGTCCGCGTGCGATTCGATGAGGCATCCCTGCCGGTGACGGATGCGCAGGCGGAGGCGGACCCGGTGGGCCCCACGGCACCGGTGGAGCGCTTTGGCTTCACCCTCACGCTTCCGCCCGGGCGGGAGGGGGACCTGGTGGTGCGCGGCCTGATGCAACTGGAGCAGCGCTTCCTGCCCTCGGGGTACGTGTGGCCCGCGGTGAAGGCGCGGCATGCGCTGCTGTCCCCTGACTCGAGGCGGACCGCGCACTGGGACATCGACTACCTGCTGGGGCCCATCCGGACCTGGGCGGGCAACCCCACGCTCCACGTCACGGTGCGTGTCCCTTCCTCGTGGGAGGTGGGGAGCAGCCCGGACGCCTCCGCGCGCTCGCTGCCGGTGGCCACGGACTGGCGGCTTCGGCCCGAGGGCGGGCAGGTGATCGCGGAGCGGACCCTCACGGCGGAGAGCGCGCCCGAGTGGCTCAACGTCACGCTGACGAAGCCCAGGCCGGGGTGGACTCCAGGCGGCGTGCAGTTGGGCCTGGGCGCGCGGCTCGGGGACGACTCCCGCTTCATGGCCCGGCTGGGCTACCAGCTCGCAGCGCCTGAGTCCTTCCTGCATTCGCTCTCGGTGGAGACGGACTTTCGCGAGCAGGTCGTCCTCACGCCGCTCACGCAGTATGCGACGCCCCAGGTGGCCATCATCCCGAGCCTTGGATTGGGTGTGGGCGTACCGGTGCAGGTGCTCCCCGACGTCAGGCCGGGTCTGCGGCTCCTCGCGGACCTGCACTTCGGCCCGCTGGGCGCCGCGCTCAGCTGGGACCACTACCCGGCGCTGCGGGAGGACACGGATTCCTTCTCGCGGTTCAACCTCCTGTTCCAGGTAGGGCTGTAGGCCAGACGTGTCTTCGAACAGCTACACCTCGGCGTGGTCGAAGAGCTTCGCCAGGACGTACTCGTAGAGCCTCAGGTGTCCGGTGATGATCTCGCCTCGCACCTGGTAGCCCGGGCGGACCTCGAACGGGTGGGGCGGGGGCAGGTCCACGATGGCGAAGAACTCATTGGCGTCGTTCGGAGGGGACACGTAGCGGACGCGTCCCTTCAGCACCCCGTACCGGTGGAAGTGGAACGCATCCACCTTGAGGTGCGACGACTGGCCCGCCTGGACCCGCTTCACCTCGGTCTGCGTCAGCTTGAACTTCGCGTACAGCGCGCTTCCTTCCTCCAGCACAGGCGCCACCTCGACCAGGATTTCTCCCGCGGCGATCCAGTCGCTGCTCGCCTTCGTGTTGTAGACGAAGCGGATGGTGCCCCGGATGTCCGCGCGCACCTCGCGCCGGGCCGCGAGCCGGTGGCGCAGCTCCTTCTCCTCGCGCTGCTTCTCCAGCTCCTTGCGCAGCTTGTTGGTCCGCTCCAGCAGCGAAAGCCGCGCCGCCTCCGCGTCGAGGAGCGCCAGCTCGATGCGCGTGACCTCGTCCAGGTAGGTGTCCCCCAGCTTCAGCTCCGCCGCCTCCTGCTCCCGTCGAAGACGCTGCAGCTCGGTGGCGGCGCCTTTCGCTTCCAGGGCGCCCCGGTAGTCCGCCTCGTGCTCCTCCTTCGAGAGCAGCCCCCGCTCGAACAGCCCCCGGCTGCGCTCCGACTTCACCTCCGCCAGCGATTGCGCCTCCAGGGCCAGCTCCAACTGGCGGGAGAACGTGCCCAGGCTGTCGCGGACCTGGGCTTCCTCCACTCCGTGCTTCCGACGCAGGATGGCGAGCTGGCGGCGGTGTCGCACGGCGCGCTCGCCCGCCGTGTCCATCTGCAGCACCACCGTCCGCAGCTCTTCCTCCAGGGACAGGTAGTCCGCCTCCGCCTTTCGCGCGGCGGCGTCGACCTCCTCGTTGTCCAGGCGCAGGAGGAGCTGGCCCTCCTGGACCGCGTCCCCTTCCTTGACGTACTGGGCCACCACCCGCACGGCGTACGGCGCCTTGTGGACGGAGCGGGGCCGGTAGGAGAGCACCTCTCCCTCGCGGACCTTCACGACGGCGTTCACCTCCACCGTCGCGAAGAGCACCGCCATGAGGCCGAAGCCCCCCATGAGCAGGGCAAACAGCTCCCGGACATAACCGAGGCCCCTCATGCCACCTCCCGGTCCGGCGCGACGTTCGCCGTGGCTGCGTCCGCCGCCTGGATGTGCCCGCCGCGCAGCAGCACCTTGCGGGTCAGGGGCAGCTCCTCCACGGACTCGTGCGAGATGAAGAGCATTGCCCGGTCGTCAATCTCTCCCAGCAGCCTGGCGATGGCGGCCTTCGACTCCTGGTCGATGCCCCGGAAGATCTCATCGAAGATGAGCACGTCCGCGTCCGAGAGCAGGGCGCGCATCACCAGCACCTTGCGCCGCTGGCCGGTGGACAGGTTGCGCCCGCCTTCGTCGATGAGCCGCTCCAGGTGGTCCGGGTGCTGGACGATGCAGTCGTAGAAGCCGATGCGCTTCGCCAGCTCCACGATGCGCCGCGTGCTGTGACTTCTGCCGAAGGTGATGTTGAAGCGCAGCGTGTCGTTGAAGAGGCTGTCCTCCGCGGAGACCAGCACCAGCCGGCGCCGCAGCGCCCGCTGGCCAAACAGCTCACGCGGGACGTCGTTGACCAGCACCGTCCCGCTGGTGGGCTGCTGGAGCCCGGCCAGCACGCGCACGAGGGTGGACTTGCCGCTCCCGTTGGACCCCATCAGGAGCACCTTCTCCCCACGGCGCAGCGCCAGGTCCACTCCGCCCAGGACGTTCAGGCCCGACGGGTACTGGTAGGTGATGCCCCGCGCCTCCAGCATCTCCACCCGCACGTCCTCTTCCGGCGCTCGCGCGGCACGGCGGGTGCCGTCCTCGCCGAAGTCGAAGTAGCGCCTCAGGATGACCAGGTTCTCCTGCAGCGAGAGGTTCTCCTCGAGCAGGGTGCTGAAGGAGGAGAAGATCTTCGCCGACAGGGAGATGAACGTCAGGAGCTGTCCGAGCGTCACCTCCTGCCGGGCAATCAGCCCCCGGGCGCACAGCAGGATGAGCAGCAGCGATGAGCCCGTGATGACGAGGGCGACGGCCGCGGAGCTGGCGAGGTCGAGCAGCTTCCCCTTGCGCTGCGTCTCCAGGTAGCGCCCGGTCTGGACTCCCAGCTGCGCGCTGAAGTGCGCCTCCAGGTTGAAGGCCCGGATGGGCTGCACCCCTTCCAGCCCCTCCATCATGCAGGAGAGCAGGTCCGCCTTGTTCCGGAAGCGCTCGCTCTCCAGGCGCCGCAGCGCGGGCGTCACCGTCACGAGGAGCGTGCCCAGCACCAGCAGGCTCACCAGCACGAGCGCGGCGGCCTGCGCGTCGAGCACGAACAGCACGATGATGGCGTTGAGCGAGACGCAGGCGTTGACGACGATGCGTGAGAAGTAGCTGGTGAAGAAGCTCTTGAGCTTGAGGCTGTCGCTGATGCGCTCGAGCAGGTCTCCGCGCGTGAAGGAGCGCAGGTACTGGATGCTCCCTGTCAGCATCCGCTCCCCGAAGCGCAGCATGAAGTAGCGGTCCAGCTCCAGGCCCAGGTGCACCGACACGTACCGGGTGAACACCCCCATGAAGATGTCGAAGAGCCGGAAGAGCCCCAGGCCCAGGGTGAACTTGACCAGCACGCTGAAGTCGAACTGCGGGATGATCTCGTCGACAAGCAACTGGTTGACGAAGACAGCGGTGTGCGTCGTCACGGACGAGAGCACCGCGGCCAGCAGGAAGAGGTACCAGAGCCCGCGCAGCGCACCGAGCTCGTTCAACAGCCGCCGCAAGGGATGGGCCGGTGGCTCGTCGGACACCTGCCGCTCCGCCCTGGAAGCCGGGGGCCGCACGGAGAGCACCACGGGCGCCGTCAGCACCTGCCGCTCTTCACTGCCCTCCACCGCGCGGAAGCGCAGGGGAACGGACGCGAGCTTCTGCTGGACCAGGTCTGCGAGGAAGGCCCGCTCGGCCGCCTCGTCCTTCAGCCCGAAGTTCTTCTTCACATAGCTGAAGTAGAGCAGCTTGTTGTACAGCGCCGCGACCTCGGCCTCGCTGGGTGGCGTGTCCAGCGGGAGCCTGTACCGCTCCAGCTCCTCCACCACCTGGCTCCGGATGCGGCCGCGCCACAGCTCCTCTGTCAGGGGCACCTGGACGGTGTGCGCGCGCTGGATGAAGTCGGCCACCGGCCAGCGCTCCACCTGCCCATGCGTGGGATTGAGGATGCGCAGCCGCCCGCGCTCCACCCCGTCAATCACCACGTAGTGCAGCAGGCCGCTGCCCTGCAGGCGCACCGTGGCCAGGCACGGGGCGAGCTCGGCCAGCTTCCGCTCCAGCCCCTCGGGGTCGTTGACGTCCAGCGGCTGGGTGCGCACCCCGAAGCCGCGCTCCTGGAGGAACGCCTTGAGGCTGTCGAGGCGCAGCCCCTCCGCGTCCAGGGGAAGGGCCGCGGCGATGGCCTCGCGGTTCATGGAGACCCCGAGCCGCTCGCAGAGCGTCTTGACCGCGCTGATGCCGCAGTCGTTGCTCCGCAGCTGGGGGTCCACCTTCAGCCGGGTCCGGCGCAGCCATTCCCCGAGGCTCATAGGCAGGCGCGCTCCTTGGCGCGGACGGGCCGCGCCGTGCGAGGCCAGGCCGCACGCCAGGCCTCCAGCAGCTCCATGGCGGAGGGGAAGCGCTCCTCGGGGGCCTTGGCGAGGGCGCACTCGACGACGTCGGCGAGGGCCGCCGGGATGCGCTCCCCCTCGGGCGTCCACACCGCGCGGGGGGCGGGCTGGCTGCGGATGGCCTGCGCCAGCCGCCTCCACAGCACCTTCTCCGCGAAGGGCTCCCGGCCGGTGAGGATGTCGTGGAGCAGGACCCCCAGCTGGAACACCTCCGAGCGCATGTCGCCGGGGCGGCTGCTGATGCTGAGCTTGCCGGGCTCGATGCGCTCGGGCGGCATGAACGCGGGAAGGCCGCCGTGAGGGACGGAGGACGCCTCCACCGCGTCGCCGCTGCGCCGCGAGAGGCCGAAGTCGATGAGCTTCACGCGGCGCTCATCCGTCAGCATGAAGTTGCGCGAATGGACGTCGCCATGCAGGACGCCGTGGCGGTGCAGGTGGGCGAGCGCGGTGAGCGCCTCGGCGCCGATGCGCACGCGCTCCGGCAGGGACAGCGTGGCCTCCGCGGTGCCGTGGCGGATGGGCTTGCCGCCGGCGTACTCGAGCGCGGCGTAGCAGGGCTCCCCCGGGTGGAAGGACAGCAGACGGCAGATGTTCTCATGCGGGGCCAGCCCGGCCATGAGGGAGAACTCCCGCGCGAAGAGCTCGCGCTCACGGTCCGCCCGGGGCCCTTGCAGCACGAAGACCTTGAGCACCACGGGCATGCCGGTGCCCAGTTGCCGCGCGTGATGGAGCGCCACGTCTGCCTTTTCGACAATCAGCTCTCCGACGCGGTACTCGCCCAGCACCTGCCCGGGGGTGAGCGCCTGGTTGGGCTCCTCCCGCAGGTCGGCTCCCTCGGAGCGCAGCAGTCCGGCGCGCCGCATCCGCAGGAAGAAGGCCCGCACCGTGGTGGCGATGGCCTCCGGGGAACACGCTGCCTGGCGTGCCAGCTCCTCCAGCGCCGCGGCCTCTGCTCGCGGCTGCCGGAACAGCTCCAGGTAGCTCTTGATGACAGGATTGGCCAGGTAGCAGCTCCGGTGAGCGCGGGTGTCCACGACCATGAAGCGCTCACCGGTGCCTGCGTCCGAGCCATCCAGGACCCCTGGGACATCCTCTTCGCTCAGGGGGTGGAGCTCGAAGTACTCCGGAAACACATACAGGGAGGGTTGGGTCATGGCGGGAATGGGGGCGGGGTGCGCCGGGGCTAAAGCCGGTTCGTCAGTCCGCTACTTGATGAGGCCGGACTTCCAGGAGCAGCTCTTGCTCTTGCTCTTGCTCTTGGAGCAGCTCTTGGAGTGGCTCTTCTTGGAGGACTTGCTGCCGCAGTGGCCGTGGCTGTGCTTGCCGCCGGCCTTGAACTCGAGGACGCGGTCCATCTGCTCTTCAGTCAGCGCGTTGAGGATGTGGGTCAGGTTCAGCATGGGTTTGGCTCCGGGATGGGATTGATGGTGGATGTTGCAGGTGATGCGGGTGGCGCACCCGCCCCCATGATGCGACCGCTCCCAATCGCATCTGGGCCACACAGTACGCATGGGGGTATCGCGCCTGAATCGTCCCCGAGGAGGGACGCCGAGGCGGATTGCATACAAATCCTGGATTTGTTGCTTTGCGGCTTGAGCTGCCCTTGGGTGCGGCCGCCTGTTGACGAGTGGAGAGCGCCGGTCTTCGCGCTACGCCGAGGCCGCCGTGCGCTGTCCCGAGGCGTCGTCACGGCGCATCGGCTGTGCCTTGCCATACGTCAGCGAACGCCACACCCACTCCGCGGGGCCGAAGCGGAACTTCGACAGCCACAGGTGGCTCCACGCGACCTGGACGCAGAAGACGGACAGGCAGTACGCCACGCACGCCGCGGGGCCCAGCTTCGTGATGAAGCCCAGCCCGTAGCCGTAGAAGAACAGCACGCTGATGAGGGATTGAGACAGGTAGTTCGTCAGCGCCATGCGCCCCACCGGCGCGAGCAGCCCCAGTGCCCGCTGCCAGGGGGCCCGCTGGAAGAGCAGGGTGATGCCAGACACGTAGACGGCGGCGAAGCCCAGCTCGCCCAGGTTCCGCAGCGGCCCCATGGCGAAGGGCACCCAGCCCGGCAGCGTCTCCGGGGTGAAGACCTGCCTCTGCATGAGCTGCTGCAATACCAGACCACTGCCGCTGCCAATCACCCCGGCCACGAGCCCCCACCCAAGGAACTGGCGGAACAGCCGCAGGTGCTGGGGCACGTCGTGGAAGAGGCGGCGGCGTCCCGCCAGCAGGCCCAGCAGGAACCGGCCAAACACCGGGAGCAGGATGGCCAGCAGCAGCGGGAAGTAGTCGCGGAAGAAGAAGCGGCCGGTCGCCTTCGTCGCGTCCAGCCAGCGTCCATGCGTGAAGGCCGCCAGCGTCTGCGCCCGGATGGCCGCGGACTTCTCATTGGCCGCCTTGACGAGGGCCGCGCCGGCCTCCGGCGTCTCCGCCATCAGCTGCGGGAGCTTGAGGATGAGCACGCTGACGACAGACCACCCCAGGGCCAACACCAGGGCGCTGATGAGCAGCGTTCGCTCGGAGCGCCCCCGGAACAGCAGCAGGCCGAAGCCCAGCACCGCGTAGGAGCTGAGGACGTCGCCGTACCAGATGAGGAACATGTGGGTGAGTCCCATCACCAGCATCACCCCCAGCCGCCGGACATACAGCGGCGTGATGGAGGCCCCTCGCGCCTCGGCGCGGCCCATCTGCACCGCGAAGCCGAGGCCGAAGAGGAACGAGAAGAGGGTGATGAACTTCCCGCCCACCAGCGTCGAGAACACCTGCCAGGCGATGGTGTCGGCGAGCGACGCGCTGTTCATCGCCGCGAGGACCTGCTCCCGCGGCAGGAAGATCCTCCCGCTGAACCACACCATCACGTTGGAGATGAACACGCCGCACAGGGCAAAACCACGCAACGTGTCAAGGAGCGCCAGACGCTCACTGGAATCCACGGGGCGGGCTTCGGAGGGAGCTGGGGTCATGTTTGGAAAAGGGTGGGCAACGTGAACCTGCCTGTCCCTATTCCGTGCGACCCCTTCGCCCGGACGATGGACGCTGCCAGGAAGTACGTCGTATCGGCCACGCTGAAGCAGGTCGATTGGAACGCGGAGCCCTTGCGCTGGCGGAGCTGGGATTGATGGGTTGGAGTTGAGCTCGGGGACCGTGGCGATGCGCTACGTACCGAAAAGGTAGCCCCCGCATGGGCGTCTCAAGGGGACGTGTCCCTGGGCGCGCGGGAGGACGGTCCTCGCGGGCGGGAGGGGCTGGCGCGCAAGAGCCCCTGCTCGAAGACCGAGAGCGCCTGTTGCGCCACCGCGAGCGGGTCCTCCTCTCCGAGCCCCATGCGTGCGAAGTGCCCCTCCACGTACATGCGGCCCAGGCCATAGACGAAGGCCCGTGACGCCAGGTGCACGATGCGCAGGTCACCTGATGCGACTTCGCCGCGCTGCTGCCCTTCCAGGATCAACCGGTCGAGCGAGTCCAGCGTCTCCTGGTTCTCCTTCTTGTAGAAGTCGCTGTCGAAGAAGCCAAGCTCCCCCGCGCGCGCGAACGCCCGGAAGTATGCGGACTCTCCCAGCGCGAACCGCAGATACGCCATCGCCATCGCGTGGATCCGCGCGGCCGGAGTGGCTGGCGCCGCGTCGAGCGCGCCGCCGACCTCGCGGCGGAAGCGCCGCATCGTCTCCTCGGCCACGGCGGCCAACAACGCTGCCTTGTCGCGGAAGTGCCGGAACGGGGCGCCAGGTGACACGCCCACGAGCCGTGCCGCCTCGCGCAGGTTGACGTCCTCCCCGCTTCCAATGAGCCGGAGCGCGGCGGCGATCAGCGCCTCGCGCAGGTGACCGTGGTGGTACGCGGACGGGGACTTCTTGGCGATGGGCCGTCGGCGCTCGGACATGGTGCGGCGAGCATAGGGGGCCCCATCCCACACCGCAACGCGGGCCCAATGTAATCAGTGCTTATTTTGTTGCGCGCACCCGGGCGTGGCTCTATCCGTTTGGATGTAATCGCTGATTACTTCGAACGCAGGCAAGGAGCTCCCATGTCGGCATCAAGAATCCCCGGGCTCGTGGTCCTTCTGGCGCTGTGTGGGTGTCCCATGGACGGCCCCAGCGGGCCTCCCGACTCGGGGACGGTGGCCTCCACCCACGCAGGCACGATTTCCATCCAGGACCGCAGGCTCCTGGGGGCACCGCACCTTGGACACGGGTTGTCAGTGCTCGTCGACATGAGCACCGCGACGCGGGCTCCTGATTACGACGAGGAGCCGGGGCAGCTCACGGGCTGCAAGGTCTGGGTCTACGACATGGCGTCCGACCCGCCGCCCCAGCCCGCCGGAGACGTGGGCACGCTGACCATCGATGGGACGAGCGCGAGCCTGGGGCCGGCGTGTGTCTTCCAGGAGGGCGCGGGATACGTCTGTCCGACCGCGGCGGGGCAGGGGGAGCTCGTGCTGGAGCACGCGGTCGCGGGGACGGGGGCACCGCCCAACACCGCGCGCGTCTCCATCCAGGGCGCGGCGTTCGTTCCGGACGACGTGGGGCGCTACTTGAGCGTCCGCGGCGTGCCGGCGGGGAGCGGAAGCTTCCCCATCGTCTCGGTGACGGGGGCCACGCAGGTGCGGGTGGCGAAGGCGCCGGGCGCGGACCCGGCGCCCGCCGTGGGCACCTACCAGGTGCTTGCTGGCGCGGGGCCGGTGCCGGGAACTCCCGAGGATGAAGCCCCCGGGGATCCGCTCCGGAACTCCGACCAGGTCCGGGTCCGCATCGCTCCCAGGGACGGCTCGCCCTTCCATTTCCCGGAGACGACGGTGGCCACTCTCGGGAGCGCCTTCACGGCCGACACGGCCACGGTGGGGCTGCTCGACCGGGTTCCCCTGGACGGCCGCGCCTTCCGGTTGGGATGCGCGGGAGAGGGAGGCGAGTGCGGCTCGGCGGAGTTCACCATCATCCAGCTCCAGACGACGGATGGGCCCACGGCGGGCCTTGTCCCCTTCGCGCTGCCTCCGGCGAAGGCGAAGCAGGTCGTCCTCACGTGCATCGCGCCGGGGGCACCCGGCTTCGTGGACATCCCCGCGGAGGCGTCCGCCCTGCTGGCCCAGGCCCACGCCTCCAGCCCCATGACCCGCATTCGCACCGCGTTCATGCGCAACGGCGCCGTGCTGACGAAGAACCCGGCGCCGCCGGACAACACCGTCCGCGTCGTCGCGGGACATCAACTCATCGGCTTCACGAACCCCCAGGCGTCCACCCCGGAGTGACTCCTGAACGTCGGGGCGATGCTCGACCCCGACGTTCACGACGCGTCGAACCCTTCGCTCAGCGCGTGTACCAGTTCTGGGCGTTCGTGCCGTTGCACTCCCAGACCTGGATCTTGGTGCCGAGGGCCGTGCTGGCGTTGAAGACATCCAGGCACAGGTTGGGCGCGAGGGCGCTCCGCAACGAGCCGCCCACCACCGTCCACCGCTGGGCGGCCGTGCCGTTGCAGCCGTAGATCTGGACCGCCGTGCCCTGGGCTGGATTGCCGCCGGCGACGTCCAGACAGAGATTCGGCGCCAGGCTGCTCCGCAGCTCGCCCTGCGCGGTCAGGCTCCACTGCTGCGCGGCGGTCCCGTTGCACTCCCAGAGCTGGGTGACGGTTCCCTGCGCCGCGTTGCCGTCCTTCACATCCAGGCAGCGATTCGAGGCCAGGGCGCTGACCAGGGCGGGGGCGGACACCGTGGGCCTGTACATCGCGGTCAGCGCGGTGCGGTCGCTGTCGGTGAACTCGCCCGTCTCGACCGCGCGGAAGCAGGAGTTCATGATGGACGCGCCGACGGACGCCGTGGTCGGCGTGCCCGGGATGTGGATGGCGCCGACACCCGCGTCACCCTCGTTGCCGCCGGAGCCGCAGCTGATGGCGCGGTTGTAGTAGTCCGAGTGGCGGAAGCCGATGGTGTGCCCCAGCTCGTGCGTGATGACGTGCTCGATGACGTCGACGCCGTACTGGCTGAGCTGGCCGCCGATGGTGATCTGCCCGAACGGGTTGCCGTTCGCCGGGAACCCGGCCACGCCGCCGTTCATGTTCGGGTCGATGATGCCATTGATGGTGAAGCCACAGCCGGTGCTCGGCGTGCGCGCCATGGTGAAGGTGAGCCCCATCTCGGCGTAATTCTGGATGGCCAGGTCCAGCGCCGTGCTGAACACGCCGGTGAACGCCGAGCCGTTGACACAGATCTTCGTCAGGGACGGGCTGACGACGTTGTTCGTGCGGTACTGCTCCTCGGTGGTCGCGCCGGCCGCGAGCAGCTCGCGAGAGGCGTCCAGGGACACCTCGGCGTCCCGGCCGACAAAGACCTTCCCCTCGACGACCATGATGTCGTTGGACGGGAACCCGGCCTGCACCAGGTTGCCAACGATCTCCTGCGTCTCGTCCGCGGGCTCGCCACACCCGAGTCCCATCGCGATGCACCCTGCCGCAAGTACGAGCTTTCTTGAGAACATGGAGATTCCCTTGTCGTGGAGCTGCCCTGCTGACGGGAGCAATGGCAGGTAAGTGCCAGTAAATCTGGCCTAAGCGGACATAGCAGACAGAGCTGACGTTTTGGGTCTGCCCGGGGGCATCCCGCCCGGAGTAGAACCGGCGCCGCAGGCTGTCAGACCGCGAGGGCATGCTTCCTGCGACGGACACCCGAGCGAAGGACGTACATGGCAACCCTGAAACAGCTGGCGTTCCGGATGGCGCGGACCCCCGCCTCCGGCTCCCTGGTGCGCTTCGGCTTCGCGCACGCGGACCGGCTCCTGCCCCTCACCTCCGTGGACCGCTCGGAGCACGCCGCCGTCTACCGCCACCCGCGTCCCGTCTACGGCACCTTCCACCACATCGCCGTCCCGCTGCGGGGCGTGCCGGACGTCTTCGCCCTGGCGCACCCGCGCCACGCGGGGCTTCGCGCGGGCCTCTTCGCGCTCATCGCCGCGGCACGGCAGCGGGCCCCCGCGTCGGTGCTCGTCAACGCGGGGCCCCGGCAGGACGTGGGGCAGGTGCACTTCCACCTCACGGACGACACGCCCTTCCGCGAAGCCGTCCGCTCGGAGCCGCTCACCTGGCCGGACTGGGACGCGGCCGTCCGCGCGCTGACCTCCGTCCCCGACATCCAGGAGCGCTACCGCGCGGGCTTCTCGCTGCTCCAGGACGCAGGGGACCCCCGGGTCCGCCTCATCTGACCGCCGTGGGGGACCGAAGCCCGCCACCGTCAATGAACGCCAACGCACCCCGCTTCGACATGGACGCCACCGACCTCGAAGGTGCGTTCCGGTACTTTGAAAATCGCGCCGTGCAGGCGCTCATGGACGGCCATGCCTGGACAGGCCTCGTCACGCCGCTCTCCGACGAGCGCGGCACCGTCTGGGGCGCGCGCACGACCTGCCGCGACGCCGAGGGGACACTGCGCCAGTCCGTCTATGTGCTGGCCTCCCACCGCGGGCAGGGGCATCTCTCGCGCTACGTCGCGGCGACCGACCTCCCCTTCGTCACCGGCCCCCACTCCCACCTGGAGGCGTTCTTCACGAAGCGGGGTGTCCCCTACAGCGTCTCCGGGCGCTTCACGACGACGCGGGAGTACCGCGTCATCGAGCGGCACTACGGCTCCCGCCGGGCGGTACGGAGCGGCGTCGACTACATGTGCCACATCGATGAGGGACTCGGCGTGCTGCGGCACTTCAACGCCAGCGACGCAGCGAGGCGGGCGTGGTGCCTCCACCCGCTCGTGCAGGCCGACGGCGACCTCGCGGAGAGCTTCCCCCGCCTCCACGAGCTCACCGACTCGCCCCAGGTGCTCGCGCTCGCCATGGAGTACCGCAACATCGCCAATGCGTACCTGTCCCACCGCGAGGTGACTTCGGCGGATGACCTCGCGCTCGGGCCGCTGCCGGACGTGGCGGACATGCTGCGCGCGGACAAGGTGCAGAACTACAAGGACTTCCTGCTGCACCACCGTGAGAGCCACCCCCGGCGCAGCGTGCTGGACCGGTACTTCCGCCTCTGGCTCGACCGTCTGGACGTCTCCCGTGAGGTCTTCGCCACGCTCTTCGCGCGGCTCCAGGTGCGGCCCGAGAAGGTTCCCCTCCGAGGGTGAGCGCCGGTTGACGGTCCGGGCTCGGAGATGCCCGGGCGTAGCGCTCAGCGCCGCGTGAGCCGGGCCTCGGCCGCCTTGAGGACGTGCTCCTTGAGCAGGTAGCCGAAGCCCGCGTTGCGCAGTCGGACGATGAGCTCGTCCCGGGTCGTCTTGAGCTGCTCGGCGGTGCGCTCCAGGCTCCAGCCTCCCTGCGCGAGCTGCTTGAGCAGGTAGGCCCGGCGCGTCTGCGCCGCCGAGAGCCGGTAGGTCTTGAGGTACTCGACCGTGCCGTCGCCACGCAGGATGGCCTCACCCATGTGGTTCTCCTCCGAGGGCGACAGGCCCGTGATGAAGCGCTGGAGGTGGAAGGGCCCGGCCTCGTAGACGGGGGCGGTGAACACCTCGGCGCCGATGACGCCCTCGGCCATGAAGCCCATGAAGTCCGCCCAGTCCGCGCGCATGCGCTCGATGGCGGCCCGCAGTTCCTTCATCGAGTTCACCCGTGCATCCTCCACGCCCAGCCCCAGCACGGGCACGTCTCCCAGGAAGCCGTACTGCACGAGCAGATCCCCGTAGAAGTCCTCGAGCAGGGCCCGGTGCAGGGCGCGATAGTCCTCGGGGTGCGAGACGATGGCGCAGGAGAGCAGCGCGTCCGCCTGGAAGATGAGCATGCCCACCTGCCGCTCGTGCAGCTCGAAGATGCGCAGCGCCTCCGCGAAGGCCGTGCTGGCCCAGCCTGAGTAGGCCCACTCGCTGCGGGGGTTGAGCCCCTGGGAGAGGGCCTCCTGGGAGTACTCGCTCCACGCCACCTGGGGCCCGCCGAAGTACAGCGCGAGGAAGCCCTCCATCGTCAGGTGCATGGGCAGCAGCCGCAGCCGGTTCTTGTCCTCGCGGTGCACCATGCGGTGCAGCACCCGCGTCGAGAAGGGCCCGTGCTTGAGGCTTTTGCCCTCCTTGCCCTCGGGCTTGCGCAGCCGGGTCTCGGGCGTCACCGCCGCGCCCTTGTCGTCCCAGTCCACCACCAGGCCATGGGGGACGTAGGACGCGTAGTGGAGCCCGGGCTCCATCAGCCCACCCTGGAGCGACACGACGCTCACGTCCTCGTCGTAGCTCCTGCGGGTGATGCGCAGGTCTCCGGGGATGTCATCGCGCAGCACGGGCACCAGGCGGATGCTCCCCCAGACCTGCGAGGGCGCGAGCCGCAGCCCCGTGAGCGGCAGCCGCCGCACCCCGCTCTTGCCGCCCTCCCTCATGCCACCTCCTCGTCGGGCGGCGCTTCCGCGAGCTCGGTCCCGGCGTGGCCCCGGGGCGCGTGCTCGAGCATCCGCCGCACGCGCGCCGCCAGGTAGTCCTCGAGCTCCGCCAGGGGAGAGGCCCCTTCCGCGAAGCGCGCGAAGCCGAGCACCGTGGGCAGGTCCTCCGCGTCCCGCACGCCCACGGTGGGCACGTGCGTCCCGATGCCCCGGGGCGCGTAGAGCTCCGAGGCGAATACGGGGTTGGCGTGGATGATGGTGGTGCGGCGGGCGGGGTCCAGCTTCGTGCGAAACAGGCGGGTGACCTCGGCCACGGCGTTGGGCGGGTCGTTGTCGTAGCCATCCGACACGACGACCACCAGCTCGGGCATCCAGTCCAGCGCGTCCAGCAGCGGGGTGGCGAGGTCCGTCTGTCCCCGGGCGCGCGAGAGGAGGGGATGCTCGGGAGGGTGCATCCAGAAAGCGCGGTACTCGCGCGCCGTGGCGGCCAGCAGGTAGTGCGCCGCGAGCGCCACCCCGAGGGGCCGGCGGCGCTTCTCGCTCGAGCCCGACGCGGAGTAGCTGTTGTCCAGCACGGCCGCCACCCGGCCCAGGGGCACCGGGGCCCGATGCAGGCTGTTCACCGCCGCCCGCTCCAGCGCCGTGTGCAGCTCCGCCAGCCGCTCCTGCCGCACCGCCAGGGGAAGGGAGAGCACGTAGAGCGCCAGACGGGTGAGCGGCGTGCGCCCCAGGTCGATGGCGATGGCCCCCTGGGCACGCGTGGCCGAGCCCTGCACGCGCAGCCGCTCGGCGGCGGTGAGGCGCGGCTCGATCTTCCGCAGGAAGACGTCCCGGGGAAGCTGGTGCTTCGCGGCGAGCCCCTCGGCGACGGTGTAGGGCAGCTCGAAGAGGGCGGAGGCGTCATAGTGGGCCTTGCGGAACGTCTCCAGCAGGGGGGCCTGGAACACGCGCTTGCGCCAGCCGTGGAAGAGGAAGGGGTTGAGCTCTCCGGGCAGCTTGAGGTGGCCGTGCGCCACGGCGGCGCGCAGCTTGGAGCGGTACTTCACCGCGTCGAAGTGCAGGTCCGCGCGCCCCTTCAGGAACTCGCGCACGATGGCGCGGGAGCGGCGGTTGTTGATGCGCCGCTCGCGCAGCACGTCCAGCACCCGGTAGGCCCGCTGGGGCGGCAGGGCCCGGAGCGCCGCCGCGATGAGCGCGCCCTCCTCGCGCCGGTCCGCGGGCGGGGTCTGCTTTCCGCTCGCCAGCAGGTTGAGGATGATCTGCGCCTGGTTGAAGTGGTTGATGCCCGCGGCCAGCGTGCGCGTGTAGAGGCGGCGGTAGTTGCCGAGGATGTAGGCGTGCAGGAACTCGATGGACACCGCCTGCCCGCGTCCGTCGTTGTAGAACTCGCGCTGCCCGGTGCACGAGAAGCACGCGTTGACGAACATGACCAGGTCCTCACGGGCGACCTGCTCGGCACGTGCGCCCGCGATGTCCATCGGAGGTTCACCCTTCCTGGAGGAGCGAGCGCCGCTCGGGGAAGGCGGACACGATCAGCTAGTCAAGCTACAAAGGCTCGGTTCGGAAATCGCATCACAGTCCCGCGAGCGGCACCCCTGACCGTAGCATGACGCGGCAGCCGGGCACGGGCTGACACGCCGCTTCTCAAGCTGCGCGGTGTTCCGGCGCGCAGAAGGCGGAGCTCCACGGGCGATGCGCGCTGACCGCGTGCATCGCCCGTTTTGCGTTTCGCCCCGTGCCTTGACCTCCGGGCCCGCACAGCTACGGCCCGCCTACAGCGCTTCCGTGCGCAGGTCCGGCAACGAAGAGGGGTTCCCGGCTCGGGCGTCGTGTTACCTGAGGTCCAGGGGGGCGCTGTTGGTTCATGGCCTGCCCATGACCCGGCGCGGGACGGGGATGACTCCATCTGTGTACGGGGCACCATGGGCGGTGACGTCCCCGCTCTTCCGGCTCCGGTCCGTAGTAGGAACGCTCCGATGGCCGAACTCGACGACTCCGCGCTCCTGGAACTGCTGGACCTGGCCTTCGATGCGCTCTGTGCATCCCGCGTCTCGGATTGGGTGGACCCCGACCGGGTTCTCGCCGCGGTCGAACTCGCCCTGACGCCCGAGCGGGTGGCGGGCTGGCACGCCCGGCTCGGGGTCCCCGTGCGCACGCGCCTGCTCGCGCGCGCGGAGAAGAGCGGCATCAAACTGGGCGCGTGGCTCCCCCCCGAGGCCACCGCGTCCCTGACGACGCTCCTGGGGCAGCCGGTGCGCCTGCCGCGCAAGGCCATCGATGAGCTGGTGGCGTCCGAGCAGGTGCGGGAGACGGTGCGCACCACCCTCCAGGAGACGCTGTCGTCCCTGGTGAGCAAGGTCATCGCGGGGGCTCCCGGGGTGGGGGGCGGTGGGCTGCGGGATGCGCTGAGCTGGGGCGCGCGAGCAGCGGCCTCGGCGGGAAAGGGCATCCTGGGAGGCCTGGGCGGCGGCTTGCAGGACCGCGTGCGCGAGGTCATCGACGGCTCCATGGCCCTGGTGCAGCGGCGGATCGCCGAGCGGCTCGCCAGCGAGGAGACCGCCCGGGCACTGGGTGTGCGGCGCCAGAAGGTCTTCCTGTCCACCCTGGAGAAGACGGAGGCCGAGGCCGCGCAGGCGCTGAGCCAGGTGCCCCACGAGCAGCTCGACTCGCTGATGCCCCAGGTGATTGCCCACAACTTCGCGCGTCCCGAGGTGCGCGAGGGGGTGAGTGCCGAGCTCCACGCCGTCCTGGAGGACCTGTCACGGCACACCGTGGGGGAGTTGCTCGAGCAGGCCGGGCTGCGCGACGCGACACGCGAGTGGCTGCGTGCGCACGGTCTGCCCTTCGCGCGCGGCCTGGCGCGCTCCGCACCCTTCATCGCATGGAGAGCCCGGCACGCGGGGTGAGCAGCCCAGGCCGAGGCGCCGTCCGGAACACGCTAGGGCACGTAGACGGTGTTGATGCCCGGAGCCGCCGGGTCGTAGAGCACGACGATGACGTCGCGGCTGGGGAGGAAGTCGAACTCGGAGGCGCTGTCCAGGGAGAGATGGCCCTCATACCGCTCGCCGCGCGCGATGAAGCTCCAGCGCAGCTCCGTGGGCGGCGGCCCCTTCTTGCGCACCGGCTTGCCGTCGCCGAAGTAGGTCACCCGCGCGAGAATCGGGATGCCCACGCGGGCCGCGCGTGACTCACGGTGGTTGGTCCACACGACGCGTATCAGGCCCACGATGCCCGCGAGCGGGAACAACAGCGCCAGCCCTCCCAGGCGTCCCATGGGACTGAGGGTGGTGCCACGGATACGGGCCTGGCCTCCGCGCACATCGAGGACCACGCGCTGGCCCGGCTGAAAGCGACCGCCCGGCTCGCAACTGCGCCCCGCCAGCGCGCCGTCCTCCGAGTGGAAGCGCGCGCAGTACACGGGCGGACGGGGCCTGCGCTGGCGCATCCCCACCTCCACCGAGTCGACGACGCCGGGGACTTCGAAGGAGCGCTGGTCCAGCAGCAGGTCCCCCACGGCGCGAGGGGACTGGAACAAGGCACAGACAAGCCCTCCGGCGAGCAGGGCGAAGAGGCTGACGGAGAGCACGACGCGCTGGGGCCCCGCGAAGGCGAGCACCAGGCGCCGGGCCTCCTTCGAGGGCACGCGCGGCGCTCTCGGGACGCCTGCGAGCAGGGCACGCGCCCGCTCGAGGTCGTCGGACAGCACCTCCGCGAAGGCGGCCCGGTTGTTTTCAGGAGGTGTATCGGACAGGGGCAGCGAAGACATGGGAGGCCATTAGACTCGAGAAGGGAGTCTGTTTCACTGCGCGTGCCTTCTTCTTGAGTTCAGTGAAATCAGATGATTTCGCATTCAAGGCGCAATGCCTGGAACGCCAGTCGATGGACGGCGTGGGCACCGCCGAGGGGGGAGCACACATGAACCCGAGCAGCGCCCCATCCCAGGACACGGTTCCTGCCGCCCGGCACGAGGTGAGCGGAACCTCGATCCTCAACTTCCTGAAGCACTTCGACAAGAAGGGCGTGCGCGCCACCATGCGCCAGCGGGTGAGCCCCGCGACGGCCGTCTATTTCGACAAGCTCATCCTGCGCACGTCGTGGGTGCATCGCTCGGTGCTGGACGACATCTACGCGGCGGTGGCGATGGACGGCGGCGAGGACGCCGTCCGCCGGTTCAGCCTGGAGGTGACCCGGGATGGCTATGGACCCATGGTGCGCCAGTTCGCCGAGACGCTGCTGGGACTGATGGGCACCTCTCCGTCCACCCTCTTCAGCCGCTTCGGCGCCATTGGTGGCATGTACGAGCACGGCACCGAGTACAGCTACACCGCGCCCTCTGCCCGCTCCGGGGAGCTGGTGGTGCGACTGGTGGAGCCCGCCCCGCGCCTCGTCTTCGTCGCGTGGGAGGGCGTGTTCCAGTTCGTCTTCGAGCTCACCCGGGAGCAGGGCACCGTCGCGCCGGTGCAGGTCTCCGAGAACGGCCGGGTGGGCCGCTACCTGCTGAAGTGGTGAGCGCGGCGGCCCCTCAGGGCTTCATCCGCCACGTCTTCACCTGCGGGGCCCACCTATGAGGCGTTGGCGCGTTGGAACGCGCCTTGAGTCGCCTCACACCAGCTCCCCGCCCGAAGCCACGATGGCGCTTCGGCCAACAAGAGAGCCGGCATTGAAAATCGCAATCATAAACACCGGCGGTGCCTGCGACCCGAACGAGCTGATCGTCGACGATGTGTTCTACTGCTACATGTTCGTCCCAGCCACGGGCGTGAACAACCTCTGACACACGCGGTGGTAGGGACGACCGGGGCTGCGAAGATCCGGAGATGTCACGTGTGCACGACTGGGTGTGACATCAATCAGGTGAGGTGGTCACGTTCGAGCCATGTGACCTGACCGCAAAGGCTGTATCAGCACCATGTGCCAGGGAAGTGTCTGTCCATCCAGCGATGGAACTGCTCCATCGAGTCAACGGTCTGCTGCGCTCCGGAAGCCGGATCGTAGAGTGACAATGATTGACCTATCTCGAGCCTGTGGGCGAGATGCTTCAGTCTTGCCAGCAGCCAGGACATGGGGGTCGCGCTGTTGTAGCCGTAGGCAGCATTGAACTCGAGGTAGAGGCCCTCGTCGACACGGCCCGTCTCCTCCAGGGCACGCTGCCGTTGGGCCAGGGTTGGATGTTCGCTCATCCTGCCTCCTCCGTTTCGCGGTTCCGTCCGCGTCTTCACGCTAGCACATGCCACTGAGGCGCTTCTTCAGGAGGCAGACGCCGTTAGGGCCATGGCAGCCACCCGTTTCTGGATGATTTGAGCTTGGATGTGGGATGTGAGGGATTGGTGCAGGCACGAGGGCCAAGATCATGGACCTGCTGGACTCCGCGACCATTCCGCCGACGGAAGCAGCCCCGGAGGACTTCGAGGAGGAGAAGCCGGGGAGGCGCTGGGTGCGCCCGGTTCGTGTGGAATGAACGCCGCCGCTCATCCGGAGGGTCCGCGGAAGTGATCCACTCGCCAAGGTCCCCTCCGCGGATCACGCCATCCGGCGTGGAGGCGGCGCAGGGCAGGGGGCGGATGGGACTTCGTTCGACTCGCCAGGATGCCTCGGCCCGGCGCCAACAGGGAACCCGGCCCCGCTCCGCGCGCGGACGTTACCGCTCCAGGGTGAGCGTGCGGGGGTCGTACAGGCGGATGAAGCCCGTCGCCGAGTCCGCGGAGCTGCCGAAGCCTCCGCCCACCACCACCTGACGGGCGGGGGACGTATAGGCAAGGCTGCTGACCCAGGCTCCATCGTTATACGGCGAGTCGATGTAGGTGATGGAGCCCCGGACCAGGCCGGACCTGTCGCCCATATCCGCGAACCAGCCTCGGCCGTAGGTGTCGGTGCCGGGGCGCAGCTCATGCCCGCCGAGGAGCAGCCTGGGGGCGGTGGTGTCATTGGGGGGAAAGGCGAACGTGTCGACCACGCCCGGCCCCTGACCCGTCGGCGTCTGCGCGCTCCACAGTTGCTTCCCATCAGGGTCGGTCCACGAGGCCTGCAGGCCTCCTGGTGGCGACACGAGTTTGATGATGGAGCTCATGTCACCCGTGTGGGCGAAGGACACCTCGCCGTAGTTGACCTCCTTCGTCCACAGCACCACCCCAGCAGGGGTGAGCTTCTGGACGAAGTTCTTCACGAACACCGGGTTCGCGGGAGGGGGCTCGGTCCGATTGTACGCGCTGCCACTCACATAGACGGCGCTCCCGTCTCCCACGACTCCCAGTCCCGAGGAGAAGGTGAGGTGCGCTTCATTGACGATGGCGCTCCACAGCTCGACGCCATCGCGCGACAGCGCGAAGAGCTTCAGCACCTGCGCGGTGTCACTGGTCACCTTCGACGTCAGCACGTAGGTGTTGCCCATGCCGTCCGCCACCACGTGCTTTGAGAACAAGGACTCCTGGGGCCTGTACGTCCACCGGACCCGTCCGTCGCTGTCGTACTGGGTCACCGAACCGTTGTAGCGCAGCAGGGAGATGTGCCCATCGCTGGTGACGGCCAGCTTCCAATCAGCGGACAGGGGCAATGACCAGCGCTCCTGCCCGGTGCTGTCCAGCGACGTCACGCTCAGGGCGTCCAGGACGACGATCGAGCCGTTGGCCAGCGGCGCCACCGTCACGGGGGGGCGGCTTCGCCGAACCTCCCACTGATAGAGGGGCACCCATGTCTCCAGTGCGGCGGATTTCGATGCGTCCAGGCGGAGCAGACAGCCGCCGCGGGGCGCGCTGGCGCAGGCGGCGCTCCACGCCGGGAATCCTTCCGGACCGGCGTAGAGGGTCACTTCAGCCTTGCGCACCGCCTGCCTGCACGGCTGGGTGCACGTGAAGGAGCCGTCCCCCGCCACGACGCGGGTGCCCGACGGCAGGGAGCTCACCTCCACCCACGCGAAGCCGGTGCCCTGGAGCGACGTCTGCTCCACCGAGGACGCCCCGCCCACCTTGAGGCGCGCGGAGTGCGTGCCCCCCAGGCGGGGCGCGAACCCCACGCGCACTTCGCACTCCATGCCCGCGGCCAGGTACTTCTCGCAGGTGCTGGAGGTGAGGGTGAAGGAGTCGGATCCCTCGACCGACACCGACACCGACTCCACGTTGCCTGGCGAGGCGTTGCGCACCGTGAAGAGCTGCTCGGCGGGGGGCTTGCCGACCTCCCAGTCCCCGAAGTCGAACGACTTCCGGTCGATGATGAGCGCGGTGGGCACGACGGGCTCGTCGGGCTCGTCGGAGCACGCGCCGAAGAGGAAGGGCACGCCGAGGAGCACGACGGACAAAGACTTTCGGAACATGGGGGCGGACTTCTAGCCAGACCTCGGACATCCTGACAAGTGACCCCCGGTGTTTCGGGTCTGACATTGGCTGGGGGCTCACGGCGTCAAACGCTGGCTGGACCAGACCCGCGCGTTCCGGCGCTCGTCGGGATTGGCGTTCGTACCGCGAAGGACATCGATGCGGCCTTCCGCCTGGAGCGGACGCGTCCCTGTTCCAGGAGAAGCACCCGCCGGTCCTCCATCGCCAGCAACTGCTACAGACGGCCCATTGCCACCGCTGGCTGATCACTGGCAAAGAGACGGCGCTCCACACACGTCTCGCCTTCCGCGCAGCGGCCCATTCGACGCGAGTGCGAGGCCGGGTCCGCCTCCTGCCAGCGGATGCCGGCGTGCGCCAGCAGCGCCACCGTGAGCAATCCAAGCACGGCCGCGAGACCCTTGAAGATGACACGGCGGGGCGTGGGAGCGGGGGAAGGCATGGCCCCAATCCAACGCATGGGCGGCGGGGAAAGCCCCGCCGCCTCTCCCGCTCCGGTGGACTTCAGGGGGTATACAGGTCCGCCGCCTGCAGCTCGCTGCTGGTGACGGAGGCGGAGAAGCCCCCCAGGGTGAGCACCTTGCCATTGGCCAGCAGCGTCGCCGTGTGATCGTAGCGCTGTTGGACCATGGAGCCGGTGGTGCTCCAGGTGCCCGTGGCCGGGTCATACAGCTCCGACGTCGCCAGGCCGCCACTACCGGCGCAGCATCCCCCCGTGACGAGCACCTTGCCCGTGCTGAGCAGCGTCGCCGTGTGGGAGTAGCGCTGTTGGACCATGGAGCCGGTGGCGCTCCAGGTGCCCGTGGCCGGGTCATACAGCTCCGCCGTCGCCTCGATGCGACTGCCCGCGCCCCCCGTGACGAGCACCTTGCCATTGGGTAGCAGCGTCGCCGCGTGATAGCCGCGCGCCAGGGTCATGGAGCCGGTGGCGCTCCAGGTGCCCGTGGCCGGGTCATACAGCTCCGCCGCCGCCTGGTAGCTGACGTTGTTGGTCCCCCCCGCGACGAGCACCTTGCCATTGGAGAGCAGCGTCGCCGTATGGACATCGCGCCGGACGACCATGGAGCCGGTGGCGCTCCAGGTGCCCGTGGCCGGGTCGTACAGCTCCGTCACCGACGCAAGGCCACTGGAGTCCCATCCCCCCGCGGCGAGCACCTTGCCATTGGAGAGCATCGTCGCCGTGTGCTGGTAGCGCGGGGAGACCATGGAGCCAGAGGCGCTCCAATTGCTCGTGGCCGGGTTGAACAGCAGCGCCGCCGCCGGACGGCCCGTGCTGCTGGTTCCCCCCGAGACGAGCACCTTGCCGTTGTCCAGCAGGACCGCCGCATGTCCGGAGCGATCCAAGGGCATGGGGCTGACGGAGCTCCAGGTGCCCGCGGCCGGGTCGTACAGCTCCGACTTCGCCATGTGGCCCACGATGTTGTTGCGTCCCCCCGAGACGAGCACCTTGCCATTGCCCAGCAGGACCGCCGTGTGGTCGGTGCGGGAGTTGAACATGGGGTTCGCCGCCACCCAGAAGGCCAGGGGGCACGCCGGCAGTCCCGTCACCGTGAAGCGCTGGGTCGCCTTCAGGCCCAGGGGGTTGCCCACCGTGGCGACGAGGAGCGGGGTGACGCCCGTGTCGAGACACGCGGGCGCCGTCCAGGTGAGGACGCTGCCGCTGGCCCCCGTGCTCTGGGTGCCGAGGGTGCCCACGTTGGCTGCCCAGGTGAAGCTCAGGGCCTGCCCCGCGGGATCCGTGGCGTTCACCTCGAAGGTGAGCACCTGGCCGGCCGTGGCCGTCTGGCTCGACTGGGCGGCGCGGGTAATCGTCGGCGGCGCACGCACGACGGCGTCCTTGGACACGCACAGCATCAGGCTGCCCGTGTTCTGTCCCCCGCGGCCGTCCTTCACCACCACGTTCAGCTGGCAGTTGTTGCACGCCCCCGTGGGCTGGGCCGAGGGCGTGAAGGTCGCGGTGGCGGTGCTCGCGCCCGTGAAGGTGCCCGCGCAGGTGGCGCTCCACTGATAGCTGAGCGGGTCACCGTCCGCGTCGGTGGCCGAGGTGGACAGCACCGTCTGCGCGCCCACGTTCAGATAGGACTGGGTTGACGTCAGGGTGACCACCCTGGGCGCGACGTTGAAATCCGCCTTCACGGTGCTCGCGCCACTGCCCGCGGAGACATTCAGGGTCAGGTTCACCGACAGGGTCGCGCCGCGCGAGTCGCTCACCGTGAGCACCAGGGTCACCGGGGCCTGCTGGGTGGGCGCCGTCCAGGTGGTATTGGCCGAGGTGGGCGCGGAGAAGCTGCCCGAGGGCGCCGCCCAGGAGAAGCTCACGGTGTCACCCGCGTTGGGATCATGGGCCGTGGCCGTCAGGGTGACGCTGCCGCCCGGGGCCACGGTGGTGGGCGTGGCCAGCAGGGAGTCGAGGATGGGCGCCTCGTTGGTGAAGGGCGGTGGACCGGAGACGTCCTGCAGGGTGAGGGTCACCAGCCCCGTGGCGCCGGCGGTGACGGTGACGTCCTCGACGCGACCTTCGAAGCGAAGGGTGTTGGACGCGGTGAAGGCCTGCGCCACGAAGGTGCGCTGGAGACCCGCGGGAATGTCATTGATGACTCCGCTCCATGCTCCGCTGGTGAGCACCAGGTCCTTGGCGAGCGGGACCATGTCCGCGCCGGAGACGGTGACGGTGACGCGCGAGATGTCCCCGGGCACGGCCGCGGCGGTGTAGACGGTCAGGTGCATCGCACCCGACCCGGACTCGCTGGTGGGGGGCTCGGAGTCACAGCCAGCGAGCAACGCCAGCACGAGCGGGAGGACTGCGGTCAAACGCAACAAAGACACGGGATTTCCTTGTCTGCCGGAAGAAAGCTGCACGCGGCATGAAGCGGCGGGCACTGTAGCGCAACACAGGGACAGCTCCTCCCGGGTCCTGCTCGACAAACGGAGTCCTGATTTCTCAGGCGCCCTGGATATCCGCATCCTGCACGGCTTTACTCACGACTGGTGACGGTGGGTCCCAGGCCCTCCCATACCAACACGCAGGTATCCAGTCCCCCCGTGGAGAAACCAATGGCAACGCGCATCTTGACCTCTCTCGCTGTTGCGTCCGTCTTCCTCAGCGCCAGCCCGGCCAGCGCCGGCTACCGGGAAGCCGCCTACGTGACGACGCTCTACAGCGATGCCTCCCACACGACGGTGGTCGGGCACATCTATCCCGAGTGCGGTTGGAGCTACGTCCAATACCATCTCGTGGGGACGTACACCCAATACACGAGCGATGAGTTCGTGGGGTACTGCACCGAGAACGGCTGGGAGCCGCTCTAGGCCTGTCATCAACGCAGGGAGCCTCGCGGCTCCCTGCAATCCCTACCGAGCCGCCGTGGGAGACCAGAAGCCCGCCAGTGCTCCCGAGTTGTGAGCCTCGGTGTAGCGGCGCAGGTCCTCCGCGTTGTCCGCCTCCAGCCAGCCAGACGCGATGGGCACGGCGTGGACCGCCACTCCCTCGGAGATGAGGTCCTGGAGGAAGGCCGTCATGGAGATGTTCCAGTAACGCGGGTCCATCGCCACGCGCTGGTCGAAGCGCTCCAGGAGCGTGTGCAGGACGCCGGGTCCGAAGCGCAGCAGGCCGATGTACTGCCCCTGCACCTCCTCCACCGAGCGCACCCGTGAGCCAATCTCCACGATGCGCTCGCCTTCCAGGCGCAAGGACTCGCAGTCCGTCGTGGGGTCCTCCATCCGCAGCTCCCAGAGGCGGCGCCACTGCGTGTCGATGGCGACCTCCACGTCCCGGGACGCGGCGAGCATCCGCGCCAGGACTTCGTACGAGAAGACGATGTCCCCGTAGGAGACGAGCACCGGCTCCGTGCGCGACACCACCGGCAGGCTGAAGCGCAGCGTGGAGACCATGTTGCCGGTCGTGTACGCGGGGTTCACCACGACGCGCACGTTGCGGCCCGCCTGGGTCAGCTCGGGATACGCGCCGGCCATCACCGTGACGTCCACGCCGAAGTGCTCATAGACGGCGAGCTGATGGTCGAGCAGCGGCGCTCCCGCCAGCTCCACCAGACACTTCGGCCGGTTCGCCGCGAGCGGCCCCATGCGGGTGCCCAGGCCCGCGGCCAGGATGATGGCTTTCATGGTTCGTATGCCTCCATGACTTCAAGGACCGCGGGAAGGTGATGGGGCGCGCGCTCGGGGTGCCAGAGGACGCCCAGCGAGCGGCGCTCCCTGCTCGCGAAGGCCTCCACCGCGCCGTCCTCCGAGCGCGCGAGGACGTCCCATCCGTCAGGCAGGGAGTCCTCCGCCACGCCCCAGTGGTGGAAGCTCGCCACCTGCACCGGGCCCCGCCACGCGCTGGCGAGTGGACCTGTCAGCGCATGGCGCGCACGCACGTGGCCTTCGACCGGTACGAGCCGCATCCCCGCGAAGCGCGCGAGCATCTGCGCGCCCCGGCACACGCCCAGCACCGGCGTCCGCGTCCGTGCGGCGAGCGACAGCAGGACCGACTCCGTCTCGTCGCGCGCGGGAACCGCATCCGGTCCCGTCCCCGGCGCGTCGTTGCCTCCACTCAGGATGACGAGCCCCGGACGGAGGGCTTCGAACTGGGCCACGGCCGCCGCGGCCACGTTCACCGCGGGGAAGGGCACCCAACCGGCCTCCCACAGGCCCGAGGCCCAGGAGTCCTCGAGCGCATCCCGTACCTCCGGACGCCCCGGAACGCTGTCTCTGCGCTGGGTGATGAGGGCCATGCGACGCTCACTCATGGACGAGCCTGCGCCCGCCGCAGTCCAGCGTCATCACCCGCCCACCCGACAGCCGCCGGAACTGCTCCCGTCCCACGCCGATGGCGGCGGGCAACTGCAGCTCGGTGCAGCGCACCGCCATGTGCGAGTTCGCGCCTCCGTACGCCGTGACGATGCCGGCGACGCCCAGCGCGAGCAGCCCGTCGTAGCCCGGGTCGGCGCGCTCCAGCAGCACGATGTTGCCGCGCACGCGCTCCGGGTCCGGCAGCCCGTCAGCGACCAGCACCGGCGCCCGCACGCAGGCCTTGGTGACGAACAGCGGCTGCTCTCCGCTGCTCACGTGGAAGAGCAGGTGCGAGGTGCGCACGAGGATGTCCGGCAGCTCGATGAGGTTGACGGCGGCGGCATGCTCGCGGGCCTCCTCCACGGCGTCGCGGCACCAGGACCGGGCCTCGCGCGGCGGAAGCGGCAGCGCGGTCTCCACCTGCTCCAGCGACAGGTGCGCGAGGTCATCCCGGCTCAGCCCCAGCGGCTCGCCCCACGCCGCCAGGTGTTCGAGCACGCCACTCAGCGTCTTGGTGAAGACGTGCTTGCCATACTCGCGCCCCGCGATGCCCGCGCCCAGGTGACTGAGGAACACCTCGCTGGTCATCGACAGACCGGCGCTCCGCAGGCCCGCGCTCAGCCGGTCGTGGAGGCCGCGGGACAGGGGCGCGTCATGGCGGAACGGCTCCTCCGCTCCGGAGATGAGCGGGCCGAAGTAGCGCTCCGGGTCCGCGTCATAGCGGGGCATCCGGATGTCATAGGTCCCCGGGCGCAGGTGTCCGAACTCCGCGACCAGTGCCTCCAGGCCCAGCTCGCCCCGCCGCACGCGGAGCGCGTCCGCTTGCAGTTGCCCCGCCACCGTCCGGATGCGCTGGAGCACTTCGCGCTGCTCGCTTGAATCCATCACGCCCTCGCGCACGAAGCTCTTGAGCAGCGCGGTCACCACGAAGGCCGTCCGCGCCAGGTGCGCGAAGGGCAGGGTGCCCAGCTCCCGCAGGCGCGCGAGGACGGGGCCGAGCCCACCCTCGAAGCCCGGCGCGAACGGATGGGCCCGCAGCCGCTGCACCTGCTCCACCTGCGCGGGGAGGTCGCGCAGCCCGTGCAGCGTGATGTCCCGCAGCGCGGTGGCCAGGGCGTCCAGCTCCCCCGCATCCAGCGCGGACGCGTAGAGCCTCCGAAGCCGCTCGCGCAGGCCGAGGCTCGCGCACGTGTCCGCGATCTCGAACTCCACCTTGTCATGCAGCTCGGGGGCGCTGGCCAGCCGGGCGAGCTGCCGGGAGACCAGGACCTCCGCCACGCGCGCCGGCGTGACGGCCGGGATGAAGGAGTTGAGCGAGGCGCGCACGTCCACGTAGGCGTGCCCCGCGAAGTCGCGCAGCAGCGGTGTGCCGCGCAGGTCGCGGTACCCGTAGGCCGCGCGCTGCTCCGCCCAGGTCCGGTCCGTGATGAGCCTGCCGTAGAGCGTCCTCGCGAGCGGGAGCGGACGCCGGCCAATCATCTCCGCCGGGTTCCAGTCCGTCATCGTGCTGTAGACGGGCCCTTCTCCGACGACGGGGGCCTGGGGCCGCAGCAGCGCCTGGTGCGCCGTGCAGGCATCCGCCAGCAGCAGCGCCCGGCGGACCTCGTTGCCCTCCGGCCGCGACGAGCCCTTGGCGATGGGGCGCACCTGGAAGAGGTGGAAGTCCCCGCCCGCCAGCGCGAACTCGATGTCCAGCGCATCCACGCCCATGAGCTTCACCAGCTCACGGCCCACCGTGACGACGCGGCGGAGCGAGTCCGGCAACAGGCCCCGGGGCACGCCGTGCTCCACGTACGCGGAGGAGGGCTTCTCCAGCGCACCGGACGTGATCTGATCCGTGCGTCCGCTGGAGACGTCCGACGCCACCACCCAGTACGAGGCCAGCGTCTCCGGGTGCCGCGCCATCAGCACGCCGCTTTCGCTCACGGGGTGGACATAGGACTGGAGGAAGACCTTCTCCTCCTCTGCCCCCGGGCCGTACGAAGCGAACACGTCCGAGATGGCGCCGCTCACGGCCACGGCATCGCCCGCGTCCACGTCGAGGACGGAGAGGAAGCGGCCCGCGTTCGACTCGGTCCACGCGTCCTCCGCGGAGCAGGAGGAGCGCACCACGACGCGCTCGTCCCCGAAGCGCTCCCGCACCCGCTGGAGCACGGCGTCCCGGTTCCGCGCCCAGTCCTCGCCCCGCACGATGTGTGGCGGGGAGATGCGCCACGGCCCGTGCAGCTCCGACAGGAGGTCGAGCGTGCGCGCCTTGTCCCCCAGGACGAGCCGGCCCACGGGGGCCAGGAACTCGCTCGAGGCCTCGGTTGCTTCCAGCTCGAAGCGCGCCACATCTCCGGCCCGGAGCAGCCGGTCCGCCGCCACGTCCAGGTCCGCTCCCTCCAGCGCCTCCCGCACCGCCTGGGTCCTTCCAACGATGAAGCGGCACTCGCCCCGCCAGGTCGCGATGACGGCGGAGGCGGCCTGGAGCCGCACGCGGAGCGCTCTGGGACGCGGGAGCACCGTTCCCTTGAACACGAGCGTCAGCGGCACGCCGCCATAGGTCTGGGCGAGCGTGTCCAGGACGCGCTCGGCCCAGATCCACATGGAGTCGTGCACGGGGCCTACGCCACGGATGCGGCAATCAGGAACAATTCCAACCGGAGGGGTGAGGCGAAGCGTCGCGGCTTCGCGGTCCAGGGCTGTCACGGGAGACCTCGCACGAGCGGACGGGGTGCAGGGCGCGTGCGCGGCAACGCATTGTGGCCTCTGCCCACGTGTGATGGATTCGATACATGAGAACCTTCGCCACGGATGAACGGCTGGCGTACCGCCGCCCGGGCAATGAGCTTCAGCCCCGCCCGTCCGAGGACCATGTCCTCTCCTATGAGTACCGCCTGATGCAGTTGCCGCTGGTGCGGCCCGACCACCCGGAGGTCGTGCCGTTCGACCTCAAGGCCGGCTACGACTGGCTGGGCACCTACCGCGCGCCCCGCGTCTCGCTGGTGGGCTTCGTGGACTTCGGCGCCTTCGCCCAGAGCCCCCAGTTCAACCGCTTCATGAACGCCGTGGCCATGACCGCCGCGGCGCGGAAGATCTCCTGGGAGACCGTCGAGCGGCGCAAATACAGACACCACTTCACCATCTGCAACGGGCTGCACGAACGGATGCCCATCGCGGACATCGTGCCGTTCGTGACGCAGCGGCTGGAGGGCTTCCCCCGCTTCCGCATCCAGGTGAAGGGCGGCTGGTTCTGGGGCAAGAAGAACGGCCGCATCTACTTCCCCGTGTACCCGGAGCTGACGGACGGCCCGAACCCCGTGGACCACCTCACGGAGGTCCAGACGCGCCTGGGCCACTCGCTCCACCCGGGCTTCTACATCGGCTGTCTCCAGTTGATGGACCACCTGCGCTTCAACTCGGAGCTGGACGTGCACGAGGCGGACGAGCTCTTCGGCGTGCTCCAGCGCTTCCGGGAGACGACCCTCGTGGAGCTCGACGTGACGGAGCTCTCCATCCTGCGCACGCACGACGACCTCATCCTCAAGAGCCGCGTGCTGGAGCGCGTGCCGCTGACGGGGTGACGGGCTCATTCGAACTCCTGGAGCGCGCTGCGAAGGAGCACGCGCTCGTAGGCGTTGCGGACCAGCGCCCCCAGCGGACCGATGAGCCGCGTGAGGTCCGTCTCGCGGTACAGCGCCGGGTGGTGCAGCAACTCCAGCACCGTGGCGGCGAGCGCCGGCTCCACGCGGTAGTCGAACATCCCGGGCCGGCGTGGATGTGAGAGCCCTGCCTGCACCGCGTCGTCCACCAGCGCCGCCTCGCGGGCCACGACGCGCAGGTACACCTCGCGGGACGCCGAAGGGTCGGAGCGCAGCCCCGCCAGCTCGTCCGCGGCCTCGCGCCACGGTGAAACCAGCGGCTCCGGCAGGGGCGCGACGAGCTCCACCTCCTCCGCGAGGCGCAGGCGGAGGTGGACCAGGAACTCCACGGGTGAAGGCCGCCACGCCCGTCCCACGACGGCTCCGGGCAGTTGCTGGACGGTGGAGCCCGCGCGACGGGTGGGGCGCCCTTCCGACTCCAGGAGCATGCGCAGCTCGCGCGGATCAAAGGCCGTGGCGGCCTCTTCAATCGTGGCGCGCGTGTCGTCCGAGGAATGCATCATGCTCAGCGCGCGTGTCGGCGCCTGGAGCAGGCTGCGCAGGTGGTGCGGTGAGCGCTTGCGCGGATCCGCCGACCCCTTGAGCGACTTGAATGCCGCGCTGGCGGACCGGCCCGGGGTGCGGAGGATGAGCGCGCAGGAGGACTCCAGCAGGTACACCTCGCTGGGCACGGCCCACGTCTTGTCGAGCGCGATGGGCCGGTTGGGGCTGTACACCGCCTCGATGCTGCTCTGCGTGTAATGGACGAAGCGCCGGTCCATGACCCGGAAGCCCTCGCGCTCCAGGAACGCGAGCGCCTCTTCCGCGAGCCCGAGCCCGATGGCGTACGGGTCGAAGAACGTGAAGACGAACTCCTCGCTCCCCGGCCGCGAGCCGAAGGCCTCCACGAGGTCGGACACACTGGCTGCGTTTCTCATGTGCGGTCTCCACTGCCGGGCTCCACGAGCCACAGCGCTTCGCAAGGCGCGAGCAGGACGTCGTCCTGTCCCTGCCGCCCGCCGAGGAGGTCCTTCCACTCCCGGAGCGGTACGGGGACGGACACGGGGTCCACGCCGAAGTTCACCAGGACGTGCAGCGGCTGACGCCCATGGCTCCGCGCCAGGTGCAGGACCCCGGGCGCGGGTTGCCATGCTTCGCAGCCGGAGTCCTCCCGCAGCGCGGGCGTGCGGTCGCGCAGGCGGATGAGGTTCAGCAGGGACTTCAGGATGCGCGCGTGGACCGGCTGATGGATCAACGCGCGCAGGGCGCCACCCGCGTAGCGGTGCCGGTTCGCGGCGCGCGGGTTGGAGGGCTCGACACCCACCGCGTCCGGCAGTCCGAACAGCGTCGGGAAGTAGAGGCAGGGCGTGGCAGGGAGCGCGAAGAGCAGCGCGTGCGCGGCCAGGTAGCGCTCGACGTCGAGCCCTGTCTCCGTGGAGAAGATGCGATGCAGGGAGCTGTTGAGCTCGTACGGCCGTGCTTCGCCTCCCACGTCCGCGTGGGACATCCGGACGCCGGCACGCTCCATCCGCTCCAGCACCCGCCGCAGGGTGGGGGCATCGAGCGGCGGATCCATGGGACGCAGGTGCACGCCGTCATGCGTCTGGAGGAAGGCGTAGCCATCAGGGCCATGCGCATCCGACGCGGACGCGTTCACCCAGTCCACCAGCGGGCCGCTTTCACCCGCGAGCGCCGCCGCGAAGACGAGCAGCGGCACCGCGAGGTGGTTGTCGTGCTGCGCCAGCTCCTCGCCCAGGTAGCACCGCTCTCCGGCGCGGTGGTCCGTCTCCGCGAGCAGGCGCACCGATGGGGCCACCAGGTCCGTCACGGCGCGCAGCGCCCGCACCAGCAGCTTCGCCTCCGGCTGGTGCGGCCCTCCTGGCACGCGCTTCCACACGTGGGGAATGGCATCCAGGCGCACGACCCTCGCGCCCGCCTCCACCAACCGCAGCAGGGTCCCCGCCATGGACCGGAAGACGTCCGGCGAGCCGTGGTTCAAGTCCACCTGCGCGCGCCCGTACGTGCACCACGCCCAAACGGCGCGGGTCCCCGTGTCGAAGCGCTGGAGGATGGAGGAGGTCCGCACCCGCGTGCCCCACTCGATGGCCCGCGGCTCGGAGAAGAGGTGGAAGTCGCCGGGCCGTCCCTCCCCGCGCAGCACGTCCCGGAACGCCGGGTGTGCCGTGGACACGTGGTTCATCACGAGGTCGAGCATCAGCCCGCCGCTCACCTCCGACAGCCGCTCCAGGTCCTCCCATCCCCCCAGGCGGGGATGCACGGCCCGGTGGTCCACCACCGCGAAGCCGTCATCCCCGTCCGACACATAGGGCGGGAGCACATGGAGCAGGGCCGGCCCCACACCGCCCACCTCCTCTTCGAGGAAGCGTCGCAGCGCCGCGAGCGGAGCCAACCCCCCGTCGAGCACGTGGTCCGGATACACGGCGATGACCGTGGGCCGCGCGTCCACCGCCGCGCGCCCGGGCTTCAGGCGCGCGCGGACGCCCTCCGCCGCCAGGGCCAGCTCCCGGACGAGCGCCTCCGCGCGCTCCGCTCCGTAGAGCGGGCCCAGCGCGTCCCCCAGCCGCGTCAGCGCGAGCGGGGCCGCCGTGTTCCCGGACGTGCTCATCCCTGGTGCTCGAGGACGTAGGTGATGCTGCCCTGGAGGAACTCCACCGCGCGCGCCAGCTCCGGCTCCGCCGCCATGCGCTGGGCCATGCGCCGGTGGAGCGCCTCGATGCGCGTGAAGCACTCACCCAGCGGCCCCGTGGCGCAGTCCGCGTGGATGGAGAGCCCTTCGGCCAGCAGGCTCCGGTCCGCCTCGCCCGCGGTGGCCATCGCCTTGCGCGACTCGATGAGGAGCCACTTGCGCGCCGCGCTCGTCACCCCCAGCGTCGCGAGGATGGAGACCAGCGCCTCCTCCACGGCGATGCGCGCCACGTGCCGGCTGGACTCCTCGCTGACGGCGCGGTGGCTGATGGCGTCCTCCAGGTACTCGTGGACCTCCATGAAGTGGCGCACGGTGAGGTAGGTGGGCAGCAGCTCCACCAGGAACTCGTCCCGCCAGCTCGCCACCAGGCTCGGGTTCAGGAGCGGCAGCCCCGTGCGCAGCCGGTGCAGGAAGCGCAGCTCCGGGCCGTCGATGATGGGGATGAACTTCAGCTCGGACGGCTTGTAGAGCGCCGGCGCGATGGCCGTCATCCACGTCATGATCTCCGCGACGCGGCCGCGCTCCGCCAGCTCGATGTTGACCTCGATGCCGTCGCAGTACTGGAGCGCTTCACTGAAGCGGCTGTTCTTGAAGCGCACGCCCTCCTTCGTGGAGATGAGCGACGTGCGGTGCGGCACCAGCACCATCAGGTCCACGTCCGAGCTGGGCGTGCCATTGCCGGCCGCGAGCGAGCCCGTCAGCAACACACCGCACGAGGCGGGGTCGCTGACCAGCTCCGACAGGATGCGCTCGACGTCCACGCCGTGGGCGCGAAGCGTCTGCGTGGTGAGCGGTTGACCACTGGAGAGCTGATGCGTGCGCTTCATGATGCCACCTTCCCGCGTCCCTCATGGGACAGCTGCAAGTCCGAGAAAACGTCCGCGCACGCGTCCGCGACGGTGCGCACCATCTGCTCCTCATGCGTCCGCATCACGCTCAGGCGCAGCAGGCCGCGGCCCGCCGGCACGGCCGGGTGGATGACCGGGTTGGCGTAGATGCCCCGGTTCCACAGCAGCCTCCACGCCTGGAGCGTGTCGAAGTCCGCGCCCACCTCCACGCTGACGATGGGCCCGTCCGACGGAAGCGGCCGCAGCCCGCGCGCCATCAGCGCCTCGCGCAGCGTGCGCACGCGCTCCTTCAACTGCGCCACCAGCCCCGGGTCCTCGTGGAGGATGCGCAGGGCGGCCAGGGCCGCGGCCACGGAGGCCGGCGTGTTGGCGGCGGTGAAGAGGAAGGGCCGCGTGAGGACGCGCAGCGCTTCAATCTGCGCCTTGTCCCCGATGATGGCGCCGCCGCAGGAGCCCAGGCTCTTGGAGAAGGTGATGGTGATGAAGTCCGCGTCCTGGACGACGCCGTCCTCCTCCACGGTGCCCAGCCCGCGCGTGCCCACCGTGCCCAGTCCGTGCGCCTCGTCCACGACGAGCGCCAGGCGCGTCTCGCGGCACACCTCCAGGAACCGGCGCAGCGGGGCCCGGTCCCCGCGCATGGAGTAGACGCCCTCCACGACGCAGAGGCCGGAGGCGGTGTCGTCCTTCGCCTGCGCCAGCAGGTGCTCCGGGTCGTTGTGGTTGAAGCGCTTCATGTTCGCGCGCGCCAGCCACACGCCATCCAGGACGGACGCGTGCATCTCCTCGTCCACCCAGGCGCGGTCATTGCGGCCCAAGAGCGAGCTCATCAGGCCCAGGTTGGCGCCGTAGCCGGTGGAGAACACCATGGCGCCGGTGCGGCCATAGAAGCGCCGCAGGGCGTCCTCCAGCTCCTCGTGGAGCGCCAGGTTGCCGTTGAGCAGGCGCGAGCCCGTCACGCCCGCGCCCCAGCGGGCGGAGGCCTCCTGCGCGGCGGCGATGACGCGCGGGTCGTTCGCGAGCCCCAGGTAGTTGTTGGAGCCGAAGTTGAGGATGTCCCGGCCCTCCATGCGGGTGATGGGGCCGGTGGCCGACTCCACCCGCGTGAAGTAGGGGAGGCGGCCAATGCGCTTGCCCAGCCGGGCCTGCGCCACGCGCGGGTCCCCGAGCAGTCTCTGGATGACGGGTGCCGGAGCGCGGCCCGCCGTGTCGTGTTCAGGTCGTGTCATGTTTTTGGTCTCGGAAGTCGAACGCCAGGCTCGCGGCGGTCGCACAGACTGCGGTGAAGGTGAGGATGACGGCGGTGCTCTGGAGCACGACGCTCCAGCGGCCGGAGCCGAAGGTGGCTTCGTTGAGCGCGCGCAGCGCCCAGTAGTGCGGCGTGGCGTAGCCGAGCGTGCGCGACCAGCCCGGCAGCGCTTCGGTGGCGACGATGGCGCCCCCCACCGCGCTGAACGTCACGAGCACCAGGTAGGAGAGGTTGGAGAGCGTGGCGGTGCTGCGCGTGATGGCGAAGAGGAGGAAGCCCAGCGCGGAGCCGCTCGTCACCAGCGCCGCGCCAGTGAGCGCGATTTGCAGGACGTGGCCGTTGAGCGGCAGGCCCAGGAACACGGCCGCGAAGCCCGTGAAGAGCAGCAGTTGCACGAACGACATCGCGCACGCGGGCAGCACCTTGCCCATGGCGAACGCGAGCCGGGAGGGGCGGATCAACGCCTGCCGGCCGTGGGTGTGGTACCAGAAGTCCCGGTAGAACGCGTGACCGGAGTAGGTCACCACCATGTAGCTGAACATCACCGCGAAGCCGATGGTGGCCCGGCCCATGGCGCCCGGCGCCGCGTCCAGTCCCGATACACCGGGCCCCAGGATGGCGGAGAGCACCGCGGGCAGGATGAAGATGAACACCATGGCCGTGCGCTCGCGCGCGAGCACCCGCCACTCCGTCAGCGCGTAGCAACGCACGACGTTGACAAAACCCGCCACGCCGCGGGGCGCGGAGGCGTCACTGCCAGCGATGTCTGGATTCATGGTCCTTCCGACTCCCGAGCGAAGGCGCTCAGGGACGGGTCCCTCAGCAGGATGTCGCGGAGCCGGTTGCCGGACAGGCGCAGCTCGGACAGGTGGACGTCGGAGGGGACCTCGCCCAGCTTCGAGCGGACCTCCTCCAGGCTGCTCGTGGCGAGCGTCAGCTCCCACGAAGCATCGGGACGCGCGCCCCGCAGCGACAGCGTGCGCGTCTGGTTCGACAGGACCGCTCCCAGCTCCCCCAGGTCGCGCGTCTTTCCATCGCGCAGCAGCACCAGCTCCGTGGACAGCTCCTCGATGTCCTCGGGGTAGTGCGCGGTGACCAGCACCGCGGCGCCCTCCTCGCGCCACGCGCGCACGCGGCGCACCACCAACTGGCGGGCCTCGAAGTCGAGCGCGACGGTGGGCTCATCCAGCAGCCGGATGGGCGGCGCATGGACGAAGCTCGCCGCCAGGTGCACGAGCCGCCGCTGCCCACCCGACAGGTGATGCACGCGCGTGCGGGCAATGGGACCCAGCGCGAACTCCTCCAGGGTCCGCTCGATGGCGGCCTTCGCGTTCCCGCGCCCCAACAAGAGCCGGGCCAGGTGCCCGACGTTCTCCTCCACCGTGAGCACGGGATAGAGCGCGATGGCCTGCGTCGCGAACCCGATGGCGCGACGGGCATGCAGCCCGCCCACGTCGAGCCGCACCGAGCCTCCCGTCGTTCCCCGCACGGTGCCGGTGAGCGCCCCCAGCAGCGTCGTCTTGCCCGCGCCGTTGGCTCCGAGCAGCCCCACGGAGCTTCCCCCCTTCAAGTGAAGGGAGACGTCGCGGAGCACGGGCGTCCCCTGGGCGAAGGCGAAGGAGAGCCGCTCCGCGGAGAGCAGAGCGGTTCCTTGCGCGGGACCCATGGACTGACGAAGACGCCCAGGTGTTTTGATCAGCTCCTGAAATGCTGTTTCTTCAGGAAAGGTGTTTTTGTCGGTCATCGTCGGGATGACCTTCTACAGATGCGGTCTGACATCCGGCGTCAGCGCTTCGCGTCGAAGCGGAGGCGGCCAGACCCGTCACGGAGGCTTCAAGGAAAGTTTTTCCCACCTCGCATGTCCTTCAGCCCGCACTCGGGCTGCTCCCCGGGCCAGTTCTTCCTCGGGCCACCGGTTTCCACCTTCGCCCCGGTTCCGTTCGGTGAGCGCGCGGTCTGAAGACAAACAGGATGGGGGCAAGATGAAGAAGCTGAAATGGGCGCTGGGGTGCTTGTCGCTGCTCGCAATCACTGGCTGCTCCGACGACTACTACGACCCGTACTACTACGACACTGTCTATTACGACCCGTATTACGGGGCGTACGACGCGGCGTGGAGCTACTACTGGGTCGATCCGGTCTACGGCTATTGGTACTACAGCATCGGCGGGGTGCTGCCTCAGTCCACCGGCAGCGGGCTGCCTCAGGCCCCCGTCGACGTGAACGCGGCGGCCGCCAGGCTCGCGGCGAACGCCTCCTCCTCCTTCACACCCGCTGGCTGTGCCACCGCCACCGCGACGGACGCGACGGTGAACTACACCTTCAACGACTGCACGGCGCAGGTCACGCTCCAGCAGATCTCCGGCAACGTGCAGGTGGTGCTCGCGGACAACCAGGGGCAGCTCTCCGTCAATGCCACCTCCTCCAACCTCACCATCAATGGAGCGCCGTACAATCTCTCCATGCAGGTCGCCAGCTCCCCTCCCAATGGGGATCAGCGCAAGGTGACCATCACGTCCAACAGCTACTCACCGGACCGCTTCGACACGCGGTCCTCGCAGAGCACGGTCACGTGGGTCTCGGGCAGCGGGTGCTTCACCCTGGACGAACAGTCGAAGTCCACGCGGGGGGACCGCAGCTCGAACACGACCGTCACGGGCTACCAGCGCTGCGCCAACCAGTGCCCCTCGGCGGGGACGGTGACGTCGACGACGAGCGAAGGGACGTTCACCACGACGTTCGACGGCTCCAACACCATCAAGGTGACTTCGCCGGGGGATGACACCGAGACGTACTCGCTCGACTGTTGAGCCCCGGGGCGCGGCCGGGAGCGTTCGGCTCCCGCCCGCCAGGCCCTTGTCTGCCTCCCCAGACGCACGGCGCGTGCATGACGATATTCAGCCCATGCCGCGGCTCGTCATGAGCCGTGGAATGGACTGATTCGGCGCGAACCCGACGCGCGAGGAGGAGCAACCGTGCTGGACACCGGACCCGTTGGCGAGCCCCTTCCGCATCTTGAGAGCCGCCGCCTGCTTGCCGAAGCCCGGAGGGCCATCCCGGAGGCCTTCGACGCTCGAGGCCGGCTGCTCTCGCCCATCGCTGGAAGGTGGGCTCATCCCCCTGCCTGGTTCAACGCCGTCTCACCCATCGACGGCAGCGTCCTCGCGGAGCTGCCGTTGCTGGGGGCTGGCCAGGTCTCCGCGGGCGTGGAGCAGGCCGCAGCGGAGTTCGCGCCCTGGGCGGCCCGTCCGCTCGAGGACCGCGCGCGGACCGTCGCGGAGGCCGTGGTGCTGCTTCATGCGCACCGGGACCTGCTCGTCCGCATCCTGGCGTGGGACATCGGCAAGACGCTGCCCACGGCGTACAACGACGTGGACCGGTGTCTCGCGGGCATCGCGTGGTACCTGGAGCGGATGGGATCGATGATGGACGGCCGGAAGCCGCTCGGCCTCGTGTCGAACATCGCCTCCTGGAACTATCCCTTCTCCGTGCTGCTGCTCAACGTGCTCGTGCAGTCGCTCGCGGGCAACCCGGTCATCGCGAAGATTCCGACCCAGGGCGGCGGTGTCTCACTCACGCTCGCCTTCGCGCTGCTGCGCCGCGCGGGCCTTCCCGTCTCGCTCGTCGGTGGGCGTGGCAGGGACCTCTCCGAAGCGCTCGTCGGTCATCCGTGCATCGCGGGGGTCGCCTTCATCGGCGGCCGGGCCAATGGTGCCGAGGTCCACCGCCGCCTGCGCGACACGGACAAGCGCTATGCGCTGGAGATGGAGGGCGTGAACGCCTACGCCATCACGCACTTCACGGACTGGGACGCGCTCGGCGCACAGATTCGCGCGGGCTTCGACTTCGGCAAGCAGCGCTGCACCGCCTACACCCGCTGGGTCATCGAACAGTCGCTCGTCCCCCGGTTCGTCCGGACCTATGTCGACGCGGTTTCAACGTTGCGGGTCGGCAATCCGGTCCTGGGCGCGCACGTGGACTACGGGCCCCTCATCTCTCCCAGCAAGGCCAAGGAGCTGCGCACCCTCATCGCCGAAGCGCGGGAGCAGGGCACGGCGGTGCTGCACCAGGGGGAGCTCGCGGAGGACGCCTTCGCCGCGCGACAGGAGCGGGGCGCATATCTACCCCCCGTCCTGCTCTTCGGTGTTCCGCGAGACAGCGAGCTGTACCTGCGCGAGCCCTTCGGGCCCGTCGACGTCCTGGTGTCGGTGGACTCCGAGGAGGCGCTGGTGCGGGAGGCCAACGTCTCCAACGGCGCGCTCGTGGCCTCGGTGGCGACGGACGAGCCCGAGCTCGCGCAGCGCATCGCCGCGCGGCTCCACGCCTTCAAGGTCGGCATCAACGCGCTGCGCTCGCGAGGCGACCGCGAGGAGTCCTTCGGCGGCAGGGGAGGCTCGTGGGCGGGCGCCTTCGTTGGGGGCACCCACCTGGTGCGCGCCTTCACCGACGGCCCCCATCCCATGGAAGGCAACTGGCCGGACTGAGACCTCAGGGGGGGAGGGCGGAATCGCGTGAAAGGCTCCGGGTCGTGATTTTGCAAGCCCATACATGAAGCGCGCCGCGGGAAAACTCCATCCATGCTGTTGGATGGGGTTTCAGCCCTGGGAAGCGTCATTCCAAAGCAAGACAGACTCTGTTAGGGTTTGAGGAATCACCCCGACGGAGGACGCATGCGAGCGAGCATTGTCTGTGGTCTGTTTGCGACGGCGCTGATGGTGGGCTGTGGCGCGCCCGTGGAGCAGGACGAAGAGCCCCAGCTGGCAACGCAGGAGTCGCCGATCCCCGACTGCTCCGGCCTTCATGACGCGACCAACTACTACAGCGACGCGGCCCACACGAACCTGATCGGGATCCGGGGCTGCTACTGCGGCTCGTGGTCCACCTGGGGCAAGACGTCGATCTACGCCGAGCAGAACCTGGACTGCTGAGCCCCGGGCAGGAACGTTGTCCGCCTGCGGCATGAGCTCCCTGCCGCAGGCGTCCGAAGTCAATGGGGGGCGGGGGATGCGCGCCCGTAACGGGCGCGTCACCGTTTCGCACGGAAAACCGTGCCTCAGGTTCCCGACCGGTGAGGTCACAACCTGAACAGATTTTCAAGGGCGCAAACGCACGGTGGTTCGTATAGAGCGCGGCGAATTCCCTGACACGGCTGAGCCCGTCAGCCCGTTCGAGAGCCCCGCGATGCATCCTTCCGCTCCTGAAGTGCCTCCCTCCTCACCGCGTCGTCCCAGTCGCGCCAAGCGGTGGATCATCGGCGTGGTCGTGCTCCTGCTGGTCTTCGCGGGGCTCGTCGCCGTCAAGGCGGGCCAGATCGTCGCGATGATCAAGGCCGGTGAGACCTTCGTGCCGCCTCCGGAGTCCGTCACGTCCGCCCAGGCGGAGTCCTTCGGATGGCAGGGGACCCGAAGCGCGGTCGGCACCGTCATCGCGCTCCGGGGGGTGACGCTCAGCGCTGAACTGCCGGGCGTCGTGACCGACATCCGCTTCGAGAACGGCGCTTCGGTGAAGAAGGGCCAGGTGCTCGTCCAGCTCGACACCTCCAGCGAGCAGGCGCAGTTGGCCGGCGCCGAGGCGGACGCGGAGCTCTCCCGGCTGAACAAGGAGCGCGCGGAGAAGCTCAACGCCCAGGGCGCCAACACCCAGTCGGACCTCGACGCCGTCCGGGCCCGGGCGACCCAGGCCGCGGCCACCGTCGCGCACCTGAAGTCCCTCATCGCGAAGAAGACCCTCCGCGCGCCCTTCGAAGGCCGCATCGGCATCCGGCAGGTGGAGCTGGGGCAACTCGTCTCCCCGGGCAACCCCATCGCCTCCATCCAGTCCACCACCCCCGCGCTCGTGGAGTTCCAGCTCCCCCAGCAGGCGCTGGCCACGGTGAAGCAGGGCCAGAAGGTGCACCTGAGCGTCGACGTCTTCCCGGGCGAGTCCTGGGAGGGCGACCTCACCACCATCAACCCCGAGGTGGAGCTGTCCTCGCGCAACGTGCGCATGCGCGCCACGGTGCCCAACGAGGACGGCCGGCTCTTGCCGGGCATGTTCGCCAACGTGCAGGTGCTCTCCGAGGCCAGCCAGCCCGTGGTCGCCATCCCCGCCACCGCCGTGCTCTTCGCTCCGTACGGTGACTCCGTGTTCACCCTCGCCGAGGGCAAGGACGCCGCGGGCAAGGCGGCCCTGCTGGCGCGGCAGCAGTTCGTGCGGCTGGGAGAGCGCCGGGGGGACTACGTCGCGGTGACGTCCGGCCTCAAGCCCGGGCAGACCGTGGTCAGCAGCGGCGTCTTCAAGCTGAAGAACGGCATGGCCGTCGTCGTGAACAACGCGCTGGCGCCTCCTGTCGAGGCCGCGCCCCAGCCGGTGAACCCGTAAGGGACGCGGAGAGGCGAACCCATGAACTTCACCGATTTGTTCATCCGGCGTCCGGTCGTGGCGCTGGTGGTCAACCTCATCATCATCATCGCGGGCCTGCAGGCCCTGCGCTCGCTCAACGTGCGGCAGTACCCGCGCAGTGAGAACGCCGACATCACCGTCACCACGGTCTACGTCGGCGCCAACGCGGAGCTCGTGCGTGGCTTCATCACCACGCCGCTGGAGCGCGTCATCGCCTCGGCGGACGGCATCGAGTACGTCGAGTCCACGAGCTCGCAGAACGTCTCCATCATCCGCGCCCGGCTCAAGCTCAACTACGACGCCAACCGCGCCCTGAGCGAAATCAGCGCCAAGGTGGACCAGGTGCGCGGCGACCTGCCGCCCGAGTCCCAGGTGCCCGTGATGGGCATCGAGTCCGCGGACAGCCAGTTCGCCGTCGCGTACCTCAACTTCACCTCCGAGTTCCTCGAGCAGAACGAGCTGTCCGACTACCTGGTGCGCGTGGTGCAGCCCCGGCTGTCCTCGGTGGAGGGCGTGCAGCGCGCGGACATCCTCGGGGCGCGCACGTTCGCCATGCGGGTGTGGATGAAGCCGGACCGGATGGCCGCGCTCAACGTCAGCCCCATCCAGGTGCGTCAGGCGCTCGCCACCAACAACGCGCTCGCCGCCGTGGGCCAGACGAAGGGCTCGCTGGTCCAGGTGAACCTCACGGCGAACACGGGCCTGCGCTCCGTGGAGGAGTTCAAGCAGCTCATCGTCCGCAAGGACGGCGGCGCGGTGGTGCGGCTGTCGGACATCGCGGACGTGGTGCTCGGCGCCGAGGACTACGACACCGACGTGACGCTCAACGGGAAGACGGCCGTGTTCGTCGGCATCTGGGCGCTGCCCAACGCCAACTCGCTGGACGTCATGCAGCGCATCCGCGTGGAGATGGAGTCGCTCAAGAAGGACCTGCCGGAGCAGATCCACGGCGGCGTCGCCTTCGACGGCACGGACTACATCCAGAACGCCATCGACGAGGTGGTGAGCACGCTCATCGAGACGCTCATCATCGTCGTCATCGTCATCTTCCTGTTCCTGGGCTCCGTGCGCTCCATCCTGGTGCCGGTGGTGGCCATCCCGGTGTCGCTCATCGGCACGGTGTTCCTGATGCAGGTGTTCGGCTTCACGGTGAACCTGCTCACCCTGCTCGCGGTGGTGCTGTCGGTGGGCCTGGTCGTGGACGACGCCATCGTCGTGGTGGAGAACGTGGAGCGCCACCTGCGTGACGGCCTTCGCCCGGTGGACGCCGCCATCAAGAGCGCGCGCGAGCTGGTGGGGCCCATCATCGCGATGACGCTCACGCTGGCCGCGGTGTACGCGCCCATCGCCTTCCAGGGCGGTCTCACGGGCTCGCTGTTCCGCGAGTTCGCGCTCACGCTGGCCGGAGCGGTGACCCTGTCCGGCGTGGTGGCGCTGACGCTCTCCCCGATGATGTCCTCCGTGCTCCTGAGGGCGGGCCACGAGGACAAGGGGCTCGCGGGCATCATCAACCGCGGCTTCGAGCGCCTGCGGGCCGCGTACGCCCGCACCCTGGACAGCTCGCTGCTGGTCCGCGGGCCTGTCTACGCGGCGTGGATCTTCCTGAGCCTGCTGGCCCTGGTGATGTTCAACCAGTCCGCCCGGGAGCTGGCGCCGGTGGAGGACCAGGACTTCGTCATCGGCATCGTCAGCACGCCATCCAACTCCACCCTGGATCAGTTGAAGCCGTCGGTGACGAAGACGAGCGAGCTGCTGATGTCGATGCCGGAGTCCAGCTTCAACTTCCAGATCGTCCAGCCGAGCAACGGCTTCTGGGGCCTGGTGCTGAAGCCGTACAAGGAGCGCCAGCGGACCACGGCGCAGGTGCTGGCGGAGGCGCAGGAGCGGGTGAACACCATCCCCGCGGTCCAGACGTTCGCGCTCCAGCCCCCCGCGCTGCCGGGCGGCGGCAACTTCCCGGTGGAGTTCGTCATCGCCTCCACGGCGGAGGCGGATGAGCTGCTGGGCTTCGCGCAGCAGCTCCAGGAGAAGGCGGCGGCGAGCGGGTTGTTCGCCTTCCCGCCCATCATCGACGTGAAGCTGGACCAGCCCCAGTCGGAGCTGGAGGTCGACCGCGAGAAGGTCGCGCAGCTGGGGCTGAACCTGGGCACCGTGGGCCAGGACCTGGGGTCCGCCGTGGGCGGCAACTACGTCAACCGTTTCAACATCGCCGGCCGCAGCTACAAGGTCATCCCGCAGGTGCTGCGGACCTCCCGCCTCAACCCGGAGCAGCTCAAGGACATCCACGTCACCGGTCCGGACGGCAAGCTCGTGGCCCTGTCCGCCATCGCGTCCCTCAAGGAGAAGGTGGCGCCCCGGTCGCTCAACCGCTTCCAGCAGCTCAACGCCGTGAAGCTCAGCGGCGTGGCCATCCGCCCGCTGGACGAGGCGCTCACCTACCTGGAGACGGAGGCCTCGCGCATCCTGCCGGCGGGCTACCGCATCGACTACACGGGCGAGTCCCGGCAGCTGCGCACGGAGGGTGACTCGTTCGCTCCGGCGTTCGGGCTGGCGGTGGTGTTGATCTTCCTGGTGCTCGCGGCCCAGTTCAACAGCTTCCGGGATCCGCTCATCATCCTGGCGGGGTCGGTGCCGCTGGCGCTCTTCGGCGCGCTGGTGACCACGTTCCTGCGGATGCCGAACCCGACGATGCCGTACTTCACGGACAGCTTCACCACCACGCTCAACATCTACTCACAGGTGGGCCTGGTGACGCTGGTGGGGCTCATCGCGAAGAACGGCATCCTCATCGTGGACTTCGCCAACCGCCTCCAGGAAGAGGGCAGGACGAAGCTGGAGGCGGTGAAGGAAGCGGCCTCCGAACGGCTCCGGCCCATCCTGATGACGACGGTGGCCACGGTCGCGGGCCACTTCCCGCTCGTGCTGGTGTCGGGCCCGGGCGCGGCGGCGCGCAACAGCATCGGCCTGGTGCTGGTGACGGGCATGGCGCTGGGCACGCTCTTCACCCTCTACTTCGTGCCGGCCATCTACCTGCTCATCGCGAAGACGCGCACCGCGGAGGTCAGGGAGCCCCTGGAAGCGGCGGAGGCTCCCTCAACGCCGTGACAGCGCGAGCTTCGCGCCGAACGCGATGAACACGCACCCCGTCAGCCGGTCCATGGTCTTCATGAAGGCCGGCCGACGGAGGATGCGTCCCAGCGGCGCCGTCACTCCGATGAGGAGCGCGAACCAGACGGCGCCCGCCACGGCGTGGATGACCGCGAGCAGGAACGTGTAGGCCATGACCGGAACGCCCTGCGGCACGAACTGCGGCAGGAAGGTGACGTAGAACACCCCCACCTTGGGGTTGAGGACGTTGGTCAGCAGCCCCCGGCGCAGCCAGGCCGTCGCCCCCCGGTGGACCTCCGCATGGGGGGCGGCTTCCTCGGCCACGAAGCGGGAGCGGGGCTTCCAGAGCAGCCCGATTCCAAGCCACACCAGGTAGGCCGCGCCGGCCCAGCTGAGCACCGTGTAGGCGACCTGAGAGGCCGCCAGCAGCGCGCCCAGCCCGAGTGCGACCGCTCCGCCCCAGACCAGACATCCGAGGCAGATGCCCACGGCCGCGAAGCCCGCGCGCCTGGGGCCTTCCAGCGCGGAGGTGCGCAGCACCATGGCGGTGTCGATACCCGGGGTGATGGCGAGGATGAACGCCGCCACGACGAACGCGAGCAGGGATTGGGTGACGGTCATTTCAAGGGGCGGCGGGCTTGGGGGCGGGCTTCACGTCGGTGTTCTGGCCCGCGACGATGCGCCACTGCTTCTGGGTGCGCTTCAGCACGTAGCGCATCTGCGTGCGCAGCAGGCCGTCCTCGGTGTTCTGCACGCCCGGCGGGAGGCCCGTGTGGCCGGTGACCTCGTGCACCGTGTCCACCACGGCGATGTCCGGGCTGGGGAAGCGGATGTCGCGCACGGTGACCTCCGCGTGGCTGGCCTTGAAGATGCCCGCGAAGATGGCGGCGTGGCGCTTTTCAATCTCCTCGCGGCCCTGGAACACCGTGCCGACGATGTTGATGAAGCCGGCGTCGTCCGCGAAGTCCCGCGACCAGGCCGTCGCGTCGTGCGCGTTCCAGGCCTCGGTCTGCGTCTTCACCAGTTGGCGCAGGTCCTGCTCGTCCCGGGCGTGGTCAGGCGGCGGCGTGCACGCCGCGCACATCAACGCCAGACCCAGGACCGCGACGACCGCGAAGGAAGAGGAGCGTGTCATGGCCGCAGTCTGCCATGCCTGCTCACGGGTCCCAGCGCACGCGGTAGGAACAGGCGTGGCCGTTGAAGTCGAAGGGCTCCACCCGGACGTTCTTGGCGCCGGCCTTCATCAGCCCCGCTTCGATGATGCCCATCAGGTAGCCGGGGTTGCCGTTGCACTCGCTCACCTTGATGGTGTGGTCCGCGCGGCCGTGGGTGATGAGCTCGGTCTTCAGGTAGTTGTTCACCGTGGCGAAGCTCTCCTGCATGCGGGAGAGCACCCGGTCCGGCCCGAAGATGGGCCACAGGGACACGAGCGCCTTGCCCAGCAGCGTGTGCTCCAGGCCGGTGATGATGCCCGTCCCGAGCCGCCGGTAGCCCTCCTGCGCGTCCACCTCCGGGTGGAGGTAGCGCGCGGTGATGCCCAGGGCTTCGGCGAAGACGCGGCGGGGCGTGTGGTGCGGCAGCTTCACGTCCAGGTCCAGGCCAATGGCTCGCAGCCGGTCCTTGAGCTCCGGCGTGAGGCGCTTGCCCACGGAGCGCAGGAAGAGCCCCTCGATGGCGTGGCGGTAGACGATCTCTTCACTCAACGCGGCACCCATCCCAGGCGTCCGTCCCACCGGAGGTAGGACGGACGGCAGCATCCCTGGATTGGCGCTGCAATGCACTCGCGCGCGGGGTGAAGTCCCGGCGGAGCTCAGTAGAGGTAGTCGAGCGCCGTACGGTCGGAGCTGCTCCACTCGCCGCTCTCGTTCGAGCCGAAGCAGGAGTTCATCACCGAGCCGCCCCGCGTGGCCGTGGTCGGCGTGCCGGGGATGTGGATGGCGCCCACGTTGGACGCGCCCTCGTTACCGCCAGTGCCGCAGCTGATGGACCGGTCGTAGTAGTCCGTGTGGCGGAAGCCGATGGTGTGGCCAATCTCGTGGGTGATGACGTGCTCGTTCACGTCCACGCTGTAGTCCTGCAGCCCGACGCCGATGTTGAGCGTGCCGTAGGGCTTGCCGCCCTTGGGGAAGCCGGACGAGCCGCCCACGCCGCTGGTGGTCTTCGCGGAGATGGTCGCGGTGCAGTCGGACGCGGAGCCGCGCGCGAAGGTGATGCGCAGACCCTGGCTGTTGTAGTTCTCGATGGCCAGGTCGAGCCCCGCGCTGAGGCGGCTGTAGCTGTTGAACTGCGAGGTGGGGACGATGCAGATCTTCGTCACGCTGGTGCCGACCAGGTTGGTCGTCCGGTACTGCTCCGCCGTCTCGCCAGGGGTCTGGAGCATCTCCCGGGAGGTCTCCAGGCTCACGTGAGCGTCGCGCCCCACGTACACCTGGCCATCGGCGACCATGATGTCGTTGGCGGGGAAGCCCGCCTCGATGAGGTTGGAGACAATCTCGTCGTTCTCGCTCTGCGCATCGCCACCGCAGGCCGTCAGCAACGCGCCACAGCTCACCACGAGGACAGCCGCCTTCTTGAACATGTTCGTCGCCCCTCTTGATGTGGATCAGCCCGGCCCCCGGTCCCGGTACGGGAACGCCGGAAAGGCCTGTCTGGACTCTAGAGGGTTTCCATCCTTGGGACTCCAATAAAACAAGAAATTGTAGTCAGGCGAACTTAGCTTGTGAGTGCGTAAATACCTGTCAACACGCGACAATGTATCAGCACGCCCTACCGCGAAGACCCGTGATTTCACGCGGAGCACGTGCCAGGCAGCACTGAGAAGGCGCAGACTCCGCGCATGCCTGCTGAGTACCGCTTCCGCGTGGATGGCCGCATCCCCGTCCTCAAGGTGCACGACGAGCCCCGTCCCGGCCCCGCCGTCATCGTGCTGCATGGGCTGTTCTCGAATGCCGACGACCAGCGCCGGGAGCTGGATGCGCTCGCGCACTGGGGCATGGCAGCGGTGGGCGTGGACGCCCCGCACCATGGCGCCCGGCGCGACGGCTGGCTCGACGGGATGCCGTCGCTCAGCCCGACGGACTCCCATGCGCGTTTCCTCTATTTCATCCGCGAGGCCGTCCCCGATGTCTCCCGGGTCATCGACCATGTGGTGGGGGAGGGGCATGGGCCCATCGGGCTCGCGGGTGTGTCCTTCGGTGCGTTCACGGCGCTGGCCGTGGCGGCCCGCGATTCGCGCGTCCAGGCGACGGTGTCCCTCCTCGGCTCGCCGGACTGGGCTCCCAGGGATGGACACGTCACGGACGAGCTGCGCGGGTTGATGCAGGAGGCTCCCGTCCACCGCCCGTGGGACTGCGCGCGCAACCCGCTGCTCCTCCTGAACGCGGGGAGGGACCGGCTGGTCCCCGCGCAGCAGGCCCGGGACTTCGCGCACCGGCTCTGGGGCGAGTTCCCCGAGCTGGGCTCGCACGTCGGGCACTACGAGTACCCGGAGTCGGACCACACCATGCGGGAGGAGGACTGGAACGACGCCTGGGGCCGGGCGCTCGGCTTCCTGCGGCGCACGCTCTACCGGGAGTGACTGGCGGCGCGCGGGGCCCGGGAAGGCCCCGCGCTCCCATCGCTCAGTGCACCTTCGGGGCGATCTGATCCAACGGCGGCAGCGGGGGGATTCCGCCGCTCGCGCCCATCGACGTCGGGCCGGCGAGGGCCGTCTCCGAGTCCTGCTCCGACTCACTGCCCTCGAGCTTCTGGCTCACCTGGTCTCCCAGCTGGGTCAGGCCCTCCTGCGCGCGACGCTTGGCGGGCTCCAGCAACTGGCGCTCCTTGTCGGTCACCGGCAGCAGGCTCGCGGTGAGCATGCCCAGCGCCACCGCGCCCAGCGCGAGCGCCAGGGGCTGCTCCTCCAGGGCCCGGTCGTACCACTGCGAGGTGCGGCCCCGCAGCGCCTGGGGCGACGGCACGCGCTCGCGCAGGTGCGAGGCCTGGCTGCGCACGGTGTCCGCCGCGTCATGGACCCGGCCGCGCACGGTGTCCGCCGCGTCATGGACCCGGCTGCGCACGGTGTCGGCGGCGCCGCTCACGCGTTCCTTCACGTTCTCCGCGGAGGCCCCCACGGACTCCTTCGCCGTGTGCAGCGCTTCGCTGGCGCGTTCCTTCAGGTGCGAACCCTCGCTGCCGTGCTCACCCACGTCCGCGCCGTACTCCGCGCGCGTGTTGTACTCGGGGTAGGGGACGTCCCGGCCCGAGCCGTAGGCGCCGTAGTACTCGCGCTCGGACTCGACCAGGGGGATGCGCTCGTCGCGGTAGCGCACCGGCACCCGCTCATAGCCCCGGACGCGGTAGTCGCGCTCGCGGTACTCGCGCTCCTCGATGCGCGAGCGGAAGGCCCGCTTCATCAGCATGGAGCCGACACCGGCTCCCAGGAGCGCGCCCAGCAGGCCCAGGCCACGTGGGGTGTGGGTGGCTTCGTCCGTCCATTCATACGTCTTGCGCATCGCCGTCTCCTTTGCCTGCGATTTCCAGTCGAGCACCTTGTCCCGGGCCTGCTGTTTCAGCTCCTCGCGCTTCTCCGCGGCGAGCTGCTTCGCGTGCTCCGTCACCTCTTCCTTCTTCTCGAGCGCGAACTCCTTCGCGCGGGCCTTCAGCAACTCAGGATTCGCGCGGCGGCCCAGCTCGTCCGCCAGCACGCTCATGCGTGCCCGTGCATCTGCGATTTCGCGGAGCGCATCGTCGTGCTCGCCCATTGGCTGTCCTCCTTGAGGGTCTGGATGGTCTTGCGCGGTGCATGCACCGTCTTGAGTCGTTTCGCGCCCACGGCGGCCAAGCCCGCCCCCGCGGCGATGAGCAGCACGGTCACCAGCAGCGCGCTGGCCCACAGGGGCATCAGCTCCGCGAGCGCGATGACCAGGAAGGCCACCAGCGCCATGGCGCCCAGGAAGAGCACCACGCCTCCCGCGGCGACCATGCCGCCACCGGCCGCTGCCTTCTTCGCTTCAGCGCGCATCTCCGTGCGCGCCAGGGTGAGCTCCGCCCGGAGCAGGTGCCGCCCCTGCTCGATGAACTCGGAGACCAGGGTGCCAAGCGACTGCTCGCCCAGTCCGCCGTCCGTCCGGAAGCCCTCGGCCTGGGGACGGGTCGTGGTTTCGTCCGCGTCCAGTCCCATGTACTGGCCGCGTGTCCGTGAGGAATAGGGGTCCATGGTCCGCCCCCTCACGCCTTGAGGAATCGCGCGGCGACGAAGCCGAGCAGTGCACACCCCGCCAGCGCCACGCCTGGCCGCTCACGCATCCGCGTCTGCGCCTGCCGCAGCAGCTCCTCGGTCGAGTTCTGCTCCAGGGTGTCGGACGCCTTGCGAACGAAGCCCACCGCGCTGCCAATGAGCTGCTGGGGCAGCTGCACGTCTCCCTGGCCCGAGATGGACTCAAGCTGCTTCGCGAAGCCGTTGAGGCTTTCCACCAGGACGCCCTTGCGGGAGTCGACCTGGGAGAAGGCGCGCTGGCGCGTGAGGCCGCCGATGCGCTTCACCTGTTCCTTGCCTTCCTGCTTCAGACCGACCCGCCCACCTGTACCTTCGGACGATGCCTGACTGTCATTGTAGAAGCTGGGATTCCTCAGGCCCTCTCCCTCGATGATGCTCCCCATGTCGCAACCTCCTCTGGCGTGATTGGGTTCATGTATGCCGTTGGACGACTGCCCATGAAGCTATGCAATCGAACGGTTCATGCCCTGAGGGGCGCGTTCGCTGGCCGCAGAGCAGGCGGAGCGGCACACCGTGATACAGGAGGAATAAGGGGTGCGACTGGGACGGGGCGTGTCACTGGCGAGTGACCACGCGCAACAGCCTCCGGTTACACCCGGGCGCTGGTCATCCAGCAGCCCGCGGTGAAGCGGACCTCCGCTCCGTGCACGAAGGGCTCGAAGGCGGCGCGGACCGTTTCGATGACGTGGGCGCGGGCATGCGCGTCCACCTCGTGAAGGAACCGGCCCAGGGGACCGAACCGGGTCAGGTAACGGACCAGCTCCTTCTCGGGCAGGGTGCACGTGAAGTCGACGGGCTGGAGGTCGATGTCCGCCCAGCCGCTCTCCTCCAGGATGCGGTGGACCCGGCGCGGATCCGCGAAGCCGAACTGTCCCGGTGCGTCCGGCTGGCGAGCGGGGAGCTTCAGGAACGGTGCCGCGGCGCGCTCGGCTGTCGTCATGAAGGGATTGTCCGCGGGGCTCCGCCAGGCGATGAGCCGGAGCCGGGCGCCCGCTTTCGCGGCTCGCCGCAGGTTCGCGAAGGCCTGGACGGGGTCCTCGAAGAACATCACGCCGAAGCGCGACAGGATGAGGTCGAAGCTCGCGGGCTCGAAGGCGTGGCGCTGAGCGTCTGCCTGGATGAAATCCGCCGGAATGCCTTCCCGTTCCGCGCGGGCCCGGGCGGCGGCGAGCATCGGCTCCGAGATGTCGACGCCGGTGCAGCGGCCCTTCCCGCCAAGCCGCCGCGCGAAGGCAAGCGTGGTGCTGCCCGTGCCGCAGCCGACGTCGAGCACCTGGGTCGCGGAGCTGGCGGGGACCTCTTCGACGAGCAGGTCTTGCATCGGCTTGAACATCCCATCGAGCACCTCCTGTGTATCCACCCAGGCGTGTCCCGCGGTCCCATTCCAAAGTGCCGTCTGCTCATTCATGGTCGTCTCCACCTGCTTGCCTTCAAGAACCGAAGGCCGCACTCTGCCAGTTCAAGTCGACTTGAGGTCAAGCGGGTGGGTGAACTGGACATCTCGGAGGTGGCGCGGCGCTCCGGCGTTCCGGCCTCGACGCTGCGGTTCTATGAAGAGAAGGGGTTGATTGCTTCCGTCGGCAGGCGGGGGCTGCGCCGCCTGTTCGACCCCGAAGTGCTGGAGCGGCTGGCGTTGATCGCGATGGGGCGCTCCGCCGGCTTCTCGCTGGAGGAGATCGCGCGCATGTTCGCGCCGGATGGACGGCCGCGCATCGACCGGCGGTTGCTCCTCACCCAGGCGGAGCAACTGGACAAGACGATCCGCGAGCTGAGCGCGATGCGCGACGGCCTCCGGCACGCCGCTGCCTGCCCCGCACCAAGCCACATGGAATGCCCCACCTTCCTGCGGCTCCTGCGGGGCGCGCGAAGGAAGAGGACGCCGAAGCCGCCGTAGAACCTGGAACACGCCGCGTGACAGGATGGCGCGACCTGGACCCGGACGGGAGCGCGCGATGATGGCTTCGAGGATGGCGAGCACGGCGTGGCTCGTGCTGGCGCTGAGCGGTGCGGCCTTCGCCGAGGAGGAGATCTGGTCGCCCTACGACCGGTTCAACGCGCCCAATGAAGACTGTGAGCTCGTGGCCCTCGTGCCCGCGCCGAAGGGCGCCTGGGGCGTGGTGGGACACACCTGCAACCGGCTGAACGGCGAGCCCGTGGGCAGCCTCGTGGTCATCGACGCCCTGGGCAAGCGGGACACGTCGCCGGTCTCCGTGGCGCTCGAAGCCGCGTCCGACCGGGACCGGATGAAGGAGCTCGTGCAGCTGCTCCCCGTGCCCTCCGGGGGCTACATCGCGACCTATTCCTCCCGCGACGCCAACGCGCCCCAGGGGGAGAGCGGGCCCGCGAGCGTGGCGCACGTGCTCATCCGCCACACGGCGAAGGGCACCCGGGCCGAGGCCTTCAACCAGAAGGTCCAGCAGACGCTGCGCCAGAAGGTGGGCGCCTCGTCCTTCATCATCACCGCGGAGGTGGATGCGAAATCGCGGCTCATCGTCGCGGCCTCGACGCCGGATGAGAACTACCTGAAGGAAGCGCCGCTGTGGCTGCTGCGCTTCAACCCCGACGGCACCCTCGACCGCGCCCAGCGCTTTGACCCGGTCCTGAAGGAGCTGCGGCTGGGTTGGTATGTGTTGAACCAGGTCCGCGCGCGGGCGGACGGAGGGCTCTTCCTGAGCGGGCGGTTCCAGGCGGAGGAGCGCCGCGCGGACATTCCCGTGCTCGCGCTCAACGCACAGTGGAAGTCCGACTCCCGCTTCAACACGCCCCTCATCTCCTGGTTGATGAAGGGCGAGGCCGGGCTCGAATTGAGCCTCATCGCTCCAGGGGCTGACGGCTCGGTGGTCGGAGTGGGGGAGCTTGGCCAGGGAGACACCCGCGCGCACGTCGTCCGGCTGACCCGTGACGGACGGCTCGACCCTGCCTTCCATCCCTTCCGCCAGGAGGGGCCATATCCCCAGGGCCGCTTCATGCGCGTGTCCCAGATGGGAGTGGGGCCGGACGGAGCTGTCGTCCTGGCCCAGAACGACATCCCCGCGGTGGATCCGCCGGAGGGCCCCTGGCGCGCTCCGGGGCTGGTGCGCTTGAAGGCGGACGGCACGGTGGATGCGCGGTTCCAGGCCGGGCTCGGCGCGGGGCTGCGCTACCGCAAGCTGGCGGAGGCCGCGAAGAAGGATCCGGACTCCTCCGGCTTCCTCTGGCTGGTGGCGGCGATGCCAGACGGATCGGTGGTGGTGGATGGCTTCTTCGACGAGCTCGCGGGCGAGAAGGTGACGCCGCCCCTGCGGCTCGCGGCGGACGGCACCCGGGTGCGGAACTTCCAGGCGCGCTTCGAGACCGTCCTTCCCCCCAAGAAGCAGGTCCCCAACGCGACGACGAGCGCGTTCTTCAAGGCGGATGGCCGGTCGCACTTCATCGCCTGTTCCGGGAAGGGGAACCGGACGGAGACGTTCATCTACTGGATGCAAGGCGACACCTGGGGACACACGCCTTCGTGCGCGATCCACCTGGGCGGAGATGCCGCGTCACCGGGTGGGGCGTGGCAGCACTGCGACGCCCGGATCCGCAAGGCCCAGGCGCAGGGCGCCACGTGCGAGGAGACGAAGGTGGACCCGCTGGATGTCCGGGGCCACCGCTAGGGCGTCAGGTGTCGAAGCGGAAGGCGGTGTCGCGGGCGGAGGGCCGCTGCGCGAACTGCTGGCAGAAGCGGTTCAGCGCCGCATAGGGGGCGGTGGGCAACACGTCGCGGAACTCCAGGTGGGTCACGAGGCAGAAGAGCGTGACCTCCAGGTAGCTCAGGTCCCGCCCGGGCGGGAGGGCGGCGAGCGCGGCGTCCGCGTGCTCCTCCAGCCACGCCATCATGTTGAGCAGGGACTGGCGCAGCTTGAGGGCATGCGTCGTGCCCTCGCCGCCGCCGGCCATCTTCTCCATGACCAGCGTCACCTCCGTGGCCATGGCTTGCAGGGTGAGCTCCTGCACGTTCGCGAGGAGCGGCACGTCCAGGTCCTCCGGCCACACCACGCGGGGCCTGGGATGGGACTGGCGCCACAGTTCCCGGGAGACATTGAGCGCGCCGAACCAGGAGCCCCTGGCCGTCTTCAGGACGGGAATCCGGAGCGCGGGGTTGCCGCCATAGTCCGCAGGGTCGGTGGACAGCAGGTCGCGCAGCACCTGGAAGGAGTGCTCGGCGCGCAGCTCCGCGGCGAAGATGCGCGCGATGCGGGTGAAGTGCGAGCTTGAGCGGCCGATGATGACGGGTGTGTCGAGCGCGGACATGCGGAGCCCCCGGGGTGGAATGCGGAGGAAGGCTACCTCGGCTGAGCGCTTTGCAGGGCCGCCGCGATGATGCGCGCCGCGATGGCGGGCTGGTCCCCTCCCATGTGGAGCGTGTTGACCGAGTAGACGAGGCGCCGGCGCAAATCCCGCGTGGCGCCCATCCCGTTGTTGTAGCCGTGCCGGTCGCCGCTCTTGCCCCAGAAGATGATGCCGTTGAGCTCGTAGCGGGTGAGGCCCGCGCTGTAGCTGGCGCCGGGCAGGTCCGGGACGGTGAACAGCTCCTCCAGTTGCTTGCGCGGCAGGAGCCGGCCCTGGAAGAGCGCGACGAGGAAGCGGTCCAGGTCCTCGGCGGTGGAGATCATGTCTCCGGCGGCCCAGGGGACGGACTGGCTGGCCTCGGTGACGTCCACCAGGCACCGCGTGCCGTAGGGGATGGCGCCCGAGGGGCACTGGCCGTCCTCGAGCGCGACCTCCTCATAGCCATGCGCATGCCGGCCGGGAATCGTCACGTCGTGGCCGGGCACGAAGGTGTCCCGCAGGTGCAGCGGCCGGAGGATGCGCTCGCGCACCGCGTCCCCATAGGGACGGCCCGTCACCTGTTCGATGAGCAGCCCCGCGACGATGTAGCCGATGTTGCCGTACTCCTGCTTCGTGCCCGGGGCGAAGCGCGGGCCCGGTGGCAGCGACAGCGCGACGAGCTCGCGGGGGCTGAAGCGGCGGTACCGGTTCTCGAAGAACCACTCCGGGTCCTTCTGCGGCACGGGCACGCCGGGCAGGCCGTGGGTGTGATTGAGCAGCTGGCGCACGGTGATGGGCGCGTAGACGCCCACGGGCAGCAGGCGCGGCAGGTAGTCCTGGACGGGCCGGTCCAGGTCCACGCGGCCCTCGGCGGCGAGCTGCAACACCACGGTGGCGGTGAACGTCTTCGTCATGCTGCCGATGCGGAAGTGCGCGTCCACGGGCACCGGGGCGCCGGTGCGGATGTCGGCCACCCCGGACGTCCCGAGCCAGCGGCCGTCCGCGCCGCTCACCCGCACCAGGGCGCCAGACACCTCCGCGTTCGGCAGGTTCGCGATGGCCTGTCGCAGCGCCTCGCGGTTCAGGGGCGGCAGGTTCGACTGCTCCACCTCCAGCCCCCGCTCGCCCACCTCCAGCCCGGCTCCCACCGGGGTCTCCGGCCCGCAGGCAGGAGTCATGACGCTCGCGAGCAATGCCATACCGACCCGCAGTCCACGGTGCAGAACCGCCATGTTCCATCTCCTGTGAGGGAAGGGGCCGGCGCATTTTTTTCCGGCCGGCGGATGGAACACCGGCGTCCCCCGGCGGTGTCACCGGGCGGGTGAGGATTCAGTCCGCCGCCACGTACAGCTCGCCGTCCTGACCGATGGCGCCCGGCGACAGCGACCAGCCTTGCTGGTCGCGCAGGAGGTAGAGCGTGCGCCTTCCCTCCGGCGTGCGCGCGGCCCCGATGAGCAGGAACCGGCGCGTCCGCTTCGCGCCGGTGACCGTCAGGACATCGTGGTTCACGCTCCAGGTGCCCTGGTCGTTCTCGGAGCCGAACGTCATCGCGCCCACCTGACCGGAGGCGCCCGCGTACTTGTATTGGAAGGAGTGGTTCGCGCCGAAGGTGTACTCGCTGCTGTAGGAGACGGCCGTCATGGTGGTGCCACCGGTATAGGCGTTGACCCACTGGGCCGCGGTGCTGCTGCCGTGGACGAAGTGGCCCACCACCTCCGCGTCGTCCACCAGCGGCAGGCCCACGGGGCTCCCGCGCACGCCCTTCAGCGCCTCCTCCACCCGGACGTAGGACGTGTTCCAGGAGAACGAGGCGGACATGGCCTCACCCAGGCCTCCAGGCGTCATGAAGCTCTGGATGAACACCAGCGGCTCCAGCCGGTCGCCGGCCTCCACCAGGTAGAGGCTCACGCGGAAGGACCGGTCGTTGTTCTTCGCGCGCACCACCGCCGCGGTGAAGAAGGCGCGGGCGCCGTTGGCCACGAAGCGCCGCATCACCAGCGGGTTCGGCTTCACGTCGTTCCAGTCCGCGCCCACGCGCTCCTGCCACAGCCGCGCGAGCTTGCCCTCCGCGTCGTCCAGCCCGGGCAGGCTCGGCAGCCGGAGCGCCTCCACCCCCAGCGTGTCGCCCCGCTGGTCCCACTCGAGGATGAACCGCCCGTCCGCCTGGGTCTTCCAGCCCTGGGGCGCGTCGAACGCGAAGCCGCCGGGCTCACCCGGGCGGCCAGCCCGCGCCCGGGGCGTGGCGCTGTCCTCTCCGGCGAAGAGCCCCAGGGCCATGAGCCCCAGGGTGCCGGTGCAGCAGAACGCGCAGACGCCTCCGACCGCGAGGAGGATCCAGACGAAGGGGCTCTTGGGTCGGGCCATGGTGGGGAGTGCCTGCGGCGAAAGCGCCGGTCCTCCCCTGGTACGCCCGACCGGGCCAATCTTCCCGCCCACCCAAAAAAATCAGCACGGTGGCCCGACCCGGTGCCTGAAGCCCCGTGGCAGGCGTCAGCGTCCCGCGCGCCGCACGACGGCGGGCGTGAGTCCCGTCACGCGGCGGAACACCGTGGTGAAGTGGCTCTGCGAGCTGAAGCCGACCTCCAGCGCGATGTCTCCGAGGGAGCGGTTCGTATGGCTCAACAGGCCGCGCGCCCGCTCCACCCTCCGCTGTTGCACGTAGGCATGCGGCGTCATGCCCATGGACTGACGGAAGGCGCGAGTGAAATAGAACACGCTCAGGCCGGAGCGCTGGGCCAGCTCTCCCACGCGAATGCTGCGTGCGAGGTGCGCTTCGATGAAGAGCCGCACGCGATGGAGCGCGGCGGCGGAGAGGCCCCCGCGCCGGCGCGCGGCCCGCGTGCCCCCTGGCTCCTGGAGCAGCTTCGCCACGCGGGCGGCATGGCGGTCCTGCGACGCCCGCGCCTGGCCCAGGAAGCGGGCGATGACCTTCAGCTCCGCGTCCGTCATGGGGGACATCAACTGGAGGCCCTCCGCCTGGACGGGACCCCAGAGGGTCTCAATCCATTCGCGCGCGTGCCCGGTGAGCGCGAGCCGTCTGCCATTCCCGGTGCCTTCCCGCTGGACGTAGCCGGCGAGCTCCAGCCGCTCCACGTCGGCGCCTCGCGTGACCGCGCTCAGGGGCATGGGGCCCGCGAAGTGCAGCTGCGTCAGGCACGTCAGCTCCGCGCGGCCGAGCGCGAGCACCGCTCCCACGGTCGCGTCGAACTCCGCGGTGGCCTCCTGGAAGCGGACGATGTCGGTGCCAATCTGGGCGAGGAGCGACTGCCGGGGAGTCATGGAGGAACACCGCAGGAACGAGAAAAACAGCACAAGGGCACGAAAGACGCTCGCGCCCCCGGAACGCATGCTGTCCCCATGATGAACCTGAAGCCATCCGCGGCGGAAATCCTGTTGTGGCTCTTCGTGCTCAACCTGGGCGTCGCGTTCGGCGCGGGGCTCTACGAGCACCGCATCTCGCTTCCCCGCTGGCTGGACGCCACGGGCGCGCACTGGTCCGCGGAGGCGGCGCGGCGGGATGACGTGGGGCGGCGCTTCTGGGGGCTCGTGAACACGGGACCGCTGACGCTGCTCACCCTGGCGAGCCTCTACTTCGCGACCAAGGCCACGGGACCGCTGCGCGCGTGGTGGCTCGGGGCGGCGCTGGTGGCGCTCGCGGACCGGCTCCTGACCTTCGCGTACTTCATCCCCACGATGGTCCGGCTGATGCAGTCCGCGGACACCCCGGCGGCCGTGGAGACCGCGATGCGGTGGGCGCGGATGAACCACCTGCGCCATGCGCTCGGGGCGGGAGCGTGGTTCGCGGCTCTTCAAGCCTTGTCATGGCTCCGGGTGAAGGGCGGTGCTTGAGCTGTGAAAGCATTTGAAATGGATTAGGCTCGCGCGCAGGGGGCGGGGCCCGTGAGTGGCCCGCCGAAGAGGGGATGATGGAAGTGCGGATGCGCGGGGTAAGGCTTTGGGCGGTGGTGTTCGCGGTGGGCAGCGGGATGCTCGGTGGGTGTGAGGATTCGGATCCGCCCACGAATCCGCCTGCAGATGCGGGAATCGTCGACGCGGGGACCTCCGGTGACGGCGGCGCGCAAGGCAATGACGCGGGCACGCAGGTAGATGCCGGCACGGACGCGGGCTCCCTGGGTGAGCCCCTTCCCTGTGAACGGACACAGGGCCTCTGCGCGGGCGCCCGGCGCGCCATGGTGGACGGGGTCTACGAGCCGGTGTGCACCGCGCGTTCGTACGGGGCCGACTACGAGGCCACGGAGACGCGCTGCGACGGACTGGACAACGACTGCGACGGGGTGACGGATCCTCCGTCCTGGTCACAGGTCGCGTCGCTGGGGCTGCCTCCGCATGCGGGCCGGATCAGCAGCCTCCGCGTGACGGACGGCGTCCTCGCGGTGGTGTTCGACCAGCTGGCGGTGGCCCGGGTCATCCGGTTGGATTCCTCCCTGGCGCCGCTCGGTACCACGGAGGTGCGGGTCGAGGTGATGGACGAGTTCCTCGCGCTGGACTCGGTGAGCACCCGGCTGCTGCGTACGTCCCAGGGGCCCGCGCTGTACTACGCGTCGGCAGGTCCGAATGGCGACCACACGCGAGGCCACCTCATCCTGCTGGATGAGCAGGGCCATCGCGTGCCCCGGGACGGTGAGCCCGAGGAAGGAGCGCTCCTGTTTGATCAGGCCGTGGGGGACAGGGCCACCGCGGCGGCTGTGTCGGCGGATGGGACCCGGATCTTCGCGGCCTGGAAGAATGATGCTGCTCCTTGGTATGTGGGAGGTCGCGAGCTTTGGGGCACGGTGACGGGATTGGATGGTCAGGTGGTGGCCTCTTCCCGGGTGCTGATGCGAGCGCTCACCGAGCAGACGGGCCTGACCGGCGTGGACGTGCTGGGGCTCCGGGAGGGTGGCTTCCTGGTCCTGGCTCAGGAGTTCGACGGGGGGATCGAGCCGAGAAAGTTGCGTCTCCAGCGCTTCGACAGCGACCTGCAACCGGTGGGGGATGAGCGGGCGTTCTTCGCGGAAGCAGAGCCGGGCGCCCGGCTCGTGGACCTGGGCGCCGCCGCGGGCGGTGCACTGGAGTCTCCGGTCATCGTGCTGCACGACCTGCAGGGCAACAACCGCGTGATGAAGGTCCTGGGCAACCTCTTCGGCGAGATGACATCGCGGGTCCTGGGCGTCACGACCCCTCGGGAGTTTCCCTGGTTCGGGACCGCCCTGACGGCGCGCGGCCTCGAGGTCGCGTGGCTCTCCGTTGGACCGAGCTCGCAGGGCAGCGACATCTTCTTCAAGTGGCAGGGCCGGTTCTGGGCCCTGGGGCAGGGCGGCATCCCGGCGGACCTGTCACCCGGGCCCGACTTCATGCCCCTGCACCGGTACGCGCAGTGGGTGATGTTGGAGGAGCTTCAGGACCACTGGATGGGCGCGCTCGTGATGACGTCCACGGAGAGCCCGCTGTCCCACACCCTCCGCGCGGTCCGCTACTGCGCCCCCTGAGTCACGCCTTGTCCGGGAGCGTGTACTGGAAGTCGTAGGAGTGCTTCCCACCCGGAGCGATGTCGATGGTCATGGAGCCGGCGAGCCCTGTCAGCTCGCCGGTTCCGGAGTCCGGCACCACGGAGATGACGAGGTGGGGCGCACCTCGCGTCATCACCCCGAAGTGCTGGAGCGCGAAGGTGCCGCTCCGGCCGTCCAGCGTCCCGTTGACGCGCTCCATCGCGACGTACCCCGCGGACCCCTCCACCGGTGTCCGCACCGCGATCATCTGTCCCTGGCTCGTCGCCTCCAGCGCGCCGTGAAAGCGCTTGTCGAGCGCCATCCGGCCCGGAGCCCCCTCCACCGCTCCCGCCTCCGGCGCCATGGGGGTGAGCTTGACGTCGAAAGGGCCACTCGCGCGCTTCGTCATGGGTGCCTGCTCCCTTGCTGGATGGGCGGACACATACGCCCGAAGCCCGCCGCTGGATTGCAAAAACGCGTCAGCCCCCGGGCCTTAGGACTCGCTTAAGACCTTTGCCCTACCGTCACGGTCACTCCAAGGGGGCACGCACTTGAGCGACCACGAACGCAATCACCACGACGGACTCCAGCAGGACCTGCGCGTCCTGGCGAAGCGCACGGACCGGCGGGAGCTGCTGCGCTGGATGGCCTTCACCAGCCTCATCCCCATCATCGGCTGCGGCGGACCTGACTCCAGCGGCGGCAGCAGTGACACGTCGGGCTGTGCGCGGATTCCGGAGGAGACCGCCGGCCCCTATCCCGGTGACGGCTCCAACGGCGCCAACGCCCTGGTGCTCTCCGGCATCGTCCGGAGCGACATCCGCTCCAGCATCGCGGGCGCGAGCGGCGTCGCGGCGGGCATCCCGCTCACTCTCACCCTCACGCTGGTCGCCAGCGACGACAGCTGCACGCCGCTGCGGGGCTACGCCATCTACCTGTGGCACTGCGACCAGGCGGGGCGGTACTCCATGTACTCGTCGGGCGTCACCAATGAGAACTACCTGCGCGGGGTGCAGGTGACGGATGAGGAGGGCAAGGTGACCTTCACCAGCATCTTCCCCGCCTGCTACAGCGGACGCTGGCCGCACATCCACTTCGAGGTCTACCCTTCCGTGGAGGCGACCTCCTCCTCGCGCAACAAGGTGGCCACGTCCCAGTTGGCCCTGCCGGAGGACATCTGCGACGCGGTCTACGCGACGTCCGGCTATTCGCAGAGCGTCCGCAACCTCGGGCAGATTTCCCTCTCCAGCGACAATGTGTTCAGCGACGGCGCATCCACCCAACTGGCGACCGTGACGGGCAACACCACGGAGGGCTACGCGGCCAGCCTGGTGGTGGGCATCCAGGTCTGACGCGCCCGCCTGCCCGGCCGTGCTCCGGCCTGGAGGGATGGCAACCCTCCGGGACGTGATGCATCTTCAGGGGGCTGTGGTCCTTCCACCCGCATAGGAGCCCTGCCGATGTTCCAGCCTCCCAAGGACACCACCTCGAAGAAGCACCGGGGTGGCTACATCCAGCAGACGAAGGACTACGAGAAGATCCGCAAGTCCACCAAGGTGACGGGCAAGCGCATCGGCGGGGCGCTGCGGGCGGAGTTCGCCCGGCAGCAGAAGCGCCGCGACTCGCGCTGACGCGTCACTTCGCCGGGGCGGGCGCGAAGTCGAAGGGCTTGTCCTGCGCGATGAGCACCACGCACTCGGCGCCCGCCGCGCACTGGTTGCGGTGCACCACCTTGCCCGGCTGGTCCCAGGTGCTGCCCGCCTCCACGGCGCCGGCCTCGGCGGCGCCCTGGCTGGTGTTCGTCATGCGGCCCTTCACCAGCACGCCGTGGTAGTCGGCGGAGTGGGTGTGCGGCCCGGAGTCGAACCCGGCGGGGAACTTCATCAGCAGGGCGTACGGGCCCTTCTTCATGTCACCCCAGAGCACGTGCACGGACGGGCCGCCGGGCATCATCTCCGTCCAGGTGAGCTTGTCATAGGCGGTCTGCTGGAACGCGGCGGACTCCTTGCCCTTGGCGGCGGCGAAGGTGAACGCGGACACGACGGCGACGGCGGCGACGAGCTTGGGCAGGGTCTTCACGGTGGCACTCCTTGGGTGGAAGGAAACGCCGGGGAGGATGGCCGCGAGCCGGGTCTGCGAAAATGCCCATTCGCGCAGAGCGCTTCTGCGAGAATGCAGACCATGCCCGAATGGAGCGACCTGCGGCACTTCCTGGCCATCGCGAGGGAGGGCAACCTCTCCGCGGCGGCGCGGCGGTTGAAGGTGGACCAGACCACCGTGGGCCGGCGCCTGGCCGTGCTGGAGAAGGAGCTGGGCGCGCGCCTCTTCGACCGGACCCCCACGGGCCTGAAGCCCACGGCGGTGGCGCTGCGCATCCTGCCCGCCGCGGAGGCCGTGGAGGCGGAGGCGCTGCGGGTGGAGCGGCTGGCCAGCGGTGAGGACCTGCGCCCCTCCGGGCCGGTGACCGTCACCGCGACGGACTCGTTCCTGGTCCACAACGTCATGCCGTGGCTCGGGGGCTTCCAGGCGCGGCACCCTGAAATCGAGTTGCAGCTGCTCTCCGGCTACGAGGCGCTGTCGCTCGTGCGCCGCGAGGCGGACGTCGCCATCCGCCTGGTCCGGCCGCGGGAGGCGTCGCTGCGGGCCCGGAAGGTGGCTGCCATTGGTGTCGTGCCCTTCGCGTCGAAGGCGTACCTCGCCCGCCGGGGGCCGGTGCGCTTCGACGCGGGCCTCCAGGGGCACGCGGTGGTGGGGTATGCGCAGGACTCGCGGCGCTGGCCGGAGTCGAAGTGGCTGGACGTGCACGCGGCGAAGGCCTCCGTCGCGGTGCGGCTCACGTCCATCCTGGGCCTGCTCCAGGCCGCGCGCGAGGGCCTGGGCGTGGCGCTGCTGCCGGCGTACTTCGGCCACCTGCACGCGGAGCTCGTCCCGCTGCGCGACGCGCTGCCGGAGCTGGAGCGGACCGTGTGGCTGGTATTCCACGAGGACCTGGCCCACAACGCGCGGGTGCGCGCGGTGGTGGACTTCCTGGCGCAGACCATCGCGGAGCAGGCGGAGGCGCTGGCGAAGCCTCCCGCCAGGCCCCGGAAGAAGCGCGCGCGGTGAGGACGTCCCTCCCCACCGCGCGTCAGGCGCTCACGGCGTGCCGAGCCGCTTGCCCCGGGCGTACTCCAGGCCCAGCAGGTTGCCCCGGTGGTGGATGGGATCCAGCGTGACCTTCTGGATGCGCCAGCCCTCCGCGGCGGTCTTCACCACCTCGTGGGTATAGCGGCCCACCAGGGTCCACTCCTGGGGGAATCCATCCATGGTGAAGAAGTGGGAGACCTCCGCGTAGGCGTGCACGGTGGCGTGCGTGGGGCTGGAGAACTCCGTGCGCACCGTGTTCGCCGTGGAGTGCTGCACCCGGGTGAAACACTCCAGCGCCTTGTTGCCGAACTGCGCCAGCACGGCGCGCGGCGCGGTGGAGGGCGGCACCCCCATGAAGCGGGAGTAGTCCGACGTCACCTCGGGGGCGAAGACCCGCTCCCAGCGGGTCCAGTCGCCCGTGTCCTTGCCGTGGTCGATGGCCTGCCCGTACTCGGCCACCAGCTCCTGGATGGCAATCCAATCCAGCGTGTACTCCAGGTTCTTCTCGCGCATCAGCTGTCTGCCTTTCAGGCAAGGGGGGAGGGTGCAGGCTTTCACCCTCCGTGGGCGTGGATCAACCCCAGACAGCCGTGTGCGCCGAGGCTCACGGCTCCGAGACGACGACCTTGAAGCCCTTGGGCGTGCTGGAGGTGTCCACCACGTGCGCGGAGCCCGTCGCCGTCCACACGACCTCCACCGTGCCGGTCGCGCCGTTGGGCTGCAGCTCGAAGTCCAGGTCCGTGGTCCACTCACAGCGCTGCCCCATCGTGCAGTCGCGCGAGAGATACGTGTGGACCTCCAGGGTCACCGAGTCCGTCTCTCCCAGGGGGCTGGAGCCTTCCGGCCCGGAGAAGTCATTCCCACCCTCGCGCAGGACGGCGCGGAACACGGGGCGCACCGTCTGGCCGGCGTCCGCGGGCGTCCAGCGGGCCGTCACCAGCACCTTCATCTCCGCCTCCGCCTGCTTGTCCGGAGACTTCGAGGCCGTGGCCACCATGACCAGCGGAATCGTGGCCTTGGGCGTTTCGGCCGTGAGGTACACCGGCTTGCCCGTGTAGGGCTCCGAGGCCACGTCCGCGGACGTGGCCCGCGACGTGGCGACGACGCCGGCGCAGGCCACGAGGAGGGCCAGGCGGGAGGCCCAGTGACGCAGGCGGGAGTGGGGAGCGGTTTCGCGGTGGTGGGTCATGGTGGGCGCGGACTGAGCAATCCCGGTGCCACGACTTCACAGAGGGAAACACTCGCGGGACGCACCCGCCGTCAACTCCAACCGCGACACATGTGTCACGGCCCACGGGTCAGCCGTAGTGGACCGCGATGCGCTTGCCCTCCAGCACATGGATGTCGATGTCCATGTCATAGATGTCGCGCAGCACGTCCGGGCGCATGAGCTGTTCCGGCGTCCCCTGGAAGGCGACCTTCCCGCCGCGCATGGCGATGACGTGGTCGGAGTAGCAGGAGGCGTAGTTGAGGTCGTGCAGCACCAGCACCACGCACTTGCCCAGCGTGTCCGCCGCGCGCCGCAGCTCCTTCATCATGGAGACGGCGTGCTTCATGTCCAGGCTGTTGAGGGGCTCGTCCAGCAGGACGTAGTGCGTGTCCTGGCACAGCACCATGGCCACGAAGGCGCGCTGGCGCTGGCCGCCGGACAGCTCATCCAGGAAGCGGTGGGCGATGGGCTCCAAGCCCAGGTGGTGGAGGGCCCCCTCCACGAAGGCGCGGTCCTCCACCGTCGGGCGGCCCCTGGAGTGCGGGTAGCGGCCGAACGTCACCAGGTCCCGCACGGTGAGCCGCGAGGTGACGGCGTTGTCCTGCCGCAGGATGGCAAGCCTGCGCGCCAGCGCGTCGCCGGGCGTGTTCGCCACGTCCATGCCGTCCACGAGCACCGTGCCGGAGGACAAGGGCAGCAGGCGGCTCACCATGGACAGCAGGGTGGACTTGCCCGCGCCGTTGGGCCCGATGATGGACGTCACGCCCCGCTCCGGGAGCTGGAGCGTGACGTCGTCCACCACCAGGGTGTCGCCGTAGCGGCGGGAGACGTTCCGGGCTTCGATCATCGCAGCGCGCCTCGCATGAGCAGGGTGATGAACATGAGGCCGCCCAAAAACTCGATGATGACGCGCAGGTTGGCGCCAAAGGAGAAGACGCGCTCCAGCACGAGCTGACCGCCCAGCAGGCCAATCACCGCGAGGAGCACGGCGGCGGGCAGCACGTGGACGTGCCGGTGCGAGCGCACCAGCCCGTGCGCCAGGTTCGCCACCAGCAGGCCGAAGAAGGTGACGGGCCCCACCAGCGCCGTGGACACCGACACCAGCACCGCCACCACCGCCAGCAGCCGCGACACCGTGCGGCGGTGGTCCACGCCCAGGTTGATGGCCACGTCGCGGCCCAGGTTCAGCACGTCGCAGGCGCGCAGCAGGCGCAGGCCCACGAAGGACGCGCCCACCGTCATCACCGTGGAGACGAGCAGCAGGTCCGGGTCCGGGTTGTTGAAGCTGGCGAAGAAGCGGTCCTGGAGGAAGTCGAACTCGCCCGGCGCGATGAGGCGCTGGAGGAAGCTGGAGAGGCTGCGGAAGAGCACGCCCAGCACCACGCCCGTCAGCAGCAGCAGGTGGACGCTGCGCCCGCCCTCGAACAACCAGCGGTGCAGCACCGCGGAGAAGAGCACCATGAGGCCGACCTCCACCGCGAACAGCAGCCGCACGTCCAGGCCCGCCAGGGTGCGCGTGCCCAGGAAGAAGAGCAGGCCCGTCTGGAGCAGGAGGTAGAGCGTGTCGAAGCCCATGATGGCGGGCGTCAGCACGCGGTTCTCCGTCACGGTCTGGAACAGCACCGTGGAGACGGCGATGGCGTAGCCCACCAGCAGCACCGTGGCGACCTTGCGCGCGCGAAACGGCAGGACGAAGTCCCACTGGCCGCCCGCGTCCACGGTCATGAACACCCCCACGCAGAGGACGGCCAGGGCCCCCAGGAGGAAGAGCCGCCGCTCGGGGTGCTCCAGGCGGAGCGCGCTAGCCGACACGGTCGTCCCTCCGGAAGAGCAGGTGCAGGAAGACGAGGCTGCCCACCACGCCCGCCACCGTGCCCACGGGAATCTCATACGGCTGGCGCACCACCCGCCCGACGATGTCGCACAGGAGCACGAAGCCCGCGCCCATCACCGCCACCCAGGGGATGGAGCGGCGCGCGTTGTCGCCCACGATGACGCTGACGACGTTGGGCACCACCAGCCCGATGAAGGGAATCATCCCCACCGTGGCCACCACCACCGCGGTCACCATGGCGACGATGGCCAGCCCCAGCGCCACGATGCGCGGGTGGCTCAGCCCCAGGTTGGTGGTGAAGGCCTCGCCCATGCCGGCGACGGTGAAGCGGTCCGCGACGACGTAGGCGACGGCCGTCAGGACGAAAGCGCCCCAGAGCAGCTCGTAGCGGCCGCGCAGCACGCTGGAGAAGTCGCCCGTGGTCCAGGCCATCAGCGACTGCAGCAGGGAGAAGCGGTAGGCGAAGAACGTCGTCGCCGCGTCGAAGATGGCGCCCAGCACCAGCCCCACGACTGGGACGATGAGCGCCGAGCGCATCGGGATGCGCTTCAGGATGAGCAGGAACAGCGCGGTGCCCGCCATGGAGAAGCCGGCGGCGACGGCGGTCCTCGCGAGGATGGGCAGGCCCGGGGCGAGCAGCGTGACGACGAGCAGGCCCAGGCTGGCGGACTCCGCCGTGCCCGCCGTGAAGGGCTCCACGAAGCGGTTGCGCGCGAGCATCTGCATGATGAGGCCCGCCACCGCCAGCGACATGCCCGCCAGCACCAGGGCCAGTGTGCGCGGCACGCGGCTGATGACCAGCACCTGCACGGCGCGCTGGTGCTCCGTGGGCGCCAGCAGCGCCTCCCACGACACCTGGCTGACGCCAATCAGCAGGCTGGCACCCGCGAGTCCCAGCACCACGAGCCCGGCGAAACCGAGCAGGAGCAGGGGCAGGGACAGGGAGACCTCGGGCGCGCGCGTCGCGAAGGCCGGCTCAGGGAGCAGGGGGCTGTCGGGGCTTCGCGTAGGCATCGGAGATCTGCTCCAGCAGGCGCCGCATGGACTGGATGCCGCCGCCGATGAGGTAGGTGTTGGCGGGGTCCAGGTACACGACCTGGCCCTGCTTCCACGCCGTCGTCTGGTGCACCAGCTCGTTGTCCAACAGCCGCTGCGCGCCGCCGCCCTCGCCAATGGCCGCGTCCCGGTCGATGACGAAGAGCCAGTCCGGGTTGGTCTCCAGGATGAACTCCGAGCCGACGGCCTCTCCGTGCAGCGACGCCTTGAGCGACGGGGCCGCGGGCGGGATGCCGAAGGACTCGTGCAGCACGCCGAAGCGCGAGCCCGGACCGTAGGCGCTCATCCGGCCGCCGGACGTCAGGACGATGAGCCCCTTGCCCCGGGTGGCGGTGGTGCCTTTCAGCGTCTCGATGGACTGGCGCAGCTCTCCAATCAGCGCGCGCGCCCGCTCCTCCTTGCCGAAGACGGCCGCCAGCCGCTCGGTGTTGCCCACCACGGTGTCCAGATAGTGCGCGTCGTCCGTCGTCTGGTCGATGGTGGGCGCCATGGCGGCGAGCTTCGCGTACCGGGCGCTGGTCCGGCCGCCGGTGATGATGAGGTCGGGGCGCGCGGCGTGGACGGCCTCGTAGTCGGGCTCGAAGAGCGTCCCGTAGCGCGGGTACTTCTTCGCGTCCGCGTACTTCGCCAGCGGGCCGGGGAAGTACTCACCCGCCACGCCCTTCACCTCCACGCCCAGCGCGTCCAGCGTGTCCAGCGTCGCCAGGTCGAACACCAGGACCTGCTTCGGGTCCTCCACCACCACGGTGCTGCCCTGCGCGTGCGCGATGGTCCGGCCCGCTCCCGCAGCGGGGGCCGCCGGCGCCGCGGCTTCAGCAGTGGGCTCGCGCGAGGCGCGCAGGCCGAAGAACGCCAGGCCAAGGGCCGCGACCCCGACGAGGGTCGCGACAAGGAGAGGGAAACGCCGGGGAGTGGTGCTCACGAAAAGGCCCGTCCAGAGGGATAGGTGATATCAGGTGATATTGATATTCATTATCGAAGTCGGATATAGCGGATCGCCGCCGGACGGTCAAAACCCATCGACCTTGCGCTCACCGGGCCTTCCCTGGAAGCTTGGATTTCAAGACTTCCAGGGAGAAGTGCCATGAAGCCGCTTCGTGCCGTGCTGCTGCTGTCCCTCCTGTCCACGGCGCTCGCCGGGACCGCCCATGCGCAGGACAACGCGCGCACGCTGCTGATGCAGTGGCTGGCGGACCCGGACGTCTACAAGGAGAACGACGACCTGTTCTTCCTCACCGGCACCGGCAACGGGGTGGTGCTGCCGCTGTACGAGTCGAACGACCTCACGGCGTTCCGCTTCAAGCGGGACTACAACCCGTCCGCGGCGGACCCCACCTACGACTACTGCTTTCTCTGGGCGCCGGACCTGAGCAAGACGGGCAGCGTCTACCAGCTCCACTTCTCCGGCCACCGGGTGCCCAACGGCGCGGCCTGTCCTCCCTCGGGCCAGGAGGTGACGACCTTCGTCGCCACGGCGCCGGATTTGAACCTGGCCTTTGGCGCGCCCCAGCCCCTCAACGCCAACACCACCTGGCCGCGCACCACCACGGGCACGGCGTGCCTGCCGCAGGGGTGCAACCGGAACATCCGCATCGACTCGGCGACGTTCAACGACGGCGTGGACCGCTGGCTCTTCTACGTCTGGTTCCAGAACGGCAACAACATCTCCTCGTTCAAGCTGGCCGCGCCCGGCACCGTCTACAACCACGCGGGCCCGGCGGTGTTCGCGACGCCGGCCTACGAGGAGGGCATCAACGAGGCGCCGGAGCTGTTCAAGCGCGACGGGCGCTACTACCTCGTGTTCAGCGGCGGTTGGTACAACAGCCAGTACGCCATGTACTACGTGATGGCGGACACCGTCCCGGAGCTCACGCGGGCGCGGGCGGTGCGGCGGCTGTCATTGCCGCTGAAGAACTCCGCGGGCCGGCTGGTGCAGTCCCACGGCCACAACGTCATCGTCGAGCGGCGGGGGGAGTACTTCAACATCTTCCACCAGGGCGCCTTCGACAGCGCGGGCAACCTCACGTCGCGCAGCACGTACAGGCAGCGCGTCACGTTCAAGCCGGACGGGGCGATGACGTCGCTCAACCAGGTGAGCGTGCGCTGGAACCGGCTCGCCGGGTACAGCTACTCGCTGGACGTGGTGCTGAAGAATGGCTCGGTGGTGGGGCCGTGCACGTCCGTGACGCTGCTGGGGCAGGCGAACAAGACGGTGTTCGACGGCGTGTGCCGCAGCGCGGGCGACCGCGTGGTGACGAAGGGGGAGATCGCCGCGTTCCGCATCTTCTATTCCAACAACAACGTCTGGGGGCCCTTCGTGGAGAAGGCCTATGACGGCATCTCCGACGACGTGTCCCTGGAGCTGCCCGGCGGCGTCACGCCCTTCGTGGACCTGGAGTGGAGCGAGGAGGAGACGACGGCGCAGTACTCCATCGACGTGCAGCGGCGCGACACCGGCGCGTGGATTGGCCCGTGCATCGGCGTGGGCGCCGTGAACAAGAGCCTGTCCTGGACCTACCAGGGGCGCTGTGACACGCCGGGCATCAACGTGCCGTTCTCCAACATCCAGGCCTTCCGCATCTGCTCCGCGGTGAACGGCGACTGGGCCCACGCGCGCTGCGGCGCCGCCGCGTACGACGGGCGGGCCCTGCACTCGCGCATCAACATCCCCTGAGCGTCAGCGCGGGGCGAAGCGCTTGGCGGACCGCAGCTTCGCCTTCATGGCCTCCATGTCGCGGTTGCGCGGCGGGGCGGTGGTCACCAGCGAGTCCACCAGCCGTCGCGCGACCTCGGTGACGTCCTCGACGGCGCGGTGGAAGGCCTCCTCGTTCGCCTTTGACGGGGCGCTGGTGCCGCTCAGCTTCCGCACGAACTGCAGGGCCGCCGCCCGCACCTCCGCGTCGGACGCGGGGGGCTCGAAGTTGAACAGCGTCTTGATGCTGCGGCACATGGGCAGTGTCCCTTCCCGTGAAGAAATACCAGCGTAGCGCACCGCGAGAACGTCACTTGGCTCGGCGGGCCTGAAGTGGTTCTCTCAGGACTCCCCCTTTCTCCCGGAAAAGGAGCTCCCCCGATGCGGAACCTCTTCGCCGTCCCCGTGACCCTCTTCTCGTTCGCGATGCTCGCCTGTGGCCCCAGCGCGGCCCCCGAGCAGCAGACCCCCGCCCCCACGCAGCAGGAGCAGGGGCTCAACGCCGTGGGCCAGGGCTGTTCCGCGGACACCCAGTGCGCCACGGGCCTGTGCTGGACGGAGTCGGACTCGTACCCGCTCTACAATCCGCAGTGGATCGCCGCGGACCAGTGCACCGAGGAGTGCGGCGGCGAGGGCGACAACGCCTACTGCCAGCAACTGGCCGCGGAGTTCAACGCGCCGTATCCCAACCAGGCGCGTTGCATCCCCGCGCGCGGCGTCTACGACAACTACCCGTACGACGACATCTTCTACGTCTGCGACCTCATCCCCGCCGGCCTGGGCAAGGTCCACTGGGTGGAGTAGCCGCCTGACCCACGCCGTCCGGAGGGTGTTTCACTCCGGGCGGCGCTGGAGCCCGCATTCGATGTAAAATCAGCTCTGGCTGATTTCAGGGGGACATCATGCGGCTCGATATTTTTTCGGAGATGCAGCACCCGAAGGAGCGTTGGAGCGGTCCGGACCACGAGCACCAGCTCATCCAGGAGACGCTGGAGCAGGCGCGGCTGGCGGACGAGATGGGGTACGGCGTCTGGTGGCAGGTGGAGCACCACACCGCGGTGGAGTTCAGCTACAGCTCCGCGCCGGAGATCATGCTCACCGCCATCGCGCGGAGCACGAAGAACCTGCACGTCGGACACTCGTCGGTGCTGGCGCCCACGCGCTTCAACCATCCCATCCGCATCGCGGAGCGCGCGGCCTTCATCGACCACCTGAGCGGGGGCCGCTTCCAGCTGGGGCTGGCGCGCAGCACCATCCCGGAGTGGCGCACCTTCAACATCGAGCCGGACTCCACGCGCGGGCAGATGCAGCAGGCCTTCGAGCTGGTCCCGAAGCTGTGGACGCAGGACAAGGTGTCCTGGGACGGGCCGGACCTGAAGCTCAAGGACGTCACCGTCATCCCCAAGCCGTACCGCAAGCCGCACCCGCCGCTGTGGCAGGCGTGCTCCAGCCCCGCGTCGTTCGAACAGGCGGGCCGCAACGGCGTGGGCGCGCTGGGCGTGACGCTCTGGGCCTCTCCGGAGGAGGTGGCGGAGATGATCCACATCTACCGCGAGGCCCTGCGCACGCGCTGCGAGCCGGTGGGCGAGTTCGTCAACAACCAGGTCGCCTTCTTCACCTTCGTGCACTGCGCGGACAGCGAGCGCGAGGCCATGGAGAACGGCGCCGCGAAGGCCGCCGCCTGGTACACGAGCGGGTCGTTCACCTTCTTCGAGGCGAAGGACGCCTTCGTGAAGACGGCCGCGGAGCTGGAGGCGCTGGCGAAGGACCCGGCGGGCGGAGGCCTCACGGGCCAGTACCTGCGCAAGAAGGACCCCAACGCGCCGCAGTCCCGGGCGCAGCGGCTGCTGGGGCGCATCATGTCCGGTGAGACCGTGCCGGACGAGCAGGTGTGGGAGGTCCTGAGCGCGCAGGACTCGCTCATCGTCGGGACGCAGGACCAGGTGCGCGCGGGGCTCAAGCGCTACCAGGCGCTGGGCATCGACGCGCTCATGTCCTTCCACCAGGTGGGCGCGCTGGCGCACGACAAGGTCCTGAAGAGCATCCGACTCACGGGCGAGCTCATTCCGGAGTTCAGGACACCGGCGGCGCCGTAGCGAGCGACGGGAGGGCAGGGGGGCGTGGAGGCGTGACACCCGCGCTCCGGGCCCCTTCTTTCGCGTGGCCGGACGGAGCAAGCTGACCTTTGTGTCCCGCCGCTCCCAGCTGTTCCTCCTGGTCCTGGTGTCCGGGCTCCTGCACGCGGCGCTCCTCGTGGCGCTGTCGCGGAGCCCGCCCGCCAGCGTGCGGCGTCATGCGCCGGCGGAGGTCGTCGAGCTGGAGATCGTGACGCGGGACGCACGCCCCGCGCTGCCCGAGCCCGAAGCGGAGCCGCAGCCCCCTCGCTCGGCTGCGCGCCCGACGGAGCGCGAACCTCCCACGAGCGCGCGGGCGAAGGACGAAGCGCCCGCCGAGGCTCCCTCGCCCACCGGGAACGCTGCTCCGACGCCCCTCGCGGAAGCACCCGAGCGTGCGTCACCCCCGGTCCGGGATGTCCCGCTCCAGTTGGAACCGCCGGGGCTGCTGGGCGGTGGGCTGCTGAAGGGGCCTCCGTCGACGGGGCGGACGCTTCGCAACGTCCCAGGGTCGGAGCCGGACCCCAAGGCGCTGGCGGCCCGTGAGGCGGAGGAAGCGCGTCAGCGGGTGGATGGCTGGGCCAAGGATGCGACGGCGTCCGCGCGGGCCTCCGGGGCGACGCCTCCGTACTTCGCGAAGCTGCGTCAGGGCTTCGCGGACCGGCTCGTGAACCCGCCCCCACCCAACAAGCAGGTGGTCCTCGGCCGGCTCAAGCGCGAGCAGCTGGAGTCCATCGAGCGGTTCGGCCGGACGGGCACGCCCTTCGCGCCCCAGCAGCGGGACCTCCGCGCCGAGACGTCCGACCGGATGCGCGCGGCGGTGGAGGCCGGGCGCGCGGCGGACATGTACATGGTGGATGTCACGGCCCCCGTGCTCGCGCTCGTCGCCATCGTGGAGGTGCGGCAGGCGCGCGATGGCAGCCTCATCGACCTCCAGGTGCTGGAGGGCTCCGGGGACCCGAAGTTCGACACCTGGGCGGTGTCCCACCTGCGCGATGCGCTCGCCAGCGCGGAGGCCCCCACCGACGGTGGCGTGGGCATCCGCGAGGACGGGATGCGGACCCGCTGGCGGTTGGAGGAGTACCTCGGCAACCCCCGCGTGCGGGTCCACCTCATCTCCATCTACTGACCGTAGCGCGTCCGGTACTCGGTGCTCGTCATCAGGGACCGGATGACGGCCGCGCGCGTCGTGCCGGAGTTCAGCGCGCTGACGTAGCTGTTCAGCCCGGACGTGTCCGGGTCCCGGCCCAGCAGCACCACGTACGCGTGCGTGACGAACGCGGTGTTCGACAGCACGTTCGTGGAGGGCGCGGGCGTGTAGAGGTTGTTCGTGCGCCGGTACGCGTACTCGCTGGAGGCCAGGAACGCGCTCTGCACGCCCACGCGGGTGCTGGTGCCGCTCACCAGTTGCTGCGTCCAGGCCTGTTGCCCGCCCGCGTCCGCGTCGCGCCCCAGGACGAAGCGGTAGAGGTACGCCACGTAATCGGCGTGCGTCATGGAGCGGGCCAGGGAGCCCGCCGCGAGCTGGTTGGCGGTGATCTCCGCGTCCGTCAGCAGGTTGCGGCTGGTCACCTGCGTGCGCTCCGCCGCCGTGAGGCTTCCGCCCGCGAAGGCGGACACCAGCATGAGCTGCACCTTGGGCGTGTTGAGGTCGTACATCAGGCCGAAGCGGCTCTCCGCCTCCGAGTGCGGGAGCAGCTCCGGCTGGTCCAGGAGCTCATAGAAGGTCACGCCCTCCACCCGCACCTTCGTCTGCGCCAGGATGACGCGCAGGTGCTTGTTGATGCTGGCGTAGCACGCCTCCGTGACGGGGCGGCCCGGCTGGTTCTCGTAGTCCGCCTGGGCGCCGTAGGGCGTGTTCGGGTCTCCGGAGTAGACCTCCGCGCAGTTGAATTCATTGATGCGCACCGGGCGGTTGAAGCGGACCAGGTTGGCGAAGAGGCCGCCCGTGCCGAACCACGGGTCCGCGTCCAGGCTGGGGTGCTGGAGCCACGGATAGATGTGGTAGCCCACGACGTCGAACTGCACGCCCTGCGCGAGCATGAAGTCCAGGAAGCCGTACCCGCGCCCCACGAAGCCCAGGATGATGCGCAGGGGTGCGCCGGTGTTCGTGCGCACGTCGCGGATGGCGCGCGACATGCCGCGCGTCACGGCCGCCTCGCGGTAGCCGCAGTCGTTCTGGTACGGCGTCATGTCCATCGCGGAGGAGCCGGGGGCCACCTTGAGCTGCCGCTCGTTCTGGAGCTCCCAGTCCGTGATGAGGGTCCGCATCGCGTTCACGATGGCGTACGTGGCGGTGTAGGCCTCCTGCTCGGTGGCCTGCGTCCCGCAGGTGTAGTTGTTCACCTTGGGGTCGTAGAGCATCGCCTCCACGGCGATGCCCTGGTCGCGGAACGCCGTGACCACCTGGGTGAGCCAGGTGAGGTTCGCGTTGGGCGCCACGTCCAGGCGCACCGTGCGCACCTTGCGCTGGCTGAGCACCAGCGCCGTCTGCCGCGCCTTGTCCACCGTGCTGACGTGCGGCGGATGCAGGTTCACGCCGTAGTCGAAGGCCTGGGCGCGCGACGCGAGCCCCAGCGCGCAGACGACGCCCATGACGAGGAGAAGCCGATGCATGTTCATTTCGCTCCAAGGCCGCCGAGGCGTTTGCCCGTCGCGGCGTCCAGCACGTGAAAGTCGCCCCACAGCGGCACGTACACCCGGTCTCCCCGAACCCAGAGGACGTTCAGCATGGAGATGGAGTGGAAGTCGGGCAGGGCCACGTCCCACGCGACGTCGCCGGTCCGCAGGTCGCGCCGGATGAGGCGCCGGCCGCCCTTCGCCAGCTCATAGACGATGTACACGGCATCCGGAGTGATCTCCGCCACCTCCGGCGCCGTGTCCCGCAGCTCCAGCGGGTCGCGGTCCGCCACGACGCCGTGCCACAGCGGCTTGCGGTTGCCCGGCGCGTACAGCCCCACCAGGGGCACCTGCGTCCCCGGCCAGCGCGTGCCCAGGGACAGGGTGTAGCCGTTCGCGCGGTAGAGGTACTTCGTGGAGAAGCCGCGGATGTCGGAGGGCGGGTAGCTGGAGCGCTCGCAGGTGGTGGGGTGCCCGGCGGGCCGGCGCATGTCGCAGGTCTGGGGGCTCAGGGGTTGCGTGGCGCAGCCCTTCGGGACCCGGGGCGCGGACTTCGAGGTGGCCGTGCGCGTGTCGAAGAGCAGGTGCTGGCCGTCCACCACCCCCACCCAGACGGACGTCGTGTCCCCCGGAGGGATGCAGAGCCGGCCCGGCGCGTCCGTCAGCGGCACGCGTCCCAGCGCCTTGCCCGTCTCCAGCTCCAGCAGCTTCACCCCGCGCTGCTCGGTCATCACCAGCCGGCCCCCCTGGGCGATGACCTTCGTGTAGTACCCCGCCTCCGGGCCTTCCGCGGGCAGCGACTCCCAGAGCTTCTGGAACGTGCGCCCGTCGAACGCGGCGATGAAGTGGCTGGAGTCGGAGCCCGCGACGTGGCGGCTGGCGTGACCGATAAGGTCCTCCGTCCCGTCGCCGTTGATGTCCACGAACGCGGGCGTGCCCTGCTCCGCCCATTCGACGGGCGCTGGCGGAGGCGGGGGCGCGGGCCCGACGGGCGGCGCGGGGATGACCGGAGGGGGCACGGGGCGGGCGACGGCGGCGGGGCGGCGCGGGGGCGGATCCGCGGGGCCCGTGGCCAGGAAGAACGCTGCTCCCATGGCACCCATCACGAGCATGACCGTGATGCCCATGACCATCACGAGGGCCTGCTTGTTCGCCGGGGGCCCCGGCGGGGCGCGCGGCGGCACGGGGCGCGCCGGGGGCGGGCCTTCCAGGTCGAACGCCTGGCCGCAGTAACCGCAGACGTAGTGCGTCTTCGCGGCCTGGGGCGTGAAGGGCGCGTTGCAGTAGGGACAGCGGGATGCTCTGGGCCGGGCCATGACGACGGGTGTAGCACTCCTCTCACCCTGGGGCGTTGAAACACGAAAGCCCCCTTCCTCCGTCCGGGAGGAAGAGGGCTTCGCGCGCTCACGCGAGTGTCCGGCGACGACTACGGCACCGTGGCCTTCACGGCGACGCCCGAGTACGCGGAGTAGCCGCGCACGGAGACGTACCAGGTGCCGGCCGCGGGGGCGGAGATGGTGCAGGTCTCCGCGTTGCCGCTGAGGTACGGGCGGCAGGTGTACGTGGTCGTGGTGGGCTGCGAGCCCTGGCGCACGTAGAGGTCCGCGTCACCCGTGCCACCGGACTGGACCACCGTCAGGGACGAGGCGCCCGAGGGGACGGTGATGGCGTAGTGCGTGAAGGAGCCGGAGGCGCCGGACAGGGCGCTCTTTTCCAGCAGCGTCACCGCCGGCTGCGACGAGCCGTTGATGGTGTTGGTGATCCAGCTCTCGAAGGACGACACGCGGCCGTACATGCCCGCGTACTGCGCGTCGGCGCAGCCGTAGCCCCAGCTCACGATGCCCGCGAGCACGCGGGTGCTGCCCTTGAGGACGGTGAGGGGACCGCCGCTGTCACCCTGGCAGGAGTCCTTGCCCGGGGCCTTGGCGCCCAGCTGGTCCGCGCTGATGACCTCCTCGCCCTGGTAGTCGGCCTGCGCGTCGGCGTTGCTGATGAGGTTCACGTCCACCGTCTGGAGCGTGGACGGCAGCGAGGAGGAGCCGCTGGACAGCGTGCCCCAGCCCGTGACGCGCGCCACGACGCCGGGGTTGGTCACGCCCGCCGCCGCGTCCGCCGCGGTGACCAGCGGGATGGCCTTCACGTTCGCGCCGCTCAGGTCCAGCGGCGAGGACAGCTTGAGCAGCGCCGCGTCCTTGCCCACGTTCGCGTCCACGTAGCCCGGGTACACGAACACCTGGGCCACGGTGCGGACCTGCCCGCCGGTGGTGGTGGTGCGGTTGGTGACGCCCGCCACGATGCGGCCCGGCTTGGAGATGCTGCCGCCCGAGTTCACGCAGTGCTGCGCGGTGAGGATCCAGTTCTCGTTGATGATGGAGCCGCCGCAGAAGTGGCTGCCGCCGCTGCTCTGCAGCGACACCTGCCACGGGTTCGCCCCGATGGTGGTGGCCGTGCCACCGACGATTTCCTGCGAGGTGGCGGCCGGCGCCGGGGTCTCCGGCTGCGCCTGCTTCTCTTCCGCGGCCTGGGGACCGCAGCCAACGACCAGCAGCGACACCACGCTGGCGGCAGCCCAGCGACGCACGTTCTGACCCGAAATCATGCAAACCTCGCCTTTGATGGAAAGTATGAAGCGCGAGGATTCTTGATGAATCCGGAACTGGATGTAAACACCCCGGCTGACGATTTATTGTAACTGGATAACTACTGCGATGGGGTTTCCGGAGGCTGCTCCGCGATGAAGGTGAAGCCCGGGCCCACCTCCAGCCGGTAGCCGGGATCCTCGAAGACGACGCGGGTGCCGGTGCCTTCCAGCATGTCGCGCACGTGGCTCACGTGGACGCGCAGCGCGTTGTCATGCAGGCGCGGGTCGTAGGCCACGTTCCACATGGCGCGCACGCAGTCCTCCTTCGGCAGGGTGCGTCCCGGCTGGCGGGCCAGGGCGTAGAGCAGCCTTCGCGGCAGGGCGCGGCGCTCCAGGGAGACGGTCTTGCCCGGGGCTCGCAGCTCGTGGCGGCGGGCGTCCAGCACCACCCCCTCCGGCGCGGGCGCTTCCTGGGGGCGCGGGGCCTCCGGCGCGGAGGCGAGGGGCCGGGTGAGCTCCGCGATGAGGTCCGGATCCAACCCGCCTTGCGTGGCCGTGTGCGTGGCCTCCGCCAGGGCTTCCGCCGCCTCGCGGGTCCGGCCCTCGTGCCGGTGGAGCGTGGCGCGGGTCAGGTGGGCCAGCGTGTGCTCCAGCGCGAAGTCCTCGCCGCGCGCCAGGGGCTCCAGCGCGGTGAGCAGCGCCGTGGCGCGCGCGGCGTCCGCGCTCCGGGCGGCGGCCAGGGCGGCCAGGGCGCGCTGGCGGGCGGCGATGCCGGGGCGCACCTCGCGGGGCTCCACGGGGACGGGGGGCGTTTCGGGCTCCGGCACGTCCAGCGTGCGCGCCACGCGGGCGGCCCGCATCAGCCCCACCACACCGCGCGCCCGGACCTCCTCCTCCACGGCGTCCAGTTGGGCCCTTCCTTCCGCGCGGCGGCCCAGCTCCAGCAGCATGCGGCCCGCGCCCACGCGGCAGAGCAGCCGGACGAAGAGGTAGCCCGCCTTCTCCGCGCGCGCTTCCGTCTCCCGCAGCGCCGCGAGCGCCGCCCTCCGCTGGCCCCGCTCTCCGCGCACCCACGCCTCGATGCAGTCCAGCTCCAGCGCCAGGCGGGGCGCGCCCAACTGGCCCAGCCGCTCCCGGGCGCTCGCGAGCGCGGCGTCGGCCTCCGTGAAGCGGCCCAGCCGGCTGAGGATGCCCGCGGACATGGCCGCCACCAGCGGGCCCCGCGAGTCGAGCGGCGCGTCCTCCAGCAGGGACACGCACTGGGCCAGGGGCTCCGCCAGCTCGCTGTCGCGGCCTTCAATCCAGAGCATCAGCGCGCGGGCGTAGGCGCACCACCCCAGCACGCGCCGGTCCCCGGTCGCTGCGGCGGCGTTGTCCAGCATGGCCAGGGACTCGTCCAGCCGCCCCTGGAAGAAGCGCAGCGCGGTCCAGGCCAGCAGTTGCTGGAGGAAGACCTCCGCGCTGCTCGGCACGGGCATGGCCTCCAGCGTGCGCTCACAGGCCTCCGGCTCCAGCGCGAAGAGGGCCACCCGCACCAGCACGGCGCCCACGCCCTCGCGCAGGGCCTCGTTGGACTCCGGCTCCGGCCCGCTGGCGGAGGCCTCCAGCGAGGCGCGCAGGGCCAAGAGCTCCGGGTAGGCGCGGCGCAGGTCCAGCAGCCGCACCCGCGCGCGGGCGTGGGCCAGCCGCACCTGGGGCGTGCGCAGTCCGGCGGGCAGCGAGTCCAAGAGCCCCAGCAGCTCGTCCGCGGCGCCGTGGCGCACCAGCGGCTCCGCCTGCGCGACGATGAAGGCCGCGCGCGCCTCGTGCTGGCCGAGCGCCTGGAGGTGGCGGCACACGCCGCGCACCCGGACCACGGCGGGCAGGGGCTCGCGCTGGAGGACCTCCAGCAGCGCTTCGTGCGCGGCACGCGCTTCGTCCGGGGACAGCAGGGACACCATCGCCTCGCGCACGAGGTCGTGGACGCCGTAGCGGCCGCGCGAGTCCGTCTCCACCAGCAGCTTCGCGCCCAGCTGGCGCAGCGCCTCGCCCGTGGACACCTGCTCCCGCGTGCCCGCCAGCACCTGCTCCAGCGTGCCGGCGGTGAGCGGCAGCTGGCTCAGGGCGAGCATCGCGGCCAGCCGCCGCTCGTCACCGGGCAGCGCCGCCAGCGCCGCGCGCACCGGCTCGTCTCCGCCCGTGTCGCCCGCGTGGGCCCGGCGCAGGAGGAAGGGCAGGCCCCGGGAGCGCTCCCACGCCGCGTCGAAGCCGTCCCGCTCCCCGTAGAGCGCGTCCAGCTCCCGCCACAGCTCCCTCGCGGCCTCCTCCGTCAGCCCCTCCAGCCGCAGCTCCACCCGGTCCGGGCTGGCCGCGTGCCGGGGCACGGACTCGCGCGAGGTCGCCAGCAGCGTGCCCTGCCGCAGCCGACCTCCCAGGTCCTCCACCAGCGCCGCGCGCTCCGGCGGCCCGAGCACGTGCAGGTCGTCCAGCACGCACAGGGCGCGGCGTGCCTCCAGCTCCCCCGCCAGCGCCTCCAGCCGCGACGCGTCCGACAGGGCCTGGGCCACGGGCGCGTCACTCAGCAGCCGGCGCACGTCGTCCACCACCGTGTCCAGCGTGTCCCCGGGACGCACGCGCCGGTGCACCACGGGGCCCCGGTGCTTCGCGGCCACCGCCGCCACCAGCGCGGACTTGCCCGCGCCGGGCAGCCCGTAGACGACCCCCGTGTGCACGCGCTTCAGCACGTCTCCCAGCCGCCGTACCTCCTGGGCGCGGCCCACGAAGACAGCGGGCGGTCCCAGCCCCGGAGCGGATGGTGTGCGCATGGCGCACGCATTGTATGGCCCCCCGGCTCAGGTGTCGTCCAGGCTGAGCGCGCGCAGGTGGCTCACGTCCCCCCAGGTCACCAGCCGCAGGGCCCCCTTGTGGAGGTCGAACTGGTTCCAGCCCGCGTTGAGGACGGAGAAGGCGCGCGGCGCCTCGGTCGGGATGCCCAGGCAGTGGCGCAGCAGGGCGCTGAGCACGCCCCCGTGGGTCACCACGACGACGCGGGCCTCCGGATGGCGCGTGCCCAGCTCCTGGAGACAGTGCAGCGCCAGCCGCAGGCGCTGCGACGCGCTCTCCCCTTCGGGCACGACGTAGTCCGCGTGGCCCTCCGCGTACGCGGAGAAGACCGCTGGATGGCGCTCGCCGGCCTCCGCGCGCGTCAGCCCTTCGAGGATGCCCAGCCCCCGCTCCCGCAGCCGCGCGTCCGGCTGGACGTCGTGGCCCGTCCTCGCCGCGATGCGGGACGCCGTCTGCACCGCGCGGTCCAGGTCGCTGCTGTAGAGGGCCTGGAAGGGGAGGGTGGTGAGGCGCGCCGCGAGCGCGTCCGCCTGCCGCAGCCCTTCGCGGCTCAGCGAGCTGTTCAGGTGTCCCTGCAAACGCCCCAGGGCGTTCCACTCCGTCTCCCCGTGCCGGAGCAGGATGAATTCGGTCGTCATGGCGCCAGCGTGGCGGGCGGGCTCCAGCGGGGCAAGGCTCGTGGAGTGTCCGTCAGGTGCCGCGGCCATCGCGCCACGGGGGGCCCGTCCCTTCCAGCAGGGGGCGTGTCGCGTGGGTGAAACACAGCCCTGGCGGGTCCGGTGGCCATGAACATCCGGTGTCCGGAGGTCCCCGCGCATGTCTGTGTTTTCACCCTTGGGGGAGGGGCTCCTGCTCGATGCCTCGCACCCCCCTGGCCAGCGGGTCTGACAGCACTCCTGGACAACTTTTTACTCACTGCACACGCGTCCAACTTGTCCGCGATTCCGAGTTAGGGCGTGTCTTCCTGATTACGCGTTTGGGGGGGACGGCGGATCTTCCGTGGACGCCCGGCCGGAAGGGGGGAGACATCGATGGAACACGGTCAGAAGCTGGACGCGCTGAGCATGGACGTGGAGCCCCTGGAGGTTTCGGAGGAGGCTCCGAGGAGGGCTCACCGCTTCGGCTGGCTGCGGATGCTGGGCGTGGACGCGGTCCTCATCGCCTGTTCGCTGCTCTTCGCCACGAAGCTGCACTTCGCTGACGGCCTGTCCGAGGCGTGCCGGGAGGTGCTGCCCCGCGCCATGGCGCTGCTGGTCGCGGTGCGCCTGGTGACGCTGGTGTGGGTGGGGCTGCACCGCTGGTCGTTCCACCGCTCCGGCATCCACGAGGCGGTCCGCCTGGAGCTGGCGAGCCTGGCGGCCACCATCGTCTTCGAGCTGTTGCGCAACGTCTTCTTCGTGGAGGCGCTGCCGGGGCAGGTGGTGGCGCTGGAGTTCTTCGTCACCACCACGCTCCTGGGCTTCCACCGCTTCGCCCCGCGGATGGCGCGGCAGTGGTACCTGGACCAGCGGCGCGCGCGGGCGCAGGGCTCCCAGCGCACGCTCATCGTGGGCGCGGGCAGCGCCGGGGACCTGCTGCTGCGCGACCTGCTGCGGGACCGGACGAGCCCGTGGCACGTCATCGGTCTGGTGGATGACGACCCGGGCAAGCAGGGCACCTTCCTCAACGGCAAGCCGGTGCTGGGCGTCCTGGACGCGCTGCCGGAGCTGATGAGGAAGCACCGGGTGACGCAGGTGCTCATCGCCATCCCCCGGCTGTCCCCGGAGCGCACGCGGCACCTGTTGAGCCTGTGCCGCCACCAGAGCGTCAGCTTCAAGATCATCCCGGCCTCGTTCGCCTACCTGGACCAGAAGATCACCGCGGCCATGCTGCACGACCTGTCCCCGGAGCACCTGCTGCCCCGCGACGCCATCGCCTTCGACCACGAGGAGGTGCACCGGCTGGTGACGGGCCGCCGCATCCTCGTCACCGGCGGCGCGGGCTCCATCGGCAGTGAAATCGTCCGGCAGGTGGCGGGGCACTCGCCCGCGTCGCTGGTGGTGGTGGACATCAACGAGAACGAGCTCTACCTGCTGGTGCGCCAGCTGCAGTCGCGCTACCCGAACGTGCCGGTGCACTCCGTGGTGGCGGACATCCGGGACCTGGACCGCATGATGCGCATTGGCGTGGAGTTCGCGCCGCAGTACGTCTTCCACGCGGCCGCGCACAAGCACGTGCCCCTGATGGAGGACTCGCCGGAAGAGGCCATCAAGAACAACGTCTTCGGCACGCAGAACGTGGCGCGCATGGCGGACGCCTGCGGCGCCGAGCGCTTCATCCTCATCTCCACCGACAAGGCCGTGAAGCCTTCGTCGGTGATGGGCGCCTCCAAGCGGCTGGCGGAGATGGTCATCCGCGACATCGCCGCGACGTCGCGCACCACCTTCTGCGCCGTCCGCTTCGGCAACGTGCTGGGGTCCGCTGGCAGCGTGGTGCCCCTCTTCAAGCAGCAGATCCAGGCGGGCGGCCCCGTCACCGTCACGCACCCGGACTGCACCCGCTACTTCATGATCATCCCGGAGGCGGTGGGCCTGGTGGTGCTGGCCGGCCTGGGCGGCTACGGCGAGCTGTGCATCCTGGACATGGGGGAGCCGGTCCGCATCGCGGAGCTGGCCGCGAACATGATCACCATGACGGGCCTGGTGCCGGACAAGGACATCCGCATCGTCTACACGGGGCTGCGTCCGGGGGAGAAGCTGGAGGAGGTGCTCATGTCCGAGGAGGAGGAGCTCACCCAGCAGGTGCGCAACCGCATCAAGGTGGCCCGCAGCCCGGCGCCTCCCGCGGACTTCCAGCTCCAGCTCAAGCGGCTGGACCGCGCGGCCCGGACCGGCGACGTCCACGACGTGAAGCGCGCCCTCCAGGACCTCATCCCCGCGTACACCCCGTCGAAGATGCCGGGCACCCCGGCGAAGGTGCTGCCCGCCTTCCCGGCGGCGAAGGCGGCCACCGCGGAGCAGAACGTCAGCGCCTGACCCCACGCGGACCCTGACGGTCCGTCACATGGCCCCGGTCTCCCGTGCCTGGTGCGGGAGGCCGGGGCTTCGTCATGGCGGGGGCAGCGCGCGGTAGGCCGGGAAGAAGCCGCCCGCGTGACGGCCCTCCGCCAGCGCGGCGTACGCGGCCGCGTCGCAGATGACTTCATGCGTGTGGATGCGCCCGCTGTCGTTGGCGAAGCCGCGCTTGAAGTCCTCCAGCCCGTCCCCCGGCTTAAGCCCGCCTCCCAGGTGGAGCGGGAGCCCCAGCCGGGCGCTCAGGTCGATCATCTCGCCGAAGACGTTCTTCGCGGGTGAGCGCGCCAGGTGCGCATCCGCCGTTCCGCCCAGGTAGTAGTGCAAGAGGCCGTCGCTCCGGACGACCAGCGCCGCGGAGGCGACGGCGCCGTCCGGCGCACGCGTCGTCGCGAGCCAGGCGGCCGGGGACGCGAAGAGCTCCTCGAAGTACGCGTCCGGGAAGAAGTACCGGTGGCACGCCTGGTCCCGGACCATGGTCTGCCGGTACACGTCCTGGAACCCCGCGCGCTCCTCGGGCGGTGCGTCCCGGCACGCCCGCACGGTGCTGACGAAGCCCAGCCGGACGTTCCGCCGCTGGTGCCGGCGGTGCATCTCCCGCAGTGTGAGCGGGCGGCGCGGATCCACGAAGAAGACCTCGTTGCGCGCTGTCCCTTGCGAGAAGCAGTGCGGTCCCTGGACCCGCTCCCTCACGAAGATGCTGACCAGCTCCGTGGCCCGCCAATCCACCGCAGGTGCTGGCACCTCGCTCCATCCGTCCAATTCACCGCCCGGAAAGCCATACGGAGAAATGGCGTCGCGATACGCCGTTCCCTCAATCGCTCGCACGATGAGTGGCACGCGCAGCGTCCTGTCTGTGTCGGTCTTGATGACCAGCGTATGGGTGACCTGCTCGGCGCGGAGGTGATGCCCGGAGCGGAAGTACTCCTCTGACAGCGCCGAGGCTCCCGCGTCGGGAACCAGCATGGCGCTCGCCTGCCCTGTCCTCGTCATCCATCCCCCAACCGGCTCAGGCGGACAGGCCCATGGGGACCTGGACTGAACACTCACAGGCAGTCGTGATTTATTATTTGTCTAATCACAAAGGAATTACAGAGGTCGCCAAATGCTTCTGGCGACCTGTGAACGCACTCCGGCGTTCCCACAACAGGGTAGCCTACCGGGCCGTCGACGGGAGCTACCCCACAGGACCCCCCTGATGTTGGAACCTCGTCGTCGCAACACGTCTGGTCGCGCCCTGTCGTCCCTGCTGTCGCTTGCCCTGCTGGTGGGTGGTGCGTGTGGCCCCAACCCCGAGCAGGACAACGCCAGCACGGCCGGTGACAACGGAGACAACACCCCGGGCAGCACCGAAGTCGCCCGCCCGGACTCGGACTCGCTCGCTCCCTCTTCCCCCGAAGAGATCGCCGCGGTCCCCGGTGAGCCGGAGGCCGAGGAGTCCCCGGCCACTCCGGAAGCGGACGCCCCCGCGACCGCGGAAGTGCCTGCCTCCACCGAGGAAGGCCTGGGCACGACGGCCCAGGCCGCGGTCAGCCTGCGCACGGTCGCTGGCTGGGAGACGCTCTTCCTGAACCGCTGGAACTCGGAGCACACCTCCAGCTTCCTCCCCAAGAGCAACTCGCTGGACAGCTGGCAGTTCTACGACCTGTCCTACGGCATCGACGGCAACACCGCGATGTATCGCGCCACCGGCAAGACGCAGTACATGGACCGGGCGCTGCTGTATGTGAACAACATGGTCAACCACGCGAAGGTCTCCTCTTCGCTGCCCCGGAGCCAGTTCAAGGACAGCTACCTGGGCTGGGCGTCGGCGCGCTCGGACACGCTGGGCCAGGAAGTCCCTCTCTTTGAGAGCTACTGCTGGCGTTATGTGACGCGCATGCTGCGCACCATCCGTGAGACGCCCGCGCTCTACGGCAACGCCACGTACAAGGCGCAGTACGACCGCCTGCTGGCGTTCACCGAGCGCAACATGTTCGAGAAGTGGCTCAAGCGCGGCGCGAACAGCTACATCTACCGCGTCAACACGCACATGGCGTCGCATTGGGCATACATCGCCATGGACCTGTCGAAGATGACGACGGACGCCACGAAGAAGGCGCAGTACCTGACCGTCTTCAACAACATCAACCGTGACATGCCCAACAACACCTCGTCGCTGCGCGGTCAGTTGATGACCAGCCCGGTGAACGCCAACGCGTACTTCTGGGCCGCCGAGTGGGGCTCCAAGAAGCGTCCCGGCCAGGACGTGGCGCACGGCAACGGCGTGATGGCCTACCTCGTGGAAGCCCACGACGCGGGCATGGAGTGGACGGACGCGGACATGCGCAAGTTCGTCGTGACGCTGAACAACGTCATCTGGCCGTCCGCCAAGCGCTACGGCATGTACGTGGACGGCACGGGCACGGGCACGGGCTGGTTCAACGACGGCCTGATGAAGCTGGGCCGCTACAACGCCACCCTCCAGCAGCGCCTGGAGACCCACTCCGTGGGCCAGAACACCCAGTTCTACGGCAACGCCGCGCTCAACGCGAAGCTGCTGAGCGCGGGCTCGGCGCTGTAGGCCGGGTTCCACATACGGACAGACACCCCCTCCTCCCGCCCGAGCGCGCGGGGGGAGGGAGTGTGCGAACGCTCCAGGCAATACCGGGGTTGCATGCCCGGTCCTGCCTGGAGCTTTCGCATGTCCTCCCGCATCTACCTGTCCTCGCCCCACATGGGCACGCTCGAGCGCCGCTACGTCGACGATGCGTTCCAGAGCAACTGGATTGCCCCGCTGGGGCCCCACGTCGATGCCTTCCAGGAGGAGTTCGCCCGGTGCGTGGGCGCCCGGCACGCGCTGGCGCTGAGCTCCGGCACGGCCGCGCTCCACCTTGCGCTGCAACTGGTGGGCGTGGGCCCCGGCGACGACGTGCTGGTGAGCACGCTCACCTTCTCCGCGTCGGTGAACCCCATCCGCTACCTGGGCGCGTCTCCCGTCTTCATCGACAGCGAGCGCACGTCCTGGAACATGGACCCCGCGCTGCTGGAGGAGGAGCTGTCCATGCGCGCCCGCGTGGGCCGGCTGCCGCGCGCGGTGGTGGTGGTGCACCTGTACGGCCAGAGCGCGGACCTGGACCCCCTCATGGCGGCGTGCGACCGCTACGGCGTGCCCGTGGTGGAGGACGCCGCGGAGGCCCTGGGCAGCACGTACAAGGGGCGGGCCCCCGGCACCGTGGGCCGCGTGGGCATCTATTCGTTCAACGGCAATAAAATCCTCACCACGTCCGGCGGCGGGATGCTGGTGTCCGCGGACGGCGAGCTGGTGCAGCACGCCCTCAAGCTGGCCACGCAGGCGCGCGACATGGCGCCGCACTACCAGCACTCGGAGGTTGGCTACAACTACCGGCTCAGCAACGTGCTGGCCGCCATCGGGCGGGGGCAGCTGCACGTGCTGGAGGACCGGGTGGCCGCGCGCCGCGCGAACCACGCCTTCTACGCGGAGGCCTTCCGGGACCTGCCGGGCCTGGCGTTCATGCCCGAGGCGCCGTGGGGCCGGCACACGCGCTGGCTCACCACCCTGACCATCGACCCGGAGGCCTTCGGCGCGGACCGCGAGGCGGTGCGGGTGGCGCTGGAGCGGGAGAACATCGAGGCGCGGCCGGTGTGGAAGCCCATGCACCTGCAGCCCGTCTTCTCGGCCTTCGAGCGGCGGCGCGGCGCCGTGGCGGAGGACCTGTTCCACCACGGCCTGTGCCTGCCGTCCGGCTCCAACCTCACACGCCAGGAACTCGAGCGGGTGGTGGAGGTGGTCCGCGCCGTTCCCCGGAACCAGGGGCTGCGGACGGCGGGCTGACGGTGCCGGCCCCCTGCTGCCGGAGCGGCACGACGTTGGACTCCGGCGGCGGGTTGCCCATGAACTTGTGCATCGTGGCCTCGCTCGCGAAGGAGATGCCCTGGCGCTGGAGCACGCGCACCACCGTCAGCGCCAGCACCTTCGCGTCCAGCGCCAGGCTCCAGTGGTCCACGTACCAGACGTCCATCCGGAAGCGCTCGTCCCAGCTGAGCGCGTTGCGGCCGTTCACCTGGGCCCAGCCGGTGACGCCGGGCAGCACGTCGTGGCGGCGCGCCTGCTCCTCGCTGTAGCGCGGCAGGTATTCCACCAGCAGCGGGCGCGGGCCCACGAGGCTCATGTCGCCCCGGAGCACGTTCCACAGCTGCGGCAGCTCATCCAGGCTGGTGGAGCGCAAAAGCCGCCCGGCCCAGGTGAGGCGCTGCTCGTCCGGCAGCGCCTGGCCGTTGGCGTCCGTGGCCTCCAGCATCGTGCGGAACTTGAGGACGGTGAACAGCCGGCCCTTCCTGCCCGGGCGCGGCTGCCGGAAGAGGACGGGGCTGCCCATCGTCGCGCGGACGAACAGGCCCGTGGCGGCCATCACCGGGGCAAGGCATAGCAAGCCCGCGCCCGCCGCCATCACGTCGATGCACCGCTTGAGGAACAGCCCGGTTCCTGTCTGTCTTTGCATGGGGACGTCGCTCCTTGAGCGGGCAAGGCTAGAGACGCGTGCGGCCCCCCACTACGGCCCCGGGGGCCCGGCCCGTTGTCCGTTCCCGTGCATCCACCGGGGCCTGGGGTAGGGAGGGCAGCTCCCGCGCGGGCTCCGGCGCCGTCAGCCGCCGCCAGACGCGCCAGGTCAGCCAGACGCTGCATCCCAATTCCGACACCCAGCCCAGCCCCAGGGCCCAGGCGGCGCCCACGGGCCCCACGCGCGGCACCCAGAACGCGCTGCCCAGCGCCACCACGGCCACGGAGACGACGAGCAGCACCACCTGGCCCTTCAGCTCGCGCGCCGCGGTGAGCCCCACCGCGAGGCTCAGGCAGACGTACTCCAGCGCCGCGGCCCCCATCAGCCAGACGAACAGTTTGAGGTTCCCCGCGTACGCGGCGCCGTAGAAGAGCGTCAGCGCCCACCGGCCCAGCAACGCCGAACCGGCGATGGCGCACAGGCCCACGCCCGCTGACGCCGCCGTGAAGCCCGCCAGCGCCCGGCCGTAGCGGCGCGCGTCTCCCGCCGCGTGGTAGCGCCCCAGCCGGGGGCTCACCGCCTGCCCCAGCGAGTGCACCACCCGGCCGCCCAGCGCGGCGAAGTACGCGAGCGCGGCGTACATGCCCAGCTCCGCCTGGCCCGAGTGGGCCTCCAGGATGTAGCGGGGGATGTTGGGCCGCAGCGCGCCCAAAAGCGCGGTGAGGCCCAGCACCCAGCACAAGAGGAACAGCGCTTTGAGCTGCCCCGCTTCCGTCCGCCACGGCGTGCGCCAGAGGGTGCTCCAGGGACGCACGCCGGGGAACTCGCGCCGCAGCGCCCGCGCGTCGAAGACGAAGAGGACGATGGCCCACGCGAACGCCATGGCCGCCGCGCCGGCGATGGGGCTGTGCGTGAGCCACAGCGCCAGCGGCACCAGCACCGCGGACAGCACGCTCTTGGCGATGGTGGACCGGGCGATGAGCCCCAGCCGCTCCGCCTTCTGGAGCGCGCCGTAGAAGACCTCGCTCACCGCCTCGAAGCCCTTGGCCAGCGCCACCAGCGCGATGACCCAGCCCGCGTGGAGCGTGTCCGCCATCACCGTGGCGATGGCGCAGCACGCCACCACGCCCGCGGCGACGTTGAGCACCATCAGTCCCAGGTAATGCTGGAAGCCGAAGGCGCCCTTCGCGTCGGTGGCCTGGAGCGTGCGCAGCTGCATGCGCGCCATCAGGAGCACCGGGGCGGTGATGGCCAGCGCGAGCGCGAACTGGCCCACCTCCTCCATGGTGGCCAGCCGCGCGAAGGCCACCAGCACGCCCCACTGCGCGAGCGCGTAGACGAGCCCGGCGGAGAGTGACCAGACGAAGTTGCCCCCCACCGAGCGCCCGCTCATGACCGGGCCGCCGCCGCGCGCTCCAGCACTTCCGACAGGCGCTTCGCCGCGATGTCCGCGGAGTAGCGCTCCCGGCCCAGCTTCCCCGCCAGCGCCCCGGCCTCCGCGAGCCACCTGGGGTCCCGCAGCCGCTTCGCCAGCATGGCCGCCGCGGCGGGGGCGTCCTTGGGCGGCAGCCGCAGGCCGAAGGGCTCCTTGTCCAGCAGCTCCGCCTGCCAGCCGCCGTAGTTGAGCGCCAGGGGCCGGCCGGCGGCGAGCGCGTCGAAGAACTTGTTGGCGGAGTTGTCCTGCATGCCCGGCACGTCCGTGAAGAGCGACGTGGCGATGGTGGCCGCGCTCAGCACCGCGGGCACCTGCGCCTTGGGCACGCTGGGCAGGAAGAAGAGGTTCACGCCCTTCACGCCCAGCCGCTCCGCCAGCGCGTGCAGCATGGCCTCCTCGCGGCCCTGGCCCATGACGACGAAGCGGACCTCGGGGTCCAGCCTGCGCATCTCCGCGGCCACCCGCACCAGGTACTCCACGCCGTTCACCAGCCCCAGCGTGCCCGCGTACAGCACCATGGGCCGGTCTCCCAGCCACGCGTACTTCTGGCGGAACTCCTGGCCCGCGGACGCCGGCACCCCGAAGCGCTCCGGGTCGCAGAGGTTGGGGATGATGGTGATCTTCTCCGGCGGCACGCCCGCCGCCTCCACGCCCGCCTTCATGCCCGGCGACAGCGCGACGATGTGCGCCGCGCCCGCGTAGGCGGCCTTCTCCAACAGCTGCGCGGCCATGATGGCGGAGCGGCTCTTGAGCGCGCCCACCGCGATGGGGATGGCGGGCCACAGGTCGCGCACCTCGAAGACCATGGGGCGCTTGTTCCACCTGGACGCGGCGATGCCCGGCACCGCGATGGTGAGCGGCGTGCTGGTGGCGAAGAAGACGTCCGCGGGGAGCTGCGCGGCGCGGCGCGTGGAGTTGACCGCGAAGTGGCTGAAGGCCCGGATGCGGTCCGGGTAGCTCATGGCGTTGCTGTAGGGCACCGGCAGCCAGTGCACCTGGATGCCGCTCTCGTTGGACTCGCGCCAGCCCCTGCCCGTGCCGCTGTCCGTGCGCGTGTCGGACGTCACCATGTGGACCTCGTGGCCCATGGAGACCAGGCGCCGCGCCAGTTCATAGGAGCGCGTGCCCCCGTGCATGGTGGGGGTGTTGAAGTACTGGTGCAGGTAGACGATGCGCATGTCAGACGGCTCCTGTGAATGAAGGCTGGGGAAGGGCGTGGGGGAGGGGAGGGCCGGACTGCGCGGACCGCCGCCCGGGGGCCGCGGTCACGGAGGCCATCACCATCAAGAGGAAGAGGGCGCGGCTGTCGTAGAGGTCGCCGCTGGCCTGGGCGCCCAGCAGCACCAGCACCGCCGCGCCCACGGTGGCGCCGTCCAGCCCCCGGCGCCGCAGGAACGCCGAGCGCACGAAGGTGACGAGCACGCCCGCGAGCAGGAGCAGCCCGACGATGCCGCCCTCGCAGAACACCTCCAGGAAGAGGTTGTGCGGATAGACGCCCAGGCGCAGCGCGGGGAACGCCGCGAGCCCCGCGCCCGCCACCGGGTGGTCCTTGCCCAGTTGGAGGGCCCTCGCGTAGAGGATTTCGCGCCCGGACAGGTACACCTTGCCTTCGTTGTGGACCGAGCCGCCCGCGCCCGTCTCGTAGTTGAGGGTGAGGCGCAGGAAGCGCTCCTGCACGGAGTGGCTGAGGGCCTCCCCCAGCGGGGAGAACAGGGTCACCACGGTGATGGCGGCGGTCGCCAGCAGCAGCAGCAGCAGCAGCCGGCGCAGCGGCACGCGCCCCACCACGAGGCAGGTGGTGATGCCCGCGACGATGGCGGCGGAGCCGCCGCGCGAGCCCGTGAGCAGCGCGAGCACGACGCCGGTGGCGGCCACCGGAATCCACAGCCACGCCTGGCCCCTCCAGTACCAGAAGTAGAGCGCTCCTATCGCGAGCAGCCCCATGAGCCGCGCGAGGATGTTGGGCCCGCCGCCCATCACCGCCAGCCGCGCGCTCCCGCCGCCCCCCAGCAGTTGCTTGACGGCGGTGAGCGCGAGCAGCCCCGTGGCCATGACGACGGCGGCCCAGAACGCGTCCAGCACCCGGGGCGCGGGCTGGCGGAGCGCGGCCAGCGCGAAGCCCACGCACATCAGCCCCACCAGCACGAGGTCGGCGACCTTGGTCAGGGAGAAGCGCGGGTCGGGCGTCCAGGCGATGCTGGCGGCCATGTAGCCCAGGAAGCCCAGCAGGGCCGCGATGAGCGGCGGGTCGAAGCGGGCTTCCCCGGGCCGGGGCTCGCGCCGGGCGCGGTGCAGCAGCCCCACGCTGGCGAGCAGCACCCCGCACAGGACGATCCACAGACGCAGCTCCTGGACCAGGTTCGTGTCCACCTCTTCGTTGACCCCGAGCCCCAGCCGGTGGAAGCCCCAGCGGCCCGCGAGCACGTAGAGCGCCGCGATGAGGCCCAGTCCTGTGCAGCACATCCAGCTCACGGTGCGCTCTCCCGGCGGGTCTTCAGCTCGCGGACGGGTATTCGTATTGGTAGACGCCGCTCACCGCGCGGCCCGTACGGGAGCGCGGCACGCCGTTGAGGACCACGCCGTTCGCCGGGACGCCGCTCTGCTCCAGTTGGTGCAGCGCGGTGGCCACCTCGCGCAGGGACTGGGTCTGCGCGCGCACCACGGCCAGCCGCACGCCCGCGTGCCGGCCCACGAGCGCCGCGTCCGTCACCGCGAGGATGCACGGCGTGTCGAAGAGGACGGCGTCGTACTCGGCCGACACGCGCGCCACGAACGTGTCGAATGACGCGCCCGCCAGCAGCTCCGTGGGGTCCGGCGGAAGGCTGCCCGCGCCCAGGAACGACAGGCCGGGCGGCACGGTCCCCTCCAGCAGCGCCTCCTCCAGCGTGGCGGTGCCCCGCAGCACCTCATGCAGGCCGGGGACGCGCGCGTCGCGGAAGCACCGGTGCAGCCAGCCGCCGCGCAGGTTCGCGTCCACCAGCAGCACGCGCTGGCCCGTCTCCGCCAGCACCCACGCCAGGTTGAGCGCGACGAAGGACGTCCCCGCGCCGGGGCTGGACCCGGTGAGGGTGACGACGTTGCGGCCCGCGCCCTTCATGGCCAACTGGAGCCGCGTCCTCAGGCCTCGCACGGATTCAATGGTGACGTCCCGGGGGACGCTGCGCGCCAGGATGAGGGACGGCCCGGGCGGGGACGCCGTGCGGCGGGGGCCCATGGGGACGCTGGCGAGCACGGGCACCGCGAGCGCCGACTCCAGGGCCGCGGGGTCGGTGACGCCCGGGTTCAGCGACCGCCGCGCGAAGGCCAGCGCGACGCCGAACGTCAGCCCCAGCACCAGGCTGACCGCGAACACGTCCGGCTTCGTGGGGCGCACGGGCAGGCGCGTCACCACGGGCGCGTCGATGAGGCGCGCGTTGGTGATGGTGCTCGACTTGAGCACCCGGTACTCCTGGGCCTTGTTGTTCAGCTGGAGGTACAGCTCGTTGGCCACCTTCACGTCGCGCGTGAGCTGGGCGGACACCCGCTCCGCGTCCGGGATGCCCTTGAGCCGGGTCTCCAGCGCGGTGCGCTCCGTGCGCAGGCGCGCCAGCTTGCGCTCCGTGGCCATGAGCAGCGGGTGGTGTTCGGTGAAGCGCTGCCGCAGCTCCGAGCGCTCCAGCGAGAGCGAGGAGATGTCCTTGTCCAGGTCCGCGCCGCGGTTGAGGACGGCCTGCACCTCCAGCGCCAGGTCCACGCCGCCCTTCTTGGCGCGGTAGTCGCGCAGCGCGGCCTCCGCCTGCTCCAGGCCCTGGCGCAGCCCGGGCAGCTGGCTGTCCAGGAACGACAGCGTGCGGCCCGCGTCGTCGCTGCGGCGCTCCACGTTGGCGCGCACGTACGCGTCCGCGATGGTCCGCAGCGTGGTGGTGGCCTGCACGGGGTCCGGCCCCTCCAGGGTCAGGTTGAGGATGCCCGTGCCGGTGCCCTTCTCACCCATGCGCAGCGCGCGCTGCAGCTCCTCCACCACCGCGAGCTTCGAGCGCCGCATCACCTGGAAGTGCGTCCCCGGCCGGGCGCGCAGCCGGGTGACGTACAGCTCCACCTCGTGCGCCGTGTCCCCTTCCGTCTGGGCGCCGGTGCCCGCGACGCCGTGGAGGACGGCGCGCCCGTCGGGGCCCCACAGCGTGTACGCGCCGTCGGCTTCCGCCACGAGCGTGAGCGGCACGTCCTCCCACTCCTCGGGCACGTTCAGCCGCTCCACCTGGAGCTCTTCCCCGCCCCAGGCGTACGTGGCCCGGCCCCACCACGGCACGGGCGCCAGCTCCGGCCCCGGGTGCGCGCGGGCGTACGCCGCGCCCACCCCCGGGAAGTGGTGGGGCTCCACGCTCACGCCCAGGTGCAGCGTGTCCGCCACGCGCCCCAGCAGGGCCCGGGAGCCCAGGACCTCCATCTCCGTGGCCGCCATGCCAGGCGCGTCTGGAATCAGGTCGTCCAGTTGGCCCAGGCTGCTGCCCTTCTGCTCGATTTGCAGGAGGGCATTGGCCCGGTACACCGGCGCCGTGGTGAGCAGGTACAGCCCCCCCACGGCCAGGGCCAGGGCGACGGACGCCGCGATGGTGCCGCGACGCTCTCCCAGGATGGCCAGGTATCTGCCCAATCCCAGCTCATCATCCTGCGCGCCAGGGCCGGGGCGGGGGGGCGCCACGCGTTGGGAGGTGCTCGTCATGGGTTGTCGATGATGATGGTTCTGTCTCCGATATCCACTGCCTGCCAGAGCAGCTGAACTGTTGGCTGGATTTGCTGGATGATCCGGTTCCACCGTGTCAAGTCGTGCGCGGAGACGAACACCACGTCATGTGGTTGTAATTGGAACTGCGTCGCGAGCAGCAGCGCGTCCGCCGACGACGCGTCCAGCTTGAAGATGGAGGGGTGGTCGAAGTTGCCGCGAATGACATACACGCGGCCCGGGTTGGACGTGAGCGGGTCGAAGCCCTCGGTGTCGCCAATGGCCTCCGCCAGCGTCATCCGTCCCTTCACCATCACGCGGGAGGACGGCTTGCGGACCTCTCCCAGCACGAAGACCTTGTTGCGGCTGCGGTCCGCCACGTTGACGATGTCGCCGTCCTGGAGGAGCCAGTTCTGGCTCACGTCTCCCTGTTCGTAGAGGGCCTGCAAATCCAGCGTGAAGGTGGCGCCGCCCCGGCTGAGCGTGACGGTGCGCAGGTCCGCCTCCGTGGAGAAGCCCTTCGCCTGGGCGATGGCGTCCTGCACGCGCAGGGGCACGTCGGTGATGGGCAGGGTGCTGGGGGCCACCACCTCCCCCGTCACCTGGACCTTCTGTCCCCGGAAGCCCACCACCCGCACGTCCAGTTGGGGCTTCTCGATGACGCTCGCCAGCCGCTGCGTGAGCAGCTCGCGGATCTCCCGCAGCGTCTTGCCCGCCACGGGGATGTTCCCCACGTGGGGGTAGAACATGGTCCCGTCCGCCGCCACCGGGTGGCCGGTGGCCTCCGCGGAGCGGAACTCGCCGGCGGGGATGGTGAGCTCCGGGTGGTCCCAGACGATGACGCTCAGCACGTCGTGCGCCGTCACCCGGTAGTCATAGTCCGTGGCCACCCGAGCCAGCGGATCCACCCGCGGCGTGGGCCGCAGCTGCCTGCGGGCCTCCTGCTGCCGGCTGATGAGGGCCGCGTCGATGGGGACGATGTCATAGGCGCCGTCCGCGCCGGCGTCTGCCTTTCCGGCATGGCGCTCCCGGAAGGCGTCTTCGTCCATCTGCATTCCCGGGCCCCAGGCGCATGCGCTCATGCAAAACACCGCGGCCAATAGCAGGGCGTGTTTCATAGGGCGGGGAATCTTCCGGACAAACCGTGCAAGCGTAAGCCCTGGACAATGCCAAATGTCTGGAAGCCGTTAGGCCTCGCTGGCGAGGTGACACATGCCCTGCCCTGGAGGGCCAAGGCGGGGTGAAGCGCCGGAATCAGGACATCGCCCTGCACCTCCGGGGGCGATGACGGACCCGGGGCGCATGCCCATACCCTCTGGCTGTTTCAAGCGGCTGCCCGCCCGCGTGCTACCGCCCCCGGGGGAGACATCATGAACCGAGTGACACCGTGGAGAGCCGTCCTCGTCCCTGACGCTGGCCAGCGCGCCGTGTCGTCCGACTATTTCCGCTCCGAGCAGCACCTGCGCGCCGAAGGGGTGACGCACAGCCTCATCGTGGAGGACGGGGCGGGGCGGGCCCTGCGGGTGCCGCTCGTCGTGCGGCCCATTGAAGGGACGGGCTACCGGGACGCGGTGTCGCCGTATGGCTTTCCCGGCGCGGAGCTGAACGGGCTGTCCGAGGTGCCCGTGGACGCCATCGACTGGCGGGGCACGGAGCTGGTCAGCCTCTTCCTGCGCGACCGCATTGGCGGGCCGTACTGCTTCGCGGGAGGACAGCCGCGCCGGGAGGTGTGCCTCATCGACCCGAGGCTGCCGGTGAGGTTCCGGAGCGACCACGGCGAGGACATCCGCCGCAACGCGCGGCTCGGCTACGTCAGCGCGGCCGTGCCGGTGAAGGACGCCACGCGGGAGGAGCGCGAAGCGCTCAAGGCGCTCCACCGGCGGGCCCTGGTCCGCGACCACGGCGGGGCGGAGTACTGCGCCTCGGAGGCGTGGTTCGAGGAGGTCTTCACCTGTCCCTTCGCGTGGCTGGTGACGACGCGCGCGCCGGACGGCACGGTGGCCTCCGCCGCGCTGGTGGTGCTGAGCGACGGGCTGCTGCATCACTTCATCGGCGGCACCGCGGACGCGTACCTGGCGCACGCGCCGGAGAAGAACGAGGTCCCGGTGATGGTGGAGCTGGCGGAGAAGCTGGAGGCGTCCGTCCACCTGGGCGGCGGCGTCCGGCCGGGGGATGCGCTCGAGCAGTCCAAGCGCGGCTTCGCCAACGCGGCGTCCCGGTTCTACACGCACGACCTCATCTGCGATCCAGAGGCGTACGCGCGGCTGTCCCAGGGGCACGCGGAAGGGGGCTTCTTCCCCGCCTACCGCGCGCCCCGTTCCTGACGTTCCCGTGCCGTTGGTGGAGGGGTTCCCATGGTCCTGTCACTTCCCCAGCTCCGCGAGGTCGCGGACGCCCGCTTCACGTGTCTGACGGAGCGGGAGCTCGCCGAGCGCCGGCGCGAAGAGGGCGTTCGCGTCATCTCCCACCGGGGGCACTACTGGGAGCAGTCGGGGGCACCCGGCTTCTTCCAGCCGGTGCACCTGCTGGCGCGGCTGACGCCGGATGAGGCCACGCCGCCCACGCCGCTGGCCTGGGGCTACCGCGCGGCGCTGACGCCGGAGACGGCGAGCGCGGCCACGGGCAAGGTCCCCGTGGTGCGGCTGAGGGACCTGGACACGTATGACACCAGCCGCCTGAACTCGAACCGGCGCAGCAAGCTGCGCAAGTGCCAGCGCACGGTGCGCATCGTCCAGCTCACGGGGCCCTCGCTGCTCCTGGAGCAGGGCTATGGCGTCGTGCGGGATGCCCTGACGCGCACGCAGCACAAGAAGATTCCGACGCTGGACGAGTACCTCAAGGGCCTGCGGCAGTACTTCACGTCGGACCACTGGTGCGTGCTGGCGGGGCTGGTGGACGACAAGCTGGGCGGCTACCTGGACGGCTACATCGTGGACGGCGTCGCGTATGGCTTCAGCGCCTACTACGCGACGTGGGCCCTGCCGACGAACATCTCCACCGGTCTCATCTACGAGTTCGCGCAGGTCTGCCGCAGGCTGGGCGCCCGCACGCTGGTGGGCGGACTGCACGCCCGCGAGGTGGCGCAGCTGGAGCAGTTCAAGGACGAGCTGGGCTTCGTGGTGGATCCGGTGCCCATCCAGTGGGGGATGAACCCACTGGCACGGGCCTTCATCCGCTGGCGCCGCCCGCACGCGTACTACCGGCTGACGGGCCAGGCCTGAAAGGGGACTACGGCGTCATCACGACCTTGATGCAGCCGTCTTCCTTGTCGCGGAACTTCTTGTAGAGGGTCGGGGCGTCCGCCAGCCGGGCGCGGTGGGTGATGAGCCGCGTCGGGTCGATGGCGCCGGCTTGAATCTTCTCCAGCAAGGGCCGCGTGTAGCGGTGCGTGTGCGTCTGGCCCGTCTTCATGGTCAGGCCCTTGTTGACGAAGGTTCCCATGGGGACCTTGTCCAGGAAGCCCACGTAGACGCCGGGCACGGACACGGTGCCGCCCTTGCGGCAGCAGTGGATGGCCTGGCGCAGCGCGTGCGGCCGGTCCGTGGCCAGCTTCACCGCGGCCTTCGCCTTGTCGATGACGGCGTCCAGGCTGCCGGTGCCGTGCGCCTCCGCGCCCACGGCGTCGATGCAGCGGTCCGGCCCCATGCCCTTCGTCATCTCATTGAGGGTGTCGAAGACGTCCTGCTTCGTGAAGTCGATGGTCTCCGCCTTGCCCCAGGACTTCGCGAGCGCCAGGCGCTCCGGCACGTGGTCGATGGCGATGACGCGGCCCGCGCCGAACATCCACGCGCTCTGGATGGCGAACTGGCCCACGGGGCCGCAGCCCCACACCGCCACGGTGTCGCCCTTCTCCATCTGGCAGTTCTCCGCCGCCATGTAGCCGGTGGGGAAGATGTCGGTGAGGAAGAGGACCTGGTCCTCGGTGAGGCCGTCCGGAATCTTGAGGGGACCGACGTCCGCGTACGGCACGCGCACGTACTCGGCCTGGCCACCGGAGAAGCCGCCCAGCATGTGCGAGTAGCCGAAGAGGCCGGAGGGCGAGTAGCCCATCACCTTCGCGGCGATCTCCGCGTTGCGGTTGGAGCGGTCACACAGGGAGAAGAGGGTCTTCTGGCAGAAGAAGCACTCGCCGCACGCGATGTTGAAGGGGACGATGACCCGGTCGCCCTTCTTGAGCTTGGTGACGCTGGCGCCGGTCTCCACCACCTCGCCCATGAACTCGTGGCCCAGCACGTCGCCGCTCTTCATGGTCGGCATGTAGCCGTCCAAGAGGTGCAGGTCGGAGCCACAGATGGCCGTGCGGGTGACGCGGATGATGGCGTCGCGGGGGTCTTCAATCTTCGGGTCCGGGGCGGACTCGTAACGGACGTCGCCGTGGCCATGCCAGCAGATGGCTTTCATCGGGTGGGGCTCCTGGGTTCGTTGAAAGGCGTTTGTGCAAAGCTGGGGACTTGCAACGCGCATGGCCAACGTTCCCGGGCTGCCGCCGCCTGCCCGTCTGGCGCTCGGAAGAGGAGGAAGCGGGGCGCAATCCACGTCCGGGGATGCAATGGGACCCCGGGACGATGCAAAAGGGGGTGTGGCCCCCGCACCCGTCCTCGACTTCGGCCGTTATCTGGGCACGCCGCTCCATCGCGTGGAGGTGGCGGGGCTCGTCCTCACGGAAAGCACGTACGCCCCCGGCGTCCTGCTGTCGTCCCACCGGCACCTGCACGCGGGCTTCCGGCTCACGTTGGAAGGCGGGTTCACGGACGTGGTGGAGGGCCGCGCGCGGGAGTGCGCCGCACGGTCGGTCGCCTTCCAGGCGCCCGGGCTGGAGCACGCGCAGCACATGCGGGACGTGCGCACGCGCACCTTCAACATCGACTTCTCGGAGGCGTCGTGGCGGTCGCGCGGGGCGCTCGCTGCGGGGTTGGATCCGCGCGTGGACCTGGCGTCGGTGCGGGTGGCCGCGCTGGGGGCGCGCGTGTACCAGGAGTTCCGGCGCGCGGATGACGTGGCGGCGCTGGCCATCGAAGGGCTGTCGCTGGAGCTGCTGGCGGAGGCGGTGCGCGCGTCCGCGCCCGTGAAGGGCTCCGCGCCTGCTCCGTGGCTGGTGCGCGTCCGGGAGCTGCTGGACGCGGTGCGGGGGCCACCGCCCACGCTCGCGGCGCTGGCGCGGGAGGCGGGGGTGAGCCCGCTGCGGCTGGGGCGGGCCTTCCGTCAGGCGTACCGGTGCAGCCCGGCGGAGTACCTGCGCCGCTCCCGGCTGGAGCGGGCGGGCCGGGCGCTGCGGGAGACGGCGCGGCCGCTGGGCGACATCGCGCTCGACGCGGGCTACTGCGACCAGAGCCACCTGACGCGCGAGTTCCGCCGCCACCTGCACCTCACCCCCGCGGAGTACCGGCGGCTGGCGGGACGTGCATCCGGTTCCAAGACGTAGGTTCCGTCCAAGACGGCGGAGGGTGGGCGCCCCTATGTCCGGGGCATGACCCTGGAATCGCCTTGCTTCCGCCGCGCCGTGGCCCTGGGCGCGGCGCTGCTGTGGACCGCCTGCGCGGGCTCCCGGCCCGTGCCCCATGCACCGGAGCCTTCGGAGGCCCTGGAGTCGGCGACGCGCCGCGTGGACGCCGGGCGCACGCACTGGGTGCTGCGTCCGTCCGAGGCCTACGACGCGCTGTGCCTGCTCAACCTGCTGCGCGGGGACGCGTTCTACACGCGCTTCTACCCAGGGGAGTTCCAGCGCTTCTCCGCGCTGCTGGAGGCGCCGGAGCAGGCCGCGCTCGCGAACCTCACCGAGCGGATGGCGAAGCAGGGCGGGAAGATGGTGGGCCCGTTCCTGACGCTGGTCTTCTCCGTCACGGGAGCCACCACGGTGGAGGACCTGGCGGCGACGGTGGCGGACGACGCGGCGTGGGGGCGGATGCGCGCGGACTTCCTGGCCACGTCCTACGGGAAGGAGGACGGCTTCGCGCAGGTGGAGGCCGTGCGGAAGGACCTGGGCGTCCTGCTGGCGTACCTGAAGCGCGTGGAGTTCCCTCGCATCTGGCGGACGGAGTACCTGCCCACGGTGGCGCAGGCCATCGCGGGGCTGGCGCAGAAGGTGTCGCCGTATGACGTCGTGGGCTGGGATGAGGCGCTGTTGGGCCGGGACCTCCAGGTGGCGGCGATGAACGCGCACGTCCTGAAGTTCGCGAAGCCGCACGGCATCCGGGTGACGGGGTGGAACTTCCTCACGGACGCGACGTATCCGGTGAACGTCACGGTGAAGACGGCGGTGCATGAGCTGCTGCATCCGCCCTTCGCCCGGGAAGGCGAGCTGGACGCGAAGCTGAAGGCGCTGGAGGCGGACCCCTACTTCCAGCGGCTCGTGCGCGAGCATGACCCGGCGTTCGGCTACACGACCGCGCACGGCCTGACGGAGGAGGACTGCGCGGAGGCCATCGACGTCTACGTCAGCGAGCGGGAGGGGCTGCTGCAGAAGCGCGACGGCAGCCCGCTCACGGGCGCGGAGTTCTTCCGGGACCACGACGACGGCATCCACGTCCTGGCCTTCGTGCTCTACGCGGAGCTGAAGCGCGCGGGCCCGTCACGCGGAGGGACGTACGAAGCCTTCCTGCTGAACCTGTTCGAGCAGGGCGTCCTCGAGCCCGGCGGGCTGGAGCGCCGCTTCCGCGCCACGCCGGGGCACTACCCGGTGAAGGCGCTGGGAGAAGCGGCGGCGCCGTGACGTCTCCGTGACGTCATGGAGGGCTGTCCTGGGCGGTGCCCTGGTCCAGGCGCTCCTGGAGGGCCTTCCAGCCGCGGTTGCCCACCTCGCGGGCGCGGTCGAGCGTCTCGCCCGCGCCCTGGGCCACCTGCTCCGGGGAGAGCGCCGCCGTGCGCTGGCGCACCCGGTCCATCCACACCAGCGGGGCGTAGATGCGCTTCGCCTGCTCGGAGCCCAGCAGCACGGTGAGCACGTGCTCCAGGCCTCCGGCCCGCGCCAGCAGCGTGCGCCCCAGGAGCACCGTCGCGCGGGTCTGCAGGAACAGGGGCAGGCTGTCGCCGTGCTTGCGCAGGGCCTCCGCGCTGTCGTGCACCTCGCGCCGCTCCGCGTCCTCCAGGTAGGGGCTGGCCGCGAGCTTGTCGAGCGACGCCGCGGCCTCCGGGTAGCGTCCGCGCCGGGTGTGGATGAACGCCCAGCCCCACCACGTCAGCTCGTTCTCCACGCCCAGCGTCTCGAGCGAGCGCAGCCCCTGCTCGATGTCGTCCTCGGCGGCGCGCTCGCGCTTGAGGCCCATGCGGTTCCACGCGCGCAGGAAGTGCCCGGCCGCGAGCACCGCCTCGCGTGACTGCGCGGGCGTGCCCTGCTGGATGGCGGGGAAGGCCTCCGGCGGAAGGCGCTCCGTCTCGGTGAGGAAGCCGGTCAGCTCCTCCTCGGCGGCGTAGTGGTAGCCCGCCTGGCAGAAGGCGGCGCCCCGGCTGGCCTGCACCGCGGCGCGCAGGGGCGCGGGCCAGGTGGAGGCGGGCGTGGCGCGCGACAGCTCATAGAAGACGAGCTCCGTGGCGGGGAGGCGGTCGGACTTCTCCGCGGCGTCCAGCGCCAGCAGGACCGCGGCGAGGAAGGCGTGCTCCTGGCCCGCGTCATAGGAGGGCAGGGGCGTGGACGCGTTGGCGGCCCACCGGGTCCACAGGAGGGGGAACTCGTCCTCGTCGCGCGTCTGGAGCGTCTTGCGCGCCTTGTAGAACGCGATGCCCAGGTCCAAGTACGCGCGAGCCGTCGCGCGCGTCACCTCGTCGTTGACGTCCGTGTCGGGCAGCGCGCGCGTCCGGGCCAGGGCCTCCCAGAGCAGCGCCACCTCCTGCGGAGCCCGAGGGTCGTCCTCCGCGCGCAGGGTGAGCTTGAGCGCGCGGTAGGGCACGAGCGCCACCGAGTCGCGCAGCCGCTGGTCTATCTCCGCGCGCTCCTTCGCGGCGCGCTCGGCGTCGGTCTTCTGGCAGCCGCCGCACGCGGTGAGTCCCACGAGGAGGAGGGCGGCGAGGCGGTGGCGAAACCCTGCGCGTGCACGGGCGGAGTCCTTCATGCCCGCGCACGCTAGCACCGGCCGGAGCCTGTCTCCCCACCGTACGGGCTAGCGCAGGTCGAGCAGCGCGGCGAAGAGGTCGCGCGGGTCCAACCCGGGGGGCAGGCCGGACACGCCGCCGTCGTTCACCTCCACCACCGCCCAGCCGCCGTCCTCCAGCATCGCCACGTCCAGCGTGAAGAACGGGGAGGGGATGCGCTGGCCCAGCGGCTCGAAGGCGCTGAAGTCCGGAACCTCCACGTCGAACTCGTGGTACGGCTCCGCGGCCATCAGCCGGCCCCGCCCGAAGAACAGGCGGAACTCCAGGTGCGCGGGCCCCGCGGGCGTGCGGCCGTAGACCTTGAGCGGCAGGTAGCGGCGCACCACGAAGCCCCGCTCGAAGCGGTCGCCGCGCTCGTCGAGCAGGTTCTGGCAGATGCGCTCGAAGTCCTCGCGCGTGGCGTCCGACGGCACGAAGCACGCCTCCGCCCAGCGCTCCTTCGCGGACTTCACGTGGTCCTTCAGAATCCACGGCGGCGGTCCCAGCTTGCGCGCCGCCCGCCAGGCTTCCGCCGCGTCCGGCTCCTCCGTCCAGACCGAGCGCGCGGTGTAGCCGGCCAGCCGGGGGTACCAGCGGGGCAGGTAGTGCGCGGCGGCGTACTGCTCGGGCGTCGTCATCAGCCGGTGGCCCAGCGCGCGCACCGCTTCATCCAGCTCGCCGTACTCCTCCTCCGTGAGCATCCAGCCCCGGTACAGCAGCCGGAGGTGGCCCCGCTCCGGCACCCCGGTGAGCGCCCGCGCCGCGTCGCCGGACAGCAGGGCGGAGAGGTCCGCCTGATACGTGTCCACGCCCAGCGCTTCGGCCGCGTCGGCCTCCACGTCGAACGGATCCGGCTGGTGGGGGTTGCGCCCGAACAGGAGGGCCTTCGCGGCGGGAGGAATGGGCATGCAGGGGGCCTTTCGTCGTGGATGCGCTGTGGGAACGGCGGGCCCACGCTGACGCGGGCACACGCGGGACCTGACACGGCCTCGGCGGGCGCCCATGGGCGTGACCGCGGGCGGCATGTCTGGACGAAAGGGCCTTCCAGGGGGCGGACGCTCCCGCACGGTGATGCCTGACAGAAGCGCTGCGGGAAGGCTTGCCTCCGCGGGCGGCGGGCCCATAAAGCGCCACCCCATGTCGAACCCTTCCGACCTCCTCCGCGCGGAGCTGCGCCCCTACCTGCGCGGCTACCCGACGGCCTCCGTGTGCGCGGCGATGACGTGGCGGGGCGCGCTGCACGTCGAAGGCCTGCGAGGCAAAGGGACGCCTCCGGCCACGGACGCCCTCTTCTCGCTGGGCTCGCTCACGGAGGTCTTCACGGCGGCGCTGCTGTCGGTGATGGCGGAGCGCGGCGACGTGCGGCTCGACGAGCCGCTGGGGAACCTGATTCCCCAGTCCCTGCTGAACGACGAGGTCGCTCGGAGCATCACGCTGGAGCAACTGGCGACGCACACCTCCGGGCTGCCGCACCTGCCGCCGAACCTGGACGCGGCCCCGCAGAATCCGGACGACCCGTTCGGCCACTACTCGGCGGCCCTCTTCGGCGAGTTCCTGCGCAACTACCACCCCCGGCGGCCGCCGCCGCACCCGTCCTCCGAGTCCTTCCTGGGCATGGGGGTGCTCGGCCACGCGCTGTCCCGGCGCATGGCGTTGAACTACGGGCACCTGATGCGGGACGCGCTCTGCAAGCCCATGGGGCTGACGGACACCGCAGCGCGGGTCACGGAGGAGCTGGCCCCGCGCTTGTTGCAGGGACACACCGCGCGAGGCAAGCCCGTGTCGCCCTGGACCTTCCCGGCGCTCCCGGGCGGCGGGGCGCTGCACTCCACGGTGGGGGACGTGATGCGTTTCCTGGAGACGGGTCTGGGGCGGGGCGAGACGTCCTTCACGAAGGCCCTGTTCCGGATGCAGGCGCCCCGGGTGAAGGCCGGGCCCTTCCAGCGCGGCCTGGGGTGGAACGTGTCCCAGGTGCGAGGCAAGGACGTGGTGTGGCGCTCGTCGGTGATGGGCGGCTACGTGGGCTTCATGGGGCTGAGCGTCGCGGCGGACGCGGCCGTGGTGCTGCTGTCGGACCACGGCTGGTCGCTGTTCGCCGCGCTCCGGGGGCGCGTGCCCCTGGAGGCGCCGGGGCTCGCGCTGATGTCGCGGTTCCTGCCCTGAGGCGTTGAGCTCAGGGGATGCTGAAGCGGTAGACCTGGAAGCCGCCCGAGGACGCCATCTCGAAGTCGCGCACGTTGCGAGGGGCGCCGTTCTCGCTGCGCTGGGCGAGCTTGAAGTCGCCGGTGCCGTTGCTGGCCTGGAAGCGGAACTCGTACTGGCCGGGTTCGATGGGCAGCGGGGCCGCGGACATCTTGGTGACGGCGAGGTTGCCGAAGCCGGGCAGGGGTTCACCCTCCGGGCGGCGTACGGAGCCAATGGCGCGCAGGAAGGGCGAGCCGCCGGTGAGGATGAGGTACTGGGGCTCGACGGTGCGGGCGGGCTTCGCCGGTGCGGAGGGCGCAGCGGGGGCGGGCTCCTCGGGGGGGCGAGCCGCGCCCTTGGCCGCGCGCTTCGACTTCGAGGAAGGCTCCTCGCTGGAGGCCGGAGGGGCGGACGGCTCTTCCGGCGCGGCCGAGGCTTCCGACGGAGCCGCTTCGGCTTCGGAGGTCTTCCGCTTCGCGCCGCGACCCGAGGCCTTGGGAGACGGTTCTTCCACGGCGCTGGAAGCAGCAGCGTCGGAGGATCCCGCCTCCGCCTGTGTCGCGGGAGAGGTGCCTTCCGAAGGTGAAGAAGCCGGGGCGGGAGTTGCATCGGCGGAGGACTTCTTCGAGGAAGCCCCCTTGGGCGTCTTCCCCGCACGCTTCGAAGGGGCTTCGCCAGCACCCGCCGTCGGCTCCGCGGTTTGAGCGGACTGGGAGGAAGGCTCAGGTGAGGAGGTCTTCAGCGGCTCCCCAGCCGAAGAGGGCTCCGCCGCAGGGGCTTGCTCAGCGGGCTTTGGTTCGGAAGCGTTCAGGTTCTCCTCTGCCGAGGTCGCAGCCTTGGACGACCGTCCGGAGGACTTCGACGCAGAAGCCTTCGAACTCTCCTCCGCCTCGGACGACAGTCCGGAGTCCGTCGTCGCGGGCTCCGCCGTAGCCTTGGAGGACCGTCCGGCGTCCTTCGACGCGGAGGCGTTCGGGTTCACCTCCGTCGGCACGGGCTCCGCTGACGAAGCCTTGGAAGGCCGTCCGGCAGCCTTCGACTCGGATGTCTGCGGGTTCACCTCTGTCGACGTGGGCTCTCCCGCCGCAGCCTTGGAGGACCGTCCGGAAGTCTTTGACGCGGAAGCCTTCAGGTTCTCCGTCGGCGCGGGCTCCGCCGCCGAGCCCTTGGGTAACGGTCCAGAGGTATTCGGCGCGGATGCATTCGGGTTCTCCCCCGTCGAGGAGGGCTCCGCCGCTGATGCCTTGGAGGACCGTCCGGAAGCCTTCGACGCGGATGCCTTGGGACTCTCTACGGTCGAGTCAGCTCCCGCAGTGGAAGCCTCGGGACGCTCACCCGGCGACGTGGGCTCCACCGAGGAAGTCTTGGGGGCCCGTCCAGCGGACTTCGACGCGGAAGCCTTCGATGCCGATCCTGTCGGCGCTGCCGTTGCCTCAAGCGGGAGCGAGGACTGCGAGGATGACTTCGAGCTGGATGCCTTTGAGGCGGAAGCCTTCGGAGCCTCCGGAATGGGAGCCTTCGACGCCTGCGCAGCGGGCTGCGTGACAGTCGTCTTCGGAGCCTTATCGGCGGCCTTTGCCGCAGGAGCCTTCGACCCTGGTGCGCCCGACTTCACCACAGGAGCCTTCGGCGCCTGCGCGGCAGCCACCTTTGAGGCCTTGTCGGTGGACTTCGCGGCAGGAGCCTTCGGAGAAGGTGCACCCGACTTCGTGGCGGAAGACGTCGGAGCCTTGCCAGCGGCCTTGGCTGCAGGGGCCTTCAGCGCTTGCGCGGCGGAACCCGTCGGAGCCGATGCACCGGACTTCGCAGAGGGAGCCTTCGGAGCCGGTGCACCGGACTTCGCGGTGGAGGACTTCGGAGCCTGCGCGGCGGACTTCGCCGCGGGAGCCTTCGGTGCCGGCGCGGCCTTCGCGGTGGATGCCTTTGCGGCGGGCTTCGCGCCAGGCTTTGCCTTGGGGGCCGGAGCCTTCGCCGCGGCGTTCTTCACCGCCTTCGCGGCCTGCTTCAGCTTCGAGGCCGCGGTCTTCAGCGCCTGCGCCACCGGCTTCGCGACCCCGGCCTTCTTCGCCGGGGCAGGAGCCTTGCCCCCGGCGGGACGGCCCCCGGGCTTCGTGGCGGCCTTGCCAGCGGCACTGCGGGACTTGGACGAATCAGGGGAGGCGGAAGGTCGGGTCGGGCGGCGCTGGGCCATAAAGTCATCCTCGGAGGACCCGAGCGGTCGGCGCCGTCGGCCCTCGTCCCCCGATGGCTAGTGCACCCACAGCCGCGCTGCAAGGCACACGTGGGGCGCGCGCACGCTTCCTGTCGTCCGGAGACCGCTGGAACGCAGGCCACGCAGGCAACCGCGACACGCCCCACCTGTCCTGTCGAGAGGACAGGTCCTGTCCTCTCCAGAGGTCAGCCGCCCCGGAGTGGCCGCGCCTGCCACGTCCGGAAGTCCCGGGATTTCCACGGAAGCAGGTCCGGCACAGCCATTGCTCAGGGCGGCGGCGGCAGCACGTCTCCCCTCCTGTCCTGAAAGGCATCTCGTGTCCCCCATCGCACGTCGTTCCACCTCCTTCTCACGCGCCGGCCTCACGGGCCTCGTGACCGCGGCCCTGCTCGCCCTGTCCACCGCCTGTGGCGGCCCCCTGGACGAGGCCACGCCCCTGGATGACTCCGCGCCCTCGCTCGAGACCGCGTCCGCCGCGGTGGAGACCTCCGGAGCGCTCACCATCACCACGTCCATCTCCGTGGTGGACACCTCGCTGGAGCGAGGCCAGACGCTGAGCGCCAGCGTCACCTACAAGAACAACGGCACCACCGCCGTCACCGCGAAGAACATCGTCCTCACGTCGCGAGCCCCTGGCGGCACGCACGCGGGCGGTCCGTACTACGACCTCACGCCGCGCATCACCAACCGCACCCTCCAGCCGGGCGAGAGCGTGACGCTCACCGCGACGCGAGTCATCGCCTCCGCGGATCCGCTGGGCACCTGGGAGGCCTACCCGACGTGGGAGGACGCCTCCAGCGTCTGGCGTGACGGCTCGGGGCTGGCGTTCACGGTGGGCACGGGCGGTGGTGGCACGGGCACGTCCGGCCCCTGGATTTCGGGCGCCTCCGGCGTCGGCGTGGCGACGGGCGCCTTCGGCACCTGGCGCGGCACGCCGGTGACGCTCGCGGCCACCTGGTCGGACAACAACAGCGCCTCCGTCGGGCTGTGGCAGCTGGACCCGGGCGGCGAGTTCGGCACGTGGCAGGGCAGCATCGACATCGCGGTGGGAGCCATCAGCGACACCGAGTCCTGGGCCTCCGCGGCGACGGGCGCGTACGACGCGCGCTGGCGCCAGTCCCTCACCGCCCTGAAGACGAAGTGGGGCAGCCGCCCGGGCACCGTGTACATCCGCTTCGCCCATGAGATGAATGGCAACTGGTACTCCTGGAAGGTCACCTCCAGCAACGCCACGGCCTTCATCTCGGCGTGGAAGCGCTACCGCGCGCTGCAGAAGGAGATCTTCCCCGCCGCGAAGCTGGTGTTCAGCGTCAACCGCGAGTCCGTGAGCTCCGGCATCGACTGGCGCAAGACCTTCCCCGGCGCCGCCTACGTCGACGTGATGAGCGTGGACTACTACAACCAGTACCCCTACGTCGCGACGGTGACGGACTGGAACAACGCCATCCAGCAGACGGACGGCTACGGCGCGCCCAAGGGCCTGGCGAAGCACCTGGAGTTCGCGAAGAGCGTGGGCCTGCCGCTCGCCATCTCCGAGTGGAGCGGCAACGCGGACAACGGCGACTCGCCCGTGTTCATCGAGCAGATGTTCAACTTCTTCAAGGCGAACGGCGGCACCGGCGCCGGCAAGGTCCTCTACGAGTCCCTCTTCAACGTGGACCGGGACAACCGCCGCTGGATCCTCAATCCGAACACCCGCATGCCCAACTCGGCCGCGAAGTACCAGCAGCTCTTCTGAGCAAGCCCCCTGCTTCCAGGAATCCAATCCATGCGAAAGCATTCTTCCGCCCGCCGTCTCCTCGGGCTCTTCTCGCTGTCCCTCCTGGCCGCCTGCAACGGGTTGCCGGAGGAGGGCGACGAGGGCCTCACCACCAACACCTCCGAGCTGGCGGTCCCCGCCAACTTCCTCTACCGCCAGGGGGCGCAGCTCTACCTGAACGGCGCGCCGTACCAGATGGTCGGCGTGGATGCGTTCACGCTGACGGGCTGTGGCGCCGCGCCCACCGACGCGCAACTGGACGCCTTCTTCGCGGGCCTGCGCCCCAACAGCCTGGTGCGCACGTGGGGCTTCCAGCCGTCGGGGCTGGCGCGTATCCAGAAGGTGGTCGCCGCAGCGGAGAAGTACAACCAGAAGCTCATCCTGTCGCTCGCGGACGGCCGCAGCTACTGCGGCGAGTGGGACGGCTACAAGGGCAGTGACGGCAGCGGCAAGTACCCCGTGTGGTACGCCAGCGGCTACAAGACGAGCTACCTGCCCTGGGTGCGTCAGGTCGTCACGCAGTTCAAGAACAGCGCGGCGGTGGGCATGTGGGAACTGCTCAACGAGCCCGGTGACGCGGACAACGCCACCATCAAGGCGTTCTTCAACGACGTCAGCACCACCATCAAGGGCATCGACCCGAACCACCTGGTCGGCTCCGGCTCGTGGGCGCCCTGGGCCTACGGCGGCGAGGCGGGCTTCAAGGACATCCACAACCTGCCCAACATCGACGTGGGCTCGCTGCACGAGTACGACTACGACTACAACAACGGCAACACCATCGTGTCGCCGCACTTCGCGCCGGCCCTGCGCGCGATGGACGGGCTGAACAAGCCGCTCATCATCGGAGAGACGGGCATCATCTCCGGCCTCAGCGGGTGCCGCACGTCGCGCACGGCCCGCCGCGACGCCATGCGCCAGAAGTTTCAGCAGTACATCTCCGGCCGAGCGGCCGCGGTGCTCGTCTGGAACTGGAGCCCCGTCACTCCCTCCGGCTGCGAGCTGACCTTCGGGCCGGACGACCCGATGATGCCGATGATCAAGGACTTCCCCCTGCCGTCCACGCCGCCCCCGCCCACGGGCAACACCGTGCAGCTCAATGACAACACGGTCGGCACGGGCACCGGGCAGTTCGAGTACGCGGGCACCTGGGAGGCCGGCACGGGCGCGGAGAAGTTCCAGGGGGATGACCACTACTCCGCCACCACCAACTCCACCTACGTCGTCCGCTTCAATGGCACGCAGGCGAAGCTGTACGGCTCGGTGGCATCGCACCACGGCATCGCGACCGTGTCCGTGGACAGCGGCGCGGCGGTGGACGTGGACTTCTACTCGGCCACGCGCCAGGACCAGAAGCTGCTCTTCACCAGCGCGACGCTGACGTCCGGAGCCCACACGCTCACCGTCAAGGTGTCGGGCCGCAAGAACGCCGCGTCGTCCGGGTACACGCTCAACGCGGACCGCGTGGACGTGACGACGGCGACGCAGGGCGACACCACCGCGCCCACCGCGAGCATCACCCAGCCCACCGGCGGCACGGTGGCGGTGGGGAACGTGACGGTGCAGGCGACGGCCAGCGACAACATCGGCGTGGTGAAGACGGAGCTGCACGTGGACGGCCAGAAGGTGGGCGAGGACACGACCTCGCCCTATTCCTTCCCCTGGGCCGCCACCGCCGGGGCGCACTCGCTGGTGGTGAAGGCGTATGACGCGGCCAACAACGTGGGCACCAGCACCGCCGTGTCGGTGACGGCTGCGAGCCAGACGACGACCACGGTCCAGCTCAACGACAGCGTGGTGGGCACCGGCCTGGAGCAGTTCGAGTACACGGGCACCTGGGAAGCAGGCACCGGCACGGGCAAGTTCCAGAGCGATGACCACTTCTCCGCGGCGACCAACGCCACCTACGTGGTGCGCTTCAACGGCACGCAGGCGAAGCTGTACGGCTCGGTGGCGTCGCACCACGGCATCGCGTCGGTGTCCATCGACGGGGGCACGGCGGTGGACGTGGACTTCTATTCCGCCACGCGCCAGGAGCAGAAGCTCTTGTGGACCAGCGCGGTGCTGACCGGCGGGACGCACACGCTGACCGTCAAGGTGTCGGGCCGCAAGAACGCGGCATCCTCCGGGTACACGCTCAACGCGGACCGCGTGGACCTGACGGTGTTCCGCTAGGCGGAGGACCGGGGCCCTTCCCACACGTCATGCTGATAGACTTCATGCCGATGCGTGCGGGAAGGGCCAGGGTCTGGGGTGGGGTGCTGGCGGGCTGTCTGCTCCTGCCGTTCATGTCCGCCCATGCGTCCGAGGGATTCGCGGACGACTTCGAAACGGGAACGCTGCTCCCCGAGGACACGCCGCCGGGACGGTGGGACGACTCGGGAATGGTGGGGACCAACACGTTCACCAGCGGGGCGGCAGGAGCGCACCGGGGGCGGTATGGGCTCACGGTGGTGGACCGAGCCACGGCGTCGGGCTCCCAGGCCAGCATCAACGCCAACGTGACCGCGCTGACGTCGGAGGTCCACATGCGCACCTGGCTGCGCATGCGGGACGTGGGGGCGGTGGGGAGCGCGGTGGTCATGCAGGGGCTGCCAGCGCTGGTGGAACTGCGTCTGCTGGCACCGGGGCCCGCCTGGGAGCTGGCGCTGCGCAACGGCTCCGGTCGGACCTATGTGAGCCTTCACGGAGCGAAGGTGGAGGCGGAGCGTTGGTCACTCGTCGAGCTGCGCGTCCGGGGAATGGGGACCGCGGCCGCGGAGGCCCGGCTGTGGGTGGACGGCATCGAGCAGGGCCCAGGGCTGACCGGACTGGACCTGCGCGATGACGCAAACAAGGTGGACAAGGTGGTGGTGGGCGAGCCGTGGAGCGACACGGGCACCTTCACGGGCTTCCTGGACTTCGACGACGTGCGCGTTTCGGACGCGCCCATGGCCAGCCGTCTGGAGTTGCGCCGGCCGGAAGCGGAAGGGGCGAAGGACTGCCTCGCGGTGGACCTGTCACTGCGAGCGTCCTCCACGGGGACGCTCGCGCCTGCGCCATACGACACCGACGTGTCGCTGGCAGTGGAGGGCGACAAGGGCGGATTCCACACGGAGAAGGACTGTGATTCGCCGGTGACGCGAGTGCGCCTGCCGACAGGAACTTCCGAGCGACGCATGTACTTCCGGCCCCAAGGACCGGCGGGGACGGTGACGTGGCAGGCATCGCACGCGGACTTCCTTCCCGCGTCGCTGACCGTGGACGTGGAAGCGCTGCCGTCAGACGCCGATGGCGGCGGGCCATGGACAACGGAACTGGGATGCACCTCCGCGCCGGGAGCCGTCCTGGCGCTGCCGGCACTCCTGGGCATCTGGCTCCGTCGCAGGCGAGCCAGATAGGTCGCCACAGCAGAGGGCCCGGTGTCCCGAAACACAACGAGGACCATGGGCCCTCGCGGCCATATCAGTCCCGCCTGGCCGGAAGCGCTTTGCGCGAACCTGTCCGACTGTCGGACAAGCTCTTGCCGCCCGGCCCCAAGAGTGCGCTGTCCCAACAGGTGACGAGGACGGTAGGTCCACGCGTCCATGTCAGGTCCCGGCTGGTTGGGAGCGCTTTGTGCAAACCTGTCCGACAGTCGGACAGGTTTGTGGCGTGGGGCGCCCAGGGGCGGACGTCCACGAGGACGGTGGGCCGGCGCGTCCATGTCAGACCCCTGTGGTTGGATGCGCGTGGCGTGGGTGAGGAGGAGGACGGTGATGGAGCGGGTGGGACGCGTGGCGTACGTGGAAGAGCAACTCGAGCGCTACATTTCGCTGGGGATGCTGCCGCGGGGGCAGTTCGCCTCGGAAGAGAAGTTGGCGGGTGAGTTCAAGTGCTGTCGGGGCACCGTGCGCGAGGCGTTCCGGCGACTGGCGGCGCGAGGCCTGGTGGTGCAGCACCCCGGGCGCAAGACGCGCGCGGTGGCGCTGGGCGAGTCACTGACACTGGAGAACCTGGGCCTTGCGCTGCATCACCGGCACACCGAGGAGGGCCGGCGGCTTTTTGAGGGCTTCTTCAGCCTCAAGCGTCAGGTGCTGGTGGAGCTGCTGGCCGACTGCTGCACGAAGGCCTCCGCGTCGCAGGTGGGCCAGTTGGAGTCCATCTGTTACGCGCTCTCGGACGCGGCGCGCTGGGAGCCCGGTGCTCGCTGCGCGGAGTTGGAATTCGAGTTGCTGCGGCTGGCGGCCCATGCGGCTGCGCGTCCCGGGCATCTGCTCCTCATCCAGTCACTGCAACGGGCCCTGCGAGGAAACGCGGCCCGGCTGCTGTCCTTCATGGGCGGAGACGCCCTGCGCGAGTGGGCCCGCTGCGCGATGCACGCCCTCGGCGAGCGCGATGTGCGGACGCTCCAGCACCAACTGCCGGCGCTGCTGAAGGCGTGCGATGAGGGCATGCTGGACGCCTTTGCTCCTGTTCCCCAGGAGCCTGTGTTCCCCGAAGCTCCGCATGCCCAGACGTGCTGCTCCGATGCCTCATCGACTGTCAGCAGGTGCGATGAGCCGCTTGTGAAAGAGCCCTGCGTCGAGGAGCAGGGCCTTGCCCGACCGGCTTCAGCCACCGATGACTCTGCGGCCCTTGCGGGGCCGCCTGGCCCTCATGAACCGCTTCCCTCCGTGGAGCCGGACCAGGGGACACCGTGTTTCCCAACCGCTTCAGTGCTCCCCCCAAGCGAACCCGAGGCCGAGCACTCCTGTGCGCAGGGGATGGGCGAGGCCTTGGGCAACCGGTCTGATTGGGATGCTTCTTGTCCGGAAGAGGCCCTCCAGCCCACGCCTCCTCCCTCTGACTCGCGGAGAGAAACGGGCGGCACCTGGGGCTTCTTGGGCCGGTGGGCTCTGCGCGTCTGGCGCTTCGTGACCTATTCCTTGGGGCCACCACCTGCTTCGTAAGCAGCGACTGCTCTCCGCCCCTCGCCGGGCATTCCTTGCCGGATGCATCAATGGGCCTCTAGCGGCCTGCCTGTCCGCCCGGCGTGAAGCGCAGTCCGGTGACGCCCAGCAGGTGCGTGCCCTGATAGTCCGTGCTGGACGGTATCCAGCGTCCGCTCAGTTCCGCGAAGACGTCGAACTTCGTGGAGAGGGGCAGGCTCGCGCCCGCGGACAGGCCGCCGCCGAACAGCGCGGGGCCGCCCACGGCATAGCCATCCAGGGATAGGGAGAGGGTCACGGGGCCCAGGAGTCGCGGGGCCTGGGTGCCCAGGCGGAGGGCGGCTCCGAAACGGCTTCCGGCCGTGGCGTTCAGTTCCCCAAAGACATACGTCCCGGAGAGGCGCGCACCGGCTTCCAGTCCGGCTCCGGAGGACGGGGACAACCCAAAGGCGGCCCGCAGCTGCGCGCTGAACGCGAGCGAGGAGAAGAAGGCGGGCTGCGTGGCGGGTGCCGCTGGCAGGACGACTCGCACCTGCTCGGTCTGGTCTGTGTGGACCTTGACCTGAAGGGGCGTCAGGGTCGGGCCGACCTCTAGCGTATGGGTGCCGATGGGGACTGGGCCCTTCCAGGGTGCCTGTCCCAGCAGCCGTCCGTCGAGCCGTACCTCTGCTCCGGCGGGGTCGACTTCGATGGCCAGCGTGCCCTGGAGGCGCCCTCGCAGGCTTTCGAAGAGGGCGACCACGGTGGGCTGGACTCGCTGCGGGTCCAGGCGGGCGTCGGGGTTGGCTTCGAGTGCTCGGGCGAAGGCGGTCTCCATCTGGGCGTACTGGCGTAGTGCCGCGTACACCTCGCCCTGCACAAGGCGCAGTTGCGCGGTCTGTGCTTCGTCGCGGGTTTGCCGGAGCCCTGCTTCGATGTGGGCGAGCGCGGCCTCGAAGTCCGCCTCGGAGAGGGACTGCAGCGCGGCTTCCAGGTCGCGGTTCTCCACCGCGGGGCCCGCGGCGGCGAGCAGCAAGGACACCATCACCTGGGGCGCGCTCATGGACGCAGCTCGATGCGGACCACGGACTTGGTGCCTGGGACGATGCTCACCTGCCGCTGCTCCGGATGGAAGCCGTCGCGCTCCACTCGGACGGCGTGCCGTCCTTCGGGAAGGTCGAAGGAAAGGGGCGTCGCGCCCAGGTGCTTGCCGTCCACGCTGACGTCTGCCCAGACCGTCTTGCCTTCGTGCACCGTCACCACGCGCAGTTCGCCGCGAGCCGGCGCCTGTGTGGAGGGCTGCTTCGCGCTGGCCGTCAGCGGCCGGGACTGGCTTCTGCTCCTGCGGAGCGGTGCTTTCGTGGCGGGATCGGTGTGTCCCGTCGAAGCCTTCCCCGAAGGGCGTCCTGCCGCCGAGATGACCGGTGCCGGCGTCTCCTGCTCGATGCCGTTCATACTTCCTGGCGCGGTGCTGGGCCCCAGCGCCGCCGGCTTCATGACGGTGCCACTTCCCGCGTGCGACGTGGGCTCAGTCTCCGTCTTGCTGTCGCGGTTCCCAGGTGCAGCGTCTGTGATGGCTCGGTTGACCACGGTAGCCTCCGCCGCCGTCTTGCTGTCGCGGTCCCCAGGCGCAGTTGCCGTGATGGCGCCGGTGCCCACCGGAGCCTCCGCGGCAGGCCCGGTTGCGGCGCTGCTTCCTCGTGCCTCGCGGGCAGATATCGCAGCGGTGCGACCGTCAACGGATGGCCCGGGCGCGGTGCTGTCGCCCACGTGAGCTGACATCGCTGCGGGGGTAGCGAGTGCCGCAGCGGTGTCTTGCGCGGCTTCCTGCCGGAGCGCCAGCGTTCCGAACAACAGCGCACCTACGGCCGCTCCAATTAGCGCCGTCAGCAGGCGCGAACGCCAGCGCTTCTCGTGCTGCTCTGTTGCTCTCTTGGGGGCAGTCGCCGCTGGCTGCTCCACGCTCACCCGTGCGGCTTCTTCCATTGCCGTCAGCAGCGCCAGCGCTCCTGACTGGCGTTGCTCTGGATCCATCGCGGTGGCCTGCACGAGCACCTTCGCCAGTGGCAATGACAGCCATGGCGCCTGCTCACGGAGCGCTTGCGCCGCGTGACGGGGGCCTTCGCCTAGCAGCCGACAGGTGCTCGATGGCGGCAGGCCCGTCAGCATCTCCAGCAGTACCAGGCCCAGTGAGTACAGGTCCGCTCGCCCGTCCACGGGCTCACCCCGTGCCTGCTCCGGCGCCATGTAGCTGGGCGTGCCCAGCCGCAGGCCGCTGCGGGTGGCCTCCTCGCCCCGGTGCTCCCAGAGGATGCCGAAGTCGAGCAGCGTCGCTCGCCCTCCGGGTGACAGGAAGACGTTGCCGGGCTTGATGTCCCGGTGCACGCAGCCTCGCTGGTGGATGAAGTCCAAACCCGCGCACACCTGCCTCGCCAGTGCGAGCACCTCCGCCACGGGCAGCGGCCCCGGCACCGACTTCAGGTAACGGGCGAGTGACATTCCCTCCAGGTGCTTCATCACGATGAAGGGCCGGCCACGCTCCTGACCCACTGCGTGGATGGGCGTGATGTGCGGATGCTCCAGCCTCGCCATCGCGCGGGCTTCCCGCTCGAAGCGCGCCACGCTCTCTGGATCCGCGCACAGCGCTTCGTGCAGCAGCTTGATGGCCACGGTCCGCTCGAGCGCCACGTCCAGCGCCCGGTACACCTGACCCATGCCTCCCGCGCCCAACAGCTCCTCCAGCCGCCACTTGCCCTCCAGCAGATCGCCTGTCTTGAGCGGCGGGCGCGTCGACGTTCGCGCGGTCCAGCCGGCCTCGCCCGCGTGCTGCGTGATGACGGTGCACTCCGCGCAAGGCGCGCCCGCGAACGGAAGGGGCAGCCCACAGGTGGCGCACGGTGAGGGTTGCTTGTGGAGCGCCATGGGCGGCCCTATGTTGCCATAACCCATGGGTGCTTCCTCCACCGAGCCGCTCTCCCCTGGTGCCCTGGCGGAGGGGCGACCTGAACCCCATGGCCCCCGCTTCCGGGTGGTGGTGGAAACGGGCCCCGACGCGCGACGGGACGTCCTCCTCGAAGGCACGCTGCTCGTGGGCACCCAGGTCGAAGGGGGCCTCAAGCTGAGCGACCCGACCGTGTCGCGCGTGCACCTGGAGCTCCAGGCCCGGCCGGAGGGCGTGCGGGTGCGGGACGTGGGCTCTCGCAACGGCACGTGGTCCCTGGGCGTGCGTGTCCACGAGGTGACGGTCGCGAGCGAGGCCCGCTTCACGCTGGGCAAGACGACGCTGCTCGTGCTGCCGGAGGCCAGCGACGAGGCCGGGACTTCCGCGCCCCGCACGTCCTTTGGCCGCGCGCTGGGACAGAGCGCCGCCATGCAGCGACTCTTCGGCGTGCTGGAGCGCACCGCTCGCTCCGCCTTCTCCGTGCTGCTGCTGGGCGAGACGGGCACTGGCAAGGAGCTGCTCGCGGAGGCGCTGCATCAGGCCTCGCCTCGCGCGGCGAAGCCATTCGTCATCGTGGACTGCGGCGCGGTGGTGCCTTCGCTCATCGAGAGTGAGCTGTTCGGTCACGCGAAGGGCGCCTTCACCGGGGCGCATGCCGACCGCCAGGGGCAGCTCGTGAACGCGCACGGCGGCACGGTGTTCCTGGACGAGGTGGGAGAGCTGCCGCTGGAGCTCCAGCCGAAGCTGCTCCGCGTGCTGGAGTCGGGCACGGTGCGCCGCGTGGGGGACAACGCCGCGCGCGACGTGGACGTGCGCGTGGTGGCCGCCACGCACCGTGACCTGAAGGCGGAGGTGGCGGCGGGCCGCTTCCGTGCGGACCTCTACTACCGGCTGGCGGTGGTGCCGGTGCGCGTCCCCGCCTTGAGGGAACGGGCGGAGGACATTCCGCTGCTGGCACGGCACGTCTTCGAGCAGGCGGGCCATCCGGACTTCCCGCTCACGGATGCGCTGGTGCAGCGGTTGGTGGGCTACGACTGGCCGGGCAACGTGCGCGAGCTGCGCAACTTCGTGCACCGCGTCCTCGCGGCGGGAGAGGTGGAGCTGCCGGACTCGAAGCCGGTGAGCGCCGTGGCCGCGACGAAGGACCTGAGCGCGCTGACCTTCAAGGAGGCCAAGGAGCACATGGTGGAGGCCTTCACGCGCGAGTACCTCACCGCGCTGCTCGCGAAGTGCGACAACAACATCTCCGAGGTCGCGCGCACGGCGGGACTGGCGCGCAGCCACGTCCACGGCCTGCTCCACCGCTACGGGTTGAAGGCTGGAGGCTGACACCGTCCACCTGGCGAAGGGCGTGGAGGATGCGGAGCCGTCTTGCGAAGCGTCACGCCCTCAAGGGCCGGGGCCTGGGGTGTCAGCTCTCGCAGAGCGCGGATGAAGCGAAGCGCCCGCGAAGCGTCACGCGTTGAAGGGCAGCGCGTGTCGGCTCCTTGGAGGATGCGGAGGAGTCGAGTCCGTCCGCGAGGCGTTAACCCTTGAGGAGCAGGAGCCGAGTGTGTCGGCCCGTTGTCGTACACAGAGGCGGTGGGGCTGGGACCGTCCGCGACGTGTCACGACTTGAAGGCTAGGGCGGAGTACGTCGGCTCCGCAGCGGGCACGGAGGAGGTGGGTCTGTCCGCGACGTGTCACGACTTGAAGGCAGGGGTCGAGCATGTCGCCGCTTTGGCAGGCGGAGGAAATGGGACTGTCCTCAATGTTCCACGCCTTGAAGGCTGGGACTGAGTGGTTCGGCTCCTTGGAGACGACGGAGGAGGTGCAGTCGTTCGCGATGTGTCGCGCCTTGAAGGCCGGGCTGAGCGTGTCGGCTCCTCGGCGGGTACGCAGGAGGTGGGTCTGTCCGCGACGTGTCACGCTTTGACGGCCCGGGTAGAGCGTGTCGGTTCCTCGATGGGGCGGAGGTGGGGACATCCGCGAAGCGTTACGGTTTGAAGGACGGCGCCGAGCGTATCGGAGTCTCGGAGGTGGCGGAGGAGGCGAGTCCGCCCGAGAAGTGTCACACCTTGAAGGTTGGGCCGAGCGTGTGGCCCGGCAGCGATGAGCCGTGCAGCAGGACCGGAGCCGCGCCATGACGGATGGCCGCGTCGCGCCGGGAATCGTCAGCCTTTCGTGCGCGTGGGCTTGCCGGTGAGCGTGGCGGTGGCGGCTTCTCGCGAGTGGTCCGGTTCCCAGGGGAGCCGTCCGGCACCTGGCAGGAACGGTGACACCAGTTCCGCTAGCTCTGGCTGGCCCACCAGCGGGGCCCCGGCGTGCAGGGATTGATTCAATGCCGTGCGCAGCTCCAGCAGGGAAGGGCGCTTCGATGGCGCCTTGGCCAGCGCCGCCGTCACCGCCTTCTGGAGTCCCGTGGGCACTCCGCCCGGCTTGCGTGGCACTTCCGTCAACACCGCGTCCATCGTGGCGGCCGGCGTGTCCCTCCGTAGCGGTGCCACTCCCGTGAGCAGTTCATGGAGCGTCAATGCCAGACCGTGCACGTCCGTCAGCGCATCCAGTGGTTCGTCGCGGAGCTGCTCGGGCGCGGCGTATTCCAGCCGGGCCTTCACCTGTCCGGGCTGTGTCTCGGTGAGCCGCCCTGCTCGGCGCGCGATGCCCAGGTCCAGCAGCTTCACCGCGCCGGTGTCGGAGAGCATCACGTTGCCGGGATGGAGGTCCCGGTGGATGAGGCCCAGCGGCTGTCCGTCACGTCCTCGCAACGGATGCAGGTAGGCCAGGCACTCCGCCACGCTCAGCGCGATGCGCACCGCTTGGGGCCATGGCAGGGGGCCCAGCCCGGCGGCGCGGCGTGCTTCCAGGAGCTGCGCCAACGTGAGGCCGTGGACGTACTCGAACACGAGGAACAACAGCCCGTCCTGCTGCCCGAAGGCCCTCAGCCTCGCGAGCGCCGGGTGGTGGAGCAGGGCGGAGAGGTGGGCCTCGTCCAGGAACTGCCTCACCCATGCGTCATCTCCGGCCACTTCCGGCCGCATCCGCTTGAGCGCCACCAGCCGGTCCGGCCCCACGCCGCCCTTCACCTCGGCGAGGAACACCTCCGACATGGCGCCCAACGCCAGGCGCTTGAGGAGGACGAAGTCATCGAGGCTCGGTGCCTGCTGCATGGCGTGGACCTTAACAGGCACGCTGGCGGGACTCGCGAAGTGACGGCTGGCGTGAAATGAGCAGGCTTTGAAGCGGCTGGGGTGTGTCGCCTCCGCCGCCGAAGGGGCGGAGGGGGCGTGGCACGGAACCTGCCTTGTGCCGTGACGAACCCCTGAGGCCCCCTCATCCCCCGAAAGGCAGACGCATGTTCCGCCCCCTGAAGTGGTCGCTCCTCCTGGCCTGTGGCCTCACCGCGTGCGGTGGGCCCGAGCTGGAAACTCCCGCGCCGGAGGCCGCCGACGTGGAGCAGGCCGCCACCGCGACGCCCAATCCCACGGGCCGCTTCTACATCGTGGGCAAGGACATCGTGGGCCCCAGCGGCAACAAATTCTACCCGGTGGGCGCCAACCTGGACGGTTGGGACTTCTTCCAGCGCGACACGGAGAACCGCGCGGACGCCGCCGTGAAGTGGGGCTGGAACATCGTGCGCATCAACGGCGCGCAGCTGGCGCACCCGGAGTACAACACCTACGGCCTGGTGTCCGGCGACACGTCGAAGCCGAACTTCGACAAGATCGACCGCATCGTGCAGGCGTTCACGTCGAAGAAGATCGTCGTGATGCTCGAGTTCCACGACAAGGTGTGGAGCGGTGGCAAGACGGACGCCACGAAGCTGGCGCAGACCCGCGACGCCTGGGCGGCGCTGGCGCAGAAGTACAAGAACAACACCTACGTCTGGTTCAACCTCCTCAACGAGCCCATCTGGGGCGAGGCGGTGACGGACTACCTGAGCGTGCTGGGGACGCTGCGAGCGGCGGTGCGCAACACGGGCGCGGAGAACGTCGTCGTCATCGACGGTGGCGTCGCGGGGCAGGAGTGGAACCGCTGGGGCGTGCCGGGCAACCTCATCCCCACGTACGGGCCGCAGCTGTCGGACGGCAAGTGCAACACGCTCTTCTCCATCCACGTCTACAACGCGTGGGCGGAGGCCGGCGGCAGCAATGTGCACTCGGCGGAGTTCGTGTCGTACGTGAAGTCGGTGCAGGCCAAGAACCTGGCGCTCATCGTGGGGGAGACGGGCTGGAACAAGACGGACGCGGACGTGCCCCGGCTGAAGGCGGGCAGCATGGTGGCCTTCAACAACGCGCCCACCTACGGGGTCGGCATCATCGGGTGGCACGCGAACCCGAACTGGGATGACACGTTCTTCCTCACCACCTCCGGCCAGTTCCACGCGGTGGACAACTGGACCACGCCCACCAACCTGACGGACTTCGGCAAGGCGCTGTGGAAGCTGTCGAAGACGAAGCCCGCCCTGGGCGCCTTCACCGGGGACTACCGGAACAGCCACTGCGGTTCGGCGAACTGACTGTCCTCTCGTGTGAACAGCCCCTGTTCACAGAACAGGACAGGGGCCGTCACGCGCGGGTCGTTCCGGAACGCGAGCCCGGCCATCGCCTCGGACCCATGGACAGGGCGGATCAGGCCAGGTCCTGCGGCCAGGTGCTGGTGTCTCCGTCGGAATAGACGGGCGCCACCTTCTGCTGCTCTCCCTCCCAGTAGAAGCGGAACTTCGACCAGGGGGCCTTGTGCGCGGAGGCGTCGACCATGCTGAAGCCCGGGTCGAAGCGCGTCTCCTTGCGGAAGTTCCGGGAGGCACCCGCCGTGGTGATGTTCGCCCGGCGCGCCAGCACCTCCGTGACGAGGCCGAAGCGCTTGAGCTCGCGGTGGAACACCGCCGCGAACGCGTTCTTGTCCATGGGCGCCCTTCGGGCCGCGTCGAGCCGGCTCTCGTTCTCTTCCTTCGACTGGTCCTTGTTGTAGAGCGGCGGGATGTAGCCCGCGCCATAGCAGCTCACCACGCTGATGCAGGTGATGGGGTTGGCCCCCAGGACCGTGTTCTTCATGAGGGCGGCCATGACGGAGCCGGAGAGACCCGCGAAGTTGAAGCCGTCGTCGCCGTGTGCCACCAGATACAGCCGGCAGGCGGCCTTCTTGAGGTTGATGCGGAAGACCTTCTCCACCGTCGCCGCGTTCTCGGTCTGGTTCTCGGGCTTGGTAGCGTTCTGGATGGCCGCCTTGGCGCTGGTGGAGATCGCCATGAGCCTGTGCGTGGAAGCGTCGAAGGGATCTCCCGCCCGAAGGTGGATGTGGACGAGGCTGGAGATGTCCGGGTGCTTGCTCTGAAGGTCGTTCGCGATGTTCTCGATGGCCGAGTCCCCGGTGCCCGTCAGCACGGCGATGACGAGCTGGTGGGTGAAGCGCTTCGACTTGGGGCGGGTCGTGGGAGGGCTGCTCGTGGAGGAGGTGCCGAAGGAGAAGCTCGGGAGGGAGCCGAAGGAGAACGTCGAAGGCGTCGGCGGCGGCCCCCCGGGCGAGGACGGCGGACCGAAGGAGAAGGTGAAGGTCGGCTGCGGCGGGGACGGCAGCAGGTGGAACGGCGACGGCGTGGGCGGAGGCGGAGGCAAGGGGCTCGACAGCGGAGGGCTGCTGGTGCTGCCGCCCGTCCCCTTGGGCGTGTAGCCCGTGCCGCTGTAGTCCACCTTGAAGGCCGGCTGGGTCTGCGCGCCACCACACTGCGGGCAGTACGCGTACACATCGCGGTCGAACAGTGAGCCACACAGCAGGCACTTGAGGATGACGGGCATGGGAGCGACTCCGGGGCCAGCCTCGCAGCGTACTCCCTCACCTGGGTTTGACCCGAATCGCCGGGTCGCTGCCTCCCTGCCTGCCGGACCCCTTTTCCGGGAGGCTTTTCCCCTCATGCATCCCCCTCGTTCCTCATCCCGCGCGGCCCTCGCCGTGCTCCTGCTGCTCCTGCCCACCCTGGCCCTGGCCGCAGACCGGGGCGCCTGGGCCCCGGGCGTCGCGTACACCGTGGGCGACATCGCGTCCTATGGCGGCAAGGGCTACGACTGCCGGCAGTCCCATACGTCCCTGGTGGGCTGGGAGCCACCCAACGTGCTCGCCCTGTGGCTGGAGCGCACCGGCACGCCTCCTCCCGCCGACACCCAGGCCCCCAGCACTCCCTCTGGGGTCACCTCGCCGTCCAAGACCTACGAGAGCGTGTCGCTGACCTGGAGCACGTCCACGGACAACGTGGGCGTCACCGGCTACGAGGTCTTCGTCAACAACGGCGCGGCCGCCTCCGCCACCTCCACCACGACGAGCGCCACCGTGACGGGGCTCGCCGCGAACACGGCCTACACGTTCACGGTGAAGGCGCGCGACGCGGCGGGGAACCGCTCCGCGGCGAGCGCGGCGTTCAGCACCACCACGCCCGCGCGCCCCCCGGCCGACACCCAGGCCCCCACCGCGCCCGGCTCCCTGCGCTCCACCGGCGTGACGGCCTCCAGCGTGTCCCTGGCGTTCAACGCGTCCAGCGACAACGTGGGCGTCACCGGGTACGAAATCTTCGTCAACGGCGGCACCAGCGCGGCGGCCACCAGCACCACGACCACCGCGACCGTGACGGGGCTTTCAGCCAACACCACCTATACGTTCACCGCGAAGGCGCGCGACGCGGCCGGCAACCGGTCCTCCGCGAGCAACAGCGTCGCCGTGACGACGGGCACCACCGCGCCTTCCGGCGGCAAGGTGCTGGTCGGCTACTGGCACAACTTCGACAACGGCTCCACGAACATCCGGCTGCGCGACGTGTCGTCGAAGTTCAACGTCATCCAGGTCGCCTTCGCGGAGCCGGTGGCGGGTGCGCCGTCGGGCACCATGGGCTTCACGCCGTACAACGCCACCGTGGCGGAGTTCAAGGCGGACATCGCCGCGCTCAAGGCGCAGGGCCGCAAGGTGCTCATCTCGCTGGGCGGCGCCAACGGCACCATCCACCTGGACGACGCGGCGGCGAAGCAGGCCTTCGTCACCAGCATGCAGGGGCTCATCCACACGTATGGCTTTGACGGGCTGGACCTGGACCTGGAGGGCGCGTCGCTGGCGCTTGGCGCCGGGGACAGCGACTTCCGCAACCCCACCACGCCGCGCATCCAGAACCTCATCGCGGGCACGCGGCAGTTGCTCAACGACAACGGGTCGGGCTTCCTGCTCACCATGGCGCCGGAGACGGCCTACGTGCAGGGCGGCTACGCGGCCTACGGCGGCCCGTGGGGCGCCTACCTCCCCGTCATCCACGCGCTGCGCGACCGGCTCACGTACCTGCACGTGCAGCACTACAACACCGGCACCGTGATGGCGCTGGACGGCCGCGCCTACGCGCAGTCCACGCCGGACTTCCACGTGGCCATGGCGGAGATGCTGCTCCAGGGCTTCCCGGTGGGCGGCAACGCGAGCGCCGTCTTCCCCGCGCTGCGGCCGGAGCAGGTCGTCATCGGCCTGCCGTCCTCGCCGCAGGCCGCGGGCGGGGGCTACACCACGCCCGCGAACGTGCAGAAGGCGCTGGACTACCTGATGAAGGGCCAGGCCTTCGGCGGCACCTACGTGCTGCGCCAGGCCGGCGGCTACCCCGGCTTCAAGGGGTTGATGACCTGGTCCATCAACTGGGACGCGTTCACGAACTTCGAGTTCTCCAACAGCCACCGCGCCTACCTGGATACCTACCGGTAGGCGCGGCGGGCTGGCTAGAGACAGAAGTTGAGGAACACGCTGACGTAGTGACGGCCGGAGTTGGCCGTGATGAGGTCCTCACGGCCATCTCCGTTGACGTCCGCGCGGGTCAGCGCGGAGACGCTGCTCGTGGTGGAGAAGTCCACGGGCGCTCCGAAGCTGCCCGTGCCGGTGCCCGGGAACACGCGCACGTAATGGGCCGCGCTGGCGGCGTTGTTGTGCGAGACGGCGAGGTCCACCTTCCCGTCCCCGTCGAAGTCCGCCGCCGCCACGCCCTGGGGCGTGTTCCCCGTGGTGAGCGTCTGCGCCACGGTCAGGCCCCACGGCGTCGTGCCCAGCAGCACGCTGACGCTGCTGCCGTTGCTGTTGGCCACAGCCGCGTCCACGCGCCCGTCGCCGTTGAACTCCGCGAGCGCGATGGCGCGGGGCCGGCTGCCCACCGACACGGAGGGCTGACGCGCGAAGGTGCCGCCGCCCAGGTTGCGCTCGGGTTCGACGGTGCCGTCGTAGCTGACCAGCAGCAGGTCCTTGCGTCCGTCCCCGTCCAGGTCCGCGCTGGCGAGCGCGATGGGCAGGGTCGCGACGTCGGTGGTCACGGCGGCCGCGAAGCCTCCGAAGCCATCCCCTGCCAGCAGGCTCACGGTGTTGTCGGCGTTGTTCGCGGTGACGAGGTCCACCCGTCCATCGCCGGTGAAGTCCTCGGCGAGCAGCGCCATGGGCACCCGGCCCGTCGTGAAGTCCTTCCGGGCGAAGTTGCCGAGGCCATTGCCCAGCCACACGGTGACGTTGCCGTTGAGCGTGGGGCCCGGCGTCCCGTTCTGGTTGGCCGTGACGAGGTCCAGCTTGCCGTCCTGGTTGAGGTCCACGGCCACGACGGCGCTCGGGATGGACGCGGTGCTCAGGTTGCGGCTGACGCCGAAGCCGCCCTGGCCGTCTCCCAGCTTCACGGCGACCCCGGCGCTGTCGCGGGAGGTCACCGCGAGGTCCAGCACACCGTCTCCGTTGAAGTCGCCCGTCGCCGTCCAGGCAGGGCTCGGGACGGCGGCCACGTCGAGCCTCGTCAGGAACGCTCCCTGGCCGCGGCCCTTGAGCAGGGACAGCCCGTCGCTCGTGCTCGCCACCGCGATGTCCCTGTGGCCGTCCCCGTCGAAGTCGCCGACCGCCACGCCGTGCGATGACTCCAGCGTGGGCAGGTCCTTGCGCACGGGGAAGCCGCCCGTGCCATCCCCCAGGCGCACCGTGATGACGGTCTTGCCGTGGGTCACCACGGCGTCCTCGTGGCCGTCACCGTCGACGTCCGTGAGCTCCAGGCTGCCGGGCGCATCGGCGACCGGGAAGCTCATGGGCGCCGCGAAGCGTCCCGTGCCATCGCCCATCGCCACGCCGAGCGACGTCGCGCCCTGGTTGAGGAACACGACGTCGAGCTTGCCGTCGCGGTCCAGGTCCACGCTCCGGGGCTGGGTGGCATACAGCTCCGTCTGGAGCACCTGTCCGGGCTGGAAGCCGCCGGCCCCGTCCGCGAGCAGCACCGTGGCGGAGAAGGTGTTGTGCGTGACGAACAGGTCCTGCCGGCCGTCCCCGTTGAAGTCCCCCATCGTGGCCGCGCGGGGCGCCTCCGGGAAGGGCACGTCCTGCCGGGGCCCGAAGCCTCCGGTGCCGTCGCCGGGGAACAGGCTGATGACCGTGCTCGTGGAGCTGGGCGCGACGAGGTCCAGGCGCCCGTCATCGTTGAAGTCCAGCACGGCCAGGACACTCTGCACGACGGGAATGTCCAGGTTCTTGCGCGACGTGAACCGGCCCTTCCCGTCGCCGAAGGCGATGCTGACAGTGGTGGTGCCGGAGATGGAGCTCAGGAAGAGGAGGTCCAGGTGGCCGTCCTCGTTGAAGTCCGCGGCGTGGGCCCGGTCCTGCGTCGTGGCCGTGTTCACGGTGAGGGGCGTCTGGCGCGTGAAGCCTCCGACGCCGTCTCCCACCATCACGGCCACGCCGCTGGACTGGGTGATGCCCAGGTCCGGGAGGCCGTCCTCGTTGAAGTCCCCGGCGGCGACCGCGTTCACGCCGGTGACCGGGAGCTTCGGCCAGCCGCCCAGCGACAGGCCGCAGGGCGTGGTCGCGTCACACGCGGGCGACAGCTCGCTGTCTCCCACCGCGTTGGTGGCCTGGACGGTGAAGGTGTAGTGCGTGCCACCCTCCAGGCCCGAGAGGATCGCGGACGTGGCGCTGCCCGCCACGTTCACCGTCCTGCCGCCGGGACTCGCGCGCACGGAGAAGCGGGTGAGGGCGCTGCCACCGTCGGATTCGGGGAGCGCCCAGTCCACGCGGACCCGGCCCTTCCCCAGCGCGGTGGCGAGCGGCGTCCGGGGCGCACCGGGCACGTCCGGCGTCGTCACCTCGGCGGAGGGCTGGGAGTCCGCGCTGGTGCCCACGGCGTTCACGGCGGCGACCGTCACCGTGTACGTCGTTCCTCGGGGCAGGCCCGTGAGGACCGCCTGGGTTTGCGGTCCCACGGTGACCGCCGCGCCCGCGACGCCGGCCACGGAAGGTGTCACCCGGTAGGCCGTCACCGGCGAGCCACCGTTGGAGGTGGGGGCGGTCCACGTGAGCGTGAGCTGACCGGCGCCCGCGACCGCCACGACGTCCGTCGGCGCGGCTGGAGGACCGACAGGGGTGACCGTCTCCGTCGCCTCGGGGCCGGTGCCCACCGCGTTGAGCGCGACGACGTGCAGCGTGTACGCAGTGCCGTTGGTCAGCTCCGTGAAGTGCGTCTGGGTCTGGGTGGAGGGCAGCGTCTGGGTCACGTCGCCCGGCTGGAGCGTCACGGTGTAGCCGGTGAGGGCGTTGCCTCCGTCGGAGGTGGGGGCGCTCCAGGACACGGTGGTGGCGCCGTCCTCCGCTTGCGCGGACAGGTCCAGCGGGGCTCCCGGCACGTCCGGCGTGGTGATGGCCGTGGACGCAGTGGACGCGGGCCCTTCTCCCGCGGCGTTCGAGGCGCGCACGGTGAAGGTGTAGGCCGTGCCGTTGGCCAGGCCCGTGACGTGGGCCTGCTGTCCCGTGACGTCGACGCTCGCGCCCTCCACGGCGGGCTGGACGTCCACGGCGTAGCCGGTGATGGGGCTGCCGTTCGTTTCAGGGGCGGTCCAGGACACCGTCGCACCGCGCACCTCCGCGGTGGCGACCACTCCCGAGGGTGCTCCCGGCCTGCCCGCGGGCGTCACCGGTTCGGAGGGTTGGGACGGCGTGGAGGGGCCCACGGCGTTCATGGCCACCACGGTGAACGTGTACGCGGTCCCGTTGGTGAGGCCCGTGAGCTGGGCTTCGAGCACGTCCGGCGCGACCGTCTCCGACGCGCCGCCCGGTGAGGCCGTGACGGTGTAGCCCGTGAGCGGGCTTCCGTTGTCCTCGGCCGGCATCCAGAACACCCGGACGGTACCGTCCCCGCTCATCGCCATCACTGCTTCGGGCGGTGAAGGGACCTCCGCGACCGTGCCCCCGTCCACGACGCCGGCATCGTCGGAGGTGCCGGCATCGTCAGCCGTCCCCGCGTCGTCGGAAGTGCCGGCATCGTCGGCCGTGCCCGCATCCGGGTCGCCCGGATCAACGGTGCCCGCGTCGTCGGCTGTGCCCGCATCCGAGGTGCCCGCATCGGAGGTACCTGCATCGTTGGCGGTGCCCGCGTCGCCGGTGCCCGCATCGTCGGAGGTGCCAGCGTCCAGGACGCCGGCATCGTCGTCAGGGCCCGCGTCCGTCACGCCCGCGTCGCGGACTGGCGGCTCGGGCGGCAGCGGTGAGACGCCTGGATCGCCGCATCCCACGGCGACTGAAAGCATGACGAGGACAAACCAGACGGCCCCACGGAACGGCATTTCCACTCCCCCTTCGGTACGGGGGACCGTTCTACCAGTCCGTGCTCCGTGTCCTCAATGCGTGGCCAGGGACGCGGAGGCACTGTGGGTGTCTGTCATTGTCACCGCAGGTTGTCGAAGCCCGCCGGGCAAGTGAAGGACGCCGGCACGGACCAGAGCTGCGGACGCAGCGTGTCGTCGGTCGCGCTGAAATAGACGCGGCTGCCCGAGCGCGTGAATCCCTCGGGCGACGAGCCCCCGGACCCCGGCTGGACGTCCGCGAGCTGTCCCGTCGTCGCCACGGTGCCCCGGGTGAACCAGGGCTCGGTGGTGCCGCCTTCGGGCGAACCGGAGAAGAGGACCACGCCCGTGCCGGTGGCGAAGATGGGGGAGAGGTACTCGTCGCTGCGGCTGAGCTGGCGGAAGAGGTCGCGCGTCCCCGCCGCCGTGCCGTTCGTCACCCACAGCGACACGTCCAGCGGCGACGGGCCCGGGCTGTTGATGGCCATGGAGAAGTAGAGCCCGTTCCCCGACACGGCCGACGTCTGCACATAGGGCGTCGCGAACTCCTGATCCGCGTACGGATTGGGCAGGGTGGTGACCAGCGCCTTGCCCCCGCCCGCCAGCGCGAGCCGGTCAATCCTCAGCCGCCGCGTGGCCGCGTCCTCGGACCAGAGGTAGACGTTGGAGCCCAGCGCCCCGAGCAGCCGCGTGTACCGGCCGAACGCTTCCAGCCGGGCCGTGCCCGCCTCGGTGCCATTCGTCCTCCACACCTCGTAGTTGGTTCCATCCAGCAGGAGGAACAGCCCCTGGTCCCCCGCGTGGCCCACGTCGAGGATGAACGTGGGGCCCGCGTCCACCCGCTTGACGGCGGTGGTGCCCGCCAGCGTGCCGTCGGTGCGCCATAGCGTGGTGCCCGTCTCCTGCACCAGGAAGAAGAGCAGCGCGCCCCCGACCTTCAGCGTGCTGTAGTCCAGCCCCGGGTTCGCGCCGAAGTTGCGCACCCGCAGCGTCCCCGCGGCCGTCCCGTCCGAGCGCCACAGCTCCGTGCGCGAGGGCTCCGTCGGCGTCGCGGCCGTCAGCCGGAAGAACACCAGCCGGCCGTTCACCTCGGTGAGGCGCAGCAGCGCGGAGCCGGCCATCCCCGGCGTGAGGTCCTCCACCAGCCGCGTCCCCGCGGCCGTCCCGTCGCTGACCCACAGCTCCGTGCCGGTGGCCACGGTGTTGAGCAGGAAGAAGACCCGGCTGCCCACCGCCACCATGTCCGACAGCCGGGGGTAGCCCAGCGGCTCCGCCGCGAACGTCCTCACCGGGACGGTGCCGCCTTCCGTGCCGTTGCTGCGCCAGAGCGCCGCGCTGCCGTCGCGCAGCTGGGTGGCGAAGTAGAGCGTGCCCTGCGCGTCCGTGAGGTTCGTCACCTCGCTGCCCAGGGGCGCGCCGGGAGGAATGACGACGCGCACCCGCGACGCCACCCCGGGGGGACACGCCTGGGCCTCCACCCGCCGCGCGTCCGCATCCTCCAGGACGCCCCCACAGCCCGCCATCGCCAGCCCCAGCAGGGCACCCCAACTCCCGACACGCATGCGCTTCTCCTTCCGGCCCGGAACGGCCGGAAGGGTGGGGTGCGGGGCATTGCCTTCCAACGGGCACCGGGAGGAGGTGGGAGTGTTCCCGGGGCCTCCCGGACCGCGACCGCTAGGTCTTCTTCAGCTTCTCTCCCACCGCGGAGAGCAGCTGGTCGAAGGACTCGGAGAACAGGCGGATGCCGTCCGTGGCCAGCTCGTCCGTCACCGTCTTCATGGAGATGCCGGCCGCCTCCAGTTGGCGCATCGTCGCCTCCGCGGCGGGCAGGTCCTCCTCCAGGCTGGGGCGCACCTTGCCGTGGTCCCGGAACGCGTCGATGGTCGCGGGGGGCATGGTGTTCACCGTGTCGCGGCCGATGAGCTCCTCCACGTAGAGCACGTCGCGCAGCTTCGGGCTCTTGGTGCTGGTGCTCGCCCAGAGCACGCGCTGCACCTTCGCCCCCTTCGCCGCGAGCGCCTTCCAGCGCGCGCTGCCGAAGACCTCCTTGAAGGCGCGGTAGGCGAGCTTCGCGTTGGCGATGGCCACCTTGCCGCTCAGCCCCTCCATCGCCTTCTGCTGCTCGGGCGTGGCTCCGGCCTTCTGCTTCTTCTCCAGCTCCTTGTCCACGATGGCGTCGATGCGGCTGATGAAGAACGACGCCACGCTCGCCACGCGGCTCACGTCCCCGCCGGACGCGGCGAACTTCTCCAGGCCGGCGACGTAGGCCTCGGCGACCTCCCGGTAGCGCTCCTGGCTGAAGAGGAGCGTCACGTTGACGTTGATGCCCTCGGAGGTGAGCTGCTCGATGGCGGGGACGCCCGGCACCGTGCCCGGTACCTTGATCATCACGTTGGGCCGGGCCAGCGTCTTCCACAGCCGCCGCGCCTCCTCCAGCGTGCCCTTCGTGTCCAGCGCCAGCCGGGGCGACACCTCCAGCGACGCATAGCCGTCCTGGCCCTTCGTCGCGTCGTAGACCGTGCGCAGGATGTCCGCGGCGCCCTGCACGTCGCGCACGGCCAGCTGCTCGTAGAGGTCGTTGCCGCCGAGGCCCTTGCCCTTCGCCGCGTCGAAGAGGTCCTGGTAGTCGTCGCTGCCCGACACGGCCTTCTGGAAGATGGTCGGGTTGGAGGTGAGCCCCTTGAGCCCGTCCTCCTCGATGAACTTCTTCAGCGTGCCCTTCGTGATGTAGCTGCGCTGGAGGTTGTCCACCCAGACGGATTGGCCGAACTCGGCGAGCTGTCGCAGCGGATTCATGGATTCTCCCGGCGGGGGCACGAGGCTCCCGGATGGCGTTCCCTTAAGTTGCGCATGGCCCGCCCTCCACGTCCGGCCGGGCGGGCAGGCACTCGCGGATTCTGCCTGCGAACAGGGCCAGCGGGGGGCAGCGCTTCTCGCAAGCCAGGGCAGTCAACACAGTACCCGGGCACACCCCCAACCCGGAGCGACACGATGGCGGACACCTTGGCGGACCTCGCGGCGCAGCTGCGCGTCGACAGCATCCGCTGCACCACGGCCGCGGGCTCGGGCCACCCCAGCTCGTCCCTGTCCGCGGCGGACATCATGGCCGTGCTCTTCCAGAAGTACCTGCGCTTCGACTTCCAGCAGCCCAGGGCCCCCAACAACGACCGCTTCGTGCTCTCCAAGGGACACGCCTGCCCGGTCCTCTACTCCGCCTTCAAGGCGGCGGGCGCCATCGACGACGCGGAATTGCTCACGCTGCGCAAGTTCGGCAGCCGCCTGGAGGGCCACCCGAACCCGCACGTGCTGCCGCTCGTGGACGTGGCCACCGGCTCGCTGGGACAGGGGCTGGCGGTGGGCGTGGGCATGGCGCTGGGCGCGCGCCTGGACGGGCTGCCCTTCCGCACGTACGTGCTCATGGGCGACAGCGAGACGGCGGAGGGCTCCGTGTGGGAGGCGTTCGACAAGGCCAGCCACTACGGGCTCGACAACCTGTGCGCCATCATCGACGTGAACCGCCTGGGGCAGAGCCGCGAGACGGAGCTGGGCTGGAACCTGGAGGCCTACGCGGCCCGCGTCCGCGCCTTCGGCTGGAACGCCGTCACCCTGGATGGCCATGACCTGGACGCCATCGACCGCGCCTTCGCCGAGGCGCAGGCGAAGAAGGGCCAGCCCACCTGCCTCATCTGCAAGACGCGCAAGGGGCAGGGCTCCTCGCTCATCGCGAACCAGGATGGCTGGCACGGCAAGCCGCTGCCGGAGGACAAGGCGAAGGACGCCATCCGCGAGCTGGGCGGCGAGCGCAACGTCCGCATCCAGGTGAAGAAGCCCCAGGCGCTGAAGGCCACCGTGCAGGACAAACCCGCGCCGCTCCAGCTTCCCACGTACGAGGTCGGCCAGAAGGAGGCCACGCGCAAGGCGTACGGCGACGCGCTCCTGGCGCTGGGCAACGCGCGGCCGGACGTGGTGGCGCTGGACGCGGAGGTGTCCAACTCCACGTACGCGAACGAGTTCCAGAAGGCGCACCCGAAGCGCTACTTCGAGATGTTCATCGCGGAGCAGAACATGGTGTCCAGCGCGGTGGGCCTGGGCGTGCTGGGCAAGAAGGTCTTCGTCAGCACCTTCGCGGCCTTCCTGTCCCGCGCGTACGACCAGGTCCGCATGGCGGCCATCTCCAACGCCACGGTGCACCTGTGCGGCAGCCACGCGGGCGTGTCCATTGGCGAGGACGGGCCGTCGCAGATGGCACTGGAGGACCTGGCGATGATGCGCGCGGTGGGCGGCAGCACGGTGCTCTACCCGAGCGACGCCAACCAGACCGCGAAGCTGCTGGCGCAGGTGGTGGAGCGCCAGGGCATCACCTACCTGCGCAGCACGCGCGAGAAGACGCCCGTGCTCTACCCCGCGACGGAGGCCTTCCCCATTGGCGGCAGCAAGGTGGTGCGCCAGTCGGACGACGACGTGGCCACGGTGGTGGCCGCCGGCATCACGCTGCACGAAGCGCTCAAGGCCCACGAGTCGCTGAAGAAGGACGGCATCGCGGTGCGCGTCATCGACCTGTACTCCGTGAAGCCGGTGGACGCGAAGACGCTGCGCAAGGCCGCGCGCGAGACGCAGGGGCGGATCCTCGTGGTGGAGGACCACTGGGCGGAAGGCGGCCTGGCGGACGCGGTGCTGGAGGCCTTCACCGGCGACCGCGAACCGCTGCCCGCGGTGACGCGCCTCGCGGTGACGAAGATGCCCGGCTCCGGCAAGCCCGCGGAGCTGCTGGACGCGGCCGGCATCGACGCCGGGCACATCGTGGAGGCCATCACCTCCTGGGTGGAGGAGGGGACGGCCCGGGGCGGGGACGGCCGGCCCGCCGAGAACGCCTGGGGCCACACGAACGCGTAAGCGCGTGGGGCCTTGAGAGGCTTCAGGGCTTCGGCGCCAGCCGGTCCGCCGCTCGCGCCGCGCCCATGGAGCGCGCGTAGTCCAGCGCGGTGCGCTTGTCGGCGTCCTTCGCCTTCGCGTTCGCGCCGTTCTGGATGAGCAGCTCCATCATCTCCACCTTGTCGAACATGGCCGCGAACATGAGCGGCGTGCGGCCATCCGGGCCCGTGCCATCCACGTTCGCGCCCGCGTTCAGGAGCACCGAGGCGATGGCCTCGTTGCCCTTGAAGGCCGCGCCGGCCAGCGGCGTCTGCCCGGCGTCGTTGGGCTGCTCCGGATCCGCCCCGCGCTCCAGCAACAGGCGCGTCGCGTCCACGTGGCCATGGTAGCTGGCCAGCATCAGCAGGGAGTCGCCCCGCTCGTTGCGGACGCCCACGGGGAGCCCGGCGTCGAGCAGCTCGCGCAGCTTCCCGGCGTCCCCCGAGCGGACCACCGCGAAGGCGCTCCTCACGAAATCCATCACGGCGGCGTCGTCGGCGGAGGGCGGAGCGGCGTTCTTTGTGTCGTTGGGGGAGCTCATGGTCGGCATTCCTTCCTAGCGGGCGCGGCGCTTCTGCTGGACGGCGGTGGCGATGCGCGAACCATACTCCTCGTCCGCCGCGCGGAAGTGGGCGATGGCCCGCGTGATGATGTCTTCACGACGCACCTGCGCCAGGCTGCCGGAGAGGTTCTCCACCAGCCGCGCCTTCGCCGCCTCGTCCATCAGCCGGTACAGGGCGCCGGCCTGCACGTAATCGGTGTCCTCGGCGTGCTTGCCGTGGACGAAGGTGCCCGTCATGCCGCTCACCGCGTAGCCCGTGCCGTAGGACTCGTCCGTCTGCGCGGGGCCGTTGAAGCTGTTGGGCTCGTAGTTGGGGCCGCGTCCGCCGTTGCCGTCGAAGCGCATGGCGCCGTCACGGCCGTAGTTGCGCGCGCCGCCCTTCACGCCCTTGGGGGAGTTCACCGGCAGTTGCGTGCTGTTGATGCCCACCCGGTAGCGGTGCGCGTCGCCGTACGCGAACAGGCGCGCCTGGAGCATCCGGTCCGGGGACGGGCCGATGCCGGGCACGAAGTGCGCCGGGTCCAGGGCCGCCTGCTCCACCTCCGCGAAGAAGTTCTCCGGGTTGCGGTTGAGCGTGAGCCGGCCCACCTCCATCAGCGGGTAGTCCTGGTGCGGCCACACCTTGGTGAGGTCGAACGGGTTGAAGCGGTAGTTCGCCGCGTCCGCCTCCGGCATCACCTGCACCTTGAGCGTCCACGACGGGAACTCGCCCCGGTCGATGGCCTGGTACAGGTCCCGCTGGTGGTGCTGCGGGTCCTTGCCGCCGAGGGCCTCCGCCTCCGGGGTGGTGAGGGTGCGGATGCCCTGGTCCGTCTTGAAGTGGAACTTCACCCAGAAGCGCTCGCCCTTCGCGTTCACCCACTGGAAGGTGTGCGAGCCAAAGCCATCCATGTGCCGCAGCGTCGCGGGGATGCCCCGGTCGCCGAAGAGCCAGGTGAACTGGTGCGTGGCCTCCGGCGAGTGGGAGAAGAAGTCCCAGACGTTGTCCGGCTCCTGGCAGTTCGTGTACGGGTCGTACTTCTGCGAGTGGATGAAGTCCGGGAACTTGATGCCGTCACGCAAGAAGAACACCGGCGTGTTGTTGCCCACGAGGTCCCAGTTGCCGTCCTCCGTGTAGAAGCGCACCGCGAAGCCGCGCGGGTCACGGGCGGTGTCCGGCGCGCCCTTGGAGCCCGCCACGGTGGAGAAGCGCAGGAAGACTTCCGTCTTCTTGCCTGGCGCGCTGAAGACCTTCATGCGGGTGAAGCGGGTGATGTCCTGGGTGACTTCGAAGGTGCCGTAGGCGCCGGACCCCACCGCGTGCACCACGCGCTCCGGGATGCGCTCGCGGTTGAAGCGGGCCAGCTTCTCCAGCAGGTGGTGGTCCTGCAGCAGCACCGGGCCGTTGGGGCCGGCCGTCTGGGAATGCTGGTTGTCGGAGACGGGAGCGCCGGCTTCGGTGGTCAGGGTGGGACGCTGGGACATGGACGCTTTCCTTGGCGTGGGGCCTTCAGGGGGCTTCGACGCTGGGAAAGGTAGAGAGGTCCCGGTGATTGGGCCAAGACATCGTTTGGATGGGAGTGATAGGCAGGGCCTATGGCCTCGCTCAACGACATCACCCTGCGGCAACTGGAGTACCTGGTGGCGGTGGCGGAGACGCTGGGGTTCCGGCGGGCGGCCGAGCGGTGCCACGTCTCCCAGCCGGCCCTGAGCGCGCAGATCCAGCAGCTGGAGTCGGTGCTCGGCGTGAAGCTCTTCGAGCGCGACGCGCGCCGGGTGCTGCTCACGCCGCAGGGCACGGAGCTGGTGGCGCGGGCGCGGCGGGTGCTCACGGAGGCCGAGGACATCCTCAAGGCGGCGGCGCGGATGGGCGACCCGTTCGCTGGGCCGCTGCACCTGGGGGCCATCCCCACGGTGGCGCCCTACGTGCTGCCGGAGGTGGTGCCCGCGCTGGTGAAGCACTACCCGAAGCTGAAGCTGCGGCTGCGCGAGGAGAAGACGGCGCTCCTGATGCGCGACATGGACGAGGGCCGGCTGGACGCGGCGCTGCTCGCGCTGGACGCGGAGCTGGGGCGTCAGGTGGAGCACGCGGTCATCGCGGAGGATCCCTTCGTCGTCGCGGCGCCGCCGGGGCACCCGCTGGAGAAGAAGAAGCAGGTGCGGCTCGCGGACCTGGACGACGAGGACGTGCTGCTGCTGGAGGACGGGCACTGCTTCCGCAGCCAGACGCTGGCGCTGTGCACGCGCGTGGGTGCGCGCGAGGTGGACTTCCGCGCCACCAGCCTGACGACGCTCGCGCAGATGGTGATGGCGTCCGGCAGCGTCACGCTCCTGCCCCAGCTCGCGGTGCGCATGGAGAACCGGCAGGAGCAACTGGTGGTGCGGCCCTTCGCGCCGCCGGGGCCGGGCAGGACGCTGGTGCTGGCGTGGCGTCCCGGGCACCCCCGGGCGGAAGCGCTGCGCACCATCGCGGGGACGCTGCGCTCGGTGTGGCCCGGCGGGGGGCGCAAGAAGCTCAGCGCAGCGCCTTCTCCGCCGTGACGATGCCGTCCGCGTCCGCGTAGAGGTGGTGACCGGGAATGAAGGTGACGCCCGCGAAGCGCACCTCCACGTCGCGCTGGCCCTCGTTGCGCTTGCCGCTCTTGAGCGGGTGCGTGCCCAGCGCCTTCACGCCAATGGCGGTGCGGCTCACCTCCTCCGCGTCGCGGATGCAGCCGTTCACCACCACGCCCACCCAGCCGTTTTTCTGGCCCAGCGCCGCGAGCACGTCCCCCACCAGCGCGCAGCGCCGGCTGCCTCCGCCATCCACCACCAGCACGCGGCCCTGACCGGGCTCCTCCAATGCCTTGCGGACCAGCGAGTTGTCCTCCGGCGCGCGCACCGTGCTGATGGGGCCGGAGAAGCTCCGGTGTCCGCCGTAGTCCTGGAATCCAGGCTCGGCCACCTGGAAGTGCGGAGTTCCCGCGTGGGCGTCGCAGAGGTCGGCGGTCTTGGCGGCAGGGGTGTCACTCATGAACCGCAGGATGCACGCACCGGCCGGGCATGACTGTGATTGCGCGTGTGGGTTCGTCTGTCTTGACCGTTGATTGTTCAAAATCCTATCGTCACCGCCTTCCTGAGGGGGAAGTCCATGCAAATGCTGAAGTGGTTCGTGGGCGCGGTCGCGCTGTTTGCGCTCGCTTGCGGCGAGGTTTCCCAGCCGTCCACGCCGGTGATTCGCGACGGCGAGGGGCTTCTGGAGCTGCCGCTCGTGTCGACGTCGGCGGGGCGCAGCTACAAGCTGGTGGGTGCGACGTTCGCCATCACGGGACCGCAGAACGCCACCCTCACGGACACGTCCGCGGAGTCGGTGAGCCTGCCGCTCATGGCCGGGACGTACTCCATCCAGATGAACGGCGATTGGCACGTGGAGCGCACGGACGCGCCGGGTGTCACGGTGCAGGCCACGCTGGTGTCGCCGAACCCGATGACGTTCACCCTGGGCGAGGGCGAGACGCGCCCGGTGCGCTTCCTGTTCAAGGTGCCGGGGGAGGCCTCCGCGAACGTGGGCATCGGCGTGGACTCCGGCGGCTGGATCACCGGAACCCTCCAGTTCGGGCCCCGCGACCCATCCCCGCCCGGAAGCCCGCCGGACCTCTTCGCCGACCTGGGCGGCAAGAGCGTTCCCTTTGTCATCAGCTACGAGTCATCGACGGTGACGCGGTCCACTGAGTACGGCTATCTCAAGCGCGTCAGCGTCCAGACGGGGCCCGTGGCGTTCCAGGTCGGGGGCTCGACCGGTGCGGTTTTCCAGCGGCAGTTCGCTGACGCGCTCCAGGGCCAGTCGATGAGCTTCTTCATGGAGCCCTACACCATCTCCAGCGTGGTCGTGGGCCCGATCACCCTCCAGAACCTGGAGCGGGGCATCGGGGTCAGCATTGTTCTGAGAGCGCCCGGCCTTGGCATTGGCGCGGACGGTTTTCCGCTTCTGCAGTCCGCGGCCATCGAGGAGGGGTTCGTGACGCTTGCCACCTTCAGCGGGGGAAGCATCAGCGGTCAGATCCTCAGCGGTACGTTCGCGCCGCGGTAGCACCTGGCACTGACGTCGGGTCATGCATCGTTGAAAGTCTTGTCATTGCCTTCATGAGAGGGGAGTCCATGCAAATGCTGAAGTGGTTCGTGGGAGCGATTGCGCTGCTGGCGGTCGCGTGTGGTGAGGTTTCCGAGCCGTCGAAGCCCGTGATTCACGAGGGCGAGGGGCTCCTGGAGCTGCCGCTCGTGTCGACGTCGGCGGGGCGCAGCTACAAGCTGGTGGGTGCGACGTTCGCCATCACGGGACCGCAGAACGCCACCATCACGGACACGTCCGCGGAGTCGGTGAGCCTGCCGCTCACGGCCGGGACGTACTCCATCCAGATGAACGGTGACTGGCACGTGGAGCGCACGGACGCCCCGGGCGTCGCGGTGCCCGCCACGCTGGTGTCGCCGAACCCGATGACGTTCACCCTGGGCGAGGGCGAGACGCGCCCGGTGCGCTTCCTGTTCAAGGTGCCGGAGGACGGCAACGCGAACGTGGGCATCGGCGTGGACTCCGGCGGCTGGATCACCGGCACCGTCCAGTTCGCGCCCCGTCCGCCGCCTTCGCCCGGCCTGCAGGACGTCTTCTACGAGCTGGCCGGCAAGAGCATTCCCTTCGCCATCAGCTTCGAGTCCGCGACCGTCACGCGGTCGGTGGAGTTCGGCCGCAAGCGCGTCACCATCGATACCGCGCCCGTGACCGTGCAGTTCGGCGGCGCCACCGGCACGGCCTTCCAGCAGCAGTTCGTCGCCGCGCTCCAGGGCCGCGTGATGAACCTCCGCATCGAGACCTCCGGTCCGTCCGGCACCGTCGTGGAACCCATCCGCCTGGAGAACCTGGAGCGGGGCGTCTCTTTCGAGATCGAGCCCTCGCAGCTCAACCTGGGCGTGGACGCGGACGGCTACGCGCTGCTGCAGCCCACGGCCTTCAACAGCGGGTTCGCGGAGCTCTCCGCCCTCAACTCGCCGAGCGTCTCCGGTCCGCTGAGCAGCGGCACCTTCGCGCCGCGGTAGCCCCTGGCGGAAGCCGCGGTCTATGACGTGGGCCGACACGCTGGGGTGTCAGCTCACGAAGGCCCGCGGATGACTCAGAAGGCACGAAGCGGTTTCCTGCTGTCCGTCGCACTGCTGTTGCTGGCGCTCCCGCTGTCCGCGAGCGCGCTGACGTTCGTGAACCGGGGCGCCAGCACGGCGCCCCGGACGGTGTCCGCGGGCCAGACGGTCCAGTTCACCCTGGCCATGCAGTCCCCGGAGGCCGTCTCCGGCGTCACCGTGTCCTTCCAGGTGCGGCGGTACTCGGCGGACGGGATCATCTCCCCGTCCGCCGTCTACACGAAGACCGTGACGGGGCAGGCCTTCGCGGCGGGCGAGTCCAGGCAATACACCTGGGGCTACGTCATCCCAGCCACGCTGGTGACGGGGGACTACGCGTGGGTCACCCGCGCGACCAACGCCTCGGGCACCGTCGTCTACCTGGACGTCGCGAAGACGGTCTCCAACTACACCTTCCACGTCGACGGCGTGCCCGAGAAGCGCTTCGTGCGCGGCATCAACATCATGGACCTGGGCAACGCGGGCGGCGTGCTGCCGGGCACCTACGGCACCACCTACCCGAAGACGTCCCTGGAATCCCTCCAGCAGCTCAAGGCGCGCGGCCACACCGTCGTGCGCGTGCCCTTCATCTGGGAGCGCCTCCAGCCGGTGCCAGGCGGCGCGCTGAACACCGCCTACCTGGGCTACCTGATGGAGACGCTGGAGCACGCGAAGACCGCGGGCCTGGGCGTCATCGTGGACATGCACAACTACGCGCGCTTCACCTCCGGCGGCGTGCAGCGGCCCTTCGGCGGCGCGGGCGCTCCGACGGAGGCGCAGTACGCGGACGCCTGGCGGCGCATCTCCGCCGCCATCCGGGCCAGCCCGGCGGCGTACAGCGCCGTGTATGCCTATGACCTGATGAACGAGCCCCACGACCTGCCGTACGTGGAGGGCACCTTCTCCAACCCCGTCGCCTTCGCGAGCTTCGAGGCCGGCGTGGAGGGCTGGGTGGGCCGCGACACGACGAACACCACCGTGAGCCGCGTGGTACGCAACAACCAGGGCTCGCTGAAGGTCACCACTCCCGCCATCGCCAACGCCAGCACCGTGGTGCTGGGCGCCCGGGTGGTGGCGACGGTGAAGCGAGCCGCCTCCTCCGACGGCCCCACCTTCCAGGCGAAGGTCTTCGTGCCCACCACCACGCCCGGCTCGGCCGTGCGGGCGCGCATGGTGATGATCGACAGCGCCTACAAGACCCGCTACGGCGAGCCCTTCGCGGTGACCCAGGGCGTGGACACACGCGTGTACTTCAAGCCCCCGGCGGACGCGTGGACGAACAACCAGGGCGTGTCCGTGGAGTTCATCGTGGACGGCAACGACGGTAGTGCGCCGTTCGTCTTCTACGTGGACCACGTGGCCCAGGGCACGCAGTCCGGCGAGGCGTGGCCCGCGCGGGTCTGGGAGAAGTACTCGCAGGCCGCGGTGTCCGCCCTGCGCGACGCGGGGGACGGCAAGCTGCTGATGGTGGAGGGCTACTCCTACAGCTCCGCGGAGCGCTGGCCGGAGAACCATCCCCAGAAGTGGGTGTCCGACCCGATGAACAACATCATGTATCACGCGCACATCTACTTCGATGACGCCTACAACGGCGGCGGCAAGTACGACGCTTCCCACGCCGTGGAGCTCACCCACGCGAAGAGCCTGGGCTACGCGACGGTGGGCCAGCTGAGCATCGCGCGGGTGAAGAAGTTCACGGACTGGGTGGCCGCGCAGGGCACGCAGGGCTTCATCGGCGAGTACGGCTGGCCCAACTCCGCCACCCAGCCGGGCGACGCCGCGGCCTGGAACGCGGACGGCGAGGAGTTCCTGCGCTTCCTCGACACGGTCGGCATGGGCGCGACGATGTGGGTGACGGGCACCTGGGAGCGGCTGCCGGACCTCAACGTCAACGCCGCCTACCAGCTCACGCCCACCTTCGTGCCGCTGTCCCAGGCCCCGGTGCTCGAGGCGCACCCCGGCAATCCCTGACGCCCCTCCGAGGACGCTGCGGGCCGCTACTTCGCGGTGCTGTTGCGGCCGAGGGTCACCTTGAGCTGACCTTGCTGCGCCGACGGCTGGCCCACGAAGTAGTAGCCATCCACGAAGTTGAAGGTGTCGGCCCAGGGCACGGGGTTCCGGTAGCCGGTCTCGTCATGCTGGTGCGCGAAGAACGACGCGACGGAGGCGCTCTCCGAGTAGTTGGGGTCGAACAGGCCGATGTTGACGGTGTTGTCGCCGTAGTACTGGGACATCACGGTGACCGTGTCCGTCGCGGAGCCCGCGGGCCCGAGCACGCCGTTGTTGGAGAGCGACAGGAGTTGGGTGGAGTCGGGCGTGCTGATGACGACGTTCAGCGTGTTGGGCGTCGTGTTGACGATGGTGGTGTACAGCGAGTTCGGGTTGGACGTCGGCAGGGTGGGGTTGGCCGGGACAGGCATGACGGGCTCCTGGGGAGGTGAGGGGGAGGTGCTCGCGCGGGACGGAGCGGAGTGCCCCGCCGCCGCGTGCTCCCGGACGTAGAGCAACGCCCATGCCGCGCCTCGCGGCCCCGTCTTCCGAGGGAACTCGCTCGGAGGGATGCCGGGCCGACGGACTTTCGTCACGTCGACGTGTGTCGACCGACGTGTCGACGCGGGCGCCCCGGCGGTATGCAGTCGCGGCCGGTCCACGGTGGACCTCGGGAACTGGCCTGGGAGTCGGGGCTGCTGGCCGGGCTGGCCGAGCGCGGGGCCGACGTCTCGGGCGCGGACTTCCTCCTCGGCACCTCGGCGGGCTCGGTGGTGGGCGCCCTGCTCGCGCTGGGCCACTCGCCCGCGCCCCGCGGTCCGCTGACGAGGGCTGCCGTAATCGCAGCACCACGACAGTGCTGAACCCGACGTCATCCTCATTGACATTCACCGCCTGACGAACTCAGTCGCGTTTGGGCACGTCGATTGGGAATGGGTTGCCGGGGCGAGGCCGTGGCAGGTCCACGGGCCAAGGTATCTCTTTTGGCTCAATGGGGACGTCTAGGATGCAAGAGTCTGGACTCATGTAGGCGTAGGGGCTGTTGCAGACTCCTGGATAAGGTCCCTCCTCCCGCGGTGGGCGGGCTTGCCGCATTCTGCAGACATCGTGTCCCTCCACAAACAACATCAGCCCCCCGCGCAGAGCACAGGCAGCCACTTGTGCCTCCCGAGTCTCCTCATCCGAAAGGCCGCCGCCGCAAACATAATCCCCTGCTGGATCGGGCATCATGATGGCGGGGTCGAGGCACAACGGATTTTGAGCTGCAATATATGCTTTGCACGGATACGACTCCCAGTGCGCGGCATCACAAGCCTGGCTGAAAAGCTCCCACCACCCTCGAATTTGGCTGCAAGACGAACTGCATACGCCTCCCCCATCACGGCAGTCGCCGCCAACCCGGGGAGATAACGTCGGCGTTCGAGGCGAGACCTCAAAGGAAATCAGCGACCCATCTGCGGCGAATTTCTCTGTCTGGATGTTCCCTTTTTCAGTGACCTTTCCCGAGGCGTCGATAGTCCTGTCAGTTGTCGTCGTCGTAACAGTTTTGCTCCCATCGGGCGGGGTGACGGTCTTGACCTCAATGCCAGTGGTCTTGGAAGTTTTCTCACCAGTTTTCGTGTCTGTAATGGTTCTTGTTTCCTCGCTCCGGCTCACCTGGACTTTTGTCGTGGAGCCGTTGGCGTTGACGATGAACGAAACGTCTTCGCTACCGGTCTGCTTTACGCTGGTGATCGTGCCTTTATACGCGAAAGAGTATTCTCGGACAGGTGCTTCCCAGTGGCCGGGAGTGTCGGTGTCGGGCCCGGGCCGAGTCTCGCCGGGGGATTTGTCCTCTTTCAGGTAGTCATAGATCCAGTTCGAAAAGACGTTCTTCGCCAAATCAAAGATTTGGGTGAGCACCGGCCCCCAGCCGATAGCGACGGTGGATCCAGGACCCGAGGCACCGCAGCTGGAGATCCAAACATCCATCTGGTGCTTGATGGCGGCGACCACGTCCGAATAGGGGGGGATGTCTATAGGGGCCGGAACGCCGCCGCCCGGCTGTGGCGGGGTAAACTTATTGTCAATGACATCATCCAGCATCTCGTCGCATATCTGCATCGCGACGGTCTCGGGGTTGTCTCTTACACCAATGGAACGGACGCCCAAGAAGTTGGGTCCACACTTGATGGAGATGAGCGGTAGAAGTTCGGCCAGGTCACTTGCGGGGACCGCGAGGTTGTCGAGTAGCTCCTCTAGATCGCGGCGCGTGGGGGCATCCCGAAATGCGTCAATGAATTCTGCCGTGGGGACGCAATACGAGGCGCCTGAGCCCTGCACATCGCAGAGGTGGGTAGGTCGGATGGTTCGTGGCTTTGGACAGTGAATGCAGCCTGAGAGGAACAGCAGAAGGCACAGGACCGGCCCCTGGCAACGAAGGAGCGCGAGGCCCCCCTTCAAGAGAGGCGAAGGCTCCAGAATCCGCGTGGTGCCCACACTTGCCTGTTGCTTCATGTCAGCGCTCCGAGTGCTTGCCATGAATCCTGGAGGCCACGCCGAGGAGAGGCCTCAGCTTCCGGCAGGAGACGAGGCAACGCATAATGGCAATGGCACTTCCGTTGATGACTCAACACGGTGAGCGTCAAGGCAGTTGTCGTGAGAGGTTCAGCCTGTGCGCTTCATCGCCCGCACTTCCGGTGAGGGGTTGAGTTGGCTGACGAGAGGAATCGCCCATTGGAAGGACGTTCGCGAGCCGCGCCCCGGCCCAAGCGCGACCGTCCACCCTGAGTGCTCACGAACTGCGGCGACACACGCATCCTTGATGGGTTGGAGCGCAAAGGTCATGTCGTCGTCTCCACGGTGAACTGGTCCACGTGCGCGGATGGCTTTGAAGATGGCGCATCGGCGGCATGGGAGCCCTTTGCGGGCGAGGGCCGGGGGAGGTGGTGGACCAGGGGGGCCTTGCGACATGCCCTGGACGGTGAAGGAGGCCTGCACGTCGCGCTCCAGGCGCACCAATGCCTTGCGCCGGAGCCAGGCGCGGCGGCTGCTCGGGCAGCTGAAGGTGATGGAGAAGGCGCCGGATGACGGCGCCCTGCGTCAGGTATGCCAGCACCCGTCGCGGGCCTCCGCACCTTGGGCACGAGAAGACATCTCCTGCGAACGTCCTGCACGGCAACCCGGCCCAGTCCAGCCTCGGAGCGCGCTGACGCCTCCCGAAACTGCCTACGGTTGCCGCCCCTGCGGAGGGTGCCTCCTCCTCGCCCGACGCTGCCGCTGCGGGGAACCCGCGTGAGCGGATGGCTGGCGCGGGCATCCGGTACACGTTCGGTTTGAAGTAATGCGGCCCGCCCCGGGGAACTGGGACGGGCCGCTTCGCTGTGGTTCATCTACTTCTTCGAACCACTCGACTTGACGCACTCACAGGTTGGGGCTTCGGGGTCTTTGCTGTCGGACACGTGGACGCTGTTCGGCCGCACCGTCCGACCATCCTGGCACTGGGCCGCGCTTCCTGCCTCACAGAGGACTGAGCAAAGGCGGCTGGAGCAACGAGGAGGACGGCGAGGGCAGTCAGAAGTTTCATGCCGCCACTACGGATGCTCTCAATCAATCGGCCAGCCAGAAGAGCTCATCGCCGCTAGCCAGGGCCTTCTCCAGGAACTCCCCGAACGACCTCGCGATGATCTTCGTATAGGTGAGATCCGGAAACGTTCCGTGGTAACCGTCGCGCATGGGGTAGGGGCCCTGGCCCTGGGAAACGTCCACCAAGACGAAGTCCGTATCCTGAAGGTCCACAAGCGCGTACCAATCTGGTGGCCCGTTGGCATCCTCGTCTCGTCCTTGGATGACCACCCGTCCGCGGCGCACTTGATCAAGGGGGAGGATCCAGAAGTTGGTGTCTGGCCAGGGCTTGAAGAGCGCGGCTCCATCGCAGTGCAGGTAGAAGGCGCGGAGATCCTCATCGAGCTTCCAGCCCACGCGCTCTTCAAACGCCGCGATCTGCGCCGGCCTCGCGGGCCGGCGTGGGAAGTGGTGCTGGGTAATCTCTGCCAGAAGGCGCTGCATCGTCGTGGGCATGGCTGTTCGCTCAATCCGCGTACGGGCGCTCAGGGCCGGGCGCCAGCCACTTCCCTCCAGGCGCGTAGCAGGCCGGGTACTCGGCGTTGATGGTGGTGTGCACGTCGTCGGGAACAGGGAGGATATTCCCCGGCGCCGTTGGATCTCCTCCGTGGAGGAAGTCGCGAATGTGGTGCCCGGGCCACGCGCGTCCCGCTGTGTTCGGCCAGGTGCCAAGCTCCTCCGCCCACTCCTCACGGAAGCGAAGGCGTGAGCGTGACCACACCTTCCGCAGGCTCTCTGGGTTGACGACTGTCGGGTAGTCGCAACAGCAGTGCGTGATGGCGAGGCGTCCGCCGGCCTCGGCGGGCATGAACAGGAAGCGACCCTGCCAGTCGCCCTTGATGTCGGCGAGCCACATGCAGCCCATGAGCGGGTAGCCCTGCGCCGCGCACTTCGACTCGCAGCGCGACAAGAACGCGGCGCTGCACTGCCAGGGGCCGTAGTAGATGGTCGTCCGGACCTGCCCGCCGTCCGGCGTCCTGACGACGGACCCGACCCACTTCGCGCGCGCCGGGCTTCCGCCTCCGCCGACGGTGGCCGAACCGCAGCCGACGAGGGCGAGGAGCGCGGCTGCGCTCGCGATACAGCGCGGAAGGAAAGGGTCCGTCATGGGCAATCCATGACAACACGGCGAAAGCAGCAAGTGAAGTCGTGGGCGTGCGGCGGCCCTGTTGGGTAGGACGCGCGGCCCCGACGCGTCGGCATTCGGCACGCACCACACGCGCGCGTGGTGCGACCCCGCGCCACGTCCCCGACGAGGCCCCCAGAGTGAAGCCCTACTTCCAGACCGACACCATCACCCTGGTCCACGCTGACTGCCGCGACGCCCTGGCCGGACTCCAGTCTGAATCCGTCGACGTACTGCTCACCGACCCGCCCTACGGGAGAGCATAGGCGGCATGGGAGCCCTGTTGCGGGCGAAGGCCGGGGGAGGTGGTGGGCCAGGAGGGCCTTGCGACATTCCCTGGACGGTGAAGGAGGCCCCCAAGGAGGCCTGCACGTCGCGCTTCAGGCGCACCACTGCCTTGCGCGGGCGACCGGTTGCCGCGAGCTGCTCGAGAGGGTGCGACCCTCAGCCGAGAGTGACTCCCAGAGCGCCTGCTGCGGTGGCCCCAGCGCCGGAGCCAGGCGCGGGGCTCGACCTGCGTCTGCAAATGCTCACCGTCGGCGCGGACGCGGACGGCTACCCGCTCCTGGTTCCGACCTCCTTCCAACTGGGCGAAGCGCAGCTCGCCAGCAGTAACGGGGCGGCCAGGGGGGCCCTTTCCGAAGGCACCTTCGCGCCCCGGTAGCCACCCCCGGCGTGCTCAAGGCCGGATGGCGACCTTGAGCACGCCGTCCTTGCGCTGGCTGAACAGCTCATACGCGTCGCGGATGTCCTTGAGCGCGAAGCGGTGGGTGAACAGCGGCGTCAGGTCCACGCGCTTCGCCTTCACCAGCGCCATGAGGCGCCGCATGCGCTCCTTGCCGCCCGGGCACAGCGTGGTGACGATGCGGTGGTCCCCCAGCCCCGCGGCGAAGGCGTCGTAGGGCAGCTGGAGCTTGCCGGAGTACACGCCCAGGCTGGACAGCGTGCCGCCGGGGTTGAGCGTGCGCAGCGCGCTCTCGAAGGTCTGCTGCGTGCCCAGCGCTTCAATGGCCACGTCCACGCCACCGCCGGTGAGCCGCTTCACCTCCGCCACCACGTCCTGGTTGCGGAAGTCCAACACCACGTCCGCGCCCAGCTTGCGCGCCATGGCCAGGCGCGTTTCGTCCCCGTCCACGCCAATCACCAGCGACGCGCCCATGAGCCGCGCCCCCACGGTGGCGCACAGGCCGATGGGCCCCTGCGCGAACACCACCACCGCGTCTCCCAGCTTCACGCCGCCGGACTCCGCGCCGCTGAAGCCGGTGGACGCGATGTCCGCCAGCAGCAGCACCTGTTCGTCCAGCAGCTCGTCCGGAATGGGGGCCAGGTTCGCCTGCGCGAAGGGCACGCGCACGTACTCCGCCTGCACGCCGTTCATCGTGTTGCCCAGCCGCCAGCCGCCCATGGCCTGCAGGCCCTCGCCGTGGCCGCACTGCGACGTGTGTCCGGAGAGGCAGCCCCGGCACTGGCCGCATGGCGTGATGGCGCCCACCAGCACGCGCTGGCCCACCTGGTAGCCCGTCACGCCCGGCCCCAGTTCGTCGATGACGCCCACCATCTCATGGCCCACCGTGAGGCCCGGCTGGACCGGATATTCGCCGCGCAGGATGTGCACGTCGGTGCCGCAGATGGTGGTGAGCGTCACCCGGACGACGGCCTCGCCCGCGCCCGCCTTCGGCTTCTCCACGTCCTCCACGCCCACCTTCTGGGGGCCCCGGAACACGGTCGCCTTCATGTGTCACCTCGTCTGTCTTCAGGCGCGCGGCATGCGCACCGTGACCGCGGGCCGGTCGCTGCGGGCCATCACCTGCTGCGCCACCGAGCCCAGCACCATGCGGCTCACCCCCGTGCGGCCGTGCGTGCCCAGGCACACCAGGTCCGCGCAGTGGCGCTCCGCCGCCTGGGTGATGACCCCCGCGACGTCATCGCCCTTGAGCACCGACAGCTCCACCTTGTGACGCCCGTCATGCTCCGGGGTCGGCACGCGCAGCTCCAGTTGATGCCGCGCCGCCTGGAGCTCCTCGGGCGTCGCCTCCGAGGGCTCCACGTGCAGCAGGTGCACGGTGCCGCCCGGGGGCGTGATGGCGAAGGCGTAGGCGATGGCGCGGTCGCCGGCCTCGCCGAAGTCCGTGGTCGCGAGCACCGTCCGCACCCGGGGCGGCTCCTCCTCCAGCCCCTGCTCGCCCGCGCGCACCGGCACGCTCACCACCGACATGGGTGCCAGGCGACGGGCGGACTGGGACACGCTCCACAGCTTCGCGATCGCCCTGCGCTGATGGGTGCCCACTACCAGCAGGTCCACCTGCTCTTCCGTCGCGAGGGCGATGAGGTGGTCCGCGATGCGGCCCAGCCCCGGCTCCAGCCGCGACCGCACCCGCAGGCCCGCGGCGCGCAGGGGCTCCAGCAGCGAGTCCGACTCGTGCTCCAGCGCCTCCCGCAGCTCCGGGGAGATGTCCTTGTAGCTGTGCGGATGCGCGAGCCCCAGCCGCTCCGCCTCGGTGCCCACCCAGACGACGCGGCCCCCCACCACCTCCAGGGGCCCGAGCGCCGCGAACGCCTTCACCCATTCCCGGGCGACCTCGAAGGGTCTGGATCGGTCCACGCCCAGCATGACCCGCAGGGGGCGCTCTCCTCGCGCCCACGCGTCCAGCCCCGTGCCCTCGCGAACCACCAGGAAGGGAACCTCCAGCCGCTGCGCCATCCGGTCGCCCGTGCCCCCCAGGCCCCGGAAGGGCGTGTCCACGCGCGGTGCGCCGGCCACCACCCACTGGATGCCGCGCTGCTCCACCAGCTCCCGCAGCGCCTCCTCGGGCTCGCCCGTGAGGAGCACGGAGTCCACCTGGGCGCCGGTGGAGCGCAACCGGTCGCGCTCGTCCCGCAGCGTGGTCCGGGCGGTTTCGCAGATGGAGTCCCCGAAGGTCCGCACCAGGTTCCCGGTGAGCACGTGCACCAGGCACAGCGGGACGTTCATCCGCCGGGCCAGGAGCGCCGCCGTGTCACACGCGTGCCGGGCGGTGTCCGAGAAGTTGGTCGCGCAGGCGATGGTCATGGCCTCTCCTTGTCAGCCCCTCCGCAACGCTAGGCATCGCGAACGCGCGGCAGGCACCCGGAAGGGGCGGCGGGCGCGGCGCATGCCCGGTGGCCCGCGTCGTCATCGCGGCGCTTCCAGGAACGCGGCGTCCCTCAGCTCCAGGGCCACGCTGTGCGCCCACCGGGTGACGTGCTCCGGATCCCGCCAGTCCCCCGCGTGCTCGCGCGCCATGGCGCGGGCAATGAAGCCCCGGGCGTCGGGCTCCAGCCTTCCTCCGAAGGTCACGTGCCCCCGCGCGCCCACCTGCTCCATGAGGGCCCGGACCTGGGTCGTGGGCGGCACGTTCCCCCGGGACGCCGAGTCGTCGAGCGGGCCGCTGGAGAAGAACCACACGGGCCGCTCGCGCAGGGCCTGCACGTGCCGGTGCACGAAGCGTCGGGCCCGCCGGTGCCAGCGGCCGGCGTAGAGCCCGCCTCCGACGATGACGGCGTCGTAGGCCCGCACGTCGTCGACCTCCTCCGGGGGGAGCGCCCGCGCGTCCAAACCCGCGGCGCGCAGGCCGCTGGCGAGCTGACCGGCGATCTCCCGGGTCCCGCCCAGCTTGCTCCCGTAGGTGATGAGGATCCGCATCCGCGCCCTCCCGGGCGAAGTCCTCCGTCATGCGTGGAGCGGCCGGACGGCGTTCGCAAGAGGCCCCCGGCCGGGCGCCCCTCCCGGCGGCGCGAGCCCATGTGCCGGGAGCACTCGCGTCCGGACAGGCTCTCGGGGGCCGGGTGCATTGCCGACGCCCGTGCAGGACCCCAGCTTCTTCCGGGGGCGTCATGAGAGTCCTTGTGCCAGTCAATCGCCTGCCTCCGGGCTGGGAAGACGCACGCGGCCTGGGGGCGGAAGCGGTGCTGGCGCGTCGCGCGCGTCACGGCCTCAACGACGTGCGGGGCCCGTCGCTCCACCCGCCCGCCCAGAGCCTGCGCGACGCCGCGCGCGACCCGATGCTCTGGTTCCTCGTGGGCACCAGCGCCCTGTACTTCGCCCTGGGGGAGCACGTGGAGGGCGTGGTGATGTTGCTGGCCCTCGTCCCGCTGCTCGGCATGGATGTCTTCCTTCATCACCGGACCCAGGCCTCCACCGAAGGCCTGCGCGGCCGCCTGGCCGAGCGCGCCACGGTGCTGCGCGATGGCGTCGAAGCAGAAGTGCCGGCGCGCGACGTGGTGCCGGGCGACCTGATGCGCGTGGACGCAGGGAGCCCGTTCCCAGCGGATGGCCTGGTCGTGCGGGGACAGGGATTGCAGGCCGAGGAGTCCCCGCTCACCGGCGAGTCGCTGCCCGTGCGCAAGCGGCCGCTGGAGCGCCTCCCGCCCGGCGCCGAGCCCGCGGTGGACACGGTGCACTGGGGGCTCGCTGGGACGCGGCTTCTCACCGGGACGGCCTGGGTGCGCGTCGTCTTCACCGGGGCGGAGACGCTGTATGGGAGCATCATCCGCTCGGCGGGGCAGGAGGCCCGGGCCCGCACGCCGCTGCAGCACGCGGTGGCCCACCTGGTGGCGGTGCTGGTGGGCGTGGCGGGCGCGCTCTGCGCGGTGCTGGCACTGGTCCGCTGGCGCCAGGGCTTCGGGTGGCTGGACGCGCTCTTGAGCGCGGCGACGCTCGGCGTGGCGGCGCTGCCCGAGGAGTTCCCGGTGGCCCTGACGTTCTTCCTGGGCGCGGGCGTGTACCGGCTGGCCCGGCGGCAGGCGCTGGTGCGGCAGTCCGTCTCGGTGGAGAACATCGGCCGGGTGAGCTGCGTCTGCTCGGACAAGACGGGCACGCTGACCGAAGGGCTCCTGCGGGTGACGCGGCTGTTGCCGGCACCCGGGACCTCGCCGCAAGCGCTGCTGCGGACCGCGGTGCTGGCGTCGCGAGAGGAGGGGAAGGACCCCCTGGACGTGGCGCTGCTGGAAGCGGGGGCACGCGAGCTGCCGGGGCTGCCCGGCCCCGCCCGTGAAGCCACCTTCCCGTTCACCGAGGAGCGCCAGCGCGAGACCGCCGTGGTGCGCCAGGGGCCGGGGACGCTGCTCGCCGCGGTGAAGGGCGCGCCCGAGCGGGTGCTGGAGCTGTGCGCGCTTTCCCCGGACGCCGCGCGGGAGTGGGCGCTGCGTGTGGACGCGCTCGCGCGCGAGGGCCACAAGGTCATCGCCTGCGCCCGCCGGACGCTGGACGCGGCGCACTGGCATGGCGGCGAGCCCCAGCAGGGCCTGGACTTCGTGGGGCTCGTGGCCTGCGAGGACCCGGTGCGCGCGGGCGTGGAGGCGGCGGTGCGGGAGTGCCGCGACGCGGGGCTGCGCACGGTGATGGTGACGGGGGACCATCCCCGGACGGCGCTCGCGGTCGCCCGGCGGTTGGGGCTGGGGGGCGAAAATCCACAGGTGCTCACGGGCGCGGCCCTGGAGGCACGGCTGGCGGACACCGGCACGGTGCCCCCCGTGGACGTGGTGGCGCGCGCGCTACCCGCGCAGAAGTACGCGCTGGTGAAGGCGCTGCGGAGACAGGGCGAGGTGGTGGCCGCCACGGGGGACGGGGTGAACGACGTGCCGGCGCTCCAGGCCGCGGACGTGGGCATCGCCATGGGGGAGCGGGGGACGCGCAGCGCTCGCGAGGCGTCCTCCATCGTCCTGCTGAACGACGACTTCGGCACGCTGGTCCGCGCCATCGCGGAGGGCCGGCAGCTCTTCTCCAACCTCCAGCGCTGCTTTCTCTACCTGCTGCTCGTCCACATCCCGCTGGTCGGCACGGCGGCGCTGCTGCCGCTCTGGGGACAGCCGCTGCTGTACCTGCCCATCCACATCGTGTGGCTGGAGCTCATCATCCATCCCACCGCGATGCTGGCCTTCCAGGCGGCCGCGCGGCCCGGGCGCCTCACCCGCGTGAGCGTCAGGCCCGCGGCGCGCTTCTTCTCCTGGCGCGAGTGGCTCCTGCTCACGGGCGTGGGCGGGCTGATGGCATGCGGGCTCGTCTGGGCCTACGCGCGGTGCCTGGCGGAGGGACAGGACGTCGAGCGCGCACGGGCGGTGGCGATGGCCTCGCTCACGCTCGCGAGCGCTGTGTTCGCGGCCGTCCTCACCCGGCTCCGGACGCGCACCGCGCGGTGGGTCTGTGCCCTGACGCTGGGCCTCTCCGCGCTGCTCATCCAGGTGCCCGCGCTGGCCGCGCTCGTGGGCCTGCATCCGCTCCATGCCCGGGACGGCGTCCGGGTCATGGTCGCCGTCGCCGCCGCGCTGGTGCCCCTGCTGCTCGCGTGGCCAGGGGCGCGGGATGGCCTGTCCCGGGCGCCGTCGTGGCGGCCCGGACGGCCCGCGATGATCCCGGGGTCCTCATGACGCGTCCGCCTCTCGTCATCCGGCCCGCCCCCTCTCCCCGGAAGGGGACACTCCGCTTCGCGCGGATGGTCGCGTGGCTCGTCCCTGTCGCAAGCGCGTTCGCGCTCCTGGTGGGCGTGCTCCTGTGGGGCGGGTGGGCCCTGTCCTCCTCCTGGCCTCCGGACCGTGCGGCGCCCTGGTCCGCGGGGGGACTGATCTTCGCGGGCGGCGCGCTCTGGCTGCTCCACCCTCGGGACGCGCACGCGGGGAGGCGGGCCGCGGGACGGGGGCTGGCGACGGTGGCCGGGGTCATGGGGGGCGTGGCGCTCACCCGGGAGTCGGTTGGCGGCGGGCTGTGCCTGGTGCTCACGGGGCTGTCGCTCTGGAGCCTCAACGTGCGCACGCGGGGGGGAAGGTCCCCGGCGCGGTGGCTCGCCTCGTGCGCCGCGATGCTCGCGGCGTGGGAGCTGCTCGGGGGGCTGTATCAGCATCACTGGTTCGGCCTGCCTCCCCTGAACACCGTGCCGGAGGTCTCCAGGGCGCCATGGCTTCCCATGTCGCTGGCCCTGCTGCTGCTTGCATGGGGGCTGCTCTCCCTCCACCCCGAGCAGGGCGTGATGGGCACGCTGCTGCGCGAGGACCTCGGGGGACACTCGGCGCGGCGGCTGCTGCTCGCGGTCCTGGTCGTCGTGCCCACGGCGGGCGCGGCCCGGCTCCTGGGAGAGCGGCTGGGGCTCTATGGGACCACCGAGGGCAGCACGCTCTTCGTACTCGTCACGATGGCGGCGTTCCTCGCCGTGGCCCTCTGGAACGCGAACGCCCTCTCACGCCTGGACGCGAGCCGGCGGCGGACCGAGCAGTCGCTGCGGCTGTCACAGGCGCGCTTCGGCGGCATCGTCACCCACGCCGCGGACGCCATCATCTCCGTCGACGCCTCGCAGCGCATCATCCTGTTCAACGAGAGCGCCGAGCGCATCTTCGGCCATCCCGCGAGCGAGGCCCTGGGACAGCCGCTGGACATCCTCCTCCCCGAGAGCCTCCGGGACATCCATGCGCGGCACGTGCGGCACTTCATGCGGGGCCCGGTGACGTCCCGGCACATGGGCGAGCGGCTGCCCATCGTCGGCCAGCGCAAGGGTGGAGAGCGGTTCCCCGCGGAGGCCAGCATCTCCAGGCTGGACGTGGACGGCACGCTGCTGCTCACCGTCATCCTCCGGGACATCAGCGAGCGGCGGAAGGCGGAGGACCAGCTGCGCCTGAGCGAGGCGCGCTTCCGCACCTCGTTCGAGGGCGCTCCCGTCGGCATGGCCCTGGTGGGCCTGGACGGACGCTTCCTCCACGTGAACGCGGCGCTCTGCGAGCTGGTGGGCTACTCCCGCGAGGAGTTGCTCAGCCGGTCCTTCCAGGACCTCACCGCGCCGGAGGACCTGGCGCTGGACCAGGAGAACGCCGCGAGGATGCGCCGGGGCGAACTCACGTCCTTCCAGCGGGAGAAGCACTACCTGCGCAAGGACGGCCGGCGCATCGCCATCCTCCTGTGGGGCGCGGTGGTGCGCGACGCCGAGGGCAGACCGCTCCACTTCATCTCGCAGATGCAGGACATCACCGAGCGTCAGGAGCTGGAGCAGGCCTGGCGCTTCCTGGCGGACGTGGGGCCGCGGCTCGCGGCGTCGCTGTCGTCGCGAACGACACTGGCCACGGTGGCGCGGCTCCCCGTACCGGTGCTGGCGGACTGGTGCGTGGTGGCCTGCCTGGACGCGGGCGGACGCCTCCATCACGTGGAGAGCGCGGCCGAGGACCCGTGGATGGCGGAGCGGCTGCGGACGCTGGGTGCGGCGTACGGGCAGGAGCCCCGCCCGCCGGACCCCGTCACCGCCTCCGTGCTGCGCACGGGACGCTCCCTGCTGCTGCCAGAGGTCCCGCCCGAGGTGTTCGAGGCGGCCGCGGTGGATGCCCGGCACCTGGAGCAGCTGCGCGCACTAGAGCCCCGGTCGGCCATCCTCGTGCCGCTGCGCAGCCGGGACCGGAACCTGGGCGTCATCCTGCTCGCGACCTCCGGGTCCGGGCGCCGCTACGGGGCCCGCGAGCTGGCCCAGGCGGAGGAGCTGGCCCGCCGCGCCGCGCTCGCCATCGACAATGCCCGCCTGTACGAACGCTCCGAGCAGGCCATCCGCATGCGCGAGGAGGTGCTGCGCGTCGTGGCGCATGACCTGCGCGCGCCGCTCAACGTCATCCAGCTGAGCGCGAGCATGCTGCGCAAGGACCTGCCCGAAGGCGATGGTGCCCGGCACCGCCTGGAGACGCTCCAGAAGTCGGTCCAGCGGGCGAACCGGCTCATCCAGGACCTGCTGGACGTGGCCCGGATGGACGGGGGCATCCTGCCGGTGGAGCGCAAGCCGCTGGAGGTGGCGTCGCTCATCCAGGAAGCGCTGGAGCAGCACCGGGGGCTCGCGGAGGCCCGGTCGCTACGGCTCCAGGCCCACGTGCCGGACGGGGTGCCCCGCGTCCTGGCGGATCCGGAGCGGCTGTCGCAGATCCTCTCCAACCTCCTGGGCAACGCGCTCAAGTTCACGCCCGAGGGAGGCCACGTCCTGCTGCGCGTCCAGCCGGAGGCGGGCCAGGTCCGCTTCCTGGTGACGGACACGGGCCCCGGCATCGCGGCGGAGGACCGGCCGCGCATCTTCGAGCGCTTCTGGCAGGCCGGGCCGAAGCGCAAGGAGGGCGCGGGGCTGGGGCTCGCCATCGTGAAGGGGCTGGTGGAGGCGCACGGGGGCCAGGTCGGCGTGGAGAGCGCGCCCGGCGCGGGGAGCACGTTCTTCTTCACGCTGCCCGTGGCGGAGGCCGCGGACGCGCACGCCAGCGCGCACGCGTGAGGCGCGCCCTACCGGCGCAGCGCGGCCTCCAGCAGCAGCCGCCGCTCCGCCGCCGCGACGACCGCCCGGGTGGCGGCGACGGCCCCGGGGTCCACGGACAGGGAGGTGATGCCCGCGCGCACCAGGTGCTCCGCGAAGGCCGGGCGGTTGGACGGAGCCTGGCCGCAGAGCGACGACGTGATGCCCGCCTCCCGGCTGGCCCGGATGATGCGGACGATGGCGTCCAGCACCGCCGCGTCCTCCTCGTCGAAGAGCTCCGCGCACAGCTCCGAGTCCCGATCCACGCCCAGCATGAGCTGCGTGAGGTCATTGGAGCCGATGGACACGCCGGTGATGCCCATCCGCGCGTACTCCGGGATGCGGTAGACGACGGAGGGCACCTCCGCCATCACCCAGCGCTCCAGCCCGCGCTGGCGTCCCAGCGCGCTCGTGTCCACGGCCTCCAGGCACGCCTCCAGCTCCCACTTCGTCCGCACGAAGGGAATCATCAGGTGCAGGTTGGGGGTCTCCTCGCGCACGCGGGCGAGCACCTCCAGCTCCAACTGGAACACCTCGGGCTCGCGCAGGTAGCGGTAGCAGCCGCGAAAGCCAATCATCGGGTTGGCCTCGGTGGCCTCGAAGTCGCTTCCGCCCTCCAGCCCCCGGAACTCGTTCGTGCGGAAGTCCGTGGTCCGGTACACCACCGGGCGGCCCCGGAAGGCGCGGGTGATGGAGAGCAGCGCGCCGGACATCCGCTCGACGAATTCGCGGCCGCGGCCCTCCGCGATGAGCTTGCGCGGGTGCACGCCGCCCAGCGCCTCGGTGAGCATGAACTCCGCCCGCAGCAGCCCTACGCCGTCCACCGGGAGCGCCGCCGCCTCCTCGGCCTGCCCAGGCAGGGCCAGGTTCACGTAGAGGCGCGTTCCCAGCGCCTCGGGCGCGGCGGCTTCACCCGTGCGCGCGGCCTCCTTCCGGGCCGGCGCGCCCACCGTGACGCCGGACGGTGCCTCCGGGGCACGGCCCTCGCGCACGGTGCCGGCGGCGCCGTCCACGGTGACCTCCTCCCCGTCGCGCAGGACCTTCGTGGCGGTGCGCGTGCCCACCACGCAGGGCTTGCGCAGCTCCCGACTGACGATGGCCGCGTGGCACGTCATGCCGCCGCTGTCGGTGACGACCGCCGCCGCGCGCCGCAGCGTGGGCACCCAGTCCGGGGACGTCATGGGCGCGACGAGGATCTCCCCTGCCTCCAGCCGCGAGTCCTCCCGGGCGTCGCGCAGCACGCGCACGCGGCCGGACACGGTGCCGGGAGACGCGCCCAGCCCGGACACGAGCGTCCTATCGCTGGGGGCGACGGGGGCGGCGGGCGTGTCGGCTTGCGTGGCGCCCTCCAGCGCGGTCGTCACCGGACGCGACTGGACCAGGTAGAACCTCCCGTCCTGTTCCGCCCACTCGATGTCCTGGGGCGCGCCGTAGTGGCGCTCCACGCGCAGCCCCAGGCGCGCCAGCTCCAGCACCTGCACGTCCGTGAGCACCCGCGCGCGGGCTTGGTCCGGCGGCAGGTCCTCGCGCCGCTCGCGGCCCACGCCCTCACGCACCAGCCGGAAGGCCTTCACGCCCACGCGGGCCTCCAGGATGCGGGGCCCCGCGCGGTCCACGACGTAGGTGTCGGGCTCCACCTGTCCGCCCACGACGACTTCTCCCAGGCCGAAGGCCCCCTCGATGATCAGGTGCCCGCGGTCGCCGCTGGCCGGGTCCACGGTGAACAGGACGCCCGAGCGCGTCGAGTCCACCATGGCCTGCACCACCACGGCGATCTCCGGCACCTGCGTGAGCCCCTGGGCCTTGCGGTAGGCCACCACGCGCGGGGCGAAGGCCGAGGCCCAGCACGCCCGCACGCGTGCGATGAGCGCGTCATCGCCCGCCACGTTGGTGAACGACTCGTGCATGCCCGCGAAGGAGGTGGTGGCCGTGTCCTCCGCGGTGGCGGACGAGCGCACCGCGACGGCGGTGCACTCCCACAGCCGGTGGTAGGCTGCGAGGATGTCGGTGTGCAGCCAGTCCGGCAGGGGCGCCTGGAGCACCAGGCCGCGCAGCGACTGCGTGAGCTCCGCGAGCGACCGGGAGTCGTCCGGGTCCACGCGCTCCCACAGCTCTCGCAGCTGGGCGCGCACGGGCTCCATGGCGTGATGGAAGGCGGCTGCGGTGATGACGAAGCCTGGCGGCACGGGCAGCCCGGCGCGCGTCAGCTCTCCCAGGTTGGCGCCCTTGCCTCCAGCCTGGGCCACGTCCTCGCGGGACAGGGCATCGAAATAGAGGATGGACGGGAGCGGAACCGGCTGGGGGCGCGGTGCCTGGGGAGCGGGCTCTGCGGGAAGGGACGGGTCCATGGTCTGGGGCTCCTGGCGCGGAAGGCTTCCGGGCCGGTGCGTCCGCGCTCCTTCCAACCTGGGGCCGGCGCTTCCCCCGCGCACTGGCGGGCCCTGGGGCTGGCGCTTCATCCGCCGCCGGTGCGCGGATGCCGCGCACCATGCTTATCCGGACGGGTATGCACGCGCTCCAGGACTGGACCCAACGCTACGCGGACCGGGTGGTGACGGCCGAGGAGGCCCTCGTCCACGTCCCGCCGGGAAGGCGCATCCTCATCGGCTCGGGGGCGGCGGAGCCGGTGGCGCTGGTGCGGGCCCTGGTGGAGCGCGGTGCCTTCCTGGCGGACAACGAGGTGGTGCACCTGCTGACGCTGGGGCCCGCGCCCTACGTGGAGCCCGCGCAGGCCGGGCGCTTCCGCCACGTCGCCTTCTTCATCGGGCCCAACGTGCGCCAGGCCGTGCAGGAGGGGAGAGCGGACTTCATGCCGGTGTTCCTTTCCGAAATCCCGGAGCTCATCCGGAGCCGGAGGATCCGCATCGACGTGGCGCTCATCCAGGTCAGCCCGCCGGACGTCCATGGCTACGTCAGCCTGGGCGTCTCCGTGGACATCGTGCGCGCCGCGGTGGACGCCGCCTCGCTCGTCATCGCGGAGGTCAACCCGGACATGCCGCGCACGCACGGGGACTCGTTCCTGGACGTGCGCCGCATCCACCACCTGGTGCCGGTGGCGCGCCCCCTGCTGGAGGTCCACCCCGAGCCGCCCGACGCGGTGTCCCGCGGCATCGGCGAGCACGTCGCCCGGCTCATCCCGGACGGCGCCACGCTGCAGTCGGGCATCGGCAGGATTCCCGACGCGGTGCTGGCGGCGCTCGTGAATCATCACGACCTGGGCCTCCACACGGAGATGCTCTCCGACGGGGTCATGGACCTGGTGGAGGCGGGCGTCATCACCGGGCGCCGCAAGACGTGGCTGCCGGGCAAGCTGGTCACGTCGTTCATCATGGGCAGCCAGCGGCTCTACGCCTGGGCGCATGACCACCCCGCCATCGAGATGCGCCCCAGCGACGACACCAACGCCCCGGCGGTGGTGGCGCGCAACGCGCGGATGGTCGCCATCAACGCCGCCCTGGCGGTGGACCTCACCGGGCAGGTGGCGGCGGACACGCTGGGCGGCTGCTTCTATTCCGGCATCGGCGGGCAGGTGGACTTCATCCGCGGCGCGAACCAGAGCGCCGGCGGGCGGGCCATCATCGCGCTGCCCTCCACGGCGAAGGGCGGAGCGGTGAGCCGCATCCAGGGGGCGCTCGCGCCCGACACCGGCGTCGTCACCAGCCGGGGCGACGTGCACTTCGTGGTGACGGAGTTCGGCGTCGCGGACCTCTGGGGCAAGAGCATCCGCGAGCGCGCGCTCGCGCTGGTCGCCATCGCCCACCCGGACTTCCGGGCGGAGTTGATGGCCGCGGCCAAGGCCCGCCGCTGGGTGCTGCCGGACCAGGTGGTGCCCCGCGCCCGCTATCCCTGGGCGGAGGCGCGGCTGGAGCACACGCTGTCCCACGACGCGCTGGTGGTCCGTCCCGCGCGCGTCACCGACGAGCGCGCCCTGCAGGACCTGCTGTACCGCCTGTCGAGCGAGAGCGGCTACCGGCGCTTCATGGGTTTCCGCAAGGCGTACCCGCACGAGGAGATGCAGCGGCTGGTGGACCTGGACTTCCAGGACGCCCTGGCCCTGGTCGCGTGCCCGCCGGACACGGACGAGGTGGTGGGCGAGGTGCACTACCTCGTGGACCCCGCCACGCGGCTGGGGGACGTGGCCTTCGTGGTGCGGGACGACTGGCAGGGCCGGGGCGTGGGCACGCTGCTGATGCGGCGCATCCGCGAGGCCGCCATGGCCCGGGGCCTTCCCGGCTTCCAGGCGGACGTGCTGGTGACGAACACGTCCATGATGGCCGTCTTCCACGAAAGCGGACTGCCCGTGCGCAGCCGCCGCGAGGACGGCGTGTACCACCTGGAGCTGCTCTTCCCCATGCCGCCCGGCGCTCCCGGGGCCGGGCAGGCCCCCGCGGTGCCCGCCCCGGGGTGAGGGCCCGCGCCTGCCCCTCCCTCGTGGCCCCTTGTCCCCGCGAGGCCCGGCCCCAACGTTCCGCTCGTTGGGGGCCTCCTGCATGAACCCGGAGAGCGAGGCCCCGGATGCATGGGGGCGGGCATGGCCATCGTCGTCGGAACCGATTTCTCGGAGCATGCCCAGGAAGGGGTCCGTGTCGCGGCCGCCCTCGCGAGGAAGACGGGCGAGCCGTTGTCGCTCGTGCACGTCGCGGAGCCCGGGATGCTCCGGCGTGACTGGCCGGCCGAGCGCGGCGGCGCCATCACCGACCTCGAACAGCGGCTGGAAGCCGAGGCCGCCGCGTTGCGCGGCGAGGGCCTGACCGTGGAGCCGCGGGTGCTCATGGGCATGCCGGACGAGGTGCTCGTCGCGCACGCGGACCAGCTCCAGGCGCGGATGATGGTCACGGCGGCGCTGGGCTGGCGCTCGGAGAAGCGCTGGCGGCTGGGCAGTGTTCCGGCGCGCGTCGCGCAGGCCGCGCACTGTCCGTTCCTCATGGTCCGCCTGGCCGCGCCCTTCCTCGAGTGGTGCCAGGGCCAGCGCCCCCTGCGGGTCACCGTGGGGGATGACTTCTCCCGGAGCGCGGAGGTCGCGCTGCGCTGGCTTCCGGAGCTGCGCCGGGTGGGGCCCGTCGAACTGACGGTCGCGCACGTCTACAACCCCGCCACGGAGTACGGCCGGCTCGGGCTGTACCGCGCGGACGAGGGGCCGGCGGGCATCGAGTCCGTCCTGACGCGCGACCTGCGCGAGCGCCTCGAGCGCATCGGCGAGCCCCGGGCGGAGCTCCGGCTGGACCTGGGCTATGGGAGCGTCGTGGAGCCGCTCGGCACGCTCGCGCAGGAGGCGAAGGCGGACCTGCTGCTCCTGGGAACCCACCAGCGCCGGGGGCTGCGGCGGCTGCGGCGGGGCTCGGTCTCGCTGCCCTCGCTCCAGGCCGCGCCGGTGGCGGCGGTCGCGTGCGTGCCGGTCGCGGGACCTCGGGAGGCCCCGGTGTCCATGGACATCCCGTCCATCCGGCGCGTGCTCGTCTCCACGGACTTCTCGCCGCTGGCGAACCTGGCCATCCCCCATGCCCTGTCGCTTTTGCCCCGGGGCGGGGAGCTCATCCTGACGCACGTCATCGAGTCCCCCCTCCCCGTCGTCTACGCGGACTTCTGGCCCGCGGTGACACTGGGCGACATGGGGGACGAGGAGGAGGTGCGCCGCGAGCTCCAGGCCCTGATTCCCGGCGACGCGGAGCGCCGGGGCATCACCGTCCGGGTGGAGCTGCTGTCGGGCGTCCACGCCGCGCAGACGCTCTGCCAGGCGGCGGAGCGGTTTGGCGCGGACATCTTCTGCCTGGGCTCGCACGGCCGGACGGGCGTGCGCCGCGCGGTGCTCGGGTCCGTGGCCCAGGAGGTGGTGGCCCGCAGCCGCCGGCCGGTGCTGGTGGTCAAACACCTCGCGCTGCCGTGACGGTGCCCCCATGCTCAAGCCCTTCGAGGTCCACGTGCAGGCCCGCTCGCTGGAGTGCTTCCGGCCGGCGCTCACGGGGGCGGAGTGGGAGGGGCTCCAGGCCAGCGCGGAGCGCTCCCGGGACCGCCTGGCGGGCCGCACCCTCTGGAACGTGAACTCCACGGCCCGGGGCGGCGGCGTGGCGGAGATGCTGCCCCGGATGCTCGCCTATGGGCGCGGCGCGGGCGTGGACACGCGCTGGATGGTGCTGGAGGGCACGCCCGCCTTCTTCCGCGTCACCAAGCGGCTGCACCACGCGCTGCATGGCTCGCGCGGGGACGGCTCACCGCTGGGGCCCGCCGAGCGGGCCTGCTACGACGAGGTGCTCCGCGACAACGCGGAGGAGTTGCTCGTGCTGGTGCGGCCGGGGGACGTGGTGCTGCTGCACGACCCGCAGACCGCGGGGCTCGCGCCCACGCTGGCGGCGGCGGGCGCGCGCGTGGTCTGGCGCTGCCACATCGGGTGTGACACCCCCGGCGAGGAGGTGGCGCGGGCGTGGGCGTTCCTCGCGCCGGGGCTCGCCGCCGCGAGGCTCGCGGTCTTCTCCCGGGCCGCCTACGTACCGCCGCTGCTCGCGGACCGCTCCGTCATCATCCCGCCCTCCATCGACATCTTCGCGGTGAAGAACCAGCCCATGTCGCCGCGGGCCGCGAGCGCCATCCTGGGCCACACCGGGCTCGTGGCCCTGGCGCCGCAAGCCGCCGAGCCCGTCTTCACCCGGACGGACGGGGTCCCGGCCCGCGTGTCGCGGGGCGCGGACATCGTGCGGCTGGGCTCGGCGCCCGACCCCACGGCGCCGCTGGTGGTGCAGGTCTCCCGCTGGGATCCGCTGAAGGACCCGGTGGGGGTGCTGCGGGGCTTCGCGTTGCTGCTGCGGGAGTCGCCCGGCCTGCGCGCGGAGCTGGTCCTGGCCGGGCCGTCGGTGACGTCCGTCGCGGATGATCCGGAGGCGGCGGCGACGCTCGAGAGCGTCATCTGCGTCTGGCGCGAGCAGCCCCGCTTCCTGCGCCAGCGCGTGCACCTGGCGAGCCTGCCCATGGTGGACCCGGAGGAGAACGCCGCCATCGTCAACGCGCTCCAGCGTCACGCGGCGGTGGTGGTGCAGAAGAGCCTGCGGGAGGGCTTCGGGCTCACCATCACGGAGGCCATGTGGAAGGCCCGCCCCGTGGTGGCCAGCGCGGTGGGCGGCCTCCAGGACCAGGTGCGCCACGAGGTGGACGGCCTGCTCGTGCGCGACCCCGGGGACCTGCCGGCGTTCGCCGCCTGCGTGCGCAGGCTCCTGGAGGACCCCGTCCTCGCGTCCCGCCTGGGGACCCAGGCCCACGAACACGTGCGCGTCCACTACACCGCCGTGCGCCACCTCTCGGAGCTGGTGGACCTGCTCGAACGCCTGGACGCGCCCGCGGGTCAGCCCGGGACGCGGCGGTAGAAGGCGTGCTTCGTCAGCTCCGTGGCGGCGACGTAGAGGCCGGTGATGGCGACGACGCCCCAGAGCAGTGCGCCCGGGGGCCGCACGAAGCCGAGCACCCCCGCGAACGGCAGGAAGGGAATCAGGAACGTCAGCGCGATGACGGCGCACGTGGAGGCGAAGAGCAGCGTGCCCGGCCGGCTGCGCCAGAAGGGCCGGCGCGTGCGCACCACCAGCGCGACCACCAGCTCCGTCAGCAGGGACTCGACGAACCAGCCGGTGCGGAACAGCGCCGGGCCCGCGTGGAACAGCCACCTCAGCGCGGCGAAGGTGAGGAAGTCGAAGACGGCGCTCACCAGTCCGAAGGTCACCATGAAGCGCGACAGGAAGCGCATGTTCCAGCGCCGGGGCCGCTCCACCAGCTCCGGATCCACGCTGTCCCCGGCCAGCCCCACCGCCGGGATGTCCGACAGGAAGTTGTTGAGGAGGATCTGCCCCGCCAGCATGGGGAGGAAGGGCAGCAGCAGGGTGGCCGCCGCCATGCTGAGCATGTTGCCCAGGTTCGCGCTCGTCGTCGTCAGGACGTACTTGAGGGTGTTGGCGAACGTCCTGCGCCCCTCCTGGATGCCGCGCCGCACGACGTCCAGGTGGCGCTCCAGGAGCACGAAGTCCGCGGCCTCCCGCGCCACGTCCGCGGCGTGCTCCACGGACAGGCTCGCGTCCGCCGCGTGCATTGCCGGCGCGTCGTTCACCCCGTCGCCCAGGAAGCCCACCACGTGGCCCAGCTTCTTCAACGCCAGCAGGATGCGCTCCTTCTGCGTGGGGTCCACCTCCACGAAGAGGTCCACCTTCTCCGCCTGGTGCCACAGCGCCTCGTCGCGCATCCGCTGCAGCTGCCGGCCCGTGAGCACCCGCTGCGTGCCAAGCCCCACCTGCCGGGCCACGTGCTCGGCGACGCGCTGGCTGTCGCCGGTGATGAGCTTGATGGCCACGCCCATCCGCGACAGCGCCTGGATGGCCTCGCGCGCCCCCTCCTTCGGCGGATCCACGAAGGCCAGGAACCCCTCGAACGTCAGCGCCTGCTCGTCCTCGCGCGTGTAGCGCTCGCGCGCCTCGATGGGGCGCGAGGCCACGGCGAGCACGCGCAGGCCCTGCTGTCCCCAGGCGTCGACGCGCGCCTGGAGCTCCGCCTGGAGCCGCGCGTCCAGCGGGCCCCTGCCCGCGACCTGGACGCAAGCCTCCACGACCTGCGTGAACGCCCCCTTCATGATGAGCCGGGGCTCCGCCTCCTGGCGCACGACGACGGACAGGCGCTTGCGCACGAAGTCGTAGGGAATCTCTCCCAGCTTCCGCGCGGGCGCGCCCGGGTGCGCCTGGAGGAGCGCCACGTCGAGCGGGTTGGAGAGGCCCGTCTGGTTCGCCGCGTTGAGGGCCGCCAGCCCGAGCACCGCCGTGGAGGGCGCCGCGTCCGGGGCGTAGGCCCCCGTCAGGCGGACCGCGCCTTCCGTCAGGGTCCCGGTCTTGTCCGTGCAGAGCACGTCCATGCTGCCCAGGTTCTCGATGGCGCTCAGCCTGCGCACCAGCACGCCCCGCTCCGCCATGACCCGGGCGCCCGCGGAGAGGTTCACGCTGAGGATGGCGGGCAGCAGCTCCGGGCTCAGCCCCACCGCGAGCGCCAGGGCGAAGAGCAGGGACTCCAGCGGAGGACGCGCCAGCAGCGAGTTCACCGCGAGGACTCCCAGCACCATCACCGCCATCGTCGTGAGCAGCACGTAGCCGAAGTGACGGATGCCCCGGTCGAACTCCGTCTCCGGCGCGCGCAGCGACAGGCGCCGGGCGATGTCGCCAAGGGCCGTGTCGCGGCCCGTCGCCACCACGACGCAGGTGCCGGTGCCGTTGCGCACGTGGGTGCCCTGGAAGACGCAGTTGTCGCGCGCGACGAGCGGAGCATCCGGCGCGGCCTGCCCGGGGCGCTTCTCCACGGGGAAGCTCTCCCCCGTCAGCACCGCCTGGCTGACGAACAGGTCGGTGGCCTCCAGCAGGCGCGCGTCCGCCGGCACGATGCTCCCCGCGGACAGGCGCACGACGTCCCCCGGAACCACCTGGGGAAGCAGCACGGTGACGGGGCGGCCCTCCCGCAGGGCCTTCACGTGCGGGGTGACGCGCTGGCGCAGCTGGGCAATCGTGACCTGCGCCTTGTACTCGCGCGAGTACCCCAGCAGCACGCTGCCCAGCACGATGGCCACGACGATGACCGCGTCCGTCCAGTCCCCGGTGAACGCGGAGATGGACGCCGCGATGAGGAGCAGGAACACCAGCGGGCTCTTGAGCTGCGACCCGAGCACGCGCAGCCGCGACGGCCTCCGGGCGGTCTCCAGCGCGTTGGGGCCGGCCGCCTCCAGCCTCCGTGCGGCCTCCGCCGCGGACAGCCCCTCCGCGGAGGTCTCCAGGCTGGAGAGCAACGCCGGCAGCGGCTGGTTCCAGTACCTCGCTGGGGGCGGGCCGTGGGGCGCGGGGCGGACGACGGATGTGAGGAGCGACACGCCAGGCTCCCTTCCTCAGGTGGCGCCCACGCTTCGCCCCTCTTGCTGACGCCGGGAGCGCAGCCACTTCTCCAGGCCCACCACGGGCAGCACGCACGCGCCCACCAGCACCGACCGCGCGATGTCCCCCAGCGACAGCGGCGCGGAGCCGAAGATGCGCTGGAAGAAGGGCACGTACATGAAGGCGGCCTGGAGCACCACCAGCGCCACGATGCCCACGAACACGGTGCGGTTGCTGGTGAAGCCCACCTCGCGCGTGGAGCCGGTCAGCGTGCGGCACAGCCACAGGTAGAAGATTTGGAAGCTGACCACGGTGTTGACGGCCATGGTGCGCGCCTCGGCCAGGGCCCACTCACCGGGGGCCGCGCGGGTGCCGCCCTGGCGCGCGAACTCCCAGAGGAACAGCCCGATGGCGCCCGCCGCCATCAGCAGCGCGACGAGCCCGGTGCGCATCACCACGAAGTGGCTCAGCACGGGCGCGTCCGGCGCGCGGGGCGGGCGGCGCATGACGTGGCGTTCCTTCGCCTCGAAGGCCAGGGGCAGCGCCAGCGTGACGGTGGCCACCAGGTTGATCCACAAGAGCTGCGTGGGGCGCATGGCCAGCAGCGGCTCGCGCACGCCGCCCGACTCCTGCAAGGGAAAGAACGTCACGCCCAGCATGAGGATGAGGGCCAGGCCCAGGTTGGTGGGCAGCACGAAGGCGAGCGACTTGACCAGGTTGTCGTAGACGCGGCGGCCCTCCTCCACGGCGGCGACGATGGTGGCGAAGTTGTCGTCCGTCAGCACCAGGTCCGCGGCCTCGCGGGACACCGCCGTGCCGGTGATGCCCATGGCCACGCCGATGTTCGCCTGCTTGAGCGAGGGCGCGTCGTTGACGCCGTCGCCCGTCATGGCCACCACGTGCCCCTCCGCCTGGAGCGCGCGCACCAGCCGCAGCTTGTGCTCGGGGGCCAGGCGCGCGAACACGTTCGTGTCCTTCACCGCCTGGGCCAGCTCCGCGTCGCTCATGGTGGCCAGGTGCGCGCCCGTGAGGCCGGGGTGGCCCGGGGAGTGGATGCCCAGCTGCAGGCCAATGGCCTCCGCCGTGCCCAGGTGGTCGCCGGTCATCATCTTCACGCGGATGCCGGCGGCGTGGCAGCCCTTCACGGAGGCCACGGCCTCCTCGCGGGGCGGGTCGATCATCCCCTGCAGGCCCAGCAGCGTGAAGCCGTCCTCCACGTCCTGGGGCCGCAGCGCGTCCGCGCGGGGCATGCCCTTGCGCGCGAACGCGAGCACGCGCAGCCCCTGCCGCGCCATGCGCTCCACCTCCATCAACACGGCGTCCCGGTCCGTCCCCGGCCCGCAGCGGCGCAGCACCACCTCCGGCGCGCCCTTCAGGAACAGCTCGCCGCGGTGCTCCGTGCCGTCCGCGTGGAGGGTGGCCATGAACTGGTGCTCGGACTCGAAGGGGATGGCGTCCAGGCGGGGATGGCGCTCGCGCGGCTCCGTCACGCCCAGGCCCACCTTCTCCGCGGCGAAGAGCAGCGCGCCCTCCGTGGGGTCGCCCGTCATGCCCCAGCGTCCCTCGCGCGGCTGGAGGTCGGCCTCGTTGCAGAGCACGCCCGCGAGCAGCAGCGCGTGCACGTCCCCGGGCAGCTCGCCCACGGGGTGCCCGTTGCGCAGGAGCTGTCCCGTGGGCGTGTGGCCCACGCCGGTGAGCGCGTAGTGCCCGCGCCAGGTCCACAGCGCCTGCACGGTCATCTCGTTGCGGGTGAGGGTGCCCGTCTTGTCGGTGCAGATGACGGTGGTGCTGCCCAGCGTCTCCACGGCGGGCAGCTTGCGGATGACGGCGCGGCGGGCCGCCATGCGCTGCACGCCGATGGCCAGCGCGATGGTGACGATGGCGGGCAGGCCCTCCGGGATGGCGGCCACCGCCAGGGTGATGGCCACCAGCACGGCATCGCTGAACGCATAGCCCCGGAACACCCCCACCCCCAGCAGCACGGCGGACAGCACGACGATGCCGGCGGAGATGATGCGGCCCAGCCGGGCCAGCTCGCGCGTGAGCGGCGTGCTCAGGTCCGCGGCCTGCTCCATGAGGTGGGAGATGCGGCCCAGCTCCGTGGCGCCGCCGGTGGCCACCACCACGGCGGTGGAGGTGCCGGACGTCACCAGCGTGCCGCCAAACGCAAGGCTCGCCCGGTCCCCCAATTCCGCGTCCCCGGCGACGGCCGCGACGTGCTTGCTGGCGGGAACGGACTCGCCGGTGAGCGCGGCCTCCTCCACCTGGAAGTTGCGCGAGCGCAAAAGGCGCAGGTCCGCGGGCACGCGGTCGCCGGACACGAGCTGCACGACGTCACCGGGGACCAGCTCCGCGGCGGGCCGCGCCACGGGGTGTCCGTCCCGCAGCACGTTCGCGGTCTCCGGCACCATGTGGTTCAGGGCCTCGATGGCCCGTCCCGCGCGGTACTCCTGCACGAAGCCGATGAACGTGTTGAGGACCACGACGGCGGCCACGACCAGTCCGTCGGTCACCTTGCCCAGCAGGATGGCCAGCCCCGCGGAAGCGATGAGGACCCAGATGAGCGGGCTGTCGATCTGCCGCCACAGCAGCTTCCACGCGCTGTCGGGCCGTGAGCGCTCCATCACGTTGGGTCCATGGCGCGCGAGCCGTTCCCGCGCCGCCGCCTCCGTCAGTCCCTGGGGCGTGCTGGAGACCCGCTCCAGCACGGCCTCCGGGGGCAGCGCATGCCACGGCACGGAGCCCGCCTGCTTCAGTGGATGTGACGGCTCCTGCATGGCGTGCCTCCCACGAAGGAAGCTGGCCACGCCCTCACGCGGAAGGGGCCCGAAGAGGTGACAGGCCTCCACGGGCAGGGCTGTCCGTCAGCGCGACGCGAGCAGCCGCGCGGTGGTGTCGCGCAGGGCCTGCCGCGTGGCCTCGTTCCGGGTGACGTCGGGCCACGGCTGCTCGGCTTCTTCCATCAGCCAGCGGGCATCCCCCGGAGGGGACCAGCGTTCCCGCTGGAGGATGCGCGCGAGCCTGGCGGCGCAGACCTCCGGGCGCTCCCACGCGCGCTTCACCTGGGACAGCAGCCAGCCCACGAGCCCTGGCCGCGCGGCCAGGTCCGTGCGCACCACGCCCGGGTGGAGCACCACCACGTCCACCTCCGGGTGCGCGGCGGCGACGTCGCGCATGGCCAGCGCGAAGCACAGCTTGGTGTTGCAGTAGGTGCGGAGGCTGGAGAAGTCCTCGCCCGTGGGCGTGCGCGCGGCATCGAAGCGGCCCATGACGAGGAGGCCTCCGCTCACCACCAGGATGCGCCGCAGCCGGCCGGCTTCCAGCAGCGAGCGCTGCATCACCAGCGGCCCCAGGTGGTTGGTGACGAACGACGTCTCCAACCCGTCCTCGTTGAGTACCCGCTCCGACGGCCACAGCCCCGCGTTGTGCACGAGCGTCGCCCCCGGCGTGACGAGCTCCGCCAGGCGCTCGCCCAGCTTCCGCGCCCCCTCCACCGTCCCCAGGTCGCCCGGCACCGCGAGCGCCTGTCCGCCACGGCGCTCCACGTCCGCCGCCAGCGCCTGGAGCCGGTCCGCGTCGCGGGCCACGAGCAGCAGCCGCTGCTCCCGGTTCGACGCCAGCGCCAGGGCCAGCGCATGCCCGATTCCACGTGAAGCACCCGTGAGGATGAGGTCCGTCATGGGGCCCCAGCCTGCCAGGATGGGCCTGGGGCGTGGGAGTGGGCGGGTGTCCTCCCGCCCACTCCTACATGCGACCTGGGGGCGGCCCGGCGAGCGCCAAATGACCTTTGAAATTCACGGCGCCTTCCCGTAGTTTCCCCCGCGACTTCGAGGAGCGTTGCGAGGCCTTCCCGGCCCCAGGCTCGAAGCCGAATGACCCAACGGCGCTCACCTGTACGCGTTTCTTGCGAGGGTGAGGCGGCCTTTCCAGGGCCAATGCCTCCCCCTTGCCAGCACGGCGCGCCACCTGGATCCGGAGCCACACCATGACCGCGGTTACCAAGCAGCAGAATCACGACTACGCCATCGCCGACCTCAAGCTCGCCAGCTGGGGCCGCAAGGAGATCCGCATCGCCGAGAGCGAGATGCCCGCGCTCATGGCGATCCGCGAGGAGTACGCGAAGCAGCAGCCGCTCAAGGGCGCGCGCGTCACCGGCTCCCTGCACATGACCATCCAGACGGCCGTGCTGGTGGAGACGCTCCAGGCGCTGGGCGCGCAGGTGCGCTGGGCCTCGTGCAACATCTTCTCCACCCAGGACCACGCCGCCGCCGCGCTGGTGGAGGCCGGCACCCCGGTGTTCGCCCACAAGGGCGAGTCCCTCAAGGAGTACTGGGACTTCACCCACCGCATCTTCGAGTTCGGCCCCGCCGGCAGCGACCACGAGGGTCCGAACATGATCCTCGACGACGGCGGTGACGCCACGCTGCTCATGCACCTGGGCAAGCGCGCGGAGAAGGACCTCTCCGTCATCGCCAACCCCCAGAGCGAGGAGGAGCGCGAGCTGTACGCCTCCATCAAGGCCAAGCTCGCCGAGGACGGCACCTGGTACTCGCGCAAGAGCGCGAAGATCATGGGCGTCACGGAAGAGACGACCACGGGCGTGCACCGCCTCCAGGAGATGTCCAACAAGGGCACGCTCCTGTTCCGCGCCATCAACGTCAACGACAGCGTGACGAAGAGCAAGTTCGACAACCTCTACGGCTGCCGTGAGTCCCTGGTGGACGGCATCAAGCGCGCCACGGACGTGATGGTGGCCGGGAAGATCGCCGTCGTCGCGGGCTACGGCGACGTGGGCAAGGGCTCCGCGCAGGCCCTGCGCGCGCTGTCCGCCCAGGTGTGGGTGACCGAAATCGACCCCATCTGCGCGCTCCAGGCCGCGATGGAGGGCTACCGCGTCGTGACCATGGACTACGCCGCGGACAAGGCGGACATCTTCGTCACCGCCACGGGCAACAAGTCCGTCATCACCCATGAGCACATGGCCAAGATGAAGGACCAGGCCATCGTCTGCAACATCGGCCACTTCGACAACGAGATCGAGGTCGCCTCCCTGGAGCAGTACAAGTGGGAGGAGATCAAGCCCCAGGTCGACCACGTCATCTTCCCGGACAACAAGCGCATCATCCTGCTGGCCAAGGGCCGTCTGGTGAACCTGGGCTGCGGCACGGGCCACCCCAGCTACGTGATGTCCAGCTCCTTCGCGAACCAGACCATCGCGCAGATCGAGCTGTACTCGCACAGCGACAAGTACCAGGTGGGCAAGGTGTACGTGCTGCCCAAGCACCTGGATGAGAAGGTCGCCCGCCTCCAGCTCAAGAAGCTCAACGCCCAGCTCACGGAGCTCACCCCGGAGCAGGCGCAGTACATCGGCGTGCAGAAGAGCGGCCCGTACAAGCAGGACACCTACCGCTACTAGTCACCGCCTGACGTGACACACCCGGGGCACCGTGGGCTTCCTCGCCCGCGGTGCCCTTCGTGTTTCATCAGAACAGCCGGTTGAGGCCGTTGAGCGCCGCCACGCGGTACGCCTCCGCCATGGTGGGGTAGTTGAAGGTCGTGTTGATGAAGTAGTCGATGCCGTTGCCCGGCCAGTCCTGCGCCATGATGGCCTGGCCGATGTGGATGATCTCCGACGCGTTGTCCCCGAAGCAGTGGATGCCGAGGATTTCGCGCGTCTCCCGGTGGAACAGCAGCTTCAGCATGCCCACGGTGCGTCCGGTGATTTGCGCGCGCGCCAGGCTCTTGAAGAACGCGTGGCCCACCTCGTAGGGGACGCCCGCCTGGGTGAGCTCGCGCTCGGTGCGGCCCAGGCTGCTGATTTCCGGGCTGGTGTAGATGCCGGTGGGAATGTCCTTCACCAGCTTGTGCTCCATCCGCCCCTCCACGATGTGCGTGGCGGCGAAGCGGCCCTGGTCATAGGAGGCGCTCGCCAGGGACGGTGCGCCCACCACGTCGCCCACCGCGTAGATGTGGGGCACGGACGTCTGGTAGCCGTCGTTGACCTGGATGCATCCGCGCGAGTCCACCGCGATGCCCAGCGCCTCCAGCCCCAGGTCCTGGCTGTTGCCGGAGCGGCCGTTGGCCCAGAGGAAGACGTCCGCCTTCAGCCGCTTGCCGCTCTTGAGGTGCAGCACCACGCTGTCGTCGTGCGGCTCCACCGACACCATCTCCTCCTGGTGGCGGATGAGCACGCCCTGCTCGCGCAGGTGGTAGGAGAGCGCGTCGGAGATTTCGTCGTCCAGGAAGGACAGGAGCCGGTCGCGCGTGTTCACCAGGTCCACCTTCACGCCGAGCATCCGGAACATGGAGGCGTACTCGCAGCCGATGACGCCCGCGCCGTAGATGATCATCGACAGCGGGGACTCGCTCAGCTTGAGGATGGTGTCCGAGTCGAAGATGCGCGGGTGGCGGAAGTCCACGCCCGCGGGCCGGTAGGGCCGGGAGCCCGTGGCGACGACGAAGGCGTCCGCGGTGAGCAGCTCCACGGAGCCGCGCGGCTCCGTCACCTCCACCGTGTGCGCGTCCCGGAACTTCGCGCGGCCCACCACCAGCTCCACCCGGTTGCGCTCGTAGAAGGTGGTGCGCAGCTGCACCTGCTTGGAGACGACGTTGGTCGCCTTGCGCATCATGTCCTTGAAGGTGGTGTGCCGGGCCAGCTCCGCCCGCAGCTCCGGGTGGTCCAGCTGCACGTCCAAGAGCCGCTGGATGGCGTGGCGCAGCGCCTTGGAGGGGATGGTGGCGGTGTGCGTGCAGGCCCCGCCCACCAGCGCACCCTGTTCCACGGTGCACACCTTGCGGCCGGACTTCACCGCCTTCATCGAGGCCCCTTCACCGCCGGGACCGGAGCCGAGGACCACCACGTCGAACCGCCGAGCGCTCATGGGGCCGGAGTGTTCCCCCAACCCCGGCCCCGAGGGAAGAAATCACCTGGGGGCCGGGCACTGCTTCACACTTCAGTTCTCGAGGGTGGCCGTGATGGACACGCCGCTGTAGGCCGCGTAGCCGTGCATCATCACGTAGTAGGTGCCCGTCCTGAGGACGTAGGTCTGGCACGTCTCCGTGGTGCCGCCATTGCCGGACTTGCAGTCATAGGACGTGGTGTCCGGCCGGATGGCCTCCTTGACGTACACGTCCGCATCCCCGGTCCCACCGCTGGTCCTCACGGTGAGGAACTTCGAGGTGTCCGTCACGTTGATGCTCCAGTAGCGCACGGAGCCCTGGGCCCCGGACAGGCCCGTCACCGTCTGCCCGAGCGTCAGCACGCCCGTGGGGGGATTGGGATTGGTCCCGCCGGTGACGTAGACGCCGCGCAGGGAGGCGTTGGCGAGCGTCCCGGACGAGGACGCGTTGTACACGCGCACGTGCCAGGTGCCCGCCGTGGGGTTGTCCACGTAGCACGTCTGGTTGTTGTTGACGGCGCCGCCCGAGGCGCCGACGCAGTCATACGAAGACAGGGTGGGCGCGCTGCCACGCTTCGCGTAGAGGTGCGCGGTGGCGCCAGAGCCGCCGGAGGTGCTGAAGGTGACCTTCGTGGCCCCCGTCGGGACCTCGAGCGTGTAGTCGCAGGAGAAGCCTCCCGGCGGCGCGCTCAGGCCGTACGTGGGGGTGTTGTTGCCGAGCGGGCTGGTGGTCGTGCACCCCGGCTGTCCCCCCGACAGGGTGTACGTCCCCGTGATGCTCGCGTTGGAGAACGACCCGGTGCCGTACAGGCGCGCCCAGTAGATGCCCGAGGACGACACGGGGAGGGAGCAGGTCTCTTGGTTGGTGCCGTAGTAGCTGGCCGACTTGCAGTCGTAGACCGTCTCGGTGGGAGAGCCCTCCCGGCGCACGAACAGGTCCGCGTTGCCGCTGCCCCCGGTGGTGTTGAACGTCACGGTGGTGGCGCCGGTGGGGACATAGAGCTTGTAGATGCAGGACCAGTTGCCCGCGTCCGCGCTGATGCCGCTCAGGGGCACGTCCTTGGTCAGGGTCGTGCTGCTGGTGCAGCCCGTCGGGCCGGACGGCGTGGACGTCGCCTTCAGGCTCAGGCCGCTGAACGCCGCGTAGCCGTAGACCTTCACGTAATACGTGCCCACCTGCGAGCCGGTGATGGAGCAGGACTCCGCGTTGCTGCCACCGTTGGAGACGCAGTCATTCACCCCGGACGTCGGCTCCGCGCCGTACTTCACGTACAGGTCCGCGTCGCCCGAGCCGCCGGTGGTGGTGAAGGTCAGGTTGCTGTTCGCGGACGCGACGTACAGCGTGTACGTGCAGGACCACTCGCCCGCGTTCGCGCTGATGCCGGTGACGGCCACGTTGGGGGTGAGGGCGATGTTGCCGGTGCAGCTGGCCAGGGCCTGCACCTGTTCTTCCGGCGGGGGGCCTTTCTCCGCTTCCGGGCCCTGCTCCATCTCCGCACCGCAGCCCGTCAGGGCACACGTCAGCCACGCCGCGGCGAAAGCCTTCCATGCAAGACGCTTCAAGGTCTGCTCCTCGGTTGTTGAGAAAGTGTTGCGTCCGGGGCGGCGAAAGTCTGTCGTTGCCGGCCGTCGGATGAGGAGAACACTAGCAAGCGTGTCTGACATTTTTAGGGGCGAGGAAGAGGCTCGCGCCGCTCGCCAGACGCTTCCAGACCGCGCGCGCGTCGAGCTTGATGAGGACCTCGGGCGCCTCGTCCGCCTGCTCCTCCGGAGAGAGCGAGTCCCATTCCTCCGTGTCGAGCACCTCCGGGACGACGAGCGTGCGCAGGTCCGGAGGTTTCTGCGACTTGATGACCGTGCGGCCGTTCATCACGTAGTGCGTGAGATGTTTTGCGTGCAGCTGGGACGCGTCGCCAAAGAGGGTGAGCCACGCGCCGGAGCCGGAGTCGACAAGCTCGGCCTCCACCACGCCGGCCGCGTACGTGACGCTGTCCGGGGAGCGCGCGACCAGGGCCTCGCGTACGCGCAGCGTCCCTGTGCACACGAAGGAGAAGCCGGCGCCCACGAAGAGGTTCTGGCACGTGACGTCGCCGAACACGACGAGGACGCCCTGGTCCTGCCCGGCGAACTCGACGAGCATGTTGCCGTCGAGCTCCAGGGGCCCCTTCACGAGGGTGTAGGAATTGGGCGGGCGCCACGGCGCGGGGCCGCCCTGCTTCACCCCGTCGAGCTCGGCCCAGGGCTCCTCCACGTCGAGCGTGAGCAGGGTGTCGACGAACTCGCGGAGCGGCGCGGGGGCCGTCTGGAGCTGGGGCGGTGCGGTGGGCCTGGGAGGCATGGACGGGCGCTTCCTTCGTGGGAGGGTGCCCGTTCCTCCTGCCCGACGTGCTCGGCGGGTGGCAATCCCTTTCTTCGGGTTACTCGCAGGTGGCAAGGAACTCCGCGCCGTGCTCCTGGCACCAGCGGCGGTACGTCTCCAGCCGGTCCGCGGGCGACACGCTCTTGAGCACCTGGCCGTCCTCGCCCAGGTATTCGATGGCGCCCTTCACGTTGATGAACAGGACCACGGGCTCGTCGCCCACGACCTTCCAGCTGTCGACGTTGCCGGGCGGCTCATAGACATACATTCCCGGGCCAATCACTTCTCCGGTGTCGAGCAGCTGGCGGCGCCCGGAGAGGTTGAAGGCGTGCGACTCGCCGACGTGGCGGTGCTGGGGGATGACGGTGCCGGGCTCCAGGCGGAAGAGGTACATCCAGCCGCTGCCGTCGCGGAAGAAGCGCAGCGGCTTGAACGCAAGCCCGGGCCGGCCCATGGGGATCCACGGCATGCGTTCAGGGTCGATGGGATGGGAGGCGTAGTTCGGTGAAGTCATGGGAGGAGTGTGTCCCCGCGATGGACCGGTGATGGGGCCAGGATTGACGAATTCCATTGGGCCAATCCGTGGGAGGATGGGGCATGGATTTCCACGTGGAGCTCCAGGGCCGCCGGGACCTGGCGGGGCAGATCTACCGGGGACTGCGGGCCGCCATCCTCGACGGACGCCTGCGGCGCGGCGAGCGGCTGCCGCCCACCCGCGAGCTGGCCCTGCGCCTGGACGTGGCGCGCAACACCGTGAGCGTCGCGTATGAATGGCTCACCGCCGAGGGCCTCATCGCGGGGCGCACGCGGGCGGGCAGCTTCGTCCAGGGAGCCGCCTCCAGGCCGCGAGGCCGCAGGGAGGCGCTGGTGCCGCTGCGAGCCCGGGCCTTCTGGCGCGCGCTGCCGGACCTGCCCGTGCCGCTGGCGCCCACCGCGTATGACTTTGGCGTGGGCAGCCCGGACGTCTCGGGCTTCCCCTTCGAGTCCTGGCGCCGGCTGGTGGCGCGCCAGCTGCGGCCCGCCGCGCTGCCCCGGGGCTACGTGGACGCGGCGGGACACCGGGGGCTGCGGGAGGCGGTCGCGAGGCACGTGGGCATCGCGCGTGGCGTGCGCGCGGAGCCGGAGGACGTGCTCGTCACCAACGGCGCGCAGCAGGCGTTGGACCTGGTGGGCCGGGTGCTCATCGAGCCGGGAGACTGCGTCGCCGTGGAGGAGCCGGGCTATCCGCCCGCGCGGCAGGTGTTCCAGTCGCTGGGTGCGCGTGTCGTGCCCGTCCCGGTGGACGCGGAAGGGCTGGACGTGTCGGCGCTGCCGGACGCCGCGCGGCTCGTCTACGTCACGCCCTCGCACCAGTTTCCACTGGGCATGCCCATGTCCCCCGCGCGCCGGGCCGCGCTGCTGGAGTGGGCGAAGCGGCGGGACGCGGTGGTGATTGAGGACGACTACGACAGCGAGTTCCGCTTCGGCGGGCGGCCCCTGGAGACGTTGCACGGGATGGACCGCTCCGGGCGGGTGCTCTACGTGGGGTCGTTCTCGAAGGTGATGGTCCCCATGCTGCGGCTGGGGTTCCTCGTCGCGCCGCCGTCGCTCCAGCGGGAGCTGCGGTGGGCCCGGCGCGTGATGGACTGGCACAGCCCGGTGGCGGAGCAGGCCGCGCTCGCGCGCTTCATCGACAGCGGGCTGCTGGCGCGGCACATCCGCAAGATGCGGCGGGAGTACGAGGCGCGGCACGAGCGCGTTGCGGAGGGGCTGGCGCGCCACTGCGGTGATTGGCTCGAGGTGGTGCCCTCCGTGGCGGGCCTGCACCTGAGCGCGACGTTCCGCAAAGGGGGGATGGCGCTGGAGCGGGAGACGGTGGCGAGGGCTCGGGCGGCGGGGGTCGGGCTCGTCACCCTCTCGCGGTACTTCGCGGGGCCGCGCGCCCGGCCGGGGCTGGTGCTGGGCTATGGCGGAATTCCCGCCGCGCGCGTCCCGGAAGGACTCCGGAGGCTGGGGGCCAGTCTCCTCCCGGTGGTGGGATTGACGAAGGATTGAAGGCGGGCCCTAATCCCTCTCATGCTCAACGCCGCCGAGGGGGACGTCGCATCGCAGCCCATGTGTCCGCAGCATCCCGAACGGGAGGCGGTGCGCACCTGTGCGCGGTGTGGGAGGTACGCGTGCGCGTCGTGCGAGGGCGGCGACGGCCGATGCCGTGAGTGCACGCGGCTCTCGGCGCTGGAGGTGCCGGACTCTCGGGCGCGGGCGCGCCGGGCCACGGTGACACAGTACGTCTCCGGCGGCGCGTCGCTGCTGGGCCTGCTCTTCAACCTCCTGCTGCTTCCCGAGCTCAAGGGGGAGCGGCTGTCTCTTGCCGCGAATGGCATGTTGATCCTGGGTGGCAGCGTCACCATCGCCGCGCTGGTGTGTTTCCTGATGTGGGTCCACCGCGTGGTCCGGCAGCTCAAGGCCCTGGGAGAGGACATCGGGATGAGTCCTGCCCGAGCGGTCTGGATGTGGCTGATCCCGCTCGTCAACTGGGTGAAGCCGTATCACGTGATGCGGGACATCGCGGAGCGGCTGGGGGGAATGTCGTTCGTCGCGGTGCTCCCACTGCAACTGTGGTGGGGTGTGAACGTCGCGGCGCGCATCCTGGAGCGGGTGGAGAGCAGGATGCTGGCCGGCAAGCCTGGCGAGGTCGACCCCACGACCGCCGAGATGGTGGGGCTGGTGTCCTCGGTCTGCGCCGTGGCCGTGGCCTACCTCAGCGTGCAGCTCATCAAGGAGGTCCAGGTCCGGCTCGACCAGCGCCGCCAGGGCCTGTACGAGCAGGAGGCCCCGGTCTCCGAGGACGTGGCCACGGCGGCGTGAATCCCGCTATTTGGACAGGCGCGTCGCGTGACTCGCGGCGAGCTTCCACTGGCCGTCGCGGTACACCCACGTGTCGGTGAACTGGTAGTCGCCCTCGAACTGCGTCTTGCCGGAGTGGCCCTTGAGGGTGGTGATGCCGGTGACGACGGCGGCGTCGCCGTAGAGGCGGACCTTCTGGTGGTGGTTGCGGAAGACCTCATAGACGGGGTCCTTCTTCGCGACCTCCGCGAGGTTCTGCTCCAGGTCCGTCACGGTGCCCTTGGAGTCGGTGAGCGTGAAGCGCGCGTCCAGGCTCTTGCGAAGGGTGGCGACGTCAGCGGTCTCGAAGGCGCGGCAGAGCGCGGCCTCGACCTTGAGCAGCTCGCGCTCGTCTTGCGCGGGGTCCCGCGCTTCCGCGACGCCCGTGGCGAGGGCGAGGACGGTGGTCAGCGTGGTCTGGAGTTTCATCCGAGGCTCCGGGCGTGAGGTGGAGACCGCACGCTAGCGCGGCGAAGGAAGCGCGGCGACGCGGACCAGTTGCTTGCCCAGGTTGCGGCCCTCGAAGAGGCCGCGCAGGGCGGAAGGGGCCTGCTCCAGTCCCTCCGCGACGGTCTCCGCCAGGACGAGCTCACCGCGCGCGGCCCAGGTGGACAGCTCGCGAAAGGCGTCGGGGAAGCGAGCGACGTGGTCCAGGAAGATGAAGCCCTCCATGCGGGCCCGCTTGAAGGCCAGCTGCATGTAATTGCGCGGCGTGGCGCCGTAGTCGTGGTCCTTGTAGCCGGAGGAGACGGCGCCACAGAGCACCACGCGGGCGCGCACGGCGAGCTGGTCCAGCGCCGCCTCCAGCACGGGCCCGCCCACGTTGTCGAAGAAGACATCCACGCCCCTGGGCGTCAGGGCCTGGAGTCGCGTCCGGACGTCCTCGGACTTGTAGTCGATGCACGCGTCGAACCGGGCAACGCGGGTCACCCAGTCGGCCTTCTGGGGCCCGCCCGCGATGCCGATGACCCGGCAGCCCCGGAGCCGAGCCACCTGACCTGCGATGGAGCCCACGCTGCCCGCGGCACCGGAGACGAGGACGGTCTCGCCGGGGGCCGCGCGGGCCACGTCGGTCATGCCAATCCAGGCGGTCAGCCCGCTGGCGCCGTAGAGGTACAGCATGGCCTTGGGGTCGATGCCGTCCGGCACCTTGTTGAAGCCGAAGAGGCCCGCGTCACCGGCCAGCGCGTACTCCTGCCAGCCCGTCATGCCCGCCACCCAGTCGCCGACGGCCAGCCGCTCCGAGCGGGACGCGATGACCTGCCCGACGCCCACGCCGCGCATGACTTCGCCGAGCTCGACGGGCGGGATGTAGGTCGCGTGGGGATTGAGCCAGGTGCGTTGGGTGGGTTCGATGGAAAGCCAGACGACGCGCACCAGCGCTTCGCCGGGGCCCGGGGTGGGCACCGGCGTTTGACGCCATTCGAAGCAGGCGTCGGAGACTTCATCGTGGGGACGCGACTTCAGCACCCACTGGTGGTTCAAGGCGCCTCCTTGGAGAAGGCAGGGGCGGCGAGCCTGCGGGCGCAGTCGCGGATGTCGCCCGGCCAGCCCCGGGTCCACTTGTTGAAGCGGGTGCGGTCGCCCGAGTAGAGCGCGCGAGCGGCCTCCTCGTAACCCGGGGCATTGCCGGCCATCGTGGTCATGAAGCGGTCCGTGGCGGCCTGGGCACGGCGGACACGGTCAGCATCCCCGCTGCTCGCGCGAGCGGCCTCCACGAGCTTGCGCAAGGCCACGGACGCGCCGCCGGGTTGCTCGGACAGCCACTCCCAGTGGCGAGGCAGCAGTGTCACCTCCCGGGCCACCACGCCCAGCTTGGGGCGGCCGGGGCCTCGGGGCTCGGAGGACTCAGCGGCGGGATCCGGCGAGGGCTGGAGGCGGGCGAGCACCTGCTCCAGCGTGCCGCGCAGGTGGAAGTCCACGGTCCGCCCCGTGGCGTCATCGAAGAGGAGCAGCGATTCGGACTCGCCCGCGTCGAGCGCGCCCTTGGCGGCGGTGACGACCTCGGCGGGAGACCCGGAGGCAAGCAGGCGCTGGCCCGCGAAGGCGGTCCAGGTGACGGAAGGGGAGGGCATGGCGGGATATTATCCGGGTAGAAGTTGGCGTCAATTTTATCCGGGTAATAACCGCTGCCGCTGGCGCATTGACCGCGGAGGCTGCCGTGTGGGAGGAGCCAGGGCATGAAGGACGCGAACCGGATTCCCGTCGTCGTGGGCGTGGGGCAGATCAACGACCGGCCCGAGGATCCGCTGACGGGCCTGGATTCGCTGGGCTTGATGGAGGCCGCGCTGCGAGCGGCGGACGCGGACGCGGGCGGCGGCTGGCTCTCCCGGTTGGATTCGCTGGCGGTGGTGGATCAGCTCTCGTTCCGCCAGATGGGCCCATTGCCACTCGCACTGGCGCAGCGCCTGGGCGCTCGGCCGCGCTTCCACGAACAGACAGCGGAAGCCAATGGCGACAGCCCGGTGCGGCTGCTCCACGAAGCCGCCAACCGGATTGCCTCTGGAGCGGCGGAGGTCGCGGCGGTCGTGGGCGGCGAGGCGCTGCGCACCGCATCCCGGCGAGCGGCCCTGGCTGCTGGAGATGCCCCGTCCGCGCACAACGCCGCGACCCGCATTGGAGTCAAGGCGCACGCGGCCTACCGGAAGCGCTACGGCCTCAACTCGCCGGTCGACGTCTATCCTCTGTATGAGAACGCGGGCCGCGCGGCGTATGGCCAGACGTTGGCGGAGGCGCAGCGGGAGAGCGGGGAGATCTGGTCGCGGTTCTCCCAGGTCGCCGCGGGCAATGCTGGCGCGTGGATCCGCGAGCCCTTGTCCGTGGAAGAGATTGTGACGCCCTCGCCGTCCAACCGGCCCATCGCGTTTCCGTACTGCAAGCGGATGGTGGCGAACAGCGCCGTCAACCAAGGCGCGGGGTTTCTCGTCACCAGCCAGGCGAAGGCCCTGGCGCACGGCGTGCCCGAGGACCGCCTCGTGTACGTGGGGCGAGGCGTGGCGGCGCATGAACCGGAGGACTTCCTCGCGCGGGATGGCTACGCACGCTCACCGAGCATGTCCGTCTCCCTACGCCGCACGCTGGAGCTGAACGGGCTGACCGTCGACGCGCTGGACTTCGTGGAGCTCTACAGTTGCTTCCCATGCGTGCCGAAGATGGCGCGCAGGGTGCTGGGCTGGCCGCTGGAGAAGCCCGCCACTGTGTTCGGCGGCCTCACGTTCGGTGGTGGCCCCATCGCCAACTACATGAGCCACGCGGTGGTCAGCATGGTGCAGCGGCTGCGCGAGCAGGGCCGTCACGGCCTGCTCTTCGGCAACGGCGGCTTCGCGACGCACAATCACAGCCTTGTGCTCACGCGCGAGCCGCAGCCCGCCGGAACGCTCCCGCAGTCCTTCGAGCACCAGGCGGAAGCAGACGCCGCGCGTGGCCCCGTCCCTCCATTCGTGGAGGACTTCACCGGCCCCGGCCGCATCGAGACGTACACGGTGCTGTACGAACGGGACGGCAGCCCGAGGTTCGGCGTCATCGTCGGGCGCGGCGCGTCCGGTGAGCGCTTCCTCGCGAAGGTCCCGGCGCGGGACACCGCGGGCATCGACTTCCTGTGCGACGGGAAGGAGGAGCCTGTCGGCAGTGAAGGGCACGCCGTCGTAGGACCGGGTGGGGACATCCTCTGGCACCGGGCTCAGGCCCATGACCGGGCGAAGTCCGTGGATGGGTAGCGAATCCGGATTCGCTGGCGGTTGGCCCACTTCCTCCTGGGGCTACCGCTGTGCGGGCGGACGCGCGGACGGCTGGCCCTGCTGCGCACCCAGGAGAGGCGACTGCTGGGGCGGTCCGCTGACCGCGCGCGCGAGCCAGCGGGAAGCACGGGCGGGTTTCCTTTGTCTGTCCTCTTCAACCCCCGGACAAAAGGACCAAGATGCTTCGACTCCTGAAACTCGCACCCCTGGCGCTCCTGGTACCCTTCGTTGCCCAGGCCTCCGTTGTCTGGAAGGGAGACTTCGAGACTGGCGACCTGTCTCAGTACAGCGAGGCCTGGGCTGTCGCCCCGGACCGCATGCAGGTGGAGGGCGACCTTGTCCGGGATGGCAACAAGGCGCTGAAGGTGACCGTCCAGCAGGGAGACAAACCCATCAACGCCAGCGGCAATCGCAACGAGCTGGTCCAAGGCACCTATGAGCCGGACGGCTCCGAGTTCTACTACAAGTGGAGCACCCTGTTCCCCCAGGACTTCCCCAGCTCACCGCGGTGGCAGGTGTTCACGCAATGGCACCATGACGGCTGCTGTGGCTCCCCGCCGCTCGAGTTCTTCGTCACCAACGACACGATGAACATGCGCGTCGGAGGAAGCTCGGGCGAGGTGCTGTGGCAGGAGCCGGTGCACCGGGATCAGTGGAACGACTTCGTGATGCACGTGAAGTGGTCGTCCGACCCGAATGTCGGCTTCATCGAGCTGTACTACAACGGCCAGCTGGTGGTGCCCATGCGCAACATCGCCACGCGCTTCCCAGACACGGGGGGCTACCTCCAGCTCGGCTACTACCGGGATGCGACCATCCCGCAGACGGCCTCGATCTACCATGATGGCTTCACCATGGCGACGACGCCGGAAGAGGTGATGCCCGCGCCCGCGGCTCCCTAGTCCGCCGTGTCCGCTGCCCCTGGGGCTCGAACCCGGTCCCTACCGTCCGCGCCGGGCCGCCAGCTCGAGCCGGGCCGCCACGGCCAGCGCATCCGCGCGGTTGTTCTCCACGTCATCCGAGTGGCCTCGCACCCAGTGCCAGGTCACCTGATGGGCGCGGACGGCTTCCAGCAGCTCGCGCCACAGGTCCGCGTTGGACACGGGCTTCTTGCCCGACGTGCGCCAGCCATTGCCCTGCCATGTGTCCAGCCACTTCGCCTCGAAGGCGTTGCACACGTACTTCGAGTCGGTGAAGACCTGGACGCGGCACGGCATCTTCAGGGCCTTCAGCGCGAGGAGCGCCGCGGTCAACTCCATCCGGTTGTTGGTGGAGTCCGCCTCCGAGCCCTGGAGCTCCTTGCGGTAGTCCTTGCGCTCGGGAGCGATGAGGATGGCCCCCCAGCCTCCCAGGCCCGGGTTCGGCGAACAGGCGCCGTCGCAGTAGATGTGGACGAGAGGGAGCGACATGGAGCGCACCCTACTCCAGAGCATGGCGAAGCTGGCGTGGAGGGCCCGGGGTGACCTGCGGTACACCGTCACCCGGCTCGCCGCAGGGGCCCTCATGGAAGAGGGGACATGGATCGCATCGAGGCGATGAAGGTGTTTGTCGCGGCGCTCGACGAGGGCAGCCTGGCGGGCGCCGGACGCCGGCTCTCGCGCTCGCCGGCTGCCGTGAGCCGTGCCATCGCGTTGCTGGAGCGACACATTGGCGCCGAGCTGCTGCACCGCACCACCCGCACGCTCAAGCTCAGCGAGGCAGGTGAGCGCTATGCTTCCGCGTGCCGCCGCATCCTGGCGGATCTCGAGGAGGCCGAGCTGAGCGCCGCGGGCGAGCGCGTCGCTCCGCGAGGGACGCTCACCCTCAGCGCGCCACCCATCAGCGGCGAGGAGCTCCTTCGGCCCATCCTCGACGCCTACCTGGAGGCCTACCCCGAGGTCTCGGTGAACCTCGTCCTGCTCGACCGGTACGCCAGCCTCGTCGAGGAAGGCATCGATGTCGCGCTGCGCGTCGCCGAGCTGCCCGACTCCTCCCTCGTCGCCGTCCGTGTCGGGGGCGACGTGAAGCGGGTCGTCGTGGCCTCGCCGCGCTACCTCGCGGGGCGTCCGCCCATCCTCGAGCCGGCGGACCTGGGCGAGCACCGGATCATCACCACGACGCACTTCGGGCACGATGCGTGGGTGTTTCCGCCAGCCGCCGGGAGTGCCGTCTCCCGCTCCGTGCACTTCAAGCCGCGGCTCGTGGTCAACAGCGTGCGGGCCGCGCTCGCGTCCGCGGTGGCCGGCCACGGCGTGACCCGGCTCTACACGTACCATGTGGCGGAGCGCGTCCAGGATGGCTCGCTGAAGGTCCTCCTGCGCAACGCCGAGCCGTCCGCGCTCCCGGTGCACCTCCTCACTCCGCAGGGGCGCAGCTCGGTGCCCAAGGTCCGCGCCTTCATGGACTTCGCGGTGCCACGCCTGCGCGCCGAGTTCTCGAGGCTGTCCGTGCAGGCCCAGTCCTTCCCGGGCTGACGGGAACCGTGCGGATTCACGGCTTGCCCGCGGCGCGCCGCTTGCGGAACTCCCGCGTCGGCAAGCCGCCCCAGCCCCAGTCCTCCAGCTCGACCTCCTGGATGATGACGTAGGTCGCGTCGAGGGGCTTGTTCAGCACGTCGAGCAGGAGCTGGCTGGTGCCTGCAATCAGGCGGGCCTTCTCCTCGGGAGTGACGGAGTTCCGGCCGGGGCCGGAGCCCTCACGGGTAACCTGGATGGTGACGATGGGCATGGCAGGCTCCCTTAGCGCCCGGCGTTCTGGCCGCCGTCGACGTAGAGGATCTCTCCCGTCGCGTAGCTGGCACCCTCGAGGTAGAGCACCGCATCCGTGACGTCGCTGACCTCGCCCATGCGCTTCGCGGGGTTCAAGGTGGCGAAGAACGCGTGGGACTCCGGCGCGTGCATGGGGGTCTTGATGAAGCCCGGGGCGACGGCGTTGACGCGGATACCCCTCCCGGCGAACTCGACCGCGAGCTCGCGGGTCACGGAGCTGATGCCGCCCTTGGTGAGGTTCGCGAGCCCCGTCGGAACGCCCGTGATGGCCTGGTTCACGAAGGGTGTGGTGATGCTGACGATGTGGCCGGAGCCCTGCTTCACCATCTGCACGAGGGCGCGCTGCGTGAGGTGGAAGAAGCCACCGAGGTTGGTCTTGAGCATCGCGGTGAAGTCGTCGGCCGTGTAGTCCGTGAACGGCTTGGCGATGAAGATGCCGGCGTTGTTGACCAGCGTGTCGATGCGCCCGAAGCGCGCAAGGGCCTCCTGGACCACGCGCTCGGAGGTAGAGGCATCGCCGATGTCGCCCGCGACGGTGAGCACTTCCGGGTCGCTGCCCTGCTTGATGGCGCGGGAGGTCGCGACGACGCGGTAGCCGCGGCCCCGGTAACCCTCGACGAGCCCGGCCCCGATGCCCTGCGACGCGCCCGTGATGATGGCGACCTTCTGGTGGGAGTTCATGAGCTTTCCTCGCTGCTACGGCGAGCCGAAGTGCCGCCGTCCGCCCTGGAATGGGCGACGAGGAGAGATGTATGAGGTGGCGTCCGCTGACTGAATACCCACCGCCCGGCAGGGACTCTTCCGCGGCGTGGAAGAATCCCGATGCCCGGAGCCGATGGCTAGAGCCAGTGGTCCTGCCAGAGCGTCACGACCTTGTGGGACTGGGGGAAGAGGATGACGAAGAGGCGGAAGATGCCGCCGCCGTAGCCGCTCTCGTACGTGGCGACCTGCACGTCCTCCGTTCCGTTCCCGTAGGTGGAGAGCAGCGCCGGGTGCAGCCGCTGGTAGGCGATCTCCATGCGCGGCTCCAGGTCCGCGTACGGAATGACGCCAGTGGGGGAGAGCCAGGAGTCCGCGATGATCTGCTGGACCTGGGCGGTGCGTGTGGCCATGGCGAGCGTGGGCTCGCCCGCGTAGCTCCACGGGAAGGCGTAGACGTGCAGCTCGCCGTCACAGCCGCCATCACAGCCCCAGTAGGCCTCGCGCTCCAGCGCGTAGATGTCAGGCGGAAGTGCTTCCTCGCCCAGGCGGAGCGTGTAGCTGGCTGGCGCCGACGCGGGATCGCCCAGCTCCAAACGGAACCGCTTGCCCGCGCCAGTGCCCGTGCTCACCACCGCGAGGTACTCGCCGCCCTGGGCGAGCGTGAGCGTGGCGATCTTGCTGAGCTGCCCATAACCGGAGTCATCGTCCTGGGCGACAGGGGTGGTGCCGTAGCTGCCGGCCGCGTCCCTGGGGCCGTACACGAAGAGGCCCGTGTCCAGGTACATGGAGCTGCCCAGGTGCGTGACCTCCAGCCGCAGCGTCTTGCCGGCGGGGGCCTGGAAGCTGAAGGAGAACGCCTGGGGACCGGTGGTGAACTGGGCTTGCACCGAACCGGGCAGGGACACCGGGCCCAGGTACGCGGTGCTGTCCACGATGTTTCCGCTGGTGGGTGGTGCCGGCGGAGACAGCACGGACTGGACGTGCTCGCCCACGTCCACGGCGGCAGGCGTCTGGGGTCCTGGGCTTCCACCGCAGGCGGTGACGCAGAAGAACAACACCGTGAGACAGGACTTCAGCAAGGTCGAACGCATCAAGGCTCCTTCGTGGGGCCGCCAGGATGAAGCCTGAGACGTTGCCGGGATACCCCCTCGAGGAAGCGCGGGGGCCCATGTCCCGGTGGACTACACGCCGGAGTACCGGTCCGGCGCGAGCACCTGGCGCGGGTCCAGGGCGCGCTTGAGGCTCTCCGTGAGCCGCCAGGCCTGGGGCGCCTGCTCCGCGAGCCAGCGCATGGTGTGGGTTCCCACGCGGTAGGGCAGGAATCCCTCGCGGCGGCAGGTGTCCAGCAACTCCTGCTGACAGGCGAGCGCGCGGGCGGCCTCGTCCGGATCCTCCCGGTCGAACAGCAGCGGGATGGAGCTGTCGAAGCAGCGGTCGGACAGCGAGGTGAGCGTGATGAGCGGCTCCAGGCGGTGCCTCGCGGTGACCTCCCGCACGGTCCGTACGTAGGTGCGCACCAGCTCCGGCATCATGGGGACGAGCGGAGAGGTCCAGAGCAGCCCGCAGCCATCCGCGTTCGGATTCAGCGGCACGCCCTCCGGCGGGCGCCGGCCTGACTTCCAGTAGGCCAGCGGCAAGGCCATCTGGGTGGGAACGCCCTCCAGCACGCTCATCACGTTGGACAGGGTGCGCACCTGCGGCGACAGCTTCGCGCCGAGTCCCATTGGCAGCCGGGGGACCCACTGGCTCAGCATGCGGGCCCGGTCCGCCCCCATGAACACGAGGCGACGCGCCACCCGCCCCAGCCTCTTCTGGATGGTGCTCCGCGCGGCGCGCACCACCTCGCGCGTGCCGTACAGGCCTCCGGTGCCCGTCCACGCCGCCACGCCATGCTGGGAGGACAGCTCGGACAGCAGCTCCGCGGAGAGCACGTCCCCGCGCGGCACCCGGTTGCGCGGGTAGGGCGCGACCATGGACAGCACGCGCTGGGGATTGAGGAGGTTGATGGCGCCCACCACCCCGCCCAGGTCCCGCAGCGTCTCTCGGATGGCGCCCACCGCGTCCTCCAGCCCCGCGTCGTCGCGCACCCAGAAGAAGAAGGCCTCCAGGTGCTCGGGCCTCCGGGCGAGCACGAAGGTGAGCTCGGTGACGATGCCCAGGTTGCTCTGGGAGAACAGTCCGTCCAGGTACGGGCCAACGCCCCACTTGAAGGCCTGGTCCACCCGCTGTCCCCCCAGGTCCCCGTGCGCGGACCGGTACAGCGAGCCGTCCGGGAGCACCGCCTCCAGCCGGGTGATGGCGCCGAAGTGGTCCGCATGCGGGGTGATGCCGTAGCCGCGCTCCAGGGCGTTGCCCAGCAGGCTGCAGTCCGGGCCGGCCCCCGTGACAGGCACCAGGAAGGGCAGCCGGTGCTCCCGGAGGTACTGGCTCAGCATCCCCTGCGTCACCCCGGGCTGGACGGTGACGAGCCCCAGCTCCGCGTCGAGCGACACGATGCGGTTCATCCGCGACAGGTCCACCACCACGCAGTCATCCCGCACGGGCGCCCCGCAGCCGTAGCCCCAGTTCCGGCCGGTGCTCACCGGGTACAGCGCCAGCCCCTGCGCGTTGGCCAGCTCCACCAGGGCAACCACCTCACGCGTCGACGCGGGGAAGACCACCGCGGGGACACGCCTGCTCACGGACGTGGTGCTCGTGCCCCGCTTCCCTGCCTCCTCTCCGGTGCGGAGCCACTGCGGACCGACGATTCCGGCCAGGGCTTCCAGGGTCTGCGAGGACAGGGCGGTGGAAGAAGCGAGAGACATGGCAGTGGACCCGTGAGCTGGCGGAGTGGGGGACGCGGCAGGGTCGCAATCACTTGCGGCGGCACGCGCGGAGGTGTCTGTCTAAAGATGCATTGGGGCGCGCGGAGTGCAATGAAAAAATCATGGCTTCGCATCCGGCGTGCGTAGGCATTGCCCAACAGACTGTGGGGAACTGTCCACGGCTCGCGCGCTGTCAAGTCCAACACGCAGTGTGAAGCCCTGCGGGAGTGTTCGCGTGATTTCTGGGTGGTCCAGGACTTGCTCAACGGGCCGGCAATGAAACATCTCGTCCGTCAATGTCTACGATGGCTTCCCCAGGAGATGCAGGGGCGGCTGGTCCGCTCGCTCTCCCGCATCGACCCCGCGAGCCTGACGTGCGTGAGCGTCAAGGTGGCGGAGAGCCCCGCGGAGCTGGAGGCCGCCGCGCGGGTGCTCCATGAAGGCTACGTGCACCGTGGGCTGATCACCCCGCGCCCCGAGGGCGTGCAGGTGACGCCGCACCTGCTGCTCCCCTCGACGGTCATCCTCGTGGCCAAGGTCGCCGACGAGGTGGTGGGAACGGTGTCACTGCATGTGGACTCCCCGCTGGGAATCCCCTCGGACAAGACCTTCGCGGACGTGCTGGGGCAACTGCGGGCCCAGGGGCGGAAGCTGGCGGAGGTGGGGGCGCTGTGCATCACCCGCCGCCACCGGAGCGTGGGCGTGGTGCAACTGCTCAACAAGATGGTGTACCGGACCGCGGCCCTGCTGGGCGTGGACGACATGCTGCTGACCGTCCATCCCGACGTGGAGGTGCTGTATCGCAGCTTCTTCCCGGTCGAGCGCGTGGGAAATCAGCGCAGGTACCAGGGACTGTCGGAGAAGGCCCAGGCCATCTGCCTGCGGCTGCGGGTGAAGGACGCCCCGCGTGAGATGCTGCAACGCTTTGGCTCCCGTCCTTCTCTCTCCAACCCCTATCACTTCTATATTGTGCGGGAGGAACCCGGCTTCCAGTTCCCGGCGGAGCCAGACTTCCTGGAGCGCTTCCAGGGCACTCGGGCGCGAGCGGTGGCGCACCTGACCCGGCTGCGCCCGGATGTCATTGCAGCCCTTGGTCCGCAAGAGCGGGCACACCTGGGCTCGGTGCTGCCCTTCGTGCTCCCGCAGCCGATGGCGCCCTCCCGGCCGTCCCGTTCCGTGCCTGCCCTGGCCTGGTCCTGACGCCACTTCCCCCGAAATCCAGCCGTGAGCAAGCCGTGAGCGAAATCCGATTCAAGGAATTGAAGCCGCTTTTGAGTGATCTCCTGGAGCCCGACATGCGGGTGTTCTGGAGCTATTTCCTCCTGGCGACCCTGCTGTCCTGGGCCTCCCTGGGCTTTCTGTTGCACAGGGCGAACAGCCTCCGGTTCGACCTCGTGTTCTGCTGTGTGTTCTTTGCTTCCGTCATCTGCGTCTACCACGCCGTGACGTTCACCCATGAGCTTGCCCACCTGGATCAAAGGAGGTTCGGCTCGTTCTTCTGGGCCTGGAACATCCTCGTAGGAGGCCTGTTTGCGATTCCGGCCTTCATCTACGGTGACAACCACCTGGACCATCACTCACGGAAGTACGGAACGAGCCTGGACCCGGAGTACATCAACTTCAAGAAGGCCCCGACCCTGGGCCTCATCGAATTCCTGGGGATGAATCTCTTCCTCCCCTACCTGGGCATCCTCCGGTTCTGCCTCCTGACGCCCGTCAGCTACCTCCACTCCAGGCTCCGGCGGCTGGTGCTGAGGGAGGCCTCCTTCATGGGGATGAAGTCCCGCTTCGCGCGTCGGATCAGCGAGGATGCGTCCGAGCTGAAGTCCTGGTCGCTTCAGGAGATGGTCACCTTTGTCTATCTCTGGGCCCTGGTGCTCTTCGTTCTGGCGGGCAGGCTTCACTGGAGCGCCATCGTCGTCTGGGCGTCGATCATCACCTGCGTGGGCGGGGTCAACGGCATCCGGGCCCTCGCGGTGACCCACAAGTATTTCAGCCTGGGGGACGCTCCCATCCCGTGGGATGAGCACATCGCGGAGTGTGTCGAGATTGAAGAGAGAGGTCTGAGCACTCTGCTCTTCTGTCCGGTGGGAACCCAGTACCACATGACCCACCACATCTTCCCCTCGATACCCTTTCACCACCTTCCGGAAGCGCGGAGACGTCTGTCTCCCCACTTCGAGAAGGACTCTTTCTACCACGCGAATGTCCGCAAGGGGGTCGTCGACGGGCTGAGAAGGTTCCTGCAAGGGATCTACTCCCGGTAGCGGACCTCTTCTCCACTGCCAGCAAATGCCAGAACCCGGGTGTTGCCGCAAGCCCCCCCGGTCATGCTCCACCATCGCCCGTTTCGACCCAGGAACGGGAGGCTGAGATGCACACGGACGTGGGGACGCAGCACGCGGTGGTGATTGCGGGAGGGGGCCCGACCGGGCTGATGCTGGCGGCGGAGCTGGCGTTGGCGCGGGTGGACGTGGCCATTGTCGAACGGCGCGGCAGTCAGGACGTCATCGGCTGGCGCTCCCGCGGGCTGCACGCGCGCAGCCTGGAGGTGCTCGACCAACGGGGTGTCGCTGAGCGTTTCACCTCGCAAGGGCAGGCGGTCCAGAACGTCGCGTTCGGGCAGGCACCCCTGGACCTCAGCGACTTCCCGACACGGCACAACCACGGGCTCGCGCTCAAGCAGGAGCACTTCGAGCGCATCCTGGCGGAGTGGGTGGGTGAGCTGGCGGTGCCCGTCTACCGAGGGTGCGAGCTGACGGGCTTCGCGCAGGGCGACACGGGCGTGGACGTCACGCTGTCCGACGGACGTGCGCTGCGGGCGAAGTACCTCGTCGGGTGCGACGGCGGACGCAGCTTCGTCCGCAAGACGGCGGGCATCGAGTTCCCCGGATGGGACGCGTCCATCAGCTACCTCATCGCCGAGGTCGAAATGACCGGAACGCCCGCGTTCGGCATCCGCAGGGATGAGAAGGGCACCTACGCCATGGGCCCGGCGGAGGGTGGACGCGTGGGCGTCGTGCTGAGAGAGGAGCAGGTCGTCACGGGCGAGGCGCCGACCCTCGAGCTCCTGCGCGCGGGGCTCGTCGCGCTCTACGGGACGGACTTCGGCCTGCGTGGCGCCACGTACCTCTCGAGGTTCAGTGACATGACTCGGCAGGCGGCGTCCTACCGCAACGGGCGGGTGCTCCTGGCCGGCGACGCGGCCCACGTGCACTCGCCGATGGGCGGGCAGGGACTCAACCTCGGCGTGCAGGATGCCGTGAACCTGGGATGGAAGCTGGCCCAGGTCGTGCGCGGCGTCTCGCCGGAGAGCCTGTTGGACACGTACCAGGCCGAGCGGCACCCCGTCGCGGCCCGTGCGCTGCGCAAGACCATGGCGCAGACCGCGCTGAGCCGGGGGGATGCGCGCATGGACGCCGTGCGCGAGACGCTGTCCGAGCTGTTGAAGATGGACGCCCCCCGCAAGCAGTACGCGGCGATGATGTCTGGGTTGGACATCCACTACGACCTGGGCACCGGACACCCGCTGCTCGGGCGCCGCATGCCGGACCTCGACGTAACCACCCCGGATGGCCCGCGGCGCGTGTTCCATCTGTTGCACGGCGCGCGGCCCGTGCTGCTCGACCTGGGCGAGCCCGGCACGCTCGACATCACGCCCTGGGCGGACCGGGTTCAGCGGGTCGCTGCTCGCTACGCGGGAGCGTGGGAGCTTCCGGTGCTCGGCGCGGTCACGGCGCCTGTCGCGGTGTTGATCCGACCGGACGGACACGTCGCGTGGGTCGGGGAGGGAACGGACCAGGGCCTGCGTGAGGCCCTGACCCGATGGTTCGGGTCGCCGCGTGCGACATAGGTAGAACTTTCGAACGGGCGGGCGGAAAGGGCGCGGCCATCACCGTTCCCGACGCAACCCTTTCCGCCTTGCCCAGACAATGAGCCGGCTTGCTCATGGAACGGAGCTTCTGGATGCACCCGGCGATGCACAACTCGAAGAGCGCGTGGAAGGCCCTGTCCCTGGGGCTGCTGGCGGTGTGGATGGGCTGTGGCGGAGAGTCGCTCCAGGAGTCCCTGGCGTCACAGCAGGATGCGCTCGTGGACGGCTACAACCTCGTCGTCACGGGCGTGAGCCCGACCACGGTGGTCCCGAGCAGTGCCGTCACCTTCAGCGCGACCATCAAGAACGCGGGGAACGTCGCGACGCCCGCGGGCATCGTCCACGGCCTCTCCTTCTGGGTGAATGGCACCCAGGTGTCGTGGTCGGACACGTACACGAGCTCCATCGCTCCAGGGGGCAGCGTCACGCTCACCGCGAACTCCGGCCCGTCGGGGACGAAGGTGTGGACCGCGCCGGCCGCGTCGGGGACCCACACGCTCCTCGCGCATGTGGATGACATCAACCGGCTGCCGGCGGAGACCCACGAGAGCGACAACCAGTCCAGCTTCCCGCTGAGCGTGACGCCCGCCGCGACCTGCTCGGACCGGGTGCGCAACGGCACGGAGACGGGAGTCGACTGCGGGCCGGACTGTGGCCCGTGTGAGTGGCCGTTCACCGCGGTACCGCGCACCACGCTGCGGGCTTCGGCGAAGCGGGTGTACGCGCACTGGCACTACTACCCGGTGTCCATGGACAACACCAACCCGACGTCCAATGACTACTACGAGCGCAACTACATCGCGGTGAACGGCGAGGGCGGAACCCACGCGGCCTACGGCGGCATGATGCGCGAGCGGCCGCTCCCGAGACTGCCCCGCACGGAGACGGACTGGCGGCTTCGCGACGCGAAGGACGAGATTGAACTCGCGGCGAGGATTGGCATCGACGGCTTCTATCTGAACCTGTGGACCGACAGCGACGTGAACAACGGCGCGGTGTGGACGCGGGCGAAGACGATTGCCGACGCGGCCTCGCAGGCTGGCGGCTTCGACATCATCCCCAACTTCGACATGACCATCCTGGGCACGGGGAGCCAGGCGGGGGACCAGGACCTGATGGTTCGCATCCTGGGCCAGATGAAGAACTACACGGCGCTGCTGCGGCGGCCGGATGGGAAGTATGTCGTTGGCTTGTTCAACCCCGCCGCGCAGGGCCGGACGGCGGCGTTCTATGCCACCGTGAAGCAGCGCGCGTCGACGGAGCTGGGCATGAGCCTGTACGTGGTGCCCGTCTTCCTGGGCACGGGGAGCACGGCGCTCTTCGAGGAGTACAAGACCGTGGGCGATGCCTACGCGGGGTGGGGGACGGCCGTCCCGGTGACGACGACGTCCGGGTACTCCGGGAGCCTGAAGACGAAGGCGGCCGGGTACGGCAAGTCGTGGATCCACCCGATGAGCAGCCAGGACTACCGGCCCAAGGACAAGGCCTTCTGGGAGGCGCGCAACTCGCTGACGCTGCGCTCCATCTGGGAGAATGTGATCGCCGACGGCCTGGACGAAGTCCAGATCGTCACCTGGAACGACCAGCACGAGCACCACAACATCCGGCCGTCGACGGGGAAGCAGTGGCCCGCGTACGACATGACCGCGTATTACATCCAGTGGTTCAAGACGGGCACGCGGCCGACCATCGAGCGCGACGTGCTGTATTACAACCACCGCATCCAGAGCGCGTCGCTCGCGCCGGCGACCCAGACGTCCGCGAACCTCGCGGTGTGCAGGGCAGGGTGCCCGGCGACGAATGAGGTGGAGCTGGTGGGCTTCCTCACGTCGGCGGGCCGGCTTGAAATCACGCAGGGCACGACGACCTACGGCGAGGACAAGACGGCGGGCGGCGTGCAGGCCATCCGGACGGCGTTGGCGGTGGGGACGCCGGCCTTCCGGCTGAAGCGCTCGGGAGCCACCGTGGTGCAGTTCCAGAGCATGCACCCCATCGTGGGCTCCATCGCGTACCAGGACCTGCTGTACCGCGCCGGAAGCTCGGCCCGCGCGGTGCTCCCGTCCTGCGCGACCTCCTGCGCCAACGGTGAAGCGCGCTGCCGGCTGTGCCCCGGCGAGCCGATGTGGCTGAAGCGCTGACTCGCGCGAAAGACTAGGGCTTGCAGTCCAGCCACGTGAAGAACGCGGCATGGGCGGTGACTGCCTCCGGGGGGATGTTTCCGACGGAGCGCTGGAGGCAGTAGTAGGCCTTGAGCTGCTGATCCGCGGCCTTCGTCCGCGGGCCCAGGAGCAAGTCGAGCGGCTTCACCTTCAGCGCCTCCATCTCCTCCTTCTTCAGCGGCCGCACGCCCTGGACCCCGTGAGACGCAAGCCGGGTGTCCAGGCGCGTGAGCTCCGGCTTCTGGCCCTTCGCCGACCAGGTGATCCGGGCCCAGGTGGGGCCGACGAACTCTCCGTCCCGCAGGCGCATGGGATTCATGCCCCTGGCGTACGCGTAGAAGGCAAACGCCGGCTCCACGAGGGGCCACGTCATGGGAAGCGGATCGCTGAGGCGGGTACTCCAGCTGATGAACCCGGCGTCGGCTGGGTTTCCCCGCTCCGTATCCACGGACTCCTTCCAGGTCTTTTCAGCAGTGGTCTTCACGCTGGCGACAATGGCCACGGTGTCGAGGGGCGGATGGTCCGGAGGGCTCATGCGGTCTCCATAATCGATTCCAAAGCATGGGAGAAATGGGCCGCATGACGACCGACGCCACCTCGGATGCGCGCTTCCAGTTCGAGCGCGTCACTCCAGGCCTATGACGTCATGCGCGCGGAGCCCGCGTGGTGGCGCGAGGAGCGGGACCCGGGGGCGCGCGGCATCGACCAGTACCTGGCGCACCCGGAGGACCTGGGACGGGGGCTGGGCACGCGGCTGGTGGCTCAGTTCGTGGCGAAGCTGTTCCTGGACCCGGCGGTGACGAAGGTTCAGACGGACCCCTCGCCGGACAACGCCCGCGCCATCCGGGCCTATGCGAAGGCAGGGTTCCAGCCGGTGCGGACGCTGGACACCCCGGATGGGCCCGCGCTGCTGATGGTGGTCCGACGCCCTACGGTTACCGCTGCGATGTGAGCCGCGTGTTCCCCGCCGTCCGCGTCGTCAGGTAGTCCGCTGGCAGCGGGGCGTCGGGGGCGGGCGCAGGCACGCTGGCCGGGGCCAGGAAGCGCCGCTCACCGAGCGCCAGTTGTTCCAGCGCATCGGACGCCGGGGCTTCTGTCCGCCGTGCCCGCAGCTCCGCGGACACCTGCTTCAGCCGCGCGTGCAGCGCGTGGTCCGACAGCAGCGCTTGCAGCCGCTCGCGGATGGCCTCCGGGGTCGCCTGGGCGAAGGGCAGGTGGTAGGCCAATCCCTGCTCGTGGGCCAGGTGCGCGTTGAGGGGCTGGTCGGAGAAGAGCGGGATGATCAGCATCGGCACGCCGTGCCGGAGCGCCCGCCCCACCGTGCCCCAGCCGCCGTGGGTGATGACCGCCGCCACATGCGGGAACACCTGCTCGTGCGGCACGAAGCGCTCCACCCGCACATGGGCGCCCAGCCCCTCTGGAATCTTGCTGTCCCCGGACGTGGCCAGCACCGGCACCCCCATGGGGTCCACCGCCTTCAGGACCTTGCCCAGCAGGCCGCGATCCCCACCCACGGTCGTCGTGCTGACGAGCACGGTGCCGGGCAGCAGCCCCAGCGGCGCGTCCTCGCTGGCGCCCCCGTCGAACGCGATGGGCCCGGAGAGCAACTGGTGGTCCCGGAGGGGGATGCCCTCCAGGAAGCCCGCGGGGACCATGGGGATGTTGAGCTGGGGTGACGCGAGCGCCTGGAAGAACTCCGCCTGCTTCGTGGCGCGCGGAGGCAACCCCAACTCCTTGCGCACGCGCCTCAGCGGCAGCACCCGGTCCATCAGCCAATGCGCCAGCCCGGGCACGTGCTTCCTCACCCACCGGCCCAGGGCCCACTTGCGCATGAGCAGCGGAAGCCCCGCCGCGTCGATGGCGCCTCCCGCATTGCAGAGGCTGGCCGACGGGATGCCCACCCGCTCCGCCGCGTAGCCCGCGCCCACGGAGAAGAAGTCGTAGACGACGCAGTCCACGCGCTCGTCGCGCAGCACCGGCTCCAGCTCCTGCGCGTAGTCGCGAGCGCTGTCCAGCCACGCGTTGCGGAAGCTGCGCAGCATGTGCTGCATGTACAGCACCCGCGAGCGCTTCGCCCACCAGGGCAGGGTGCCACTGGCGTGCGTCATCCGCTCGCCAATCTCCCGGTAGCGCTGGTAGGGCACCAGCTCCGCTCCGGCCGCCTCCACCTCTTCCCGCGCATCGCCGTCCGTGAACACCAGCACCCGGTGCCCCCGCGCGACCAGCTCCCGGGCCTGATCCAGCACCCGCAGCAGGTGGCCCTTCATCTTCCCCTTCCCGTGGAACGACACCATCAGGAAGGTGGCGCGGCTCCCCACGCGCTCCGGAATCATTGCCATGGCCATGCGGATACCCCGTTGGATGAGGGCCGCAGTCTAGCCATGACCACGCTTAAATGAGGAAATTCAGAAGTAGCTGGAATATCAGAAATATAAGCGTGGCATAAAATGACGCGCGCCATTGGAACCGGCGCGCGGATCCGCGACAAAAGTCCTTCGGAGGCGGAATCGCCTTGAAAGACCTACAGCGCGGGCACCGGCCAGTCCCGGGGGTAGACGAGGTACGCGGTGCCTCCGGAGCGCGAGAGCCACAGCGGCTCCAGCTCCGAGCGGTAGTAGGTGCGCCGCACGGCGGTGTCACTGGCGGCCGCCGGGTCGTTCACCACGGGGTTGCCCACCGCGTCGAAGCCCGCGAGCACGAGGAGGTGGCCCGCGGTGGAGGGGATGGGCGCGCCGGTCAGCTCACCCTTGCCCCACGCGACGCTGAGGATGACGGGCACTCCCGCGGACAGCCACGGCTCCAACTGCGCGAAGCTCGTGAAGCGCGCCACGTGCGCCTGGAAGCCCTGGCCCGCCGCGTACGCGGTGTTGAAGGGCCAGTTGCCGTGACCGCCGTAATACCAGTCATACACACCGGCGACGGCCGCGCGCACGTTCGCCTCGCAGCCCCGCGTGTCCGCCGTCCAGTACTGGAGCACCATCGCCGTGGACGTGGGGCTGCACCAGACCTCGCCGCCGTCCGGGTAGACCATCTGCGAGCACCGCGGCACCGCGAGCACCTGGTTCCAGCGGGCCGGGTTGCCCGCGGGCACGGTGGGCCGTGTCTCCGGCGAGGTGGAGGTGGTGAGCGCGCTGGCGTGCAGCACGGGCGTGGCCACGCCGTTCGCGCTGAACAGCCGCGCCTTCACCTGCCACGCGGTCGCGGCGCTCTTCTTCGCGGTGACGACGAGCGTGTCGATGGAGACCCTCGCCACGGTGTCCGCCTGCGAGTCCGCCGAGTGGCGCTGCACCGTGGAGGCGTCCGAAGCCCAGACACCCAGGCTGAACCACTTCGTCCAGGCGCCGCCCACCTGCACACGCACGAGCGTCTCCACCCAGGTGCCCGTGGGCGTGGTGGCCTCCCAGGAGGCGATGGCCTCACGGAAGCCGAACGCGCTGGAGACGATAGGGCTCGTGGCCTCGCCCTGGAAGAAGGAGCCGCCGTTGTAATAGGTGCCGCCGTAGTAGCCGCCCGGCCCGTAGGGGTCGGTGCCGGACCAGGACTGGCCTGGAAGCAACTGGAGCGAGCCATCCGCCGCGCGGGCCACGCCGCTGAGCTGCCAGGTGAGGAAGTCACCCCGGCTCGCCGCCCAGCGGGTAGAGGCGCTCTGGCCCGCCGTGGCCACCGAGGGGGCGAGCGCGAGGGTGATGATCAGCGCAAGTACGGCCGTCCTGGACTGCGTCATGGATGCTCCCGGGGATGCGAGGGCGGACCACGACAGCAGCTCCCGCGGAGGATGTCCCCCTTGCGGACCTGGATGAATGGCTGGCATTGAACATCTCCCCGGGAGCAGCCACAGCCCCAATGGCTGGCTCAACCGTTGCTCATGTCCTCCCTTCGTGGTCCCAGAGGGAGCGTCAGCGTGAGACGAATGACAATCGCAGGGATGTTGTGGGGAATGGGAGTGGTGCTCGCGACCCTGAGTGGGTGCGGAGCGCCACTGACAGGGGAAGAAGGTTCACCTGAAACCGGGGCGGAAACCGCCGGCACGGAGCGCGCGGCGCTCACGACGCGGACGGTCGTGCTGACGCCCACGGAGGACGCGCATGTGGAGGCCGCGTCCCCGAACACGAGCTTCGGCGGTTCCTCCACCTTGAAGGTCTCACGAACTCCCGAGGCGCTGACGTACCTGCGCTTCTCCGGGGCCGCGCTCCCCGTCTCTGGGACGGTGACGTCCGCGAGGCTGCGCCTGTTCGCGATGAACAACGCGGCCCAGGGCGTCACCGTGCACGACTCGCCGGGCGTGCACATCTGGGACGAAAGCGTGACGTGGAACACCCGGCCGGACTGGAGCGACGCCTGGCTCTCCTCGAGCGAGGGGCCCGTGCGAAGCGGGACCTGGGTGGAGCTCGACGTGTCGGGCATGTACATCCCCAGCCGCTACTACAGCGTCGACATGCTCCTGTCGGCCAAGGGCACGGACAGCCTCACGTTCGGCTCGAGCGAGTCCTTCGAGTACAAGCCGCAGCTCGTCCTCACCGTGGAGTCCGCCGAGGACAACCCACCGCCGCCGCCCGCGCCGCTCACGCTCTCCGGAGCGCCGGTCTTGTTCTCCGCGAGCGGCGACACGTTCGTCGACGCGGAGAGTCCAGGGACGGCGTATGGCGGCGCCACGACGTTCAAGGTGGACAGCGCCCCCATGCAGGAGGCCTACCTGCGCTTCCCGGTGCAGGGGCTGACGGAGGCCGTGCAGCGCGCGGTGCTGCGCCTGTACGTGAGCTCGGGGTCGGATGATGGCCCGGCCGTGTACGCGCTGACGGGGCTGCCGTGGAGCGAGGCCAGCGTCACGTGGAGCTCGCGGCCGGCCCGCACGGGCAGCCCGGTGGAGGACGCGCAGGGGCTCGCGACGGGGAGCTGGGTGGACTACGACGTGACGGACCTGGTGCGTGGCAACGGGGACGTGACGTTCGGGCTGTACCCGACCTCCAGCGACGGCGTGACGTTCTATTCGCGGGAGAGCGCGGATGCGTCGCTCCGTCCCCGGCTGCTCGTCTGGACGGGCGCGGCGAAGACGGCCCCGACGGACGCGTGTTTGACTCGCACGGAGTATGTCGAGGTCCCCGTCAGCGCGCTGCACGACACCTACGCCGCGGCGGATGCGCCGGACCAGAAGTTCCAGCACCACGCCTCGCTGCGGGTGGACGGGGATCCCCGCGCGGAGGCCTTCCTCCGCTTCGACGTCCAGCCGCGGCCGGAGCGCATCCAGCGGGTGGCGCTGCGCCTGTATGCCATTGACGGCACGGGCAACGGGCCCCGGCTCTACCGGGCGTCGACGTTCGACGGGGCGACGACGGACTGGAACCACCGCCCGGCGACAGTGGGCGAGCCGCTGGTGGACCTGGGTGCCGTCGCGCGGGATTCGTGGGTGGAATTGGACGTGACGAACACCGTGACGGCCTCCGGAACGTATGCGTTCGCGCTGCTGCCGGACAGCACCAACAGCGTGGGCTTCGTCTCCACGGACGCGGAAGAGCGCCACATCCTCGGGGGCGCGCCCCGGCTGGTCATCACGTATGAGAGCAACCCGTTCTGCTCGTACCGGGGCACGAAGCCTTCGGGGACCACGGCCTGGGTGCGTCAGGACGGCGGCGCGCAGGCGGAGACTCCCCAGCACGTGGCGCCCGCGCCGGATGGCGGGTTCGCGGTCGTCACCCGGCTCTACGGCACGGGGACCCCGCTCGCCCCGTCAGGCCACACCGTCACCCTGCACCGTGCGGATGGCAGCATCGCGTGGACGCGCTCCTTCCCGCAGGCAGGGGTGCTGTTGGAGAAGGTGGTGGTGACCACGGTGGGCAACGTGCTGGTCGCCGGCAGCTACAACGGGGCACCGGACCTGGGCAAGGGGCCGCTGCCCCAGGGCTCCGGCATGGTGGTGATGAAGCTCAAGCCTGACGGCACTGTGGACTGGACGCGCGGCTTCCGGGCCTGGTTCGGTGACCCGAGCGATCCGGAGAACTACTACGACAACCCGATGGAGGTGCTCGACCTGGCCACGGATGCGCATGGCAGCGCGGTGGTCGTCGGCACGTTCTGGGGCTACACGGACTTCGGCAACGGGCCGCTGTATTCGGGCAAGCCGTTCCCGTACGACGACACGTACCCGAACTCCTACGTGCTGAAGCTCCAGTGGGATGGCGCGCACCTCTGGTCGCGCGCGCTGGTCGGGACGAACCTGGTGGGCACACGGGCCAACAGCGTCGCCGTGGACGCCAGCGAGGGCGTCATCGTGGGCGGTCAGGCGGCCAGCAACACCGACTTCGGTGGCGGCACCGTCGCGGAGCGCGGAGGCTTCGTCGCCCGGTATGGCGTCGGAGGCGAATTCGGCTGGGCGCGGGTGATGAGCATGCGGTACGGCGAGGTGACCTCCGTGGGCGTGCTGCCCGACCAGCGCATCGCCTTCACCGGGAACTTCAATGGGTACCTGTCGTTCGCAGGGCAGCAGTACGTCAGCCGCGAGCCAGAGGAATATGAAGGGACCCGGGACGCGCTCGTGGGCGTGCTCACCGCTACGGGTGGGGACGTGGCCCTCCGGCAGTTCGCGCACGGCGGGTTCACGGACATGGTGGTGGACGGAGCCGGGAACATCGTGACGATCCAGTCCGGCGCGGGGAACCTCGTCGGGTTGGGCGACGTCGGCTGGAGCCAGGATGAACGGCCCCGGCCCACGCTGGCGGCCTTCGGTCCCGGGCTGGAGTCCCGGTGGGTCCGCGTGCTGGGGCTCACGTCCACGTATGCGCTCCACCTGGCGTCCTCCCCGGATGGCGTCGTGGTGGCGGGCAGCCTGCAGGAGGCGCTCGAGATGGACGGCACCTGGTACACGCCGCGGTCCCGGCGCTCCGACGTGCTGCTGTTCAAGCTGCGCAAGTAGGCCGCCGTGCCTCGGGGCTCCCGCATCCGAGCGGGGGCCCCGAGGACGTGCCGTGCCCTGCTTGGGCACGCCCTCCCTCAAACCAAGTGGGCGACGAAGCATGACCCAAGCAGGTCGCGGTCCCGTTCTCATCCCCGCTGGAGGGGCACACTGAGGGCACATGCGGCTCACCAGGGGTGATCCGCTCGCGGCCCCCTGGGAGTTCCACCCCAAAAACCGAGCGCCCGCCTCGCTCGGGAAGCGCCGCGCCCCAAGCAAACTCGCTCCTGCACTTTGACAGCGCCGGGGCTCACGGCCCGTTCGGCAAATTCGGCACGACGAGAAGCTGGTAATCGCCGCCGGAGGGTCCTCTGTAGATTTCCTGGTTCCCGAAGGAGAACGTCCCGCTGTTGTTGAGCAAGAAGATGTATCCCGTCGTGGAATCACGCATCCCGATGTCCTGCCTGTTGTCACCGTCCCAATCGCCGGTGATGGGCTGGTAGTTCGAACCCGGTACCCAGGGGAAAGTGAGCGCGTTCGAATAGGTGTAGGGGGTGATCCAGTGCGCGAGGTACCACGCGCCATTGGCGGTATCGCGCAGCCCGATATCGGTATGGCCGTTCTGGTCGAAGTCCCCGATAAAGGGCTGGTAGTTTCCACCGGCCGCCCAAGTGAAGTTGTTGTTGTGCGTGTACGTGTAGGGCCCCACCTGGCGGGCGAAGTGCCAGGCGCCGGTTGTGGTGTCACGCAGGCCGATGTCGGTGCGCCCGTCGTTATCGAAGTCGGCGACGAGGGGCTGGAAGTGCGCGCCCACGGCCCAGGTGAAGCTCACCGTGTTCGAGTACGCATACGGAGAAATTCGCCGCGCGAAGTGCCACACGCCGTTTCGCACGTCTCGCACGGCGATGTCGCTGTATCCATCGTTATCGAAGTCGCCGGTGATGGGCTGATACTGGCTTCCGGCTGCCCACGGGAACGTCGTGGTGAAGTTCGAGCCCCCGAGGTCGTTGCCGCCCCCATAGTACTTGAACAACCAGTTGCCCGAACTGATGCTCCGGAGCACGAAGTTCGGAGCATTTCGCTTGTACTGCTTCACCTTCGCCTTGAGCTGGTCGTAATAAAAGGTGCCGTGTCCGCCATGCATCGGCTCGAAGTCCGAGGAGAACTCCGGATTCCACTCGTCGGTCAGGAGCGGGCGCAGGCGCGGATACACGCTGGACAAGCTGCCGGTGTTCACGTTCTGCGAGCCCCACTCGTTCCATCCGGTCACGAAGACGTAGGTGGGGTTGATGCCCGTCACGCTCGACCACTGCTCGTCCAGGGTGGCACCGCCACGGCGCCCCACCGCATTGCCGCGGCAACTGTTCATGTATTCCGCCTGGGTCGCCGGCACCACGGAGATTTCCTCGGGCCAGCCGTTGTTTGAGTAGTACGGCTGCGGCGTTTGCTCCTTGAACGACCAAGTGGCGGTGCTGTTTCGCAGTCCTGCGATGGGTTTGCACGTGAACTGGGTTGCTCCGGTGCAGTCATTGGACATCAGGAGCGGCTTGCCGCCCACGTGGAAGAAGAGGCTGGCGGGAAATGTCGTGTAGAACGTGTTGTAGAGGGTCGAGTGCGAGCCCCCTGAGTTGAAGAAGGCCACCTTTGGTGTGGCTTGGCCCGCAGCCAGCCGTTCTCGAAAGCGTATCAGCAATGTGCTGGTGGCATCGTTGAAACGCGAGTCCCCGATGTTGCTGTTCGAGTAGTCGATGGTGATGAAGTCAATTCCGGCAGCGGCAAGGAGGCTCGCGTGATTGTCGATGAGCGCATTGTTCGCGGTGCCGTCCGCCTTGCGGAATCGGTACTGGTTGATGTCCCCGTTGAACAGCGCGGGCGAGCCCCACCAGTGGTAGGACGAGTAGGGGCACTCCGCCACCGACTGATCCGCTACAGGACAGCTCGCGTCGTAGGGGGCTGGAAGTTGGCACCACGCATTCGTCGGCCCGAAAATCGATAGCCAATAGTCCGCCCACGTCTCATACAAGATGGTGACGAATTTGTTCTGTGTAGGCGCCGCGTGGGCAGGGCTGGCGAGAACGAGGCAGGACACAGTCAGGGTGGACAAATTTAGAAATCTCATATTTCAAGTTTCTCCGGTATTGCTTGGAGTGTCAAAAGGGTCGCGTCTGTTCCCCCAGGCAGGTGAGGAGGACGTTCGGCTTCGACGTGTTCGCCTGCGTGCGGTGTGAAGGCAGGCGCACGCCGCTTTGGGCAAAAGGCGCCAGTAGTGCACGCTGAGAGCACATGATGAGGTTGTTTCCGCCAGCCGCTCTGCGTGAGCACCGGCAACAAGTTGGGCTGCTAAACGACCGCGCATGAATCCCGATCGGCTCGGAGGGTAGGCAGGCGCTGGGAGCTGAAGGAAAGGGGCAGGAGCTCGCGCCGTTCGGCCTTGTGTGCGCAAGAACCGGATGAAGAAGCGAGCCCTGCCTCAGGGAAGGCAACAGCTGCGCCTGCGATGTCCTGACCGCAGGCGGCTGATTCGCTGGGGAGAGAGGACTGGCTGCCCGCTCACCCTGCGGCGGTGCCTGGCGGTAGCGAAGGTGGCCAGTGGTCAGTCACGGGCGCAAGCAGCGCGGCAGTTGCTGTGCGCCACGTCCACGGTGGTGTCCGCGGTTCAGCGCTTCCAGAAGTCAGGCCGAGAAGGCCTCTCGGACAGGCGCGCTCAGAATGGGCCACGCAAAGTGGACGAGCGATTTCGGCAGACGCTGCGCCGGGTGCTGGAAGGCACGCCGCAGCAGTCCGGTTGGCGGCGCACGACGTGGACGCGCGAGTTGCTGGTGCGTGAGGTGCAGAGGCGAGGCCGGGTACGCGTCTCGCCCGCGACGATGGGACGCGCCTTGGCCTCGGTGGGAGCCCACAGAAGGCGTCCGCGTCCCGTGGTGCGCTGCCCTTGGCCGGAGCGCCGACGTCGACGGCGCCTCTGGCAGCTGAAATGCCGTGCGGCCTTCGCCCGGCCCGACGAGCCCGTGCTTTTCGAGGATGAAATGGACGTGCACCTCAACCCGAAAATCGGCCCCGACTGGACGTTGCCCGGACAGCGCAGAGAGGTCGTCACTCCCGGCAACAACCAGAAGCGTTTCGTGGCAGGGGCGCTGGATGCGAGCACGGCCCGGATGACTTGGGTGCAGGGGGAGAAGAAGACGAGTGCGCTCTTCATCGACCTGGTGCGCGCCGTGGACGCCGCCTATCCCAGAGCGAAGCGCCTACATTTCATCCTCGACAATGCCGCCACCCACTCCAGCAAAAAGACGCAGAAGGCGCTGGAGGCTCTGGGTGAGCGGCTGGTGCTGCACTTCCTGCCGCCGTACTGCCCGGAGGGCAACCGCATCGAGCGCGTGTGGTGGGACGTGCACGCCAACGTCACCCGCAACCATCGCTGCAAGAAGATGGAGGCGCTCATGACCGAGGTGGACGCCTACCTCGACGCACGAAACACCCAGAAGTCCGCCAGCCCCTTGCTGCGCGTCGCCTCCGCTCGACGCGCAGCTTGAGACCGTTCGAGAATCACGATCGGTCGTTTAGCCCCGGACCTGACGCAACAGGCGACCGGACGCGGGCGATAATGCACCGGCCCTGGAGAGAGCAATCTCCAGGGCCGGTGCTGTTTGTGCGCCCCACCAAGGATCCCCACCCCATGCATGCCCATTTCCCGGAGCGGACCGTTCGCTCCCTCACCGGAGCGCTCACGCTCCTCCTTTTGCTAACCCGCTGTGTCGCGCCCTCCGACGCCCCCGAGCCCACCTCCGTGCGTCAGGCGCTCGCTTGCAGTGGCGGTGGCAACATCGACCAGCACGCCGCGCAGTGCGACGGCACGGGAAAGCTCTTGTCCTGGGCGCCTCCCTCGAACCCGGGCAGCTCCGCCGCGTATGACTATGTGCTGGACCTGAATCAGAACTACCTGCTCGCGCTTCCGAACCTGTCCAACCTCACGAACCCGTCGGTGGCCAAGCCGGCCTACTACGCGTACTCGTACGTTTGCAGCGGCACGGCACCCGGGTGTTCTCCCGCGGGTCAGCCGGTGGGCTGGCCGCACAACCCCGCGGGCCTGAACGCGATGCTCATTGAGTCCGGCCTTGCGTACTCGCCCTACAAGAACGACCCGCGTCTGCGGAACGTCGCGCTGGCGCTGCTGGATTGGCACCTGGCGCATGGCATGACGGCCGTGGGGGACCACTGGTCGAATGTGCCCTACGCGAGCGGTGCCAGCGGCACGCTGACGTACGCGGGCGCGCAGGCGGGCGGTTCAGTAGGTGTGGGTGACGGCGTGGGCTACCTCCAGCCGGAGAAGGTGGGCGCGCTCGCTTGGGCCGCAGTGCAGGCCTTCAAGTTCAATGGCAACACGGCCTACCGCGACATGGCCATCCGCGCGGCCAATCAGCTCACCAGTCACCTGCGCACCCCGACCGCCACCGTGTCGCCGTGGCCGTACCGCGTGCGGGCCTCCGACAACGCCGTGCGTACCGGCGCGAACATCGTGGACAACTACGCGTCCAACGTCGTGGAGCCCCTCAAGCTGTTCCAGGAACTCATCAAGCTGGGACAGGCGGGCGCGCTGAACGGCGCGCCGGGCTACAGCAGCACGCAGCTGGCCCAATGGCAGAGCACCCAGGCCACCGTCCTCGCGTGGCTGCTGGGCAGCAATGGCCCCATCGCGACGCAGAACTGGACCCAGTACTTCGAGGACGTGGGCTCGGACGCCACCAACAACCTGAACCAGCTCGTCCCCGGGGAGACCGCCAAGTTCCTGATGGACAACCCCGGGCTGGACCCGAGCTGGCAGGCGCACGTGCAGAACATCATCGCCTTCATCGAGACGAACTTCGGCGACACGCTGGAGTTCGGCGCGCGTCCCATCAAGGAGCAGTACGCCTTCCACTACAAGATGGGCAGCCACACCGCGCGGTACGCCGCCGTGAACGCGCGCTACGCGGAGCTCACCGGAGACGCGACGGCGAAGGACAAGGCCTTCCGCGCGTTCAACTGGGCCACGTACATGGTGCGTGACAGCGGGCTCACCATCGACGGGCCGTATCCCAACAACGTCTGGTTCACGGACGGTTGGGGTGACTTCATCCGCCACTTCGTCATCGGCATGGGCGCGCAGCCGGACTGGGCACCCGCTGGACAGAACCACCTGCTGCGCTCCACCTCCGTGGTGAAGAGCGTCACGTACGGGCCCGGCAACGAGGTCCGCTACACCACCTATGACGCCAGCTCGACGGAGGTGCTGCGCCTCGCCTTCGTCCCCTCTGCGGTGACGGCGGGCGGCACCGCCCTGTCGCAGCGCTCGGACCTGGCCGCGGACGGATGGACCTTCGACACCGGAAACAACGCGCTCCGCATCCGCCATTCGACCAGCGGGGTCATCGTCATCTCCGGGGCGCCTCCCACCGCGCCTTCCGTCGCCATCACCGCGCCCTCCGCCGGGCAGAACTTCACCGCGCCCGCGACGCTCAGCCTGGGCGCCACGGTCACGCCCACCTCGGGCCGCACGCTGGCCAGCGTCACGTTCCGCGCGGGCGCCACCGTGCTCTGCACCGTGAACGCCCCTGTCTCCAACCCCGTCACCTGCACGGCCACGAGCAGCCTGGGCAATGGCAGCCACACCGTGAGCGCGGAGGCGGTGGACAGCCTGGGCGAGAGCGGCTCAGCGTCGGTGGCCATCACGGTCGCCGGCCCGCCCACGGTCAGCATCCTGAGTCCCGCCTCCGGCGCCACGCTGCCCACGGGGAGCACGACGCTCAGCGCTTCGGCCAGCGCGGGCGCGGGGCGGACCCTCACGCGCGTGGAGTTCTTCCAGGGCACCACGTCGCTCTGCTTCACGACGACCGGCACGGCCTGCACGTGGAACGCGACGGCCGGCACGTACTCGAATGTCTTTGCCCGCGCGACGGACAATGGCAGTCCGGCGCTCGTCACGAATTCCGCGCCGGTGAGCTTCACGGTGAGCCCCTCCGTGGGTGGCGTGCGGCTGGTGGGCGTCGACACCGTGGGGACGCAGAACGACTTCGACAACGGCGGCTCGGTGAACGCCTTCCAGTACACCGCCGTCGCCACGGGGACCCTGGGGACGCTCAAGGTCTTCGCGGCGCCGGGCAATGCCAATGCGTCGCTGTCCATTGGCGTGTACAGCGATGCCTCGGGCGCTCCGGGCACGCTGCTGTCCTCCTGCACCACCTCGGTGGTGGATCCGCTGCCGCTGGTGACGGGGCAGTGGTACGGCTGCACCGCCTCGCCGCAGGTGACGCTCACGTCGGGCACCGTCTACTGGCTGGCGCTGCTGGGCGCGAACGGGGGCGGCGTGTTCCGCTACATGGACCTGCCCAGCGGCTCCATGCGCTACTCGCCGACGGGGCTCTCCGCGCTGCCGGGCCCCACGTTCGGCAGCTCCACGGTGTACTCGGGCGCGTCCAGCGCTTCGATGTATGGGCTCTCCGCGGGCAGCTCCACCGCACCGGCCGTGTCCATCACCCAGCCGGCCGCCAACGCCAACTTCACCGCGCCCGCGAACCTGAACCTCCAGGCCACCGCCACGGCGGGTTTGGGCCGCACGCTCACGAAGGTGGAGTTCTTCGACAACGGCACCACGCTGCTCTGCACGGTGAATGCGCCCACTTCTTCGTCCGTGAGCTGCGGCGTCAGCTCGCTCCTGGACGGCGCGCACAGCGTGACGGCGAAGGCCACTGACGACACGCTCCAGGCCACCACCTCCGCCGCGGTGCCCCTCACGCTGTCCACCCCTCCCACGGTGAGCCTCACGTCTCCCTCCGCCAATGCTGCGTACACGGCGCCGGCTTCCGTGCCGCTGGCCGCGACCGCCAGCGTGGGTTTCAGCCGGAGCATCGCGCGGGTGGACTTCTACGCGGACGGCACGTCGCTCATCTGCTCGAGCACCACCAGCCCCTACGGCTGCACCTGGAGCAATCCCTCCCAGGGAAGCCACACGGTGCGCGCCGTGGCCGTGGACACGGGCAATCCCGCCGCCAGCACCAACTCCGCCACGGTCTCCATCACCGTGAACAGCGCCACCTCCGTGCCCGCGGCGCCCACGGGCCTGACGGCGACGGCGGTGTCGTCGGGACAGATCAACCTGGCGTGGACGGATGCTTCGACCAACGAGAGCGGCTTCCTGGTGGAGCGGGCGCCGGACGTCTCCGGGGCGCCGGGCACCTTCGCCCAGGTCGGGACGCCGGGCGCCAACGTGACGACGTTCAGTGACACGGGCCGTGCCGCGAGCACCCGCTACTGGTACCGGGTCCGCGCGACCAACGCCGCGGGGAACTCGGCCTACACGGCCAACGCCAGCGCGACGACTCCCGCCGCACCCACCGCCCTGGTCGGCAACAGCACCGTGCTGACGACGGCCGACTTCGAGAACGCTGGCGTCGCGGCGGCGTTCAACTACACGGCGAGCGCCACCGGCAACGTCACGCGGCTGAGCCTCTACGTGGATGCCCAGACGACGGCCACCACGCTCCGGCTCGGCCTGTATGCGAATGGGAGCGGGACGCCCGGCGCGCAGCTTCGCACCTGCACCGTCACGACCGTCACGCCCGGCGCGTGGAACACCTGCACCATCACGTCACAGGCGGTGACGTCGGGCACGACGTACTGGCTGGCGGTCCTCAGTCCCTCCGGCGGCGGTGACATCTACTGGCGCCACACGAGCGGGACCGGCTCCTACAAGGTCCAGCCAGGCCTGACGACGCTGCCCGCCACCTGGTCCGGCACTGGCGGCTACCCGGGCAGCAACATGTCCGCCTACGCCGGCAACTGAGCCAACGCTCAGCGGACTGAATCAGGCAGGAAGCGGGGCCCCCGCCAGTGGCCGGGGGCCCACGACCTCCGGCGCCAGCGCGGCGAGGGCGCCCCATGACTCCTCGGCCGGGATTCGGGGACGCTGCTGCTGGCCCCAGACGGCTCGCGCTACAGGCCGAGCTCGGTGAGGCCCGGATGGCCCTCGGGCCGAGGCCCCGCGGGCCAGTGGAAGAGGCGTGCGTCCTCGGTGATGTCCACGTCGTTGATGGACGCCTCCCGGCGGGCCATGTAGCCGCTGGCATCGAACTCCCACTGCTCGTTGCCATGCGAGCGGTACCAGCGCCCGGCGCTGTCGTGCCACTCGTAGACGAACCGGACCGCGATGCGATGCGCGTCGAAGGCCCACAGCTCCTTGATGAGCCGATAGTCCAGCTCGCGCGCCCACTTGCGCCGCAGGAAGGCCACGATGGCCTCGCGGCCCGAGAAGAACTCGGCCCTGTTGCGCCAGCGGCTGTCGGGTGTGTACGCGGCGGCCACCCGCTCGGGGTCGCGGCTGTTCCAGGCATCCTCCGCGAGGCGCGCCTTGAGCGCCGCGGACTCGCGGGTGAAGGGCGGCAAGGGCAGGCGGAGGGGAGGGGACGGTGGCGTGTGGGAGCTCATCGCGGGGAGCGTATGCGCGGCAGTGGGATGGCGGCCATGTGGTCTGGCGCCCCGCAGCCAGGTCGAGCCAGGCCGTGGGGGGCTCGAAGTGGCCTGCGCCATGTTCGGTGATAAGTGTCCCGGGTGAGTGACAGTTCCGGGGGCCAGGGGTGTTCGTCATCCCCATACGGCCTCGCGGAGGACTGGCGTCACCGCGCCATGTAGGGGGAATCCCTGTGTTTTCTCAATCCAGGCTCAGCAACCTCGCCGCCGTCGCGCTGACGACCGTCGCGACCCTGGCCTCCGCGGCCGAGCCGTCGTCCCCAGCGCCGTCCGCCTTCTTCCTGACCCGGAGCGAGAACCGGAACCAGGTCCACTACGCCCTGCGCCTGGACGAGACCTGCCGCCCCGTGGGGGCGCGTCCCGTGCAGGTGTACTGGCGGATGCTGGAGCGCGGGGCCTCGGAGGTGGAGGAGCTGCTGGGGGTCGAGCAGCCCGTGTATGGGCTGGAGGATCCGCAGCAGGTGGAGGCCACCCCGGAGGGCTGGCGGGTGCGGGTGCGCCTGCGGGCCTTTCCCTCGCGCCCCGTCGAGATCACCACCGCGCGCGTCGACGGCAAGTGCCAGGTCCACGCGTGGACGAAGCTGGGCAGCAGCGTCTCCCGGCTGGAGCACGTCTTCGTGAAGACGTCCTGGCCCTTCTCGGTCGACTTCGTGCGGCTGGATGGCGTGGGCCCGGATGGGCAGCCCGTCCATGATCTGATCCGCCAGTAACAACCCTCACGCGTCGCCGGCGCCTTCCATCAGGAAGTCGATGACGGCGCGCACGGCGGGCAGCTGGCCCCGGCGATGGGGCGTCAGGATCGTCGTCGTCACCGTGCCCGCGGTCCAGCCGGGAAGCACCCGCACCAGCCGCCCGGCCTCCTCGTGCACGCGGGTGAACGTCTCCGGCAGACAGACGACGCCCAGCCCGGCCGTGACTGCCTGCAAGAGCACCTGCGACTCGTCGGCGGTCATGCGTGCCCGGGGCGTCACCGTCACCGTCTCCCCCGTCCGTCCGCGCAGCCGCCAGGACGTGGCCGTGGCGCTGGTCAGCAGGCCGTCGTGTTCGCTCAGGTCCTCGGGCCTGCGAATCCTGCCCCGGCTGGACAAGTAGCCCGGTGACGCCACCAGGATGGTGGAATCCACACCGAGCCGGCGCTGCACCAGGCCCGAGGCGGGCAGGGGCGCGAAGTGGCTGCGCACGGCGATGTCGAAGCCCTCCTGCACCAGGTCCACGAAGCGGTCCGTCGCGTGAAGCTCCACGTGCACCTTGGGATGCGCCAGCGCCAGCAATGGCAGACGGTCCGCGAGCCGGAACTGCGCCGTGGGCACCGACGTGGTGATCCGCACCACGCCCGCAGGCTCCGCCTGCCTGCGGCGCACCACGTTCTCCGCGGCCTCCGCCTCCAGCACGGCGGCGCGGGCATGGTCCAGGAAGTCCCTCCCCACGTCCGTCAGCGTGAAGCTCCGCGATGTGCGCTGGATCAGCCGCGCGCCCAGCGCGTCCTCCAGTTCGGCCACGCGCTTGCTCACCGTGGATTTGGGAATGCCCAGCCGCCGTGCCGCCGCGGCGAAGCCACCGCTCTCCACTGCCTGGACGAAGAAATGGAGGTCGTTGAGATTCACGCGCCGCGCCTCATCGTCCACGGGTGTGGACCTTGTGTTCGCGTTCCAGTGTCTACCCGGCGCGCGCTGCCACGGCCATCTTGTCTCCATCGAAGGCATCACGCCTTCCGCTTCGGACAGGAGCCTCACCATGGCATTGCCCATCCTCTTCTACGGTGTCCCCTCTGGCTGCTCGTTTGGCTCCATCGTCGCGCTGGAGTGGCTGGGCCGGCCCTACCAGCTGTGCCGCATCGCCATGCCGGAGGACGTCACCTCCGCGGACTACCTCCGGATCAACCCCGTCGCGGAGACGCCCACGCTGATGACGGAGACGGGGGCTCGCATCAGCGAGAGCATGGCCATCCTCAACCACCTGGGCGCGCGCGGCGTGGGCACCGGGCTGTCGTTCGCCCAGGGCACCGAGGACTTCGACCGGTTGAACCAGATGCTCGCGTACCTGAACACGACCTTCTTCAGTGCCTTCTCGCCGCTCTGGTACGCGCTTGAGCACGCGGAGCTGCCGGAGTCCGAGAAGCAGGCGCTGCGGAAGCTGGGAGCGCGCAAGGTGGTCTCCGCGCACGCGAAGCTGGAGACCTTGATGGCCGACTCGCCGTGGCTGCTGGGCGACCACCGCACGCTGGCGGATGCCTACTTCATCGGCATTGCCCGCTGGACCCGGTACCACGAGGTGCTGGACCGCCGCGACTACCCAAAGGTCCAAGGCCTCTTCGAGCGGCTGGAGGCGGACGCCGGGGTGCGCTTCGCCCATGCCATCGAGAAGGGCGAGACGCCCGGGGGCAGCGGCGCGTTCCAGGGGCACCTCCGCCTCGCGGAGGCCCTGCGACGCCGGCCCCCTGCTCCCTGAGCAGCCGTCGTTCCACGGAAGTGTCGCGCACGCGCAGTGGCAGGGATTCATCACTGCAGTCCGCCTCCAACACCGCGATACTGCGAAGGTGAGGATGGACGAGAAGATGGACGTGCTGCCCGGGTACACCCTGGGCGCGCTCGTGCGGCAGGGGGAGCGCGCCGTCGTCTACCGGGGCGCGTCCACCGACGGTCGCCGGGTGATCGTCACGCTGCTTCGCTCCCAGCAGCCTTCTCCCAGGGAGCTCGCGGAGCTCCGCCACGCGTTCGACTTCGGGCGTGAGCTCGACTCGCCAGCCGTGGTGCGCACGCTGTCCCTGGAAACTTCCGACGATCACTTCGCCCTGGTGGCCGAGGACGGTGGAGGCCGATTCCTCGACGAGCTGCTCGGGACTCCCATGGAGTTCGGCCGCGCGCTCAACCTGGCGGTCGGCATCGCCGAAGCGCTCACCGACCTCCACGGCCACGGTGTCATCCACAAGGACGTCTGTCCGGAGAACCTGGTCGTCGATCCCGAGACGGGCCGCGTCCAGCTTGCCGACTTCGCCTTCGCCGCGCGCGGTCCCTACCTGTCGCCCGAGCAGACAGGCCGCATGGACCGTCCCCTCGACGCACGCACGGACCTCTACTCGGCGGGTGTCGTCCTGTATCAGGTGTTCACGGGCCAGCTGCCCTTCCATGCCGAGGACGCGCTCGGGTGGATCCACAGCCACCTCGCCCGCACGCCCCGGCCGCTCGTGGAGCTTCAGCCCCACCTCCCGGCCGTGGTGTCGGACCTGGTGATGCGCCTGCTGGCGAAGGCGCCCGAGGACCGCTACCCGACCGCGCAAGGACTGCTCGTTGACCTGCTGAACTGCCGCCAGCAATGGACCCTGAACCAGCGGATCGCGCCGTTCACCCTCAGCGCCAGCGACGCGCTGGGACTGCTGAGGACACCGCAGCTGCTCCCGCTTCGCGAGGCCGAGCTCGGGCAACTGCGCGCGGCCTTCGGGCGGGTGGTGGCCACGAAGCTCCCGGAGCTGGTCCTGGTGATGGGAGAGGGGGGCGTTGGCAAGTCGTCCCTGGTGAACCAGCTCCGGTCCACGGTCCTCGACCAGGGGGGCCTCTTCCTGACGGGCAAGTTCGACCAGCGGCAGGAGGCTCCCTACGCCGCGTTTACCCGCGCGTTCCAGCCGCTCTTCCTACAGCTCGCCGCGGAGGACGCATCCCAGAAGGCCCGGTGGCGGGAGCGTCTGGATGAAGCGCTCGGCGCGAGCGGGCAGCTGATCGCCGACGTCATCCCCGAGCTGCTCCAGGTGACCGGGCGGCTGCCAGAGGTCGCGCCGCTGGCTCCCGCCGAGGCCCAGAGCCGCTTCCTCCAGGTGTTCCGGCAGTTGCTGGAGGCGCTCACCGAGGAGCACCCGGTGACGCTCTTCCTCGACGACCTCCAGTGGGCCGACGAGGCCAGCCTGCGGCTGCTCCAGCACCTCGCGTCCCACCCCGCACCCCATCCCCTCCTCATCCTCGGCGCCTCCCGCGACCGCGACCGGGGGCCGTCCGCCGCGCTGACGCTCGCCCTGGACGCGCTCCAGAAGGGCCAGACCCGGGTGACGGAGCTCACCTTGCTCCCGCTGCCGCGCGAGGACTGCGCGCAGCTCATCGGCGACACGCTCGGCGCGGATCCACGGGCCCTCGCTCCGCTGGCGGCGCTGGTCTGTGAGAAGACCCACGGCAACCCCTTCTTCACCCTCCAGTTGCTCTCCGCGCTTCATCGCGACGGCCTGCTCACCTTCGACCGCGGACGGAGCGCCTGGCGGTGGAGCGCCCATCGCATCCGCGCGCTGGAGCTGGGCGAAGGCGTCATCGAGCTGATGCTCGGCAAGCTGCGGCGCCTCCCCGCCCTCACGCAGGAAGCGCTCACGCTCGCGGCCTGCCTGGGCGCGACCGTCGAGCTGCCATCGCTCATCGCGGCGGGTGGCTTCGCGGAGGACGCGCTGCGCGTCGCGCTGGACGAGGCGGTGCGCGAGGGACTGCTGCTCCCGCACCTCGACGGCACCTATCGCTTCTCGCACGACCGCGTGCAGCAGGCCGCCTACGCGCTCCTCGCGCCCGAGGTACGCGCCGCCACGCACCTGCGCATCGGCCGCCGGCTGCTCGCGCACACCTCACCGCGGCTGTTGCCCGAGCGCGTGTTCACCCTGGTGTCCCAGCTCGACCAGGGCATCGAGCTGATTGAAGCGCGCGAGGAGCGCATCTCCATCGCCCGGCTCAACCTGCTCGCCGCCAGGCGGGCCAGGACCGCCTCCGCTCTCGGCGCGATGCGCTACCTCCAGGCGGGCCAGGCGCTGCTCGCCCCGGAGCCATGGGCGGCGGATCACGAGCTGGCCCAGGGCCTCCACCAGGAGGAGGCCGAGAGCGAGCTGTCCGCCGGCAACCTGGACACGGCGGAGCGCCTGCTGACCGTCCTGCTGGCCCATGCGCGGACACCCACCGAGCGCGCCAGCGCCTACCGGGCGTGGATCGACCTTCATACCACCCGGGGCGCCCTGGGCTCCGCCATCGACAGCGCCAGTGCCTGCCTCCGCCAGTACGGCATCGCGCTGAGCCCCCAGCCCACGCTGGAGCAACTCGAGGAAGCGGATCGCACCGTGGAGCAGCTCCTTGGAGAGCACGCCATCGAAGCGCTGCTCAGCCTGGCGCCCATGCGGGATCCGGACATGGAGGCCGCCATGAGCGTGCTGGCCTCCTTCCTGCCGACGGCCTACTTCAGCAACCCGCAGCTGCACCACCTGGTGGCGTGCCAGATGGTGATCCTCACGCTCCAGCATGGACTGACCTCCGCGTCCACGATGGGGCTCACCGCCTACGGCTTCGAGCTGGTCATCACCCACAAGCAGTACGCCCGGGCGGCCAGCATCGCCCGCGTGGCGCTCACGCTGGTGGAGCGGCACGGTTTCGTCGCGGACGAGGCGAAGGTGTCCCTGGTCTCGGGCGTCGCGATCCTCTCCTGGGTCGAGCCGCCGCGCTCCCTCTACACCTATGTCGAGCGGGCCCTGCGCGCGGGAAGGCGGGCGGGAGACGTGGTCTTCGTCTGCCTCGGGCTCACCCACCGCTGCATGCTCGCGCTGGCCGCGGGCGAACGGCTCGAAGAGGTCGACCGCGCGGCGCGCACCGCCGCCGACTTCAACCGCGGCGTCGGGAACGAGCCGCTGCTCATCTGTGTCGAGGTCGTCCAGCGCCTCACCCAGGCGCTGCGCGGCCGCCCTCCGGTGCTTTCCCAGGAGCGGCTCGAGGATGCGGCCTTCGCCGAGCGGGTGGGCCGCCAGCCGCCGTTCGCCAGCTTCTGGTACCGCGTCCGTCGCCTGGAGCTCCACCTCGTCCTGGGCAACCGCACCGCCGCGCTCGCCGAAGCGCGACAGCTCTCCGGCCTCATCGTCGCCCAGCGGGGCCAGTACGGTGAGGCCCATGCCGTCTTCCTGGTCGCCCTGACCCTGGCGGCCCATGGAGAGGTGGCACCGGCGGAGGAGCAGGCGCAGTGGGGGGCGGAGCTCGAAGGCCATCGCGCCTTCCTCGGGAACCTGGCGGCCTTCTGTCCCGCCAACTTCCTCGCCTTCGAGGCGCTGGTGACGGCGGAGGTCGCGCGGCGGAGCGGACGCACCGAGGAGGCCGCGGAGCACTACGAGCGGGCGCTCCGGGCCGCGCGTGAGAGCGGCCTCATCCAATACGCGGCGCTGGCGGGCGAGCTGGCCGCGCGCTTCTACCATTCCCGCGGCCTGCGCACCGTCGCGGACGCCTACCTCGAGGAAGCCTGGCGCGCGTACCAGGAGTGGGGCGCCGAGACCAAGCTGCGCCAGCTGGAGCAGCTGTACCCGCGCATGAAGGAGCGCCTGTCGCGTGGGCTTCCGCATCACCTGTACGCGGAGCCCGCGCAGCTCGACGCGCGCGCGATGGTGCACGCGTCACAGGTCCTCTCCCAGGAGATCGTCCTGCCGCGGCTGCTGGAGAAGCTCTTGCGGAGCGCGTTGGAGCAGGCGGGCGCGGAGCGGGGCTACCTGATGACGCTCGAAGGAGGGCATCCCTTCGTGCGGGTCACGGCGCAGCTGACGGAGTCAGGCATCCAGGTCTCCGTCCTCGGAGAGCCCGTCGCGCCCGGCGCCGAGCTTCCGGGCTCGCTCCTGGCGCACGTGCAGCGGATGCGGCAGCCGGTCCTGCTGGACGATGCCTCCCAGCCGAGCCCCTTCTCCTCGGATCCGTACTTCGCCTCGCTGCGCGTGCACTCGGTGCTGTGCATTCCGCTCGTCCGGAACGCGGACCTCGCCGGCATGCTCTACCTGGAGAACAACCAGCTCCCGGGGGCGTTCACGTCCGAGCGGATCCTCACCCTGGAGGTGCTGGCCGCGCAGGCCGTCATCTCCCTGGAGAACGCCCGCCTCTACCAGGCGGCCCAGGAAGCGGTCCGCGTGCGCGACGACTTCCTGGCCATTGCCTCCCACGAGCTCAAGACCCCCATCACCGCCATGCGGCTCCAGGTGCAGTCGATCCGCAAGGTGATGGGCACGCGGGCGCCGGAAGCGCCCGCCGAGGGCCGGCTCGTGACCCTGCTCGGGACCTTCGAGCGTCAGGTCAGCAGGCTCGCCTATCTGGCCGACGACATGCTCGAGGTGTCCCGGCTCAAGGAGGGAGCGCTGGCGTTGGAGCTGGACGCGTTCGACCTGTGCACCCTGGTGCGGGAGCAGGTGGACGCCCTGGCGGAGCGGCTGAAGGCCACGGGGTGTTCCGTGGAACTCGACTTCGAGGAGGCGGTGGTGGGGCAGTGGGACCACGCCCGCCTGGGACGGCTCGTCACCAGCCTGCTCCTCAACGCCATGAAGTTCGGCGCGGGCCACCCCATCACGGTGCGTGCGCGAGTGACGGGCGACTTCGCGCGGCTCGAGGTGAAGGACCGAGGAGCCGGGGTGGACCGCGCGGACCAGGCGCGCATCTTCGAGCGGTTCGAGCAGGCCGCGCCCGCGTACAACTACGGCGGGCTGGGCCTGGGTCTCTACCTCGCGCGTGAGACGGTCCGCGCCCACGGTGGCACCATCAGCGTGGAGAGCGCGCTCGGCGCCGGTGCCACGTTCGTGGTGGAGCTGCCCCTGCGGCAGGCGCGCTGACGGGACGGGGTGCGCCTCAGGGGTCCAGGGGCTCGAAGCGACAGGCCATGTCGCCCAGCACCGTCCCCGGCGAGGTGAAGGAGCCCGCCGAGAAATCGAGCGCGTAGGTGGCGCTCTGGGACGCGGTGAAGTCGGCCTGCCAGCGCACGTCGTCCCGCTCCTCCAGGGTGTACGCCTGGCGCGTTCCCTTCGCGTCGAGGAAGCCCACATCCGGACGGTGCTTCGCGCCCGACACCTTCCAGGGACAGTCGAGCTGGTAGCGCCGTCCGGCGATGGCCTGGAAGGTGTAGACGTCGTGGTCGATGGCGTTGGCGATCCGGTAGGACAGCGTCTGGGGACCGTCCGGGAGGGGCGTCGCCGTGTCCAGGGTGTCCCCATGGTCGTCCAGGCCCTGGTCTTCCACCTGGAGCGTGTAGTTCCCCGTCACGTACTTCGAGTTGAGCGCGGGCGAGCCCGTCATCTGCACGGAGTGCGTCGCCTGGGACGCCTTGAAGGACGTCGAGGTGGGGATGCCCGCGGAAGCGGGGTGGGTGCCGAACGGGCCCCCCGGCGGCGCATCCTGGATCGAGCCCTGGCTCTGCCCCGTCAGGGTGAAGGACACCCGGTAGTGGTGCCCGGGCTGGACGGACAGGGCGAAGACGTCGCGGTCCCCGGGCGCTTGGATCTTCCCCTGCACGGACGCGGTACCCGCCGGCACCGGGGTGGCCGCTTCCGGGGTGTCCCCGTGGTCGTCCTGCCCCAGGTCGTTCAGCACGCAGGTGTAGGGCTGGGACGGATCCAGGAACGCGTTGGCCTGGATGGAGGCAACGTAGGTGCCTCCCAGGGACTTGATGCGGGCTTCGCCCTCGGTCTCCCGGTCGTTGGGGTCATACGCGCGGCCCTGGGCCTTCTGCTGGCTGTCGAGGATCCGCAGCTCCCAGGACGGGTTCGGGAAGGTGCAGCCGAGCGCGTAGACGTGGTCCACGGTGGTCTCGAACGACAGCAGGTCCCGCTCGCCCCAATGCTCGCTGTAGCCCGTGAAGGGCTTCTCCGACGGCGTCCAGGGCGTCGCCCGGAGGAACAGGTCCCCGTGGTCGTCCGGTCCGCGGTCCACCAGGCGGAACTGGAACGGCACGCGAGGCTGGCTGTTGTTCGGGAGCAGATAGAACGTGTGCACGGCGCCGTGCTTCAGCCCGGACCAGTGCAGCGGGCTGGGGGGATAGCTGGGGTCGTCGCTGTACTGGTCGGCGGAGTCGAGCCGCGTGCGCGCGGCGTCCCGCAGGACCACCGAGTACCCCAGGCTCCCCGGCTCCACCGTGAAGTCGTAGTGGCGGCATCCGCGGGCGACGAAGGCGAAGTGCAGCGGCACGCCCCCTCCGGGCGGCCAGGTGAGGGTGTGCACCTCGTCCGAGGGCGTCAGCAGCGTGGCGCCATCCGGCACGCCCGCGTCCCCGACCGGCCCATCGTCCGCGCAGGCGAAGCTCCCCGCGTCAGGCTCCGGCTCACTCCCCGCATCCGGACCGGCGTCCCCGCCCGCATCCGTCCCCGCATCCGCCCCCGCGTCCGTGCCGGCATCGAGCACGAGCGGCGGAGGCTCTGGCGTGGAATCACATCCCGCACCGAGGACGAGCCCGGCGGACAGGAGAAGGACAGATTGCCACTGCTGATTCATGTTCATGTCAGGGGTCCAGGGCCTCGAAGAGGACCGTGTGGTCGATGAGGTTCTCTCGCAGGCCGACGCTCATCCGGAAGAAGTAGGTCCCCGCCGTGGGCAGCGTGAACTCCTTCACCCAGCGCGAGCCGACGTGCTGTCCTGGCGCCCGGATGGTGCGCCCCTGCGCATCGTAGAGCGTCGAGAACAGCTGCTCCCCGGTCGACGTGTCCCTCCAGTCGCCGCTGAGGCGATAGCGCCCCCCGGCGACGGCCTCGAAGGAGAGGTAGTCCTCGTCGATGAATTCAGAGATGTGCACGGTGACGGTCTGCGACGGTCCGGTCATCGGCGTCGCGGTCTGCCGCGTGTCGCCATGGTCGTCCAGGCCCAGGTCCTCGAACCGGAGCGTGTAGGGGGCGGACGTCCACCGCGCCCGCAGGACTCCGTCCCCCCTCACCCCCACGTAGTAGGAGGCCCCTTCCGCCTTGAAGGCCATGACGATGTCGTTGAACCCCTCGAACTCGCCGCCCGGCGGCGCCGTGAGGACCCGGCAGTCGGGGGGCGTGGCGCCGGGGTCGCAGGTGGCGCGGTAGTGGTGTCCGGGCTGGACGCTCAGCGCGAAGACGTCGAAGTCCGCACGGAAGTCGAGCCGCCCCGCGATGGACGTCGTCCCCTGGGGGAGCGCGGTCGCGGTCTCCATGCGCTCACCGTGGTCGTCCGCTCCTTCGTCCTTCAGCCTGCACTGGTAGGCGGAAGGGGACGGGGCCACCAGGGAGTTGTTGGCCTGGACGATGGCGAGGAACCGCTCCGCCGGGGCCTTGAAGGCCGTGGAGGCCTGCAGCTCCGTGGCGTTCGCGTTGGTCACCTCGCTGACGAAGTAGTTCAGGACCGGATCAAAGAAGGACAGCCGCCAGCCCGGGTGCGAGAAGTCGCAGCCCAGTGAATAGACGTGGCCCGCCACGGTGGAGAACGAGAACACGTCGCGCTCCCCCGGGTGCTCTCCCTGTCCCATCAGGGGCTGCTCCGAAGGAGCCCAGGGGGCTGCCGTGGCGAGCAGGTCGCCGTGCGCGTCCGGCCCTTGATCCACCAGGCGGAAGACCAGGTCCCGGGGGAACTCGAACGGCTCCGTCGAGACCTCCAGCGTGTAGAAGCCCTCCTGGGTGAACCCCGACCAGTGCGTGGTCAGGGGGGGAATCGCGACGCCGCCTTCCCGGCGCTCGAGGACGGCTCCGGACGGGTCCTTCAACGTCAGGATGATCCACCGCTGGTACTCCTCGACGAGGAAGTCGTAGTGCCGCCCGGCCTGGCCCAGGAAGGCGAAGCGGAGCGTGACCTGGGGATCCGTCCACGCCACGGTGTGAACGCGCGTCGCGGACGGGCGCAGGAACGTGTGGCCCTCCGGAACGCCCGGCGGCGGGGGCCCCTCGGGCGTGTTGTCGTCCGGGCCCGCGTCCACACCGGCATCCGGACCCGCGTCGCTTCCCGCATCCACGCTCGTGCCAGCGTCCGGCAGGGGCGTCGGCTCATCCGGAGTGGATTCGCACCCCAAGCCCATGAGCAGACAGCAACAAACGAGAAAGGCAGACAGTGAACGTGGCTTCAAAGACATCTCATGGGCTCCCGGGACGGAGGGCACCCTAGCCGAAGAGCGCCCGGGGTCGCCACGGCCGCCATGTCGTGGGCCGAGGCTCAGGTCCGGGGCGGTGGCGGCTGGAGCCCCAGCAGGGCCTTGCCGAGGAAGTCGCGGATCACCGCTGGAGACCAGGCCATCAGCGGGCCGCTCATGGCATCGCGCAGGTAGCGCTCGATGGGGTGGCTCCGCATGTAGCCCGAGCCTCCGGCGAGCTCCATGGCCGCGGTGGTGATGGCCACGGCGGCCTCATTGGCCACGGCCTTGGCCTGCATCTGCAGCACGGGGAAGTCCGGCTCGCGCTGATCCGTGGCGATGGCCGCGCGCATGGCCAGCGCCCGCGCCGCCTCCAGCCGGAGGCTCATCTCCGCCACCGAGAACTGGACCCACTGCATCCGTGCGATTGCCTGGTTCTCTGGAGGCAGCTTGCGCTCCCGGGCGTAGGAGATGGCGAAGGCCAGCGCCGCCTCGGCGATGCCGATGGAGATCCACGGCAGGCCCAGGGCGATGGGGTTGGGCTGGGAGGGATCCAGCCGCAGCCGCCGGGACTCCGGCAGCAGGGTGTCCTGGAAGTGCAGGAGCTGGCTGCGCGTGGCCCGCATTCCCAGGGTGTCCCAGACATCCTCCACCCGGATGGAGTCGTCCTTGTCGATGAGGAAGAAGGCGGGCTGGCCATCACACACGGCATTGGTGAGCAGGTAGCCCGCCCGCTCGCTGCCCGACACGAAGCGCTTGGCCCCGGACAGGCGCCAGCCGCCCTCGACGCGGCGGGCCTCCTGGTGGGGCATGAGGAACATGTTGCCGCTGGTGGGCTCGGACAGGGCGTTGCCGAACCAGGCTCCCTGGCGGAACCTGTCGTTGAATGAGGCCACCAGCGCGGGCTCCGGCAGCGCCAGGAAGGCGAGCCCCGAGCCCTGATGCATCAGCCAGAGCGTGCCGAAGGAGGCGCTGCCCCGGCTCAGGATGCTGACGATTCGCCCGAAGGTCAGCCACGAGGCCCCCTCCAGCAGCGCGGTGTTCAGCGGGGATGAGGCCATGGCCTCGAAGCCTTCTTCAGGCAGGGAGGTCTCCCGGTCATGCCGCGCGGCCTGCTCCGCCAGCAGCCGCTGGATCCGCTCCGCTTCGGCAAGACAGTCTGAATCGCTCATCGTTCGTTCTCTCCGTGACGTCGGGTGAGTTCCGTCGGGCTCATGCCCAGCAAGCGGCGCAGGCAGCGGGCCATGTGGCTTGGGTGTGAGAAGCCCGCCTCCATCGCGATCTCCGTCAGGCTCTGGCGCCCTTCCATCAAGCGCAGCCGCGCGCGCTCCACGCGACGCTCCATCACGAACCGATGCACCGGCATCCCCGTGGCCTGTTTGAACAGCGGCTTGAAGTGAGACAGGCTGAACCCCGCCACCCCGGCCAGCTCCGCCAGCGTCAGGTCCTCGTCCAGGTGCGTCTCGATGTACTCGACCACCTGCCGCAGCCGCCACGCCGGCAATGCGTGGCGACGCCTGGGCGCCGAGGCCCCCGTGTGGGATTGCGTCGCGACCAGCCGCGCGGCGAGCGCCGTCGCCAGGCTGTCCACGAAGAGCCTTCCCCCCGGATAGCCATCGTGGTCCTCGGCCTGCATCATCCAGCCGATGCGCTCGACCTGCGGGTCCCGGATGTGGATGGCCGGATCCAGTGCCGCCCCTTGCGCCCCCAACCCCAGGGACTCCGCGGCCTCCCGCATCAGCGCGGGCGTCAGCCGCAGGAGCAACGACCGCGCCGGGCCTGACAACGTCCACCGCGTGCTCGACCCCGCCGGAACCACGCAGAACTGACCGTGGAGGCGCGCCCCCTGACGCTCGGCATTCCCCACGCGATACGTCACCGGCACCGGTTCCCCCATGTGCAGACAGAGGACATGGCGGTCATCCACCGGCGAGTCGAACCGCCCGGACGGAACCGGAGACGTGAGCACGTCGAGCAACGGCATGCGCCCCGGCCAAGGCTCGTCACCAGCGCGGCCGGAAGGCTCGGGTGGCACGAGGGTCGATCGGTCATCGCGAAATCCTTCCCCTTGGGACTGCCGGGCCGCAACACGGAAGATCATCCGTTCATGCCCGGGAGCCACGGCTGGCGTCACCGCGGCCCGGGTAACGGACGCGGCGGCCTGTCGCGCGGCGCGACGCTTCGCTCCGCTCCCGTTCGGAAAGATTGCCTACGTGGAGCGCGGCTCGGGCGACGCGGCCCTGTTCCTCCACGGAGCGCCCCTCAATGGCTTCCAGTGGCGCGGCGCGTTCGACCGGCTGTGCGACGTCCGGCGCTGCATCGCTCCCGACTTCATGGGCCTGGGCTCCTCGGAGGTCCCCGAGTCCCAGTCGCTGGCCGCCGCCGACCAGGTGGACATGCTCGCGGCCCTGCTCGACTCGCTCGGCGTCTCCCAGGTCGACATCGTCGCCAGTGACAGCGGCGGCGCGGTCGCCCAGCTCTTCCTGGTCAGGTTCCCGCGGCGGGTCCGGACGCTCCTCCTGACGAACTGCGACACCGAGCCGAACAGCCCTCCGCCCAAGGTGATGCCAGCCATTGAGCTGGCTCGCGCTGGGACGCTCGCGGCCTCCACCGCGGAGTGGCTCACCGACCCGGCCATGGCCCGCTCGACGTTCGGCGCGGCTGTCTTCCAGGACCCCAACACCCTCACCCAGGAGGTCATCGAGACCTACGCCTCGCCCGTCGTGAGCTCACCGAAGCGGCAGGCGCAGTACCATGCCTTCCACAAGGCGCTGCTCCCCAACCCGCTGGAGGGAATCGAGACGAAGCTGCGTCGCACCCACGTCCCGGTCCGCATCGTCTGGGGGGAGAGCGACGACTTCTTCTCGAGCGAGGACGCGCACTACCTCGACCGCATGTTCCCCGGCTCCCAGGGGATCCGCTTCGTGCCGGGCGGGAAGCTGTTCTTCCAGGAGGAGAACCCAGACATCATCGCGGAGGAAGCCCTCCGTCTGTGGAAGGTCCACTGAACATGGACAATGACGGTGGCGACCGTCAGCCCATGGACCTTCCGTGGCGGCTGCGATTAGCCTGTTCCCCGTTCGCTTCACACCGGAAGCGGATTCCATACCAACGGGGGGAAAAACCATGGGTCTTCTGAGCATGTTCCGCAGCGAAGCTCCGGCCAAGAAGGCGTCGGACGACGTGCTGTTGCTCCACACGATGCTCCTGATGGCTGGCGCCGACGGGTACCTCGACCAGGCCGAGGTGGAAGCGGTCGAGGCCTACTTCACCCAACTGCCGGAGTTCGAAGGCAAACAGTTCCAGGACGTCTACGCCGAGGCCAGGAAGCTCGTGGCCCGCTACTCCAACCTGCGTGAGTCCGTGAAGTCTCTCTCCGGCTTCTCCAGCGAGAGGGTGCGCAAGAAGGCGTTCGTGCTTGCCGCGGACCTGGCCATGGCCTCGGGGGACGTGAGCGAGACGGAGGACGAGCTGCTCACCGCCATGCAGCGTATCCTGGAGATCGACGACGGCACCGTGCAGAAGGTGCTCGACGTGCTCTCCATGAAGTACGCCCGCTAGACAGGAGCTGCGCCATGGCGAACGTGAATCCGAGCTCCTTCCAGTCCACCCTCGACCGCAAGCTGCGCACCGAACTGCTGGCCGACAAGGACGTCAAATGGGCGCTGCAGCGCGTGGACAAGGTGACCACGGGGCTCGGCTTCACCGCGCGGCGACGGCTGCTCGCCAACTCGCTGCGGCTGACTCGCTCCATGGCTCCGGCGGTCGCCGAGGCCCTGGCCGACTGCAAGGAGGTGCTTGGCTACGACAAGCCCGTCGAGGTCTTCGTCAAGCCGGACCCGATGATCAACGCCTCGGCGGTCTACAACCCGTCGGGTCATCCCCTCATCGTCCTCTCCTCGCGGCTCATCGAGGTGTTCACCGAGGCGGAGCTGCGCTTCGTCATGGGGCACGAACTGGGCCACCTGACGTTCGAGCACTTCGCCATTCCCATGCCCGCCACCGCCATCGTCGAGGACGCGGCGGGGGTCATCGTCCCACGCCACACCGCCCTCAAGCTGTACCTCTGGTGCCGGGCGGCCGAGGTCAGCGCGGACCGGGCCGGCCTGCTGTGTGGCAAGGACCCTGACGCCGCCGCCAGCGGCTTCTTCAAGCTGGCCAGCGGGCTTGCCTCCGGCTTCGTGAAGCCCGACCTGGAGGCGTATTCGCGTCAGGTGGACTCGCTCGTCTCCGCGCCCTCGGCCCGCGCGAAGCCGCACGAGGACGACGACACGCTGGACTGCTTCAGCACCCACCCCTTCAGTCCCCTTCGCGTGCGCGCCGTCGTCGCCTTCTCGAAGTCGAAGACCTACCGCGCGCTGGTGGGCCGCGCCGCTGGGGGCGAGGGCCTCTCGGACGAAGAAGTGGATTCCATCATCGAGCGAGACTTCCGGGAGATGGACGCGTCCTACCTCGAAGAGCAGTCCCCCCACGCCGAGCTGCTGCGGCGGGCCCTCTTCCTGGGAGGACTGCTGGTGGCCCACGCGCACGAGGGCGTTTCCGAGCGGGAGCTGCGGGCGCTCTCGGCGCTCCTCGGCTCCGAGCACGTCGGCGTGCTGCCCTCCATCGACGCCGCCCGGCGGGAGCTGACGGACGTGGCGGCCCGGGTGCGCGAGAAAGCGGCCACCTCCGAGCGGGCCCGGCTGCTGCAACACCTCACCCTGGTGGCGGCCGCGGATGGCAACGTGGCGGAAGAGGAGTTCATGGAGCTGCAGGGCCTGGCCGCGGCCCTGTCCGTTCCCGTGTCGCTCGTCGATGAGACGCTGCGCGGAGCCGCCCACCCGCTGGATTGAGGCGCATGCCCGAGGGGTGTCAGTATGACGCGCGCGAGGAGTTCCAGCGCGACCGCGCGACCCTGGCGGACCTGGGGCTGGAGTCCTTCCTGGGGGCCGATGGGCTCACGGACCTGCTGTCACTCTTCTCCCAGGACAACCTCCCCGCGGTGGAGCTGATCCGGATGATTCAGCGCCTGCACACTCCAGGCTACGAGCAGGCGCGGTTCCATGTGAGCGCGGCTACCGCCGACGGCGTCATCGCGCCGGACCTGCCTCCCGGCTTCTACTGGCAGGACGAGCTTGCCAGGGTGCTCGACTGGGCCGAAAGCCAGGGGCGGAAGCCCTGAAGAGACGGCGGGTGCGCCAGCGCGCCGGCGGTTCGGGTGGGGGTTTCGGACGTTTCGCGGCCCCGCGGGGCATCAATCACTTTGAGTCAGAAGGCGTTACTCCACTGGGAAGGCCGCGTCAGTGCCACCCCGGGGGAACCCATGTCGCTGAAGCTCCTGTCGCGGACGGTCGCGTCCGCCTGCGTGCTGTTGCTGCTGTCGGCGTGCCAGAGCGCGGGCAATCCCATCCCGCCACCCGATGACACACCCTGCCGTGGCACCGCATCCGTCCAGACACCGGTGCGCGAGAAGTTCCTCACGGTCGCGAAGCCGGTCTCCGGTGAGTACGTCGTCGTGCTCAAGGAGCCCCGGGAAGGGGACGCCGCGCCCACGCCGGATGTGGTCGCGCGGAACCTGACCGAGCGCTTCGGCGGCAAGGCCTTCCTCGTGTACGCGCACGCGCTGCGGGGCTTCGCCGCGCGCATGAGCGACAAGCAGGCCCGTGCCATGGCCTCCGCGCCCGAGGTGGCGTACGTGCAACAGAATGGCGTGGTGACGCTGGAGGAGAGCCAGTCGGATGCGACGTGGGGACTGGACCGCATCGACCAGCGCGACCTGCCGCTCAACCAGCTCTACCAGTACCAGACGCAGGGCCGGGGCGTGCACGTGTATGTCATCGACACGGGCCTGCGCCCCACGCACCAGGAGTTCGCCGGGCGGGCGGACATCGCCTTCGACGCCGTCAACGACGGCCGCAACGGCGTGGACTGCAACGGCCATGGCACCCACGTGGCCGCCACGGTGGGCGGCCGCGTGTATGGCATTGCCAAGAGCGCGTCGCTGCACGCGGTGCGCGTGCTGAACTGCGAGGGCTCCGGGACGACGGCGGGCGCGGTGGCGGGCGTGGACTGGGCGACCGAGCACCACCAGTCCCCGGCGGTGGCCAACATGAGCCTGGGGGGCGGGGAGGACGCGGCGCTCGACGATGCCGTGCGCCACTCCATCGCGGCGGGCGTGATGTATGTGCTGGCGGCGGGCAACGAGAACCAGGACGCGTGCAGGCGCTCTCCCGCGCGCACCGCCGAGGCCATCACCGTGGGGGCCACCACCAGCGCGGACCGGCGGGCGTCCTTCTCCAACCATGGCGACTGCGTGGACGTCTTCGCGCCCGGCGAGGGCATCCTCTCGGCCTGGGCCAGCGATGACATGGCGACCCGGACGCTGAGCGGCACGTCCATGGCCACGCCGCACGTCACCGGCATCGTCGCGCTCTTCCTGGAGGCCCATCCCGCCTCCGCGCCGCAGGCGGTCATCACCGCCATGACGGGCAACGCCACGCCGGACAAGGTGGGCAACCCCGGGCGCTGCTCACCGAACCGGATGGTCTACTCGGGCTTCATCTCACCCCTGCGGGCCCCCACCGTCCGCAACGGCGGGGAGTAGCGGCACGTCCCCCGGGCCACGGAGGGGGCGGGGAGGGGGCCGCCCGCGTGGATGGGGTGCCGGGTGCGGCCGTCGCGGAGGTCGCTACCTTGAGGCGGGAGGTCGCGCTCCTGACGCGCGACACGCCTGCCCATGGACCTCTACAGCGCCGCCAGGCGGATGGCCCGCCCGTTCCGTTTCACCAACCCGGCGTCCTACCGGGAGGTCCCCCTGGCGGGCCGCGGGCTGATTGGCGATGGGTGCTCCTGCGCGCTCGTCCGGCCGGACGGCGTCATCGACTGGCTCTGCTTCCCCCGCTTCGACAGCCCGAGCGTCTTCGCGGGCATCCTCGATGACGAGAAGGGAGGCATCACCGGCATCACGCCCGTCGTGTGGCCCTTCGAGAGCCTGCAGCGCTACGACCCGGACACCAACGTCCTGGAGACGCTGTTCCGCTTCGAGCGCAAGGGAGCCATCCGCATCATCGACTACATGCCGTGGACCAACGACCCGCGCTCCACCGTCCACGAGGTGCACCGGCGCATCGAGTGCCTGGAGGGCCCGGTGGAGCTGAACATCGTCTTCGACCCGCGCTTCGGCTACGGCGCGTCGCGGACGCGGGTGGAGCGGGAGGAGCACGGCCTGGTCGCTCGCGGGTCGGGAGGGGAGCGGCTGGTCGCCGTGCTCAGCGGGGAGGCGGAGTGGCGGCCCTGCGAGTCGCCGCACGGCCAGGCCTGCCGGGGAGACTCGGGCCTCCAGACGCGCATCCGGATGGGGCCGGGCGAGCGGCGCTGGATGATCCTCTCGTGGGATTCCGACCGGCCGGAGCCGCTTGCCGCGTACCGGCCCTTCGACCACCTGCGGGACACGCGCCAGGCCTGGCGCGAGTGGGCGCAACAGCTCCACTACGAAGGGCCGTGGCGGCACCACGTGCTGCGCTCCGCGCTGGCGCTGAAGCTGCTGATGTACGGCCCCACGGGCGCGATGGTGGCCGCGCCCACCACCTCACTCCCCGAGTGGATTGGAGGGCCCCGCAACTGGGACTACCGCTTCAGCTGGGTCCGCGACTCCGCGATGGCGGTGCGCGCCACCAACCTCCTTGGCTTCGAGCGGGAGTCGCGCGAGTTCTTCTACTTCGTGCGCGACACGTTGCAGCGCGGGGACGCGCTCCAGGTGATGTACTCGCTGGACGGGGCCGCCGTGCCGCCGGAGCGGGAGCTGGAGCACCTGGCGGGCTTCCAGGGCTCGCGGCCGGTGCGGCTGGGAAACGACGCGAAGGACCAGTTCCAGTTCGACACCGCGGGCGCGCTGCTCGACGCCGCGTACCTCTACGAGCGCTCCGGCGGGAAGCTGCCGCTGCGCACCTGGAGGCTGCTGCGTTCGGTCATCCAGACCACCGCCCGCCGCTGGAGCGAGCCCGACCACGGCATCTGGGAGCCGCGACGGGAGATGCGGCACAACGTCCACTCGAAGCTCATGGGGTGGCTGGCCCTGCGCCGGGGGCAGCACCTGGCACGGCTCTTCGGGGAGACGGCGCTGGAGCAGTCCAGCGCCGCCCTGGCGGACGTCATCCGGGCGGACATCCTGCGCAACGGCGTGGATCCGGCGCGCAAGCACTTCGTCGGCTTCTACGGAGGGAACGAGCCGGACGCCGCGCTGCTCTTGCTGCCCATCGTGGGCTGCTTCCGGGGGACGGATCCGTTCATCGTGAGGACGCTCGACTGGCTGCGCGCGGAGCTGGGCACGGGGCCGTTCCTGCGCCGATACCGGATGGATGACGGGGTGGGGGGGCCGGAGGGAGGCTTCATCCTCTGCGGTTTCTGGCTGGCGGAGGCGCTGACGCTGGCCAATCGCATCCAGGAGGCCGAGGACGTCTTCGTCGCGCACGCGGAGGCGTCGAACCACCTGGGGCTGCTGGCGGAGGAGATCCACCCGCTGACGCGCGAGCAGCTGGGAAACTTCCCGCAGGCCTTCAGCCACCTGGGCCTCATCAGCGCCGCCGCGCGCATCGACCGCGCGCTCAGGCTCCGGGACGAAGGGCAGTCGGAGCCTCCGCACCTCCTGGAGCCCGAGCCGCCAGCCATTGGCTGACCCTGCTCCACCTCTGACAGGGAATGCCCTGTCAGAGGTGGTCGCCGCGGGGACCTCAGTTGCTCAGGCAGACCCACTTGTTGGCGGGGATCTCCTGACAGAAGCACTCGCCAAAGGTGCCATTGGCCCACTGGCAGCCCGTCTCCGCGCCCGGAGTGCAGCGGCGGGTCTGGAGCGTCTCGCAGCTGCTGAGCAGCTCGGAGGAGGCCTGACCGGTCTGCTGCATCCCGCTCTCGGCACCGTCCGTCACCTCAGCGCCACCGCAGCCCATTCCGAAGATGGAGACGACGGCGAACATCGCGAACCCACGAAGCATCATGCGGTACTCCTTTTCGATGGTGAGACGCCGATGCAAATGCATACGCGAATGCGGGTCAAGGTTTGTATTTAAATCATGATGTCGTTGGAAAGCTGCGCGCGGAGCGGTCGCGATGTTTGGAATTGCGGAACAATTCCGGTGTCCCATGTCAGTGATTCGCGGGAGGCCGCTGCTTTGCATGGAGGCTCAGCAGGACGCCCGTGAGCAGCGCGGCGCCACCCAGGAGCAGCCGCTGGGTGAGGGGCTCGCCGAGCAGCAGCACCGCGCCCATCGCCGCGATGACCGGGACGCACAGCTGCACCACCGCCGCACGCGCGCTGCTCAGGTGGGGCAGCGCCGCGTACCAGAGGCTGTAGCCCACGCCGGAGGCGAGCGCGCCCGAGGTGGCCGCGAGCAGCAGCCCCTTCGACGAAAGGTGTGGGGCCGCGTCCAGCGCGGGCGAGAGCAGCACGAGCGCCAGGGCCAGCGGCACGCCGCGCAGGAAGTTGCCAGCCGTCGCCGCGAGCGGATCCGTGCTCCCGCGTCCCCGCAGGCTGTAGATGCCCCACGCCGCGCCCGCCGCGGCCATGAGCCCCGCGCCCAGCGCATCCGGCGCGCTCGCTCCAGGAAGCGTGAGCCCCGCGAGGCCCGCGAGCGCCACCGCGAGCCCGGCCCATTCGAGCGCGCGGGGCCGCTCACCGCGCGCGAGTCCCGCCGCGAGCATGGTGAGCTGCACGCAGCCGAAGAGCAGCAGGGCGCCCACGCCCGCCCCGATGCGCACGTAGGCGAAGCTGAAGCCCGCCGCGTACACGAAGAGCGCGAGCGCCGAGGCCCAGCTCCCGTGCCCCGCCGCCGTGGGTCCGCCCCGCCGGAGCCGCAGCAGCAGCGCGAGCACCAGCGCTCCCGACGCGAGCCGGACCAGCGTGAACGCGCCCGCGTCGATGCTGCGCGCCGCGCCTCCGGAGAGGGCCGCGCGGCACAGCAGCGAGTTCGCGGCGAAGCCCAGGAGGGCCAGCAGGGTGAGGAGGGGCGTGCTCACGCCGCAGGGACATAGCGGGCCTCGGGAGGGCCCCACCCGGCGTCCCCGCCCCGTCCGTTGAAAGGACGACAAGGATTTCACCCCTCCACGTTTGAGGGGTGTCGGCCGGTGGGGCACACCGGTTGAGGGGGAGCCTTTTTCATGCGAGCAGGGGTCGAGAGGCACGCGCTGCGTCAGTGCGGGGTCATGGCCGCGGTGCTGGTGTTGCTGTGCTCCGTGGAGGCCTTCGCGGGCCCGGAGCTGGACTGGCTGGCGTCCCAGCAGAATGTGGACGGCAGCTACGGCGACACGCCTGCTTCGCTCGCGACGCCCTCGCAGACGACCTCCGAGGTCCTGCGCGCGCAGTTGCTGCTCGACCAGGCGCTCCTGCCCGGCTTCGAGTCGGCGTTCACCTGGCTCGACTCCCGGACCGAGGTCCACGCGGAGCTGCTCGCGCGAAGGCTCACGGTCACCGCGCTCGCGGGCCGGCCGACCGTGCTCACGGCGAACGCGCTGCTCTCGCTCCAGACCCGCGGCGGGGGTTTCTCCCACCAGCTGGGTTTCGCTCCAAGCGTGCGGGACACCGCGATGGCGCTGGAGGCCCTGGCGGCGGCCAACCAGGGCGCCACGCCCCAGGCGTCCCGGGCCGTGGCCTTCCTCCTCTCGTGCCAGCTGGGCAACGGCGGCTGGGCGGAGGGCGTCAACGAGGCGTCCCCCTTCCTCTCCGCGGTGGCGCTGCGCTCGCTCTGGCCGTACCGGGCCATCTATGGAGGCGTCGCGGCGGCGCTGACCCGGGCCCAGGGGTTCCTTTGGTCCCGGCGCGGGACGGACGGACTGTGGGGCGAGGACTTCGTGAGCGCGCACGCGCTGCTCGCGTTGGTGCCCACCGTCTCGGAGGCGGCGGTGCTGGACCCGGCCGTGGCGGCCCTGAAGGGGCATCAAGCGCCGGACGGCAGCTGGGGCCAGGACGCGTACACCACCGCGCTGGTGCTCCAGGCCCTCAAGGTCCATGCGGCCCGGCAGACGGGGGAGACCCCGGCGCCCACGGGCTCCGTGGCGGGCTACGTCGTGCGCGCTCACGGCACCGAGCCCCTGCCGGGCGTCACCGTGGCCGTGGGCGGCGCCGAGGAGCTCTCCGTCACCACCAACGCGGACGGCTACTTCCTGCTGCCCCACCTGCCTCCGGGCGCCTTCACGCTGACCGCCTCCCGCGCGGGCTTCCTCCCCGCCAGCGTCGTGGTGGAGGTGCAGCCCCGGCAGGTCACCCTCGCCGGCAGGCTGGCGCTGGACGTGGCCACGCAGACGGGCCTCGTGGCGGGCTCGGTGGTGGACTCGGTGACGCGGCAGCCGCTGTCCTCCGTGCAGGTGGTCCTGCAGGGGCCCACGTCGCGCGCGGTGCTCACGGACGCGCGCGGTGACTTCGACTTCGGCCCGGTGACGCCGGGGACGTACGCGCTGGGCTTCCAGAAGGCGGGCTACCGCGCGGTGTCGGGAGAGGCCGTCGTGGTGGCGGGCGGGAGGCTGGAGGCCCACCCCGCGCTGACGCCGGACGACGTGCCCGTGGAGGACGGTCCTGGCGCGGTGTCCGGACGGGTGGTGGACGGCAAGACGGGCCTGCCGCTCGCGGGCGCACGCTTCGCGCTGAGCGCCAGCCAGCAGGTCCTCACGGGCCCGGACGGCACCTTCGCGCTCGCGTCCGTGCCGCGCGGCAGCTACGCGGGCACGCTGAGCGCTTCGGGCTACCAGTCCCTGACCTTCAGCCTCATGTTCAGCCCGGGCGCGAGCGGTGCGCTGGGCGTGATGACGCTGTTCCCGGTGGACGTGACGCCCGCGCCCACGCGGCTGACGCTGCGGGGCAGCGTGACGGACGGCGTGAAGGGCACGCCCGTGGCCCAGGCCCACGTGACGCTGACGGAGACGGGGCAGTCCGTCACCACCGGCGCGGACGGGCGCTTCGTCCTGGCGGACCTGACGTTGCAGGCCTTCAACCTCGCGGTGGCGGCGCCGGGGTACGCCCCCGCCACCTACGCCATCCAGGTGGGGGCCTATGGCGAGGCGGTGGTGGAGCTGAAGCTGTCGCCGCCCGGCAGCAGCGCCACCACCAGCACCCTGTCCGGCCTGGTGACGGACGCGGCGCAGGGCCTGCCCCTCCAGGGGGCCCGCGTCGCCATCGCGGGCACCGCGCTGTCCGCCCTCACCGGCCCGGATGGCGCCTTCAGCCTGAGCGGCATCCCGGCGCTGGAGTTCACCGTGGAGGTCTCCGCGGTGGGTCATGCGCCCAGGACGGTGGCCGTGCAACTGGTCGCGCACGGTGGCTACACGCTGGACTCCGCGCTGGAGCCGGTGTCCACGGACGGCTTCCAGGTGGTGTCCCTGGAGGCGACGCAGCCGGAGGCGGGCGCCAACGGCACCGTCGTCTTCACAGCGCGCATCGCCAGCCTGCTGGGCGCGCCCCAGTCGGTGCTGGTGCTGGGCGTCGTCCAGGACGCGGCCGGCACGGAGGTCGCGTCGGTGACGCCCTACGCGGTGGGCACCGAGCAGCCCGCCTCCAGCTTCAGCTTCGCGCCGGGCGAGGAGAAGACGCTCACCGTCCCGTGGAAGACGGTGCAGTTCTCTCCGGGCGTGTACCGCCTGGTGCTGCGCGTGGTGGAGCCGGGCACCGTCACGCGCGCCCTGCCCACCGGTGAGGTGCTGGCGGAGGCCGCGGCCTCCTCGCGCATCCTCCCCACCTCCGCGCTGAGTGGCGCGATGAGCCTGTCGCCCCCGCTCACCCAGGCGGGCGTCCCCACGCCGGTGGCCTTCACGGCGCTGCTGCGCAACGCGGGCAACGTGCCGCTCGCGGCGGGCGCGTACTCGCTCACCGTCGTGCACCCGGACACGTCGGAGGTGCTCTACACGGCGCAGGCCACCGCGGCCGCGCTGCCGGTGGGCGGGCTCGCCACGGTGTCGCTGGGCAGCTTCACGCCGCTCGTGGCGGGCAACCTCCAGGTGCGCGTGCGGCCCCAGACGCCGGGCGTCGCGGGTGAGGTGACGGACCGGCTCTACGTGGGCGACAAGGCCACGGGCAGCTTCACCGTCAGCCGCACCGTCGTGCCGGAGGGCACGCAGACGGTGCGCGGCCACATCGGTCTGCAGGGCGTGGACACCGCGCAGGGCGGCAGCACGGATCCGCTGTTCGCGTTCGTGAAGGAGGCGGTGCGCCGGGGTGGTGAATACACCGCGCCCCAGGCGGAGGCCTGGCACCGGGCGAACCGCTGCCTGGGCTGCCACATCCAGACCCAGAGCCTGCTGGGACTCGCCAGCTCCTTCGACAAGGCCCCGGTGGACCGGCGGGCCGCGACGTCGCTCTACAACAACGTCTCCACCAGCCCGTACGCGGACGGCGCGCTGCGCATCTCCCACCCGGAGTTCACCCGCACGCAGACGACGCTGGGCCTGTGGTCGCTGTCCGCGTGGCCGGACGTGCCGGGCACCTTCCGCGCGAAGTACCGGGCGGCGCGCTTCCTCTTCGACCGCCGCCAGCAGTCCGGGGACCGGACGTGGTTCACGCCGGACTACGGCGGCTACTGGTTCGGCTCGGACGTGGGCCACACGGCCCTGACGGTGAAGGGCTTCGCCAACCTGCTGAAGGACGCCACGCGCCCGGACATGGCCGCGGGCGTCACGGACTACGCGCTCGTGCCGGTGGGCAGCGTGTCGACGGGCGCGAACGGCGTCGTCGACCTGGCCACGGGACCGGACGGCACGCTGTACGCGCTCAAGAGCCAGGGCGTCATCGACCGGCTGGACCTGGTGACGGGCGCGGCCACGACGGTGGTGACGGGCCTGCCCACGCCGGTGTCCTCGCTGTCCCTCGCGGCGGATGGCACCTTCTTCGTCACCCGGCAGTCCAACCCCACCGTCATCAAGGTGCGCGGGGACGGCACGCGCGACAACTTCTTCGCGGGCGGCTACCTCACCGACGGCGCGCTCGGGCCGGATGGCTGGCTGTACGCGCCGGACTACTACGGCCAGCGCGTGCTGCGCGTGTCCCCCACGGGCCAGGTGGAGACGTATGCGCAGGGCGGGCTCTTCAGCTACCCCCAGGGCGTGGCCTTCGACGCGGAGGGCCGCCTGCTGGTGGCAAACGCCTCCGCGTACAACCTGCTCCAGGTGGCGGCGGACCGCACCGTGTCCGTGAAGGCGGAAGGCCTGGCGTACACGCCCCAGCGGATGGTGCTCGCGCCGGACGGCAGCGTGTACGTGCTCGCGTCCCAACCGTACTCGGAGGGAGTGCTGCGCGTGCGTCCGGACGGCAGCGCAGAGCGCGTCGCGGAGCTGAGCGCGCCCCGGGCCCTGGCCTTCGTGGGAGAGCGGCTGCTCGTCGCCGCCGCCTCCGGGGCTCCGCTCCGCGAGCTCCAGCGCGCGCCGCTGGACACGTCCGCGCTCGCGGCCTTCCGCGCGGAGGTGCCCCGGGCGGTGCGCTACCTGCTCGCCAGCCACCAGGACAACTCGACCGACAACCTCACCCACGCGCTGCGGATGATGGGGCTCGCGGAGGCGCGCCCGGTGCTGGACGACAGCGCCCTGCTCGCGCAGGTGGAGGCGGCCATCACCTACGAGGCGAACCTGCTGCGCTCGCGCCAGCGCGCGGACGGCGGTTGGGGCCGCTATGTCGGCCAGGGCAGTGACCCGCTGGTGGCGGCGATGGTGGGCATCGCGCTGGAGTACACGGAGCCGTCTCCCACCGACCCGCAGATCCGCCGCATCATCCAGTACCTGCTCGCCACCCAGCGCGCGGACGGCTCCTGGGACAACGTGAACAACGGCCTGAGCACGCGGCTGGCCTCCACCAGCTTCGTGATGGTCTTCATGCCCAAGGCCCTGGAGCGGCTGGGCGGGCTGGACGTGGACCTGCACGTCGAGCTGCCGGCGACGGTGGCGCTCTCCAACCCCACGGTCGCGCCCACCACGGCGGTGCCCGGACCGGACGGGAGCACCGCGTACACCTGGAAGCTGCTGGGCGTTACCCACGCCGGACGCGACGTGGACTTCGACCTCACGCTGCACGCGCTGGCGCTGGGCGAGGCGCGCCCCGTGGCGCTGCGCGCGGAGCTGGAGTTCAAGAACTCCTTCCTGGAGGAGACGGTGAAGTCGCCCCTGGACGTGCCCACCGTGCGCGCGGCCAGCGGCCTGACGCTCGCCATCGCGGCGGCCCCCGGCACGGCCCCTGCGCACACGCCCGTGGCCCTGAGCGCCACGGTGACGAACACCGGCCTGGCGTCCGCCTCCGGCCAGGTGGCGCTGGTCATCCGTGCCGCCGGAAGCACGGAGCCCACGGCCACGCTGCCGCCCCTGATGCTGGGCGAGCTGGCCCCGGGCGCGCAGCGCGTCCTGCCCACGACCTGGGACACCGGGGACACGCTCGCGGGCCCCTATGAAGTGCACGGCCGGCTGCTGGATGCGCAGGGCCGCGTGGTCGCCGAGGGCGTGGCTCCCTTGCGCATCACCGCCCCGGAGGCCGTCGCCTCCACCGCCCTCACCACGGACAAGCCGGTGTACGGCGCGTGGGACGCGGTGCGCATCACGGGCCGCGTGGCCAACGTGGCGCCCAACGCGCTGCTGGCCCCCTCCAAGGTGGAGGTGACGGTGCGCACGCCCGGTGGCGCGGTGCTGGCCACCGAGACGCGGGACGTGCACCAGTTGATGCCCGGCACGAGCCTGGACCTGCCCTTCCCGCTGACGCTGCACGACGCCGCGTCCGGCACCTACCCGGTGACGCTCACGCTGAAGGACGCGCTCACCCGGCAGGTGCTGAGCACCCGCGCCACCACCTTCCAGGTGGAGCGGCGGGACCTGGACGGCCTCACGGGCGGCGTGACGGTGGCGCTGCCGCAGGTGTCCGCGGGCGTGCCCAACACCTGCACGGACACCGTGCGCAGCCTGTCCGCGAGCGGCGCGGCCGGGGTGACGCTGGTGCGCCAGGTGCTCGCGCTGGGCACGGGCGCGGTGGTGGCGCAGACGCGCCAGACCGTGGACCTGGTGGGCACGGCGCCCCACGTCGAGCCGCGCATGGTCGCGACGGCCGGACTCGCCACGGGCGACTACGCCTGCGCGCTCCAGGCGGAAGGGCCGGGGGGAACGCGCTCGCTGGGCTTCGCGCCCTTCCGCGTCGAGGCGCCGGCCGTCCGGCTGGAGGCCTCGCTCACGCCGATGAACCGGGGCCGGTTGCTGGTGCTGCTCGACGCGCCCGTCGAGGGCAGTGGCCACGACAACGACACCTACGGCCCCACGGGCGCGCCGGGACTGCTCGCCCAGAAGGCCTTCCTGGAGACCCTGCTCACCCAGGCGGGCTGGGCGTACACCCTCATCCAGCAGGACCAGGGTGAGAAGCGCTTCGGCAACGAGCTGCGCACGGGGGGCTACACCGCCTACGCCCTCTTCACGGAGTTCTTCACCCTCAACGCCCAGGTGCAGAAGGAGCTGCGCGAGGCCGTCTTCCGGGGCGAGGGGCTGCTCATCGCGGGCGACCATGACGCGCGCAACAAGGCGGTGCAGGACGCGCTGGGGGTGCGGTACTCGAGCACCACCGTCAGCAAGGTGGAGCGCGTGATGCTGGACGCGGCGGAGTTCCCGCTGCTCAGCGGCGAGCTGGCGGTGCTGGCCAGCGAGCGGCCCCTGCGCGTGGAGCGGGTCGGCGCCCAGCGGCTGGGCACCTACGTCCTGGCCGCGGGCACGCCGCTGCCGCCCACGCCCCTGGAGGCGCTGACGCTCAACTCCTACGGCGAGGGTGACGCGGGCTTCGCGGGCATGGACCTGCTGGCCATCGCCACGCGCGACGGGCAGGCGAGCCTGGCCGCGGATGTGCTCCGGGCCCTGCTGGAGCGGGTGCGCCCGGGCGCGCTGCCCACCGGCGCCCGCGCCGTCGTCCCGCTGCGGCTGGAGGTGACCAACCCGGGCATCGCCGTGCCCGTCACCACCGGGGTCGCGCTGCCGCCGGGCGCGGAGGTGGTGGACGCGGGAGGCGGCCAGGTGCAGGGCGGCACCGTGCGCCACGCCTTCGCGCTGGCCGCGGGGGAGACGAAGCAGGTGCGCCTCTGGGTGCGCCTGCCCCCGGAGGCCGGCCCCGCCGTCTTCCAGGCGGTGGTGGAGGGCACGCTGGGCGGGCCGCCGGTGACGGTGACCGCGAGCACCACGCTGCCGGTCACGGCGCCGCCGTCACTCCCCTCCATCCGCGCGCAGCTCAACGCGCTCGTCGCGGCGGGCCACCCGGCCTCCACGGCGCTGAAGAAGGCCAGCGCGCTGGTGGGCATGGCCATCGCGGAGACGTACCCGGACCTCGTCATCGAGGACGTCACGCTGGCGACGGATGCGCTCCTCCCGGTGACGGACGCGCAGGGAATGGCGCCGCGCGTGGCGCTGGGCACGTGGCTGCGTCACGCGACCCTGGGCAAGGAGGCCCCCCACTAGGGGGGCCGTGGCGCACGCGAACCGGGTCGGCAATCTCTTTCATCCACACGATTCATGGACCGAGGTCCCTCCCCGCGAGGGACGCGCAGCAGGGAGTCCGTCATGCAGCAGCAGCTTCGTGAAGCATCCCGCCAGCCGGGCACCCCCTGGATGCGGGCATTGTCGATGGCGGTGACGGTGGCCATGGTCTTCCTGTCGCTCCGGCCCATGGCCGCGGCGGCGGAGACGGAGGCGCGGCAGGCCCAGGCCCACGAGGCGTGGCGGGCGCGGGTGGCCTCGGCCTCCAGCGCGGACCCCGCCCCCTCGTTCCTGGCCTCCCTCCAGAGCGCGAGCACGACGGGACAGCGCTGCTCGGTGGCGTCGCTCCAGAAGCCCGTGCTGACCGCGGAGGAGCAGCACAGCCAGCGGCTGGACGCGGTGGCGGAGCTGGCGAAGCGGGCCCGCCCTGGAGCGCTCCGCACGGGACGCGCCCACCCGGTGGCGGCGCTGCGCGCGAAGCTCGACGAAGCCGCGAGCTCGGGCGCGGCGCTGGAGGCGTCCTTCGCGTCCGCGGAGCAGACCCTGAAGGACGCGAAGCTTCCCTCCGTCCTGCTGGAGCGGCACCGCGCGGCGGTGAAGGAGGCCCGCGCACGGCAGGCGCAGCTCCTGCGCCTGGCCCGGCAGTTGGACCGGGCGGACGACGCGGGGCTGGACGCGGAGCGCGCGCGGGCCGTGGAGGCCGTGGTGGCCTTCTTCGACCAGCATCCGCAGGGAGAGAAGCACCGGCCCACGCCGCCGGGGCCCTTGCCGTTCCGCAGCCCCGAGCCGACGAAGCGGCTGCCCGCCACGTCCTCCCAGGAACTTCCCCCGGCACTGACGCGCCTGGCGGCGAAGTCCTCCTCGCTCGCGAGGACTGGCGTCAGCGCCGCGCCGGCGGACACGCTGACGGCCACCGAGGACGTGCAGCTCACCCCGGCCATCGTGGCGCTCGCCGCCCAGCTCCATCACCACCCGGTGGAGCTCTACAACTGGGTGCGCAACCACATCGAGTGGGTGCCCACCTATGGCTCCATCCAGGGCAGCGACCTCACCCTGCTCAACCGCCGGGGCAATGCCTTTGACACCGCGAGCCTGCTGATTGCCCTCTACCGCGCCTCCGGCATCCCGGCGCGCTACGTCTACGGCTCCATCGATGTGCCCACCGCCCAGATGCTCAACTGGGTGGGCAACGTCACGCGCGTCGAGGCCGCGCAGCAGTTGCTGAGCCAGGGTGGCATCCCCGCCACCGCGCTCGTGCAGGACGGCGCCATCCGCGCCGTGCGCATGGAGCACGTCTGGGTGGAGGCGCAGGTGGACTTCGAGCCGTCGCGCGGCGCCGTCCACCACACGCCCGACACCTGGGTGCCGGTGGATGCGTCCTTCAAGCAGTACTCCTTCCCGGCGCGGGTGGACGTGAGGGCGGCGCTCCCCCAGGACGTGCAGGCGGAGACGCAGAAGATTGTCGCCAACGTGGTGAAGGACCCCGCGACTGGCTCCGTCACGGGGCTGGACCAGGTGGCCTATGACGCCTGGCTCACGACGATGCGGGAGGACGCCAACGACCGCTTCGGCAGCCAGCCTTCGCTGGAGGACTTCACCGGCCGGCGCGTCATCCTCCCGGAGACGGCCCAGGTGCTGGCGGGGACGCTCCCCTATGCGGTCGTGGCCCGCTCCCAGAGCTTCGCGCGGCTGCCGGACGCCCTGCGGCACCAGGTCCAGTTGACGCTGTACGCGTCCGCGTTCGACCGGATGACGGGGGATGCGTCGCTCACCTGGACCGTGGACCTGCCCTCGCTCGCGGGCCGGCGGCTGGGCGTGACGTATGTGCCCGCCTCCGCCGCGGATGCGGCGGCGCTCGCGGCCTACCGCGCGGCACCGGGTGACAGCCTGCCGCTGTACCAGCTGAATGTCCGGCCGGTCATCCAGATCGACGGCGTGGACCAGGCTCAGGGGCCCGGCGGCCGCATGGGCGAGGACCAGACCTGGGAGGCCCGGTTCCTGTCACCGGGAGACCCCGGCAGCGAGCCGGTGTCGTTCGACGTGACGGCGGGCGAGGAGATGGTGTTCGGCATCGATGGCCAGGGCGTGACCCAGGAGATGATCCACGCGCGGTTCCAGAAGCAGCCGTCGGACACCGCGGCGGAGAACCTGCACACGGTCGCGCTGTACTACTGGGCCCAGTACGACGCCCTGAACGAGGCCGTCGCCGCCGCGCGCGACGCGCGGGTGGTCCGCCTGCCCTCCATCGGTCTGTTCTCCGTGCCGCTGAGCATCCAGTACTACTTCGGCATTCCCCGCCTGGGCTCCTACAGCTCCCGGCAGATGGACGTCGCCCGGTCGCTCATCGCGGTGGTGGACCGGGCCGGCGGACCCACGGCCGAGGTCCACCGCCTGACCGGGACGTTCGCCTCCCTGCTGGAGGGCAGGACGTTCGACGCGCTCTTCCAGCGCGAGCCGGGCTCGGGCGTGTCCGCGGTGCAGCTGCTCCGCGACGCCAACACCCAGAACATTCCCATCTACCGCATCACGGCGGCCAACTACGCGCAGATCGCTCCCCGGCTGGACATCGACGCGGACGTGGCCCAGGAGATCGCCAATGCCGTGCAGGCGGGCCAGCACGTCGTGGTGTCCGAGCGCGCGCCGGCCCACGGCAACTGGTCCGGTCTGGGCTACATCATCGAGGACCCTGACAACGGCACGGCGGCCTATCTCATCAAGGGCGGGCTCAATGGCGGCGCGGACAATCCCTGCAACCGGGAGCGGGCCAAGGAGCCCCAGCGCGTGCCTGTCCTTGAAATCGTCCTGGTGGCCATCCTCATCATCGCCCTCATCTTGTTGCTGCTGATGCTGCCGGAGATCCTCATCGCCATCGGTGGCGCGCTGGAGCCCGCGTTCGCCAGCCTGATGGTCTTCCTGGGCCTGGGGGCCGCGCCCGCCATGGCCGCCACCCCGCCGCCCGGCGCCGGGATGAGCCCTCCCGGGGACTGCACGTCCATCCAACACCGCGAGCTCAAGAGGGCGGTCGGCCTCGCCTGCAAATCCGTGCCATTCTCCTGCGCGAGCTTCCCGAACACCGGAGCGAACTGCTTGGAGCTGGCGAATCGGCGCAACCTGGGACTCGCCTGCGCGGCGGCACGGCAGGCCATCAACGACACCTGCTTCCGCGGGGGTGATGCGGCCCACATCGACGAGCTGAGCAAGGCCTTCGCGGCCGTCGCGACGTGCGAGTGCAAGCTCATCGCCAATGGGTGTCCCCCATGAGCAGTCCGTCGGACTCCGCCCGGGACCTGGCGGCCCTGGCCCGGGTGCGTCAGGCCTTCGCCGCCACTCCGCCGCCCCCGGCTTCCGTGGGGCGGCCCGGGCTCTGGTTCGATGAGCACGGCGCGCCCCACACCTACGACGACCCGGAGTCGGAAGAGGCGGCGGGCCACTTCGCGGGCCGGCCGTGGACGGACTTCGCCAACGCGGCGCTCCTCCAGTGGGAGTCGACGCAGTCGGGGCTTCTGCACCTGTCGTCCCAGGGCCGCGCCTACTACCTGCCCGCGTACCTCATCGCGCTGCTCACCGAGGTGCTCGACGTGGACACGTTCTCCGCGCTGGAGACGGTGGTGGACGTGCTGATGCCCCCGGATCCGCGGGCCCCGCGCAGTGTGCCGGGCGGGCAGGGCGAAGCGCAGTGGAAGGCCCTGGTCCAGGCGCGCATCACCGCGTTCCAGGACTTCGTCGCCGCGCTGGACGGCCCCCAGCGCGCGGCGGTCGCGGCCTTCCTGGACGCCATGGTCCCCCGGTTCGGGAACACCCCGCCGCCCAATCCGGCACGCGTGGCGCTGGATGAGTTCTGGGCCACCTGGCTCCCGGCACTGTCTGGCGTTTGATCAGTAGCCGGTGCCGCCGCAGTGATTGTTCATGCCGTCCTCGGTGCCGTACGGGATGCCGTCCTCGCAGACCTGGTGGCTGGGCGCGTAGATGTCCTGCCAGATCATGCCTCCGGGGGAAGAGACCAGGGTGAAGGAGGAGCCGCCGAAGTTCGACGTCCAGAAGCCCATGACGTCGGGGCTGCCCTCCACGGCATCGAGCAACTCGGAGATGTTCTTGCGCGTGTAACGCATGGCGGGGTTCCTTGAGAGGAGATGAATTCGCGGATTCACCGTATCCGTGCTCCAGTGGAGTTTCCTCTCCCCTTTTTGTCCATGACCACCGGAACCCATTCGTCTCCTTCTGAGCCGGGCATGCGGCGCGCGGTATCGCGCTGGGAAATCGTCGGGTTCTCCATCAACGACGTCATCGGCAGCGGCGTCTACCTGCTGCCCGCGGCGGCCGCCGCGAACCTGGGCTCGGCCAGCACGGGCGCGGTCGTGCTCGCGGGGCTGGCGGTGCTGCTGCTCGTGCTCTGCTTCGCGGAGGCGGCCAGCTACTTCGACAAGCCCGGCAGCGCCTATCTCTACACGCGTGAAGCCTTTGGCGAACGGGTGGGGTTCCAGGTCGGCTGGATGACGTGGCTGGCGCGCGTCTCGTCCGTGGCCTCGCTGTCCGTGGGCTTCTCCCGCGCGCTGGGCTTCCTGTGGCCCGCGGCGAACTCGGGTCTGGGCCAGGGCCTGGCCATCGCCGTGCCCCTGCTCGCGCTCACCGCCATCAACGTCGTGGGCGTGAAGGGCGGCGCTCGCACCGCGGTGTTCCTCGCCGTCACCAAGACGGTGCCCCTGCTGGTGTTCATCGCCGTGGGCCTCTTCTCCGTGTCCGTGCCGCTGGCGACGTCGGTGGCTCCCAGGGAGGGCGGCAACCTGGGGGCCGCGGTGCTGCTGCTGCTGTTCGCCTACGCCGGCTTCGAGAACACGGCGGCTCCGGCGGGTGAGTTCAAGAACCCCCGCCGCGACGTGCCCTTCGCGCTCGTCGTGCAGATTGGCGTGGTCACGCTCATCTACACGGCGGTGCAGTGGGTGGCGCTGGGCACGCTGCCCGGGGTCGCGGACGCGCAGACGCCGCTCGCGAACGCCGCCGCGCGGTTCCTTGGCGGCTGGGGTGGGCTCCTCATGACGGTGGGCGGGGTGCTGTCCATCCTGGGGACCAACAGCAACACCGTGCTCGCCGGGCCGCGCTACCTGTACGCGCTGGCACAGGATGGCTTTGGTCCCGCCGCGCTCGCCACGCTGCATCCGCGCTTCCGCACGCCGACGGCCGCCATCCTCACGCAGACGGCCATCGCGCTGCCCCTCGCGTTCTCCGGCTCGTTCGAGGTGCTCGCCACGCTCTCCGTGGTGGCCCGGCTGGCCACGTACTTCGGCACGGCCATGGCGGTGCCCGTGCTGCGCCGCAAGCTCCAGGCGCCCGCGAACGCGTTCCGCATCCCGGGCGGTCCGGTGATTCCCTTCGCCGCCGCCGCTCTGTGCGTCGTCTTCGCGCTGAGCGCGGAGCGGGAGAACCTCATCGCCGGGGCCGTCGCGCTCGCGGTGGGCTTCGTGCTCTACAGGTTCCAGCGCAAGCCGGACGGCAAGGCCGCGCTGACCTCCCGGGAGACGTCATGAGTCGGAAGAGGATGCTCGCCATCGTCGGTGCGGTCCTCCTTGCCGGCGTGGCCGTGGCCGTGGTCGTGCTTCGCGGTCAGGCCCGCGCACCCGGGGACGACGACAACTTCGCCGCCGACCTGGACGCGCGCCCGAAGTGCTGGGTGAAGATGAAGCCGTCCGCGACAGGGAAGTGCTCGGGGCGGGTTTACAAGGGGCAGTGCTACATGGCCAACTGGTCTGAGTGCGCGAAGTACTACTGAAGGGCGCGCGACTGCGTTCGGCTGCAACGCGCGCCGCGTGTGCTGCGCACGCGACCCGCGCACGGCGCGCGGCACCGGTCTGATGAAACACACCGGGCCGCCATGAGCAGCGGTCTGGCGCCCGCCTTGCTTCGCCAGCGTCACATCCCAGGTCGCGGTGCACGCGACCCCAGCGGGGATGTGACATGGAGAATGCCTGTCTGCTGCTCGCGGTGGTGCCCATCCGCTCCCTCGCGGACGAAGAGCCGCGCGACGTGGAGACGACCTGCAACCACGGGAAGCACGCTGACCTGCGGTCGGTGCCGCTGCCCGACCCCGCGACGTCGACCCGGTGCCGAGCCTGGGCTGGAGGCCGCGCCGGATGAGGCCCGGGCTGCCGTCTGGAATGACTTCGCGTCTCAAGACACCTCGGTTGCTGTGCCGACAGGCAGGCGACGACGCCTGCTTTGACATCACGCACCGTGCAGTCATTCCGGGCCCTTCAGGCTTGAAGACGTGTGAGAAAAGAATGCGACCCTGCCTCGTTTCGGCACATTGTCTGACCACAAACTGGATTCGCTATTGTCTGAGTAAGTCCGTATAGTTCCGTATTAATGGTGTTCCGACGACTCGCCAGTGCACTGGGTCTCCTGCTCCTTGTCGTCGTGGCCACGATGGTTGGCTTGCGGGCCCGCACGCCCGAGGGCTCGATGGACCCACGGCCTTCCCAGCCGGAGCCCCAACTCCTGACGCCCGATCCCCTGGCCGCGACGAGCAGCTGGCTGGGCGTCGTCATCGCCGAGGAATCCGTCGACCTGGCCGCATCCCGGGAAGGGCGCGTGGCGAACATTCGCGTCCAGGTGGGGGATGCGGTGAAACAAGGTGAAGTGGTCGCGACGCTGGACGTCACGGCGGCCCAGCAGGAGCTGGCCGTCGCCGAGGCCGAGTTGCTGTCGAGCCGTGCCGAGCTGCGCACCTCGCAGCTCGCCCTGGACGAGGCGCGGGAGCGGCTGGTGCGGCGTGACTCCCAGGAGCAGCTGCGGACCGGGGCCGTTTCCCACGAAGAGGTGTCCACGGCCCGCTATCAGGAACAGACGGCTTCCGCGAAGCTGGAGGTCGCGCAGGCGCAGATCCTCGAGCGCGAAGCGAAGGTGGCCCAGCTTCGCCGCAACGTGACGGAGACCTCCATCCGCGCGCCCTTTCAAGGCGTGGTCGCGAGCCGGTTCGTGGCGACAGGGGCCCAGATCCAGGCGGGCCAGCCCATCCTCCACCTGTTGCGCAGTGGGGCCGTGCAGGTGCGCTTCGCCCTTCCTCCCGCGGATGCACGGCACGTCGCGGTGGGGCAACGGTTGTTGCTGGAGGCGACCGATCAACAACCGATGGTCAGGGGGCGCGTCATTCGCGTCGCGCCCGAAGTCGATGTCGCCGCGATGAAGGTCTTCGCGGTCGCGGAGCTGGAGGCCGGGCCTGACGCCGCGCCGCCAGCGGGCACGGTGGTGCATGTGCGGGTGGAGCCCGGGTCCTCACCCATCGGGCTGCCAACCGTAGCGGGGACTGCCTCGAACCATCCTTGAGACACAGCATGCCCGCCGTTGTGGCACGGCCCTTCGTGCCGGCGGGATCAGGAGCCACACCGTGGGAGGCAATCCATCCATTTTCCGCAAGGAGGCGCTGGAGCACTACCAGCAGCATGGGCGGCAGGACGGGGATGTGCTGCGCATCGCTCCGGAATGGACCCGGGCGGCCTACGTGCTGCTGGTCGGCTTGCTGGTGGTGGCCGCGGTGCTCTGCGCGGTAGGCACCGTGTCCGAGTACGCCTCCGGGACCGCGCTCGTGCGGGTGGAGCGCCGCACGGACGTGGCTGCCCCCCTGGGGGGCGTCGTGGTGTCCGTCGCGGTCCAACCCGGCCAGCGCGTGTCCCAGGGCCAGCTGCTGGTGACGCTCATGTCCGACGACGAGCGCAACTCGCTGGCACGCATCCAGTACGAGTCAGACCTGCACCTGGTGCGATACATGCGCGACCTGTCGGATGTGTCGGCCCGTCAGTCATTGACCGCCCTGCGAGCGGAGCTGGAGCTGGCCCGCTCCAAGCTGGACGCGCGGTCGCTGCGAGCCCCGGTGACGGGCGTCGTGGGGGACCTGCGCATCCAGCCGGGGCAATACCTGACGCCGGGCGCGCAGGTGGCCTCGCTGGTGGAGGACGACGCTCCCGTGTACCTGCTGGCCTTGCTGCCCGGCTACTACCGCCCCTTCCTGCGTCCCGGCATGCCGCTGCGGGTCGAGCTGGACGGCTTCCGCTACGACTACCGGGAAGTGCCCATCGAGTCGGTGGGTGATCAGATCATCGGCCCGGGGGAGCTGCAGCGCTACCTGGGGCCCGACCTGGCGGACGCGGTCAAACCCGAGGGGCCGCTCGTGCTGGTGCGGGCCCGGCTGCCTTCGCGCACCTTCTCCCGGGAGGGGAGGGTGTTCGGGTACTTCGACGGCATGCCCGCCCACGCGGAGGTGGCGGTCCGCTCCGAGCCCATCTTCCTGACCCTCATCCCTGGACTCAAGGTGCTCTTCCCCCATGACGGTTGAACAGGACGCGCCGGGTCCGCGCAAGCCGAGGTTGTCGGAGCGCTTCCCTGCGATGAAGCGGTTGCAGCGGCGCTCGCGCCGGCTCATCGAGGTGCGCCAGCTGTCGGCGACCGACTGCGGCGCGGCGTGCCTCACCATCGTGCTGCACTACCACGGCCGGGAGATGACCCTGGACGCGGTCCGCGAGCTGACCGGCGCGGGCCGCGATGGCGTGGGGGCCCGCACGCTGCTGGACACGGCGCGAAGGCTCGGATTGAGGGGGCGCGCCATCTCCATCGACCTGGATCGCCTGCCCCACCTCCCCGTGGGCGCCATCCTCCACTGGGACTTCAACCACTACGTCGTCTTCGAGAAGATCGACGGCGACCTCGTGTCCATCGTGGATCCCGCCCAGGGACGCCGCACGGTGGCGATGGAGAACTTCCGGCAGCGCTTCACGGGCGTGGTCCTGGTCTTCGAGCCCGCGGCGGACTTCCAGCCCATGGCCCCCGAGCGGCGCAACAGCCTGCGCTACCTGTTGCCCCTGCTGGGACAGGCGGACTCGCTGGGGCGCATCGTCCTGCTGTCCGCCGCGCTGCAGCTCTTCGCGCTCGGGGTTCCCGCGCTCACCGGAATCATCGTGGACCGGGTCGTCCCCCGCGGCGACTACCACCTGCTGCTGGTGCTGGGCGTGTCGCTGGCCAGCCTGGTGTTCTTCCACTTCATGGCCTCGCTCATCCGGGGCCACCTGCTGCTGGAGATGCGGACCCGCCTGGACCTGACCATGGGGCTCGGGTTCCTGGATCACCTGGTGGACCTGGCCTACTCCTTCTTCCAGGTCCGCTCCGCGGGCGACCTGATGATGCGCATGAACTCCCAGGCGCACATCCGGGAAATCCTCTCGTCCACGACCATCTCCACCCTGCTCGACGGGACGATGGTGCTGCTCTACTTCGCCATGCTGTTCATCGCGAGCCCCTGGATGGGACTCGCCGTGTTCATCCTGGGATTGAGCCAGGTGCTGCTCTTCGTGCTGACGCGCAACAAGCGCCGCAGCCTCCTGTCGGAAGGGCTGGAGCTGGATGCGAAGAGCCAGAGCTATCAAATCTCCATGTTGACGGGCATCCAGACCCTCAAGGCCTTTGGCGCGGAGCGGCGGTCGGTGGAGAGCTACTCGCACCTGCTGGTGGACGTGCTGAACGCCTCCCTGGTGCGTGGACGGCTGACCCTGTGGGTGGACTCCGTGATGGCAGCCCTGCGGCTGGCGTCGCCGCTGGCGCTGCTCAGCCTGGGCGCCTTCCTGGTGCTGGAGAAACACCTGACGCTGGGAGAGATGCTGAGCCTCAACGCGCTGACCGCCGCGCTGCTCGTCCCCCTGTCCCAGTTGATTGGTTCCGCGGGCCAGTTCCAGCTGCTGGGCACCTACCTGGACCGCATCAACGACGTGCTGGACACGCCGCCGGAGCAGCCCGCGCTGGGCGTGGGCCGTGCGCCGCAGCTGCTGGGCGGCATCGAGCTGGACAGGGTTTCCTTCCGGCACAGCGCGGCGGCACCCCTGGTCGTGGAGGATGTCTCCCTGCGCATCGAACCCGGGCAGATGGTCGCCATCGTCGGGCGCTCGGGCGCGGGCAAGAGCACCATGGCCAACCTGTTGCTCGGGCTGTACCTGCCGACCTCCGGACGGGTCATCTACGACGGCGTGGACCTGACCCGCATGGACCTGCGCCTGCTGCGCAGCCAGATGGGCGTCGTCCTCCAGGACCCGGCCTTCTTCCCCGCCTCCCTTCGGGAGAACATCTCGCTGGGGTCGCGCGAGCTGCCCATGAAGGCCGTGATTGAAGCGACGAAACTCGCGCACATCCACGACGACATCATGGCGATGCCCATGCAGTACGACACGCTGATGGTGGACCGGGGCTCTTCGCTGTCAGGCGGCCAGCGGCAGCGGCTGGCACTGGCCCGGGCGCTGATGCACAAGCCCGCGGTGCTCCTGCTGGACGAAGCAACCAGCGCGCTGGATGCCACCACGGAAAGCCAGGTGCAGGGAGCGCTGACGTCGCTGAAGTGCACGCGCATCGTCATCGCTCACCGGCTCAGCACCATCCGCAGCGCGGATGTCATCGTCGTCATGGACAAGGGCCGCGTCGTCGAAACGGGCTCGCATGAGACGCTGCTTGCGCTGGGAGGTGTCTATTCCCGGCTGGTCCATTCCCAGATGGAAGAAACACCCGCCATGGCTCGTGGCGCCTGAATTGTTGCCAGGTGTGTGTTGACTGGGGTCGAGGTGAGCTGAACTCAAACGATCGTTCGTCATTTCTGGTTCTGCGGGTTGTTGACATTTCTCATGCTCTGATAGACCATTGCTTTCCCTTCAGCGCTCGGCACGTGAGGCTTTCGAACATGAGTCTGTCCGACCATTGGCCTACCGGTGACGAGCGAGCCTTTTTCGAGCGTGAAGGCTATCTCGTCGTTCCGGATGCCCTCTCACCCGCGCAGGTCAGCAGCCTGACGGAAGCCATTGAGAGGTGCCGCCAGCGGGAGGAGAGCCCTCCGGAGGCGTTCTACAACCGGCTCGACATCCTGGGACAGGACGACGCGTTCCTGGAGTTGGTCGACAATCCGGCGGTGCTGGGGAAGATCAGTGGCCTGCTGGGCTGGAATATCTGGGTCAATCACACCCATTACAATGTGCGGCCGCCGGACACCTCCGCCGAGAAGTATCGCTATGACTGGCATGTGGACGGCGGGATGTTCAGCCAGGACCTTCAATTCCAGGCGCCGATGACCGCCATCAAGGTGGGGTTCTACCTCACCGACCTGGTGGAGCCCGGCCGGGGGCAGACGTTCATCTTCCCGCTGTCGCTCATGGAGGAGCGCAACTGGCGGGAGGAGTTCAGGCCCTTCACCCCTCCGCCGTCAGAGGCCCGGCCCCTGACCGTGAAGGCAGGCTCCGCGGTCCTGTTCCAGCAGCGCACCCTGCACAGCCAGGGGAGCCCGAACCTGTCCGCGTTCACCCGGAAGGCCATCTTCGTCCAGTGGGCGTTCCGCTGGCTGTTCCCCGTGGATGAGATGTCCGTCGATACATTGGATGCGCGCGTCCAGGACCCGGTGCGCAGGCAGTTGTTGGGACTGGATCGCAAGCGTCCCTTTGGAAGGCTGTCCCCGAAGTACTACCCCCGCCCCGAGGATCTGCCCTTGAAGAACCGGCTGATCGAACAGGTGGGCATTTCGCGGATGTGTGAGTTGGGGCCCGCCGCCACGCGCCATCTCACGCAATTGCTCAAATTCGAGCTGTAGCCCAGGTGTAGCACGCAGCACCTGTCGTCCTTACGCCCGAGGTGTATCTCAAGGCAATGGGCCGGCAATTCAACCCCACAACGAGAGGGAGTACCCCCATGAGCAACGTCAAGAGCATCATCCAGAACATGTCTGGTGAGACCCGCGCCCGCGCTGAGGCGTTCGCGAGCGCCAAGGGCCTGTCCCTCGAGGCGGCCGTCGCCTCGCAGCTCGAGGTGGAGCTCACCGAGAGCGACCTGTCCGGCGTCGTCGGCGGCCTGCAGGCCATCGAGAACGTCGAGCTGCCGGACGGCACCGAAGTCATCGAGGGCTGAGACGGCTGACCGCGGCGGGCCCTCTTTCGGGGGGGCCCGTCGTGGGTCGGGTCGCTCAACCTGAGCTGAGACACCTGTCTGATCCCGGGATCCGATGTGAGAATGCCAGACCTGTCCGCGCTCGAGTTCATCCTCCATCCGATGTCGGTCGAGGTGTTCCTGTCCGAGTACTGGGAGAAGAAGGTCCTCCACATCCCCAGGAACCGGCCGGACTACTACTCGCACCTGTTCAGCCTCGGGGAGCTGGATTCGTTCCTGGGTCATTCGATGACGAATGACGAGGTCCGGATGGCCAGGTCGGGGAGCGTCACCCATCCCAACGTGGAGGGTGACAACAAGACGACCCTCTATCAGTTCTACGAGCGCTACCGCGACGGCCACACCATCGTCATCCGGAACATCCATCAGTGCTGGCCGCCCGTGGGGGAGATCGCGAACGCGCTGGCGCGCGCCTTCGGCTGCTACATCAGCACGTTCTCCTACGCGACCCCGGAGAACGCGCAGGGGTTCAAGACCCACTGGGATGATCACGACATCTTCGCCCTCCAACTGGAAGGGGAGAAGGAATGGCGCCTGTATGACTCGGGCCCCGAACTCCCCCGCTACAGCAAGGAGCGCGGCGAATACGAGCGTCAGAGCAAGCCCGCGGACGGGCCCTCCCACGTCATCAACCTCAAGGCCGGGGACCTGCTCTATTTCCCAAAGGGGGTCATCCACGAGCCCCGGACCCGGACCTGCTCCTCGCTGCATGTGACGTTCGGCCTGTTCCCGGACACCTGGGAGAAGATCCTCACGGAGTCCGTGATGGACCTCGCGGATCGGGATCCTCGCTTCCAGGAGAGCCTCCCCTTTGGCTATTCCGTGGAGAAGGCTCACGCCTCGCGGCTGTTCGAGCGGGCCCAGGAACTGGCGGAGGAGGTGTCGGGCGCGGCCCACTTCGAGGCGTCACGCAACCGGCTCGCGGCGAAGTTCCTGGACCGGATCGCCCCGCTGGCGGACGGGCACTTCTCCCGCCTGGGGAGCGGCACGCAGGTGCATGCGGGGACCCCGCTGGAAAGGCGCAGGAGCATGGAAGGCGTCGTGCTCGCCCAGGGCGGCAAGGTGAAGCTCCACTTCCCGGGCGGCCACTACCTGGCGGCTCGCGAAAGCGAGGCGGCGCTGCGCTTCGTGGCCATGGAGGAGCGGTTCCTCGCGGGAGACATTCCCGGCCGCGGCGAGCCCGAGCGGTTGGCCCTGGTTCGCGACCTCATCCAGGTGGGTTTCTTGAAGGTCGCGGAGCCGAAGGGCGAACGCTGACGGCAGCGCCCTCTTCCGGAAGACAGCCATGAGCCATTGCGAAAACCTCCAAGCCGTCCTCTCGCCTACGCCCCTGGAGCAGTTCGCCAGTGACATCTGGGAGCGCAACGCCCTCGTCGTCAGGCGCGACGCGCCCGACTACTTCCGCTCCCTGTTCTGCTCCGCGGAGCTTGACGGGCTCATCAACGCGTCCTTCACCAACAACAGCATCCACCTCATCCAGGGGACCCAGTTCGCCGCGGCCTGGCCCCGCCGGCCGCGCAAGACGACGCTCTCCGAGTTCTACAAGGAGTTCTCGGACGGAAAGAGCCTGGCCCTCCGGGAGATGCACGTCCGCTGGAAGCCCATCACCCGGCTGGTCAGCGCCATCGCGCGGCAGTCTGGCTTTGTCATCACCGCGGATTTGATCGCGGCGCCGCCCCGCTCGTGCAACGCCGGCGCCTGGAACGACAGCCGCAGCTTCTTCGTGCTCCAGTTGGAGGGGACGTCCACCTGGCGCCTTCCGCCCGGCCGGTTCAAGCCCCTGCCTCCGGAAGAGGGGGGCGGCGAGTCGCTGTCCCTGAAGGCGGGTGACACCCTGTACCTGCCTTTCGCCAACCTGCCGGGGGGCGCTTCGTCGAGCGACGCACTCCCCATGGTGGAGACCCAGGACTCGCACTCCCTGCACCTCGTGTTCACCGTGCAGCGGGTGACGTACGCGGACCTGCTGGGCCGCGCCGTCGCGGCGGCCAGCGTCAAGGACATCGAGCTGCGACGGGCGATGGGCTTTGGTGGCCCGCTGCGCCCGTCCGGCAAGGCGAAATCGGAGCCCTGGTTCCGCGAGCTGGCCGCGAAGACCTTCGAGGTCCCGGACTGGGAGGGCGCGCTCCAGGCGCTCAAGCGCGAGCACCGGAAACGGTTGCCCTTCCTTCCGGATGGGCACTTCGAGTTGCTGCGCCATGTGGAGAGCGTTGACGCGACGACGGTCGTCAAGCGGAGGCCGGGAATCGAGGTGCAGGCGCACCTCTTCGAGGGCCAGACCGAGCTCATCTTCCCGGGCTATTACTACCACGGGCCGGAGAAGCTCCTCCTCGCCCTGGACTTCATCAGCGCGACCCCGCAGTTCGCGGTCAAGGACATCCCGGGCTGGTACACGGATCCGGAGCGCGTCCGCCTTGTGAAGCACTTGATTTCAATGGGCATCCTGACGTTCGCGACCTCACCGGCCGCGAAGTCCGAAGTCCGGCCTGAGAGCGCATGAACAAGCCGAGCATCTACCACGAGCATTCTCCCCAGCTGGACACGCTCTGGAAGAAGTCTGTCGCGCGAATCTGGAGCCCTGACGGGGAGACCGGCTGGTACGACCAGTCCCTGCGCGAGGTGATGGTCCTCGGCACGCTCTTGAGGAAGTTCCGCATCGAGCCCCAGGGCGTACTCTACCTGGGCGCGCATTCCGGATACCTGCTGTGGGTGTGGCTGCTGTTGGGCTACCGGAACGTGCTGATGGTCGAGCCGCAGGAAGACGTCTTCAAGCGGCTGGCCACCGTGGCCAAGGCCACCAGCGCGATGGCGATGGTGCGTGACCAGATGCTGGACTGCGAGGAGCCAACGCAGATCCACGTGGCCCAGTGTGCCATCAGCGACCATGACGGAGAGGCGGACTTCTTCGTCATGGCCCACAGCATGTTGAGCTCGCTGCAAGCACCCAACGTGACGGAGTTCGGGCAGCAGCGTCTGCGGGAGGCCATGTCCGTCAACGAGCGCGTGACGGTTCCCGTGCGGACGCTCGATAGCCTTCTGCGGGAGTTGGCGGAGGGCGGGAGCGACACCCGCTACAACACGCTCTACCTGAACATCCAGGGCGCGGAGCTGAAGGCGCTCCAGGGCGCACGGCAGACCCTCAAGCACATCGAGTTCATCCATCTGGAGGTCAACATCAAGGAGCGCTACGTCGGCGCTCCCACGGCGGAGGACATCGATACGTTCCTCGGTGAGCTGGGCTTCGAGCCGGGATGGGGCATGCGCTATCCCACCATTGGCAATGGCCACACGGCCTACGTGAGGAAGCGGTAACGCCGCGCGGCTCACCTCAGCGAGTAGGAGCGCACCTGTCCGTCGTCGTAGAGGGGCGGCGGCAGCCGGGCCCGCGTCGCTTCCGGGAGCCATCCTCCGAACGAGGACTCCACCAGGAGCGTGGCCCCTTCGCGGCGCAGCTCCTCCAGCCGCTCGGGGGTGAGGGACGCCGGGGGCAGTGACCAGCCCTGGCGTCGCAGCGTCACCAGCGAGACGACGGGCGTGCTCAGGTCCGTGGCCACCGTCAGTCCTGGCGGGCCCAGCTTCGGCACGGCCGCGTCGAGCCGGGCGACATCGAGCTCCGGGGGCTTCGTATAGGACAGCGTGCGCAACAGCGCGGTGACCGCGAACACCGCCAGGAACGCCAGCCGCCAGCGCTCCGGGGCGCGGCGCTCGCGCGTGGCCGCCACGACGAAGGCGCCAATGAGCAGGCTGGTCGCGAGCGTGAGCGGGATGGCGTAGTACTGGTGCTGGAAGTTGTGGCGGCCGAAGAGGACCACCACGCCGAGCGAGGCCGCGAACCACGCGGTCACCACCGGGTGTTCCTTCAGCACGCGCCCCGTCGTCCGCCAGGACACGAGCATCCAGAGGAAGGTGGGCAGCAGGAAGAAGAGGTGGATGCAGCGGCCGAACACCACGGAGATGAACGTCCAGGTGAAGAGCTCCCGCGTCCACTCCCACCAGTCGTGCTTCAGCTTGAAGAGCGGCAGACCGTAGGTCTCTTCCAGCACGTGGGCATGGCGGAACCAGACGAGCACCGCGACGACCGGAATCAGGCCGATGAGCGAGGACCGGGCGAGCACCCACTTCCTCTCCGGACCCGGCGCTCCCTTCCACGCCGCCAGCACCCACGCCGTGGCGGGGACCGCCGCCGCCACGCCGGTGGGCTTGAGCACGGCCGCGAGCGCCAGCAGCACGCCCGCCAGCAGCGCCCGTCCCCAGCTCGCACGGATGCCGTCGAAGGCCATGCACAGGCCCCAGCAGAGCAGGGTCAGCATGGGCACCTCGGGCATCAGCTTGCGTGAGAACACCAGCACCAGCGGCTGGAGCAGGAGACACACCGCGGCCACCCGCGCCGTGTCCTCGTCCCGCAGCATGCGCCGGCCCAGGGCGAGCCCGCCGAACGCCAGGGGAATGAGACACAGCCACACGGGCAGGCGCGCCCAGGTGTCGTGCTCGCCGAAGAGGGCCATGGCCGCCGCGCCCAGCCAGTTCACCAGCGGGAACTCCATGCCGACGATGCCGGTCAGCCCGCCGCGCTCCGCCACGCGCGGGTAGAGGATGTTCCAGCCCTCGTGGAGGAACGCGCGCGCCACGCCGAGCCCGTCCGCGTCACGCCAGGGATGCACGCCGTGGGGCGGCAGCGCCAGGGTCCACACCTTCCACGCGAGCGCGAGGAGCAGGGCCCCCGAGAAGACGGCCGGCCAGGTGCGCTGGCCGCGCCGGAGCGGAGGCGACGCGGCCTCCTGGGGGAGCCCTGAGGTGTCGAGCATGGGGGATGGCGAACGCATGCGGGGCGCGACCCTACCCTCCATGACCCTCCGCTGGCCTGGAGAAGCGCTCCCGGCTTCCTGGAGGGTGACGCGCGGGTGTCAGGCCGGCGCGAGGGCGTGGACGCTGTCCAGCACGCGTGCCACGTCCGCGTCATGCGTGACGACCACCAGGCCGCGCCCGTGCGCCTTCATCCCATCCAGGTCTCGCATCACGCGTGCGGCGGTGCGCGGGTCGAGATGCTCGGTGGGCTCGTCGAGCAGGAGCCAGGGGGCCTCTGAAAGCCAGGCGCGCGCGAGGAGGACGCGCCGCCGCTCGCCTCCCGAAAGGGCCTCACCCCCGCGGCCGAGGGGCGTGTCGAGCCCCTGGGGTTGCCGCGCGTACCATTCACCCAGGCCGGCCTTGTGCAGCGCCGCGACGGCCTCGTCGTCGGTGAGCGCCGCGCGCACGACCCGGAGGTTCTCTCGCAGGGTGGTGTCGAAGAGGTGCGCATCCTCGGCGCAGTAGTGCAGCAGCTCGACCCGGCGTTGCTCGCTCACGTCCGCGAGCGAGACGTCGCCCAGCTTCACCGTCCCGGCCTTCGGAGGCAGGTGCCCCGCGAGGCTGAGCAGCAGCGTCGTCTTCCCGCTCCCACTGGGCCCGGTGAGGGCGAGTGACCGTCCTCGCCGCAGGGTGAGGTCGATGCCCGGGACCGCGGCGCTTCGCTCCGGCCAGCCGCACGCGAGCCCCTCCGCGCGCAGGTGCATGGCCGGCGCGGGGGCAGGGGACACGGTGGCCGGGGTCTCGGCTTCGGTCGCATCGAGGAAGGGAAGCAGCCGCCGGGCCGCCTCGGTGGAGCGCAGCAACTGGGTCAGCGCCGCGGGCATGGACTGGAGGGCCTCGAACGCACCCAGCGGCACGAGCACGACGACGCAGAGCTCCACCTGGGAGAGCGCTCCGCGTCCGAGTGCCGCGAAGCCGAGGACGAGCGCCGCCCCCACGCTCGCGCTCCATGCGGCATGCATCAGGAAGGTGGCGGCGGCGGTCCAGCGCGCGGCCCTGGCCAAGAGGCGCTCCAGACGAAGGTCGTCCTCGCGCAGGGCCCCCAGCAGGACCGGTGCTTGTCCCGACACCCGCCACTCCGCCGCGCCTTCGAGCAGCTCCAGCGCGGTGGCCATCTGGTGCGACCGGGTGGCCGACGCCGCCTTCTCCGAGAGGGCCAGCGCGCGCGCGCTCATCCAGGGCGCCACGCCCCCCGCGACGGCCAGACTCACGGCCAGGGCCCCCGCCGCCGCCGGGAGGAAGAGGGCGAGCAGCGCGACGCCGCCGGCGCCGACACCGGCCGCGATGGCCATGGGCACGAGCGCGCGGATGACCGCCTCGCCCACCGCGTCCACGTCACCGCCGAGCCTCGCGACGAGGTCTCCGCGCTTGAGGCCCAGGACCCGGGTGAGCGGCCCGCGCGCGAGCGCGTCCACGAGCCGGGCCCGCAGCCGTGCCACGCCCCCGAAGGCCAGCTCGTGCGCGACGAGCCGGTGGGCGTAGCGCAGGCCCGCGCGAGAGAGCCCCAGGGCCCGCACGCCGACGATGGCGAGCGTGAGGTCGAGCACGGGTGGCATCTCGGCGGCGCGCGCGATGAGCCACGCGGACAACGCGCCCAGCGCCGTCGACGCGAAGAGCGCGGCCGGCCCGAGCGCGACCGCGAACCCCACCGCGCGGGGACGCAGCCCGAGCCCCGACAGCACCTGACGCAAGGGATGGCGGCTCATGCGGCCTCCGGGAGGGTGTCCGGCGAAGACGCGTGCGAATGGAGCGTGAGGACGTCGTCCGCGATGGCCAGCGTCCGCGCGCGGTGGCTGACCAGGAGGAGGGTCGTTCCCTTGCGGGCCCGCCGCTTCAGCGCTTCGAGGACGCGCTGCTCGGAGACTTCATCCAGGTGCGCCGTGGGCTCGTCGAGGAGCAGCAACCGCTCGTCTCCCACGAGGACCCGCGTGAGCGCGAGCCGCTGCCGCTGCCCGAGCGAGAGGCCCTGACCGTCCCGCCCCAGCTTCGTGTCCCAGCCGTCGGGAAGCCGCGCGACGACGGCGTCGAAGCCGGTGGCCTCCGCGGCGGCCGCCAGGGCCGAGGGCGGAATCACGCGCCCCCGGCAGACGCTCTCCCGCACCGTGCCCGGCTCCAGGTGGAGCTGTTGCGGCAGCCACGCGAGCTGGGGCCAGTACGTCGTCAGGTCGAGCGCCCCGAGCGCCAGCGCCGCCCCGCCTTCGGGGCGCAGGAAGACGCCCCCGCGCGTGGGCGGCAGGAGCCCGAGCATCACCGCCAGGGCCGTGCTCTTGCCCGCGCCGCTCTCCCCGCGCAGCCCGAGGATGCGTCCCTGCCCCAACGGCAGCACGAACGACAGCCCGTCCGGTGCACAGCACCCGGCGTCGCGCGTGGCGACCGAGACGTCCCGCAGCTCCAGCGTCCCGGAGGTGAGCGGGGGCGCGCTGAGCGTGCCGCGTGCGGGCTGGGGGGCTTCGAGCCGCGCGATGGCCTGCGCCGCCGCCTCGGCTCCCTCCGCGGACGCATGGAAGAGCGCCCCTACCTGGCGCAGCGGCGCGTAGACCTCCGGCGCGAGCAGCAGCACGAAGAGGCCCGTCTCCAGCGCCATGGCCCCGTCGAGCAGCCGCAGGCCAATCCCCACCGCGACACTCGCGATGGAGAGCGTGGTGATGAGCTCCAGCACGAAGCTGGAGAGGAAGGCCCGCCGCAGCGCCTGGAGCGTCGTCCGCGCGTGCGCCTCGCTCAGCCGCAGGACCTGGGCCGCGACGCCGCGGTGCCGGCCGAGCGCCCGGAGCGTGGCGAGCCCGGTGATGAGGTCCAGCACCCGCGCGCTCAGTTGCTGCATGCTCGCGAGCTGCCGCATCGTGGCCTCGCGCGTGAAGCGGCCCACCAGGACCATGAAGAGCGGGATGAGCGGCAGCGAGCCCGCCATCAGGGCCGCGGAGACCGGATCCGCGCGCCACACGCAGACGAGCAGGGCCGGTGTCGCGAGCGCCGTGAGCAGCAGCTGCGGCACGTAGCCCTCCAGGTACGGCTGCAGCGCGTCCAGTCCCCGGGTCGCGAGCTCCACCTGCGCCACCCCCGCCGAGGCGCGCTCCCGCTCCGGGCCGGACGCCAGCCGCGCCAGCAGGCCCGCTCGCAGCTGCGCGATGACCCGGTGCGCGCTCCGCTTCCCCGCCCATTCCTGGAGCCCCGCCAGCGCCGCGCGCAGGAGCCACACGCCGCCCAGCCAGAGGAGGGCTGTCCCGGAGGATCCGGCCGCCTCGCGTGCATGGCCCAGCAGCCGCGCCAGTCCCCGCGCCTGCAGGACCGTGAGCGCGACCATCCCGAGTCCCAGGCCCGCGGTGAGCAGCACGTAGCGCCGCGCGGCGCTCGCGTGCCGCAGGAGCTTCGGGTCGAGCGGCTTCATCGGACGCTCAGCCCTCTCCCATCGCCGGCGTGAGCTCGTCCACGGTGACGCGCTGGCGGAAGACCCAGTAGGTCCAGCCCTGGTAGGCCAGCACGAACGGCACCAGCGCGACGGCGACGTAGGTCATGATCCGCAGCGTGTAGGGGGTGCTCGACGCGTTCTGGACGGTGAGCGAGTGCGCCGGCTCCAGCGCTGGCATCACGTCCGGGAAGAGCGAGCCGAAGAGCAGCACGACCACGCCCGCGATGGCCAGACAGCTGAAGGTGAAGGACCAGCCCTCCCGCTCCCGCCAGACACTCAGCGCCGCCGCTCCCAGCGCCAGGGCCACGAACCCCAGCACCGGCCACGTCCAGGCCACCGAGTACCGCACCTGCGTCCACAGGCCGAAGGCACCGCTGACGCCCAGCGTGGGCAGCGCCATCCGCTTCGCCCAGCCGAGCGCCCGCGTCCGCAGCGTGCCCTGGGTCTTCAGCGCGACGAAGACCGCGCCGTGGCTGAGGAAGAGCAGGGTGGTGGCCAGGCCGCCGAGCAGCGCGAACGGGGAGAGCAGGCCGAGGAACGTCCCGGTGAACTGATGGTCCGCGTCCAGGGGCACTCCGCGCACGATGTTCGCGAAGGCGACGCCCCAGAGCAGCGCGGGAATCCACGACCCCACCTGGATGGCCTGCTCCCAGCGGCGCTGCCACGTGGGGTCCTCCAGCTTGGAGCGGAACTCGAGCCCGATGCCTCGGACAATCAACGCGACGAGGATGAGGAAGAGCGGCAGGTAGAAGCCGGAGAAGAGCGTCGCGTACCACTCCGGGAAGGCCGCGAACGTCGCGCCCCCGGCGGTGAGCAGCCACACCTCGTTGCCATCCCAGACCGGGCCAATCGTGCGCAGCACCGCGCGGCGCTCCGCGGGAGTCCTTCCCAGCACGGAGAGCCACATCCCCACGCCGAAGTCGAAACCCTCCAGCACGAGGTAGCCCGTCCAGAGGACCGCGATGAGACAGAACCAGAGTGTGTTCAGTTCCATGATGGTTTGTCGAAGCCAGTCAAAGAGGGCAGGGGCTCAGTAGCCAAACGACAGCGGCGCGGTTTCAGGGTGGCGGTCCTCGCTCGGGACGGCCGCCGGATGTTTCAGGCTGGCACGGACGAAGTGCCGCATCAGGTAGAACCAGACCGCCGCCAGCACGCCGTAGACGCAGGTGAAGCCAATCAGCGTCGTCCAGACCATGGCGGGTGAAACGGCGGTGGAGACGCCGCTGGCCGTCAACAGGCGGAGCGTGTCCACCCCGGTGGGGTTGGGCGCCACCAGCCAGGGCTGCCGCCCCATCTCGGTGAAGATCCACCCGAAGGAACACGCGAGGAACGGGGTGGGCAGCGCCGCGAGGCTGAGCCGCGCGAACCGCTCCGAGTTGCTCGCCGCGCCTCCGCGCGTGAGCCAGAACCCGAACAGCGCCAGCGCCGCGCTCCCCACGCCCAGCCCAATCATCAGACGGAAGGACCAGTAGGTGACGGCGAGGTTCGGCGCGTAGTCCGGCCCCGTCCCGTAGCGCTGCTCGTAGCGCTTCTGGACGTCATTGACGCCCTCGAGCGATGCCTGGAAGTCACCGCGCGCCAGGTAGGACGTGAAGCCGGGAACCTCCAGCAGGTGGCGCACGCCCTGGCAGTCGTTGTTCAGGTCTCCCACCGCGAGCAGCGAGAAGGGCGCCCCGGCGCGGCCGTCGCAGAGCGCTTCGGCCGCGGCCATCTTCATGGGCTGCTGCTCGAACATCAGCTTCGCCTGGGCATCTCCGCTCACCGCCACGCCGATGCCGGAGACGACGACGGTGACGAGCCCGAGCCGCAGCCCGCCGCGAAAGGTCTGGGCCGCCGCCGCTTCACCCGACTGGCTGGAGCGCACCATCAGCCAGCCGCAGACGCCCGCCACGAAGGTGCCCGCGACCAGGAAGGCCGAGGTCACCGTGTGGGGGAAGGCCACGAGCGCCGTGTTGTTGGTCAGCACCGCCAGGATGTCCGTCATCTCCGCGCGCCCGGTGGCGGGGTTGAAGCGCGCCCCGACGGGGTGCTGCATGAAGGAGTTGGCCGCGAGGATGAAGTAGGCCGACAGGTTCACGGCGAACGCCACCAGCCAGATGGAGGCGAGGTGCAGCGCGCGCGGCAGTTGCTTCCAGCCGAAGATCCAGAGCCCCAGGAACGTGGACTCGATGAAGAAGGCCGCCAGCGCCTCCATCGCGAGCGGGGCGCCGAACACGTCCCCCACGAAGCGCGCGTACTCGCTCCAGTTCATCCCGAACTGGAACTCCTGGACGATGCCCGTCACCACGCCGAGCGCGAAGTTGATGAGGAACAGCTTGCCGAAGAGCCGCGTCAGCCGCAGCCACCCCGGCTTTCCCGTCACCACCCAGAGCGTCTGCAGCAGCGCGACGAGCGGCGCGAGCCCGATGGTGAGGGGGACGAAGATGAAGTGATAGACCGTGGTGATTCCGAACTGCCACCGCGCGAGCTCTAGGCTGGTCATGACGGAGCAGGCGTCATTGCAATCCCCCCGCCGTTCACGCTGCCTCGGGGGCTCGCTCGTGCCCACGCAACCCCTGCGCCGCGTCACGGGGGCCCGCGCAGTTTCTGCGCTCCCTCGCGACGGTTGGAGGCCCCACCGGCCCCGGGGGCCTCACACCGTCCGGGAGAAGCGGGGATTCGCGGCCCGGGCGAGGTGGGCGTCGAACACCATGGCCACGTTGCGCACGAAGAGGCGGCCGAGCGGCGTCAGCTCCAGTTGGGGGCCGTCGCGCACCAGGAGCCCGTCGGCCTCGAAGGCGCGCAGCCGCTCCAGCTCCGGGGCGAAGTACGCCGCGCCCTCGTCGCCGAGGTCCGCCCAGAAGTTGCACATGAGCTGGGTGATGACGGCGCGGCGGCGCCGGTCATCCCCGGTGAGGACGATGCCCCGCTCGGTGGCCAGGCGTCCCTCGGCCACGCGGGCGTAATAGGACGGCAGCGGCCGCACGTTCTGGGCATACGCCCCGCCCACGTCGCTGATGCCGGTGCTGCCCAGCGCCACCACGTCCGACGCGGCTTTCACTGTATAGCCCTGGAAGTTGCGGCCCAGGCGGCGCCCGGCCTGCGCGCGCGCCAGCTCGTCCTCGGGGAGCGCGAAGTGGTCCATGCCGATGGGCCGGTAGCCCGCCGTCACGAAGGCCTCGCGGGCGGCGCGGAACAGCTCCAGCCGGGTGCGTGCATCCGGAAGGGCCTCCGCGGGCATGCGCTTCTGGTGCTTGAGCACGTCCGGCATGAAGGCGAACGCGTAGACGGCGAGCCGGTCCGGCCGCATCTCCAGCACCGTCTCCAGGGTGCGGGCCCAGCGCTCCGCGTCCTGGTGGGGCAGGCCGTGGATGAGGTCGAAGTTCACGCCGCTGAAGCCCAGCGCGCGCGCATGCTCCAGCAGCGCGCGCGTCTGCTCCGGCGTCTGGAGGCGGTTCGTGGTCCGCTGCACCTGGGGGTCGAAGTCCTGGAGCCCCATGGACACGCGGTTGAAGCCCAGCTGGCGCAGCAGTGACAACTGGCCCGGCGTGGTCAGCGCGGGGTGGACCTCGATGGCCACCTCCGCGTCCGGCAGCGGCGTGAAGCGGCGGGTGAGCTCCGTCCACAGCCGCTCCAGCTGCGCCTCGGTGAGGAAGGTGGGCGTGCCGCCGCCCCAGTGGAGCTGCGACAGGCTCCGCCGCGCGCCCAGCCGCCGGGCGACCAGGTCCATCTCCATGACCAGGTGGTCGATGTACCGGTCCGCCGCGCTCGGGTCCTGGCTGATGACGACGTTGCAGCCGCAGTACCAGCAGAGGCTGCGGCAGAAGGGCAGGTGGACGTAGAGGGACAGCGGCTCGGAGGCCTCCCGCGCGCCGGCCAGGGTCAGGCGCTCCGCGAGGGCGTCGGGGCCGAAGTCGCCGCGCCACTCGGGGGCGGTGGGGTAGCTGGTGTAGCGGGGCCCGGCGACGTTGTACCGGGCCAGCAGCTCCGCGGACGGCGTGGGGAGGTCGAGGCAGGGTTGCATGGCATCCCTGCCCCAATCCAAACCCCGTGCCAGCCACCGTCCGAGGAAGGCCCCGGGAGCAGGCGCGCAACGCCTGCGCCCCCTCCTCATGCCACGGTGCTAGGGCGTGTACAGCTCGCACTTCCGGACGGGGGTGTTGTAGTCGTCGCTCCCGGCGACCAGCACCTTGCCATTGGACAGCAGCGCCGCCGTATGCCCCCTGCGCCCGCGAGTCATCGGCGTCGTCGGGGTCCAGGTTCCCGTCGTCGGGTCGAACAGCTCCGCTTCACGGATGAGCCTGTTCGATCCTTCGCCCCCGGTGAGGAGCACCCGGCCATCCGGCAGGAGTGTCGCCGTGGGCCCGTTGCGGTACATGGAAGGGTCGCCGACGCGGGTCCAGCTGCCGGTGATGGGGGCGTAGACCCACGCGCGCGACAGGCCCGCGATCAACACCCGGTCATCCGCGAGCCGCGTCGCCGTGTGTTTCACGAACGGATCGCCAGGCGGGGGAATCTCGGTCCAGGTGTTCATCACGGGGTCGAAGAGCAGGGCACGAGGGGTATTCGAGTCGCCGCCCACCACCAGCACCTTGCCATTGTGGAGCCGCGTGGCCGTGTGCTGCGACAGCCTCCAGGGCAGTGGCGACACGGAGGTCCATGCGTTGCTCACCGGATCATACACCTCCACCAGCTTGCCGGAGCTGGTGTTGGGGTCGGAATCACTGCCGACCACGAGCACCCGGCCATCCGCGAGCAGCGTCGCCGTGTGGTCGAAGCGGGGCTGGGCCAGGGAGCCGGCCCCCGTCCAGGTGCCCGTGGCCGGGTCATACAGCTCCGTCTCAGGGAAGAAGACGGAGCCCTTGGCTCCGCCCACCAGCAGGACCTTGCCATCCGCGAGCAGCGTCATCGTGTAGCGGGCGCGGGACTGCATCGTGGGGCCGGTGTAGCTCCACTGGCCCGTGGCCGGGTCGTACAGCTCCGTGGTCCTGGCGCTCCACATGGGCCCTACCAGCACCTTCCCGTCCTTCAGCACGACCATGTCGTGGTTCATGCGGCCCTCGTTCAGCAGGCCCGTTTCCGTCCAATGGAGGCCCGTCTGAAGCCGGAGTCCCAGGGCCACGCCGCCCAGGCCGCTCCCGCCCGTGCCGCTGTAGGGCGTGGCCATGAGCGTGTGGACGCCTTGCCCCGCCAGCGCCGCTGCCTCCACGGTGTAGGGCGCGGCATCGGCGTGCGTGGTGACGCCGTCGCAGACGATGCGCACGCTGCCCACGTTGGCCGGGAACGTGTTCACCTGGAGCTTCCAGCCTGGAGGCAGGGCGCCCGTCTCCAGCGTCATGTCATTGCGCAGGGATTCGTGGCCGGGCACGAGCTGGCCATTGGCGTCGACGATGGAGAAGCCCGTGACGGCGCTGACGTGGTTGGGAAGCGCCGTCACGGTGTTGATGGTCAGCGTGTTGCCGCCGAAGGTCCGCACCTGGAAGCCCGGGAAGGTCTCGTTGTACGTGCGCGAGTGGTCCTGCAGCACCCGCAGCGCGATGAGCTCGCCCAGCCGCACCGCGTGCTCGTGGTCGGAGCGCCAGTGGACGCCCGCGAACAGCCGTCCGACGCCGATGTTCATGGCCAGCTTGTCCAGCTCGTTCTCGATGGTCAGGGCCGGCCCGGTGTAGCGCACCAGGGACAGCCCATCCGCGCTCGGCACCACCGGCTCCTGCACCGGCAGGTCCGTCTTGAAGAAGGCCTTGAGCATCGTCACGCCCGCCCCCACGTAGGTGGAGTGACCGGAGCCGTAGGCCGGGTGGAGGGGCGAGCCCTCGGGGAAGGCAAGGGGCAGCAGGTACGTGCCGCTACCGCCAGCTCCACCGTTGAGCGTGCGGTTGCGGTCCAGCACCCGGGACAGCACCGGCGAGCCGAGCAGCTCCGGATGAACGGGGTAGGTGCGCGTGTTGGACTTCGTGTTGTGGACGCGGCCGGCGAACTCCTCCGGCCGCAGGCGGCGGTGCACCTGCCACTTCTGGAACCAGATGCCCAGCAGGGCCAGCTTCATCACGCGGCCGATGAGGTCCTGCCCGTCCGCGTTGCCGAAGGTCGCGAACGCGTCCTGCTTGAGGTACTGGCGGTAGGGATTGTTCTCGTCGTGCACCGGCGGCGAGGATTTGCCATCGGTGTCCGTGTCGTTGCGTCCCGCCAGGAGGAGCAGGGCATTGAGGCTGGATTGCAGCGGGAAGTCGTGGTGGACGAACTCGGCCAGGTCCCGCCCGTTGCGTAAGTAGCGCGGCGTCGGGTCCGTCGTCTCCGGTTGGGCGGGAGGCTCGCCGTTCTGGATGCGCAGCCATTCAGCGAAGGTGGAGACGCGGTCGTCCCCGGGCACCCGGGTGCGGATGCGCTGGGACACGCTCTGCGCGCCGTAGGGCACGTCCTGCAGCAGGAACTGCGAGACGAAGGGCCCCACCGTGCTCCCGGGCAGCGAGTCCCGGAAGAGCGTGTCCGCCGTCACCTGCCCGTTCACCCGCGGCCCCCGGTGGACGCCGAGCAGGTTGAGGCGCTGCAGGGCTTCGGTGATGACGGCGGGGGCCGAGGCGCTGGAGTAGTCCTGGAAGGACACGTCGCGGGCCAGCGCCATCCAGTACAGCTCCTCCATCTCCCCGGAGACCTCCAGTCCCGCGAACGCGGGGGCGGGAGCGATGGCGAGCGCATGCGAGTCCGCGCCCTCCAACTGGTAGGCCTGCGCGGCCTGCGGGTTGACGAACTTGCGGCTGCCGCCCAACGGAACGGCCTCGAAGAAGTCGGGGACTCCGCTGACGATGCTGCTCGCCAGGCGGCTGTAGTCGGCCGGGATGACGTCCCCGTAGGCGTCGTGCGGCAGTCCCTTGGAGTAGTTGGCGAAGCGGCTGGTGTAGCGCACCTCATCGCCGTTGTCGGGGTGCTCGGGGAGGGGGACGCCGCGCTGGAAGGTGGCGGCATCCACCCGGACCTTCAGCGCGTCGTCGGCGCGCTCGGGGCCCGGGTTGGGAACGGGACGAAGGGATTCGGTGTCCTCTGCAATGTCTGACTTTTCTTCCTGCTGGGGCGTGGCTGCGGAAGCTTGGGATGACATGCACGGCTCCGTTGCAAGGTTGCGCGTGCATCCTGCGGGAGGGGTCTGACAATGATTGTCTGTGTTTGTTGATGGACTGTCTTTGGGTAGGGAATGCACTGCGTGGGGTCACCCGGGACTTGCGCGCTGGGAGAGGGATGTCCCGCCCCGGCGAGTCCACTGGCGAACAGCGGGCTACTGCGGGCAGAATGCGCGCCCTGGGGGAGGAATCATGCGCATCCATTTCGCGACAGGTGTTCTTCGTTCACACGTGCTTCGGGCCACGCTCTCGGCGGGGCTGCTCGGCGTCGCCGCGTGCAAGGGCTCGGCGGGTTCGGAGGGCTCGCAGGGCCCCGCGGGACCTCAGGGGCCGCCGGGTGCCCAGGGGCCTCAGGGGCCCGCGGGTCCCGAGGGCGGCCCGCCGGGTCCACAGGGGCTGAGTGCCCTGCTGCTCACCACGCCCGAGCCCGCGGGCGCCAACTGCGGCTTCGGTGGCGTCAAGCTGGAGTCCGGCATCGACCGCAACGGCGACGGCGACCTGCTGGATGACGGCGAGGTGAACGCGTCCGCCACGAAGTACCTCTGCAACGGCGCCCAGGGCCCCAAGGGCGACACCGGCGCGGTGGGCGCGGTGGGGGAGACGGGGCCCCAGGGGCCCCAGGGCGATACCGGCGCCACGGGCCCGACGGGTCCGCAGGGGCCCAAGGGCGACACGGGCTCGCAAGGGGCCCAGGGGGAGTCCGGAGCGCTCGCGCTCGCCTACGGCGACGGCTCCGCGGGGGACTTCAACCTCCCCGCCTTCTCGAATACGCGGTTCTTCACGGCCGGGAACTTCCCGGCCGCTGGCGCCAACCTGATGTTCCACGACGTGACCATCGACGGCATGCTCATCGTGTCGAGCGGGACGATGATTCGCGCCACGGGTGACATCGTCATCGGTCAGGGCGGCAGCATCATCGTCAGCCCCGACTTCCAGATCCAGACCCTGAACCCGTCCCAGAAGGGCATCGCCATGTCCGCCTCCTTCAACCACCTGGGGGGCAGGGGGCTGGACCGGGGGCGCACGTCCCTGGTCACCCGCGCCGACGTGTTGGGGGGCGGCAGCGGGTTCCGCTCCACGACGAACCCCGACATCCTCGGCGGCGACGGGGGTGGGCGGCTCATCCTCGCCGCCAGGGGCAACATCATCATCCGCGGCACCGTCGAGGCGAACGCCTACCAGGGCATCAACAACAGCATTTCCACCATCAACCGCCCCGGCGGTTCGCCGACCCCCGTGGCGGGTGGCGGCGGTGGAGGTGGCGGTGTCATCAGCCTCATCTCCCGCGGCACCATCACCGTGGAGAGCACCGGCAAGGTCCTGGCCAATGGAGGCAATGGCGCCGTGGGCTGGAATGGCGCCACTCCGGTCGCGGGGCAGATGTATGGCGGCGGCGGGGGTGGCGGAGGAGGCATCATCCAGTTCCTCGGCGCGAACACGCCCGTCATCGTGAACCCCGCCAACGTCCAGGTGAACGGCGGCACCGCGGGCGCGTCGGCGGTCTCTGGAACGGCCACGACGCTGGTCCAGACCGGCGGTGGCGGCGGCGCCTGCGCGGGCAATGGCGGAGAGGGCACGAAGTCCATCCTGGGCGCTGACGCCTCCAAGGCCGGCGATCCGGGAGACCTCATCACCGTCAAGGCTGCCCAGCCGGAGCTGCTCTTCTACTGACCGCGGCCCGCACAGGAGGCCCACGCGTTGGGCGTGGGCCTCCGGTGCTTCGCTTCAGGCTACGGCAGCGTGTTCACGTTGACGCCGAAGATGACGGGCACCGTGGAGGTGGAGGTCGCGGTGATGGTGAGTCCGGACGAGGACCGCGTCCACGAGTTCTGCGAGCCGCCCGACGTGCCGCCGAAATCGAACGGCCCCACGGAGAAGCCCGCCGCCACCTGCCACTGCTGCTGGAAGCTGTTGAAGGTGGATTGGCTCATGGTGACGCTGACCGTGGGCTGGTAGCCCACCAGCATGCCCGTCTTGAGCACGGGCACCACGCCGCCCTCGCCAAACATGTTCGTCTGGCCCGTCGAGGGGAACGCGCTGAAGCCCGGCAGGAACGGACCGTTCTTGAACTGGGTGACGCCCGAGTACCAGGGCCCCGGGGTGATGGGGATGGTGTCCCAGGCCTTGAACGAGACGGTGCACTGCAGGCTGCTGTCGGTCTCGAACTCCGTCAGCCGGCTCCACTGGCCGCCGACGTTGACCTGCCAGAACCAGCTCCCCACCGACATGGAGCCCTGCGCCCAGGTCTTGTTCAGGTCGAACTGCGACTGGCTGTTGGAAAAGCTGATGGAGCCCGGCGTCCCTCCCTGCCCCTGCACGTTGTTCACCCAGTTCTGCATGGTGGTGTTGATGCTCCAGAGCGCGACGGGGGGATTGCCCGACAGGCCGGGGTCCTGCAGCTTCGTGTAGTACGCGGGGTTCACGACCGCGGCCAGCGCGTTGGTGAGGTTGGGGTTCTTCGCCTGCGCGACCAGGTTGTTGTAGTTGGCCTGCGCCTGGATCACGTTCCCGCTGTCCGCCTGGAGCTTGATGCCGAAGGGGAAGCCGGCTCCGCCCGTCAGCCAGGTGGTGAAGTTCGGGACGTTGTTCACCACGCTCGAGTCCGTGCTGTAGGCCTGCTGCGCCTGGCTGTAGTCGGTCGAGTACTGGTTCGACGCCTGGGTGAGGTCGTTGTAGGCCGCCGTGATCTTCGCCTGCAGGTTGGGGTCGGGGGTGTACGTCGCGACGTCGTTGAGGAACTGCTGGTACGCCCCGTCGAAGGTCTGCCCCGACGAGCTGTACTGCCCGATGGCGCTCCACTGCGGGATGGTGGCCAGGAAGTCGTACTGGGCCGACGTCGTGTAGCCATTGTTGGGCGTGGGCCAGGTCCACTGCATGAAGGGATAGATGAGCTGGAAGGTCTGCGGGTTGACCCCCAGCCCCGTCACCATCGCGCCGTACAGCAGGTCCCAGCCGGAGGGCTGCGTCCCCGGGTCCGTCAGTTGGGAGAGCACATTGGTGGAGCTGTTCGGAGCCTTGAGGCCTCCCGTGGCACGGGGGAGGACGTGGCGGGAGGCGTTCGGAGCGCTGCGCGGCAGGGACATGTCTGGCTCACTGGCTGGGGTTGGATGTGACGGATGCAAGTCATTGCAACGGGCAGGCCATCCCTCTTTCGATGTGTGAGATAGAGTCACGCCAATGCCCCGTCCTGGTGCCGACGTCCCCCCTGCCCCCGTGCCCACGGCGGACGTGTCCACCGCCGCCGAGTCGATGCCGCGCGGCGCTCCCGCCTCCACGCGCCCCATCCCGGCGCTGACGCTCGTCGCGCACCCCACCGCCACCCGCATCGGGGAGCGGCTGCTGCTCCACGGGCTGCTCGCCGGCCGGGAGGTGACGCTCTCGCGCAACGCGCCGGACTTCACGCGTCCGGGGGAACCGCTGGGCCTGCCCCTGGGCGACCCCTTCATGAGCCGCAAGCCCTTGCGCTTCACTCCGGCGGGGGAGGGCGTCCGCGTCCTTCCTCCGGAAGAGGGGCGCTGCACCTGCGCGGGCGAGCCGCTTCCTGCCAGCGGCCGCGAGTTCGGCCCCGAGGCGCTGGCGCGGGGCGTCCTGCTCGAGTTCTCCGGGCGGACGGTGGTGCTGCTGCACCTGGCCCCCGCGCCCGGGCCCGGCGCGCCGGCCTCCCTGGGCATGGTGGGGGAGAGCGCCCCCCTCCAGGCCCTGCGACGGCACATCGAGCGCGTGGCCGACCTGGACGTGCCGGTCCTCATCCGGGGGGAGACCGGCACGGGAAAGGAGCTGGTGGCCCAGGCCCTCCATTCCCGGAGCCGGCGCGGGGGCCCCTTCGTCAGCGTCAACCTGGGCGCCATCCCCAAGGAGCTGGCGGCCGCGGAGCTCTTCGGCAGCGTCCGGGGCGCCTTCACCGGCTCCCAGCGCGACCGCGAGGGCTTCTTCCGGGCCGCGCAGGGGGGCACCCTGTTCCTGGACGAGGTGGGAGAGGCCTCGCCGGAGGTGCAGGTCATGCTCCTGCGGGTGCTGGAGACGGGGGAGCTGTACCCGGTGGGGGCCAGCCGGCCCGTGGCCACGGACGTCCGCCTCGTCGCGGCCACGGACGCGGACCTGGAGGCGCAGATTGAAGAGGGGCGCTTCCGGGCCCCGCTCCTCCACCGGCTGGCCGGCTATGAGCTGCGGCTGCCGCCCCTGCGCGAGCGCCGCGAGGACATTGGTCCGCTGTTCCTCCACTTCGCGCGCCAGGAGCTGGAGGCGCTCGGAGAGGCCCACCACCTCACCCCCAGCGACCCCTACGCGCCACCATGGCTGCCCGCCGCGCTGGCGGTGCGCCTGGTGCTGCACCCCTGGCCGGGCAACATCCGCCAGCTCCGGAACGTGGCCCGGCAGCTCGTCATCAGCAGCCGGGGCCAGCCCTTCCTGGAGCTGGATGCGCGCCTTGCCCAGGAGCTGCGGCTCCCCCTGGCGCCGGCTCCGAAGCCGGCTCCGGCGCCGGCTCCAGAGGCCACACCCGAGCCCGAGGCCGCGGCCCGCCGCAAGTCCACGGAGGTGGGGGAGCCGGAGCTGCTCGCCGCCCTGCGCGCGCACGACTGGGACGTCAAGCGGGCCGCCCTCCACCTGGGGATTGCCCGCTCCTCCATCTACGACCTCATCGAGCGCAGCCCCAGCCTCCGTCTGGCGGGCGACCTGAGCGTGGAGGAGCTCACCCGCTGCTTCCACGCCTGCGAGGGCAACCTGGACGAGATGGTGAAGCGCCTGGAGGTCTCCAGGCGGGCCTTGAACCGGCGCGTCAAGGAGCTGGGGCTGGTGCCGAAGGGGACCTGAGCGGTCGGCGGCATGTCGGCGGCATGTCGCGTGTCGCCGCGCTTCAGGTCCTCCCCGGCGCCATGGCTGGTATTGCGTTTGAATAGCCCGCCGCGTCCCTGGAACACGCCGGGGACAGACCTGGAGCGTCGCATGTCATTCCGTCCAGACCTCGTCATCGACTTCGACCAACCCGCTGAACCCGGCATCCAACGCGATAGACGGAACTGCAAGGCCGAGCGAGGCAGCATCGTCGTGGCCCTGGTGAGGCCCCCTGCCGGCTTCAATGCGCCGGTCCCGACCCTGCGGGATTCGATCGGCGTCGTCTCCCAGACCGGGTCGGCCTACGGAGGCGAGGCCTCCTACCTCTTCATGCTCTACATCCCGGAGACCGCCGAGCCGGGGCCCTCCAGGTTTGACTTCACGACTTCGAGCAAGACGATTGGGATTGCCGAGACCAAGACGGCCTCGGGCACCATCGACGTGTCGGGTGGGCCCGGGGACCCTCAGCCCCTGCCGCTCAGGGTGCAGCGGCGAGACGCCGTGTCTGGGTGAGCGTGTCGCCCCATTCGAACGCGAGGTTGGGATTGCGCAGCAGCGCCTGCGTCAGCTCCTCCAGGGCCTGCTGGCGAGCTCCGCGCCGCGCTTCGGGGGACGCGGTCTCCGCCCGCTCCAGACGCAGCCCGGCACGCAGGGCCTGGGCCACGGGCCAGTCGGGCCGGGCCTTCAGGACCTGCCCGGCCAGCGCCGTGCCCCGCTGGAGCCAGGGGCCGGCGTCCTGGCCCGCGCGCTTCTGGGCGGCAGCGCCCAGGCGGTAGAAGAGGCCCGCCTCCAGGCGGTACTCCGGTTCGTCGGGTGACAGCGTGAGGGCCTGCTCGAAGGACTTCGCCGCCGCCTCCAGGTCCCCGGACGGCGGCGGCCCGCTCCGCTCCTTCCAGCGGGCCTGGAGCACCTGGGCCTTGCCCAGCTGAAGCCACGGCTCCGCGTCCTGGGGGTTCTTCTCCCGCGCGGCGTGGAGGTCCTCCAGGGCCCGCGCGAGCTCCAGCTCCGGCGTGCGTCCGTGCTCCAGCTCGAAGCGGGCCTGGAGGACGTGCACCGTGCCCGTGAGCCCCCGGAGCCATGTGGCGCCCGGCATCCGCTCGGCGGCCCGTCCCAGCACCTCCAATGCCTCACGTCCGCTCGGACGCGGGTCCTCGCCCCGCGCGACCTGATAGCCACAACGCCTGACGAGCAGCGAGCCCAGATTGGCGTAGGCGAAGCCCTGTCCCGGCGCGACGGTGATGGCCTGCTCGAAGGCGGCGCGGGCCTGCGCGAGCACCGGGAGCGGGTCGCCGCCACGCTGCCAGGCCTCTTCTGCTTGCAGCAGGTGCACCACCCCGGTGCCGTTGTGGAGGTTCGGGATGCGCGGGTTGATGGCCAGGCCCCGCCGGTACTGCTCCAGGGCCGCCTCCAACTGGGGCCGTGGGTCGCCACCGCCGTTCCTCCGCCGGCGGGCCAGCTGCTCCTGGACCTGCCCCGCGTAGAAGTACGGCACCACGTGCTGGGGGTTGAGGCCGCGGGCCTTCTCGAACGCGTCCGCGGCCCGCCGCAGGTCCGCTTCCGCCTCCGCGTTGCGCGGGAGGGAGGCCCGGGCCAGCAGCGCGTTGCCCAGGTTGAGCCAGTCCTCCGGGATGCGAGGGTCGAGCGCGATGGCCGCCTCGTACGCCTGGATGGCCTTGTCCCGGTTGCCCCGGGAGTCCACGCCCACCTGGTCCTCGAAGTCCGCCCACGTCTTGAAGACCAGGCCGGACTCGCCGTGGTAGGCGCGGTCCCGGTCCTCCGCGCGGATGCTCGCGAACAGCGCGGCGGCCCTGCCGAGCAGCTCGCGCGGATCCTCGCCCTTGTCGATGCGATAGCGCGCCTGGAGCCAGGTGCTCCGCGCCAGGTTGAGCGTGGCCTCCGAGCGGGTGGGCTCCACCGACCGCGCGCTCTCCGCGGCGGTGATGGCCTTCGTCAGGAGTTCCGTCCCGTCCCCGCCCTGCGTGAGCCGGTACTCCGCCAGGCGGTGATGCACGCGCGCCGTCCGGTTGAGACAGGCCGCGTCCCCCGGTGCGACCGTGAGACATTTCCCGAGCGCCTCCAACGCGCGTTGATAGGCAGGCATCACGTCGCCCTTGCCATACAGCTCCATCACCATCGCGTCGTTTTCCAGGCGGGCCAGGGCCCGGTACACCGCGGGCTCGCTCTCCGCCGTGGCGGCGGCGGTGGCGTAGGCCTTCCGTCCGGCCTCGAAGTCCGCGCGGGCCCCTTCGACATCGCCTCCGTTCCAGCGCTGGAAGGCCCGGGCCTCCAGGATGTCCCCGCGCAGCATGGGCAGCTCATGGAGCCAGGGCAGCCGGCCCGCGGCGCCTTCCGACAGGGCCAGTGCCTCGTCGAGGCGGCCCTCGTGGAAGGCGATGAGCGCCGACACGTACTCCTGCGAGGGCACCTGGGCTCCCTCGCTCTGCTTGAACCACGCGAGCGCGGGATCCCGGCTGAGCCGCTCGGCGTCGCGCAGCGCGGCCTCCCGCAGCTTCGGATCGCGGATCCGCTGGGCCTCCAGCCGCTGCTGCTGGTAGCGCCGTCCGGTCACCAGCGCGAGCGCGTACGCGGCCCGGGGTGCATGAAAGCCATGGCGCCAGGCGGACTCGAGCAGCTCCAGGGCCTTCGCCTCGTCTCCCAGCGCGAGGTGGCCGCGCCCCAGCGCGTAGTGGCCGGGACCCAGCGCCCGGGGACCTGCCTGGCGGATCTCCTCCTCCAGCTCCGTCATCCGCGCCTGGAGGGCGCGGCGGTCCTCGCGCGTGTCGTGCAGGCGGGACAGCGCGGAGTAGCGCACCCTGGACTCGATGTGTTCCACCAGCTCGGTGAACCGCCGGGCGATGCGCTCGCGCTCGGAGGCTTCACGACGCTCCAGCGCGCCCCAGCCCAGGGCCACCGTCACCGCGACCAGCGCGGCGGCGCTCACGGAGGCCAGGAGTCTGTGTTTGCGCAGGCGCTTGAGCAGCGGATACCCGAAGCCGGTGCGAGCCTTCACCGGCTCTCCGGAGAGGAAGCGCTCCAGGTCCTCCGCCAGCGCGCGCGCCGAGTCGTAGCGGGCGCCGCGCTCCTTCTCCAGACACTTGAGGGTGATGGCCTCCAGGTCCGCGGGCAGCCCGGGGACCAGCAGGTGCGGCGCTCGCGGCTCCTGGGTGGGGATGTGGCTGAGCACCTCCAGGCCGTTGCTGCCCGGGATGGGGACCTGTCCGGTGAGCAGGTAGTAGAGGCTGGCGCCCAGGCTGTAGACGTCCGCGCGGCGGTCGAGCCCGCTCACCTCGCCGCGAGCCTGCTCCGGGGCCATGTAGTGCGGCGTGCCCAGCACCGCGCCGGTGGCCGTGACGGATTCGTTCCACTCCCGCGCCAGCCCGAAGTCCATCACGTAGGGCCGCGGCGTTCCGTCCTCGGCGCGCTCGACCATGATGTTGGAGGGCTTGATGTCCCGGTGGATGAGCCCCACGCGATGGGCCTCATGGACGCCCAGGGCGGCCTCGCGCATCACCAGCGCCTTCTGCTCGAGGGTGAGCGAGCGCACCAGGGCGCTCAGCGGCTGACCGTCGATGTACTGCATCGCGATGAAGACCCGCCCCTCGACGTGGCCGACCTCGTACACCTGGCACACGCGCTCGTGCCGCACCTTGGCCTGGGCCCGGGCTTCGGAGACGAAGCGGCGGGTGTGCGCTTCGTCGTCGTCGCGCACGAACTTGAGGGCCACCTGGCGGCGCAGCCGTGGATCCCACGCCAGGAACACGCGCCCCATCCCGCCCTGTCCCAGGAACCGCACGGGCTGGTACCGGTCCCATCCGGGAAGAGGGAAGGCCGGGGCCCCGGCGGACGCCGCTCCGACCCGCGCGGGATGGGCGGTGACGGTGGCGTCGTCGGCGGGCGGCGGCTCCCGTGGCGCGGGGGCCTCCTTCAACAGCGAGGCGAAGGTCTCCTCGGACATCAGCCCCCGCTCCCGCAGCAGCTCCAGGGGACTCCGGCCCAGGCGGCGGGCCTCCTCGAGCAGGGCCGGCGAGTCCTCGCCACGCAGCAGGCCCTCATCGATGGCGAGCCAGATCTCCGTCTCGTAGTCGCGATTCATCCGCGGGGTTCTCGGACGCGCGGGGCGGCTTCAGAGCCTCTCATCGAGAGGGACATACAGGCCGTCGTTGTCGCTCTCATCGGATTCCTGGATGTCCAGCGACACCCCTTCCGTCACGGGTTCGACGTCATGGGACGTCACGATTTCACCCAGTCCCAGCAGGCCCCGCTTGAGGACCTTCAAGTCCTCCCGGAACGTTCCCCCCAGCTCGGCGTCCTTGCCGGCGAAAGGGGTCCAGGTGTCGAGCCGGCCCGCGAAGGTGGCGCCGGACCGGGTTCTCACCTCGACCGCGTTCAACTCCACTTCGAATCCCAGCGACATGCCAAGGCCTCTCCCGTGGGCGGCTCCACTCTAGACCAGCAGCGCCAGCGCGGCAGCAGCGCCTTGCCCATTCCTCGCGGGCTTCATGACGCACAGGTGCATCTCCGCCACGACGCGTGCCGCCTTCGGCGTGGGCGTGAGTCTTGGGGGGTTCACGCTCCGTGCGTGAAGGCGTGCACCGCGATGCGAGGGCAATGCCCATGATCAACGCCGCGAAAAGTCATAGGCATTCGAAGTGGCTTCAATTCTACACCCCCTGCCGCGTCGGGAGTGCGGGTCTGCCATTGAAACCGGCCTGCTTGCGATCCTGGATTGGAAGGAATTCATGAAGGGGGGGCTTCTGATGCATCGCATGTGGAGAACGCTGGGGCTGGCGCTGCTGGGGATGCTTGGCTTCAGCGGTTCAGTGGAAGGGGCGTCGCTGGAGCCGTGGGGCACGCGGCCGGCGGGGAGCGCCCGGTGGGGGGTAAAGAAGGTGATGCCGCTGGGCGACTCCATCACCCAGGGGGCGGCGGGGCACGCCAGCTACCGGTGTCAGCTCTGGCGCAAGCTGATCTCCAATGGCTACAGGGCGGACTTCGTGGGCACCCTGTCGACGGGCTACCTGGGGGAGAACACCTGCTCCGCGCGCTGGTTCGACCGCGACCATGAGGGGCACTGGAGTTACCGGGCGGAACAGGTGCTCGCGAACATCTCCAACTGGGCCGCGAGCACACAGCCCGACCTGGTGCTCATCCATCTGGGCACCAACGACACGTACCATGACCAACCCGAGGACAGCACCGTGCTGGAGCTGGAGCAGATCATCGACCGGCTGCGCGTGGTGAACCCACGGGTGAAGGTGTTCCTGGCCCAGCTCACTCCGACCTCGAGCGCCATCGCGTCGCTGAAGCTCCAGTCCCTCAACCAGCGCATTCCCCTGCTGGCCGAGGCCAAGAGCACGGAGGAGTCACCGGTCTACGTCGTGGACCAGTGGACCGGCTTCGTCCCCTCGACGGACACGTATGACGGGGTCCATCCGAACAGCCTCGGGGAGGAGAAGATGGCGGAGCGCTGGTATCAGGCCATCCGCGATCACCTCTGACTTGCCGCGTGCGTCCCGCGTGTTTCACACTTCAGTGATGACACGCACCTCCCGGCCCTGCTTCTGGCTCGTGGCCCTCGCGGCGGCGGTCACGGCGTGCGGCATGCCAGGCGCCCAGGACCGGGAGGTGCTCACCTCGGACGACAGCCTCTACGCGGTGCTGGAGGTGGTGCCGCGCTCGGGCGTGCCGCTGGAGCACGACCGGATGGGCCCGACGCGCGTGGCCGCGGTGGACCTCACGCCTGCCCGGAAGCGCGGAGCGCCGCGCTTCTTCGCGGAGGGAGACTTCGAGTGCAGCGGAAGCCGCTTCAGTTGCGGCCGGCTGGCCGAGGCACGTGGCGCCCTGCTGCTGGGGACCCCCTTTCCAACGTCCCTGGAGACCGGCGCGCTGGCCACCTGGGAAGAGGGGACGACGCGCACCCTGGAGGGCTCGCGGTTCGACTTCCTTGCCTTGAGCGGCCTGCCCCTCATGCGCCTGACGTCGGAGCTGGATGGACGGCCGGCCCGGGTGGAGGTGCGGCTGGTGAAGAAGTGCCGCGCGCGCGCCGTGCGGGTGCATGAGACCCGCTGGGAGGGCACTGGCAGCGGCGTCATCGCCGTGCCCGCCCGCATGCACCACCGCTGGGTGGAGCTGGAGCGGCCGGACTGCTTCGCGCCGCAGGACCTGGAGTCGGTCATCCCGACGCCCGACGAGCAGCGGAGCGCCGCGGAGCATGCCGCCGAGGTGGAGCGCTACCGGCTCGCGGAGGTGAAGAAGGCGCAGGACCGGCTGAGCGCGGCCCTCGCCTACCGCGACGAGCGCTTCGCCGCCTTCGAGGCAGAGGCGGCGCGCCTCGCCCGGCAGCCGCCGCTCTCCACACTGCGTCCGGATGCGCTCTCCGAGGTCGAGCGCCTGCTGCACCCGCACACCGCCGCGCTGGCGCGGGCCGCCGGGCTGAAGTCGGTGGAGATGCAGCGCGTGTGCAAGCAGCGTCAGCCGCGCAAGAGCGGGAGCAAGCCTGGCGGCTGCAAGTCGTGGGGGTACGCGATGGTGGTGACCTTCCGCGACGGAGAGGTCCAGCGCGTGATGCACCCGGGCAATGCCGAGCGTGCGCGGCACTTCTCGAAGGCCGCGCTGGACGCGGACGGCGTGCTGCGCGTGGAGGTTTCCTTGCCGGGGAGGTGGAAGCCCCCGCAGGTCGCCGAGCAGGTGCAGGCCACGCTGCGCTTCGCCGCGCGAGACCTCAAGCCCCGCGGAGACCCGGACCCGCGCGAGCTGCCGCGTCCCGACGGCTGGACCGTGTCGGCGCCCTGACGCCGTGGGCCCGCCTCAGAACCTCTCCTTGAGAGGAATCAACATGCCGTCGCCTTCATTTTCGCTGGCGTTCGGGATGTTCAGCACCACCTCGTCCTCGTCCGGCTGAGGCTCGTTGTCATACGCCGTCACGATTTCGCCCAGGCGCGTCAGGCCCCGCTTGAGTGCCTTCAGTTTCTCATGAGGCGTCATGTCCTCCAGGTCGGTGTCCTTACCGGCGAACGGGGTCCATTTGGCAAGCCGGCCCTCGAAGATGATGTTGTCCGCTCCTTTCACCCACTTGGGCGGGGTCGAATCGGGGACCCGCATGATGTTCTTGGTGACGACCTGCGGGTCGAGCCCTCCCAGGTCCCCGTGGAGCGCGGCGCGCAGGAACTCCTCGACCGTGTTCTTCACGGGAGAGCTCCCGATGCGGAGGGAGTTCTGGTACGCCACGCTGAAGACGTCGGTCAGGCGAAGGTGCCCCTTCTCCGGCCGGAGCTTGGCGAAACCCTCGAGATCCAGTTCTCCCAGGCGCCTCCGGTCCTCGGAGTTCAGGCGTTTCTCACGGAGGGTCAGGAGGTTGAAGCGCGGCAGGAAGAGGAAGCGGTTCTTGCCTACCACCTTGCTTCCTTCGAACGTGAGGCGGTGCAGGACCAGGTACAGGTACCCCAGCAGCCGGCGGTGGTGGCGGAGATTGAGGGTCAGCCCCAGTTGGTAGATGGCTTTGACGACAGCGCGCTCGTGCTGCAGATGCATGTCATCCAGCAGCTCCTCGAAGGGATGCTGGTTGTTGAGCAGGCAGGCGCCCAGGTGGTCCAGGTTCGTGGAGAAGTTCACCTGGATGCAGTCACCCGTGAAGGGCGTGCCGCCGCAGACGAGCGTGGCGGACCGGACCTCCGTCACCCGTGTGTCTTCGGGAGGCCAGCAGCACCAGAGGCTCCGCAGGAAGGAGACTTCCTGGGCCCCCATGCGGAGCTGAATGTCCTTCGAGGTCCGCCTGGCGGAGAACTCGACCGGTGTGGTCTGGGTCCCCTTCACGAAGGAGTCGATGGACTCCGCTCGCGTGCATTGCGCGAGGGCCGCGGTGAGCGCCACGAGCTGGTCGACCTGGACCCTCCAGGTGGGAGAGGGAACGTAGGGATTGATGTCGACGCCGGAGACAAGCTCCAGGGTCGACGTGCCTCCTATCGTGGCTCCCAGCGTGCCTGTCTCGATGACCGCGTTCACTCCCGGCCGGAGCTGGGTCTTGAACAGGGTCACGCCCTTGTACGTATCCCCGAAGGAGGCACCGGACTGGGTGCTCACCTTGACCCCGTTCAACTCCAATTCGAATCCCAGCGACATGCCAAGGCCCCTCTCGTGCCGGGGTCCGTCAGGGGCCCGGCTGCCCGCCCACGCTACTCCTTCCCAAGGCAGTCCTCGCGGCTTCCCGTGCACACGGAGCCCGGCACGGCGCGGACGCCGTCTGGGCAGCGCATGCCTGGCGCCCGCCGGTGAGGTCTCGCACGTGCCTGGAGGGCTTCAGCGGTACGCTGCGAAGAGCCCATGACCCTCAAGCAATTCTTCACGCCCTTTCGCTGCGCCGCCTACCTCCTGGTCCTGTACTGCCTCGCGCACACCGCGGGCGGCATGCTGGGACAGGCGAGCCTGGGCCCGGAGGCCGACGCCGTGTTCGCCCAGATGAAGTCGGTGTCGTTCGACTTCAACGGGGCGACCAGCAGTTGGTACGGCTTCTGGTTCGGCTTCGGGATGATGGTGTCGGTCTTCCTGCTGCTGTCCGCCGTCCTGGCATGGCAGCTCGACTCCGTGCCCCTGACTTCGTGGCGCGCGGTCTCCGGCATGGGCTGGGCCCTCGCGGCCGCGCACGCGGTGACGACGCTCCTCAGCGGGAGGTACTTCTTCATCGGACCGACCGTCTTCGGCATCGCCATCACGCTGCTGATGGGTGTTGGCACCTGGCGAAAGGGTGTGCGAGCGACTGCCGCACCGGCCGAATTGCGTGGATGATGGGCGCATGTCGTCGCCCCCGGCCCATCCCTCCCTGACCTCTCTCGTCCCTCCACCGGGCGAGCTTCTGCGCACGCAGAGGAAGGCGGGCCGGTCCGCCGTGGTCGGTCTGATGCTCCTCTGGGGCGCCGCCTTCGTGAGCCCCTTCCTGGCCTACCGGGAGGACGTGAAGGCGGCGGAGGGCGAGCTGCTCATCCACCTGTCGGATCGCGCGAGCCTCCAGGCCCAGGCGCTCGGCGCGCATCTGGGACTGCTGCGCTCGGAGCTCCAGCGGATGGCGGATCACCCGTCGCTCAGACCCGAGGACGGCGCATCCGGCGCCGAGGTCGCGCTCCTCGAGAACGCCTTTGGCCACACCTCGCTCTTCTCCGGGGGCGTCGCGCTGGTGTCCGCGGACGGCAGCCGCATGTGGAGCGACCCGGTGAACATGCCGCTCGGGCGCACACCGCTCGCGTTGCGCTCGTGGTTCCGTCGGATGGTGGAGGAGCGGAGCGCTTCGGTCGGATTGCTGGACGAGGAGGGTGGGGGACTCGTCGCGGTCGCCGTCCCCATCGTGCGTGACGAGCGGGTCGTGGGCCTGCTCGTGGGCGAGCTCGCGACGGCGAACGAGCTGCTGCCGAACCCTCGCGGGAAGAGCGAGTCCATGGTCGCCCTGCTCGGCGAGCGCGGCCGGCTCCTCCTCCCGGCGACGCCTCCGCCCCTGCTGCGCCAGCGGGAGCTGGCCTCACATCTCCGCCCGCTGGTGGACGCGCCCGGGGCCGTCACGCTCGGGAGCACGCGGCTGCTCGGCGCGGGGGCGCTCGTTCCCGGGACCGGGATGCTGCTCGCCGTGCTCGAGGACGAGGCGCAGGACCGCGCGCTGCTCAAGAGCCGCTACCTCGGCCAGCTCGGCTTCCACACCGCGCTGCTCGGCGGCGTGCTGCTGCTCTTCACGGTGCTGCTGCGCCGCTCCTACCGTTCGCTGATGGCCGCCGAGGAACAGCTGCGGCGCCAGGAGACGATGGCGGCGCTCGGCACGGCCTCCTCGCTCATCGCCCACGAGGTGAAGAACGCGCTCAACAGCATGCAGGCCGCGCTCAGCATGATCCGCGCGAAGGGAGGGGAGACGACCCTGCCCGTGCAGGCGCTGCGCTCCCAGGCGGACCGGCTGGGCCACCTCGCGCGGTCCCTCTTGAGCTTCGCTTCTCCCCAGAGCACGCAGCGGCGCAGCTGTGAGATGCACCTGCTGGTCCAGGACGCGCTCCAGGCGGTGCGGCTGCTGCCGGAGGCCGCGGACGTCGTCATCGAGACCACGCTGCAGGAGGGACTCTTCGTGAAGGGAGACCCCACGCTGCTGGTGTCCGCCGTGGACAACCTCATGCGCAACGCCGTCGAGGCCGGCGCCGTGGCGCACGACACGGGCCAGCAGCCCACGCCCCGCGTGGAGGTCCGGCTGCTCCGGCAGGGCGCGGAGGTGGTGCTCGTCGTGGAGGACAACGCGGGCGGAGTGCCCCCGGCCTTCGAGCCGAGGCTCTGGGAGCCCTTCGCGGTGGGCCGCTCGAGGGGCATCGGGCTCGGGCTTCCGATGGTACGCACGGCCATCCGTGCGCATGATGGAGGAAGCGTTTCCTATACCCGCGTGCCCGGAGGCAGCCGCTTCACGGTCCGCCTTCCGCTCGAGAAAATGGCTTCATGAGCACCTCCCTGCTGCTCGTCGATGACGACAGGACCTTCGCCTCGCTCGCGGCCTCCATGCTGAGCCAGGAGGGATTCCGCGTCCGGGTCGCGCGCTCGCTGCACGAGACCCGCGCCGCGCTCGCCGCCGAGGCCCCGGACCTCGTCGTGCTGGACCGGAGGCTGCCGGACGGGGATGGGCTCGTCTTCCTGCCCGAGCTGCGGGCCCAGCTTCCGGCGACCGTCGTCTTGATGGTGACCGCGCACGGCGACATCGAGAGCGCGGTCGAGGCCATCCGGGCGGGGGCTCGCGACTACCTCAGCAAGCCCGTCGAGATCGACGACCTGGTGATGCGCGCCCGCCGCGCGGCCAGCGACCTCCAGCTCCAGGAGCGGCTGCGCCAGGCCGAGAGCGTCCTCGAAGGACAGCATCGGATGGCGGAGCCCCGCTCGCTGGCGATGCGCAAGACGCTCGAGATGCTGGAGCGCATCGCCACCACGCCGCGAAGCCCCGTGCTGCTGCTGGGAGAGACGGGAACGGGCAAGGCGGTGCTCGCCCGCCATCTCCACGCCCTGCGCCAGAAGCAGGGGGCCTTCGTGCAGATCAACTGCGCCGCGCTCCCGGACACGATGATGGAGAGCGAGCTCTTCGGGCACGAGCGCGGCGCCTTCACGGACGCGAAGACGGCGCGGCGCGGGCTCGTGGAGCTCGCGAACGAGGGGCTCCTCTTCCTCGATGAAGTGGGGGAGCTGCCGCTCGCGCTCCAGGCGAAGCTGCTCACGTTCCTGGACAAGGGCGCGTTCCGGCGGCTCGGTGGCACGTCGGAGCTCACGAGCACCGCGCGCATCGTGGCGGCCACCAACAAGGACCTGGAAGCGGAGGTCGCCGCCGGGCGCTTCCGCGAGGACCTCTTCTTCCGGCTCAGCGTGTTCCGCGTGGACGTGCCCCCCTTGCGCGAGCGTCGCGAGGACGTGCTGCCGCTCGCAAGGACGCTCGTGCTGGAGCTCTGCTCGGAGCTCGGCCGCCGCCCGGTTCCCTTCTCGCCCGCCGCGGAGGAGCGCCTGCTGAGCTATCCCTTCCCCGGCAACGTCCGCGAGCTGCGCAACGTGCTCGAGCGGGCGCTCGTGCTCGAAGGCGGGCCCGCGCTCGAGCTCCAGTCGCTCGCCAAGGGGGGCGGAACGCCAGCGGCGGTCGACCCGAACGCCTTCTCCGTGTCGGGTCCGCCCCGGCCGCTCGATGAAGTGGAGCGGCTCTATGTCCGGCACGTGCTCGAGCAGTTGGGCGGCAGGCGCATGGAGGCGGCCCGCGCGCTGGGCCTCTCCTACCCGACCTTCCTCCGCCGCCTGGAGGAGAATTCCTCCTCGGAGTGACGGACTTAAAAGTTCTTTCATCGCTTGAGGCGCGGGCTTCAAGTTTCTTTCATTCCCTCGTGAGGACCGTCCGCGCCCCCGTCGGAAAGGGCCTGGATCAGGTCGGCACGGCGCTTGCGTAGCCCTGGCTGTCACGTCGAGCCCGGTGTGTGGCCCGGCAGATGTCAGGGGAGCTCAAGCAATGACTTCGGATGTAAAGGCTGCGGAGACGAGACCGTCGTTGAAGACGATCCTCGCCTCGGATTTGCCGGCTTCGCTGGTGGTGTTCCTGGTGGCGCTGCCCCTCTGTATGGGCATCGCGCTCGCCTCGGGTGCGCCCATCATGGCGGGACTCATCGCCGGCGTCGTGGGCGGCATGGTGGTGGGCTTGCTGGGGGGCGTGCCGCTGCTCGTGAGCGGGCCCGCCGCGGGCCTCGCGGTGATGGTGTTTGGCTTCATCCAGCAGCTGGGCTTCGCCGTGACGTGCGCGGCGGTGGCCGCGGCGGGCCTCGTGCAGGTGGCGCTCGGTGCGCTCAAGGTGGCGCGCTCCGCGCTGGCCATCTCGCCCGCGGTGATCCACGGCATGCTCGCGGGCATCGGCATCCTCATCGTGCTGGGGCAGGTGCACATCGTCCTGGGCGGCTCTCCGCAGAGCAACGCCTGGAACAACCTGCGGGAGCTGCCCGGGCAGATCCTGGACCTGCATGGCCCGGCCACGCTGCTGGGGCTGCTCACGCTGGGCATCCTCATCGCGTGGCAGTTCCTGCCCAACGGGAAGCTGAAGAAGGTCCCCGGGCCGCTGGTCGCGGTCGTGGGCGGCACGGTGGTCGCGGCGGTGATGAACGCGGACGTGGCGCGGGTGAAGCTGGCCGCGGACGCGCTGTCGGCCATCAACCTGCCTTCGCTTCCGGAAGGGTCCATGTGGGGCGCCTTCTTCGTGGCGGTCTTCTCCCTCGCGCTCGTGGCGAGCGCTGAGTCGCTCCTGAGCGCGGTGGCGACGGACAAGCTGCACACGGGCCCGCGCGCGAACCTGGACCGCGAGCTGCTCGCGCAGGGCGTGGCGAACACCGTCTCCGGTCTGGTCGGTGGTCTGCCCATCACGGGCGTCATCGTGCGCAGCGCGGCGAACATCAACGCGGGCGCGAAGACGCGCTGGTCGGCGGTGATGCACGCGGTGTGGATGCTGGCCTTCGTGACGCTGCTGGGAGGTCTGGCCTCCTACGTGCCGCTGACGGTGCTCGCCGGTCTGCTCGTGCACGTGGGCATGAAGCTCGTGAACCTCGCGCACATCCGCGAGCTGCGGCACCGGGGCGAGCTGCCCGTGTACCTCATCACCGTCTTCGGTGTCGTGGGCATCAACCTGCTCGCGGGCATCGGGCTGGGCCTTGGCGCGGCCATCCTCCGGCTGCTGTGGCAGCTGGGGCAGGTGCGCGTGGAGATCCAGCAGTCCAATGGCATCCACCAGGTCTGCATCAGCGGCGCGCTGACGTTCGTCGGTGTGCCGAAGCTGTCGACGGCGCTCGCGAAGATTCCCTCGGGCTCGCGGGTTGACGTGGACGTGGCGGTGAACACGCTGGACCACTCCGGCTTCGAGGCACTCGAGAGCTGGGCCGACACGTATCGCAAGACGGGTGGCACCGTGACCATGGAGCCGCTCGAAGACGTCTGGAGTCGCCGCAGCGCGCGTGCGCGCCCCGTTCCGGGGACCGATGCCGCGCTTTCCCCTTCCTCCCCCGTTCATCACGTTTCGTCTCTCGCTTCCGGAGGTGTGCAGTGAAGAAGCTCATCCGCGGTCTGCTGGATTTCCGCCGTCACACCCTGCCCTCGTACCGCGCGACCTTCGCGCGGCTCGCGAAGGGCCAGTCCCCTGACTGCCTCTTCATCAGCTGCTCGGACAGCCGCGTGGTGCCGAACCTGCTCGTGTCCACGGACCCCGGTGACCTCTTCACCGTGCGCAACGTGGGCAACCTCGTCCCGCCCGCGGCGAACGACGGTCACTCCGCGGGGGACCGCGGCGAGGCGGCGGCCATCGAGTTCTCCCTGGGCTTCCTGCCCATCGAGGACGTCGTGGTCTGCGGCCACTCGAGCTGCGGCGCGATGAAGGCCATCCTGGCCGGCGGCAACGTGGACGGCGCGCCGAACCTGGAGAAGTGGCTCGCGCACGGCGCGCCCTCGCTCAAGACGCTGAAGGAGAGCAACTCCCAGGTGGGCGTGGGGCTGCCGGACGCGGATCGCCTCGCCCAGCTGAACGTGCTCGAGCAGCTGGAGCACCTGAAGACCTACCCCATCGTGCGCGAGCGGCTGGCGGCGGGGACGCTGCGGCTGCACGGCTGGTGGTTCGACATCGGCGCGGCGCAGGTCCACGCCTACCGCGCGGACCTCGGCCGCTTCGTGCCCATCGATGAGACCGAGGGTGAGCGCCTGCTGGCGGGGATGTCGGACGAGCAGCCCGCGCTGCGCGCCGTGCAGTAAGGCGGCCTGGCACCCCGGCGCTCCCGCGTGGATCGCCGGGGCGCTGCTTCAGCCCCGGGGCCGGTGAGCAACCAGCCCCGGGGGCAGCGTCCGTATCCGTTCGTGGAGCCCCGCCCCTCCGGGCCAGCGGGCATCGCCACGGAGACGCCGTTGCAGACGTACGACCTGTTCGCCCCCACCACCGAGGCCGAGCGCCACGCCCTGTATGCGCGCATGCGCGCGGAGTCCGGGCTCTGCCGCATCGCGCCCTTCGGCGCCTACGCCGCCGCCCGGTACGAGGACGTGCGCACCGTCCAGAAGGACGCGCAGCGGTTCTCCTCTGAAGCGCTCGCGACGACGGCGGAGCCGCCCTGGCTGGGACCCAACCCGGTGTCGCAATCGCTCGTCACCCGGGATCCGCCGCGCCACACGCAGCTTCGCGCCATGGTCAACCGGGCCTTCGGTGCCAGCGGCATGGCGCGGCTGGAGGCCCAGGTGCGCCACGAGGCCCAGACGCTGGCCGAGGCCGCCGTCCATCAGCGCGAGGTGGACCTGGTGGACGCGTTCTCCTTCGTGCTGCCGCGCAACATCATCGGGCAGATGCTGGGCCTGGAGCCGTCCACCTTCACCGAGTTCAAGCGCTGGTCGGTGAACATGGGCCTCATCACCTCGGCGGTGCCGGCGCAGCACGCGGGCATCCGCGACACGGTGAAGGAGATGGAGGACTACCTCGGGGGCGTCATCGCCGCGCGTCGCCGGCAGCCGGGGGAGGACATGGTGAGCGACCTGCTGCGCGCGGAGGTGGAGGGGCAGCGGCTCACCGACGCGGAGGTCCTGTCCTTCCTGTTCCTCTTGCTGCCCGCGGGCATGGAGACGACGGCGCAGCTCATCGGCAACGCGGCCATCCTGCTCGCGCGCCATCCCGAGCAACTGGAGCAGGCGCGGGCGGACCGCGCGCACATCCCGCGTTTCATCGAGGAGGTGCTCCGCTGCGAGCCCCCCGCGCAGTTCGCCTTCCGCGTCGCGACGTCGGACGTGGAGCTGGCCGGGACGCCCATTCCGGCGGGCAGCCTGGTCATGGGGCTGGTGGCGAGCGCCAACCGCGACGAGCGCATCTTCGAACAGCCGGACGCGTTCCTGCCCGGCCGGGACAAGGCAAGCCAGCACCTCGCGTTCGGCCACGGCATCCACTTCTGCCTGGGCGCGCAGCTCGCGAGGATGGAGGCACGGCTGGCGCTGGAGGCGCTCGTGCCACGCATCAGCGCCCTGCGGCTCCGCACGCCGGACGTGGAATGGCTCCCGGGGCTCACCATCCACGGGCCCCGGACGCTCCCGGTGGAACTGCTCCCTGCGTGAGACCGGGCTGCCCTATCCTCAGCGGATGGCGCTCCTGGTGCAGTGTGAGTTTCGGGTGAAGCAGTCTGACCATGAGCCGGAGTTCATCCGGCTCGCCCGGGCGTTGGCTTCCGCCGCCGCGACCGAACCGGGAACGCTGCGTTACCAGTGGTTCGTCGCGCAGCGCCCGGGGCACTACTCCATCCTCGAGGAGTACGTCGACGCCGCCGCGGCCGAAACCCACAACGCGAACGTGGGAGCGCTGCTCGTCGAACTCTTCTCCGTGGCCGAGCTGGTGTCGATATCGTTCTACGGAGCGCTCAATAAGTACCTGCGCGACTGGGCCACCGGACGGGACGGAGTCTCCGTCCATGTCCCGTTGTGAATCCAGCCTTCGAAGGGTGAGACGGCTACTCCCGCCGGCGGCGCCAGAGCCGCAGCGTGGCGAGGAGTCCCAGCATCGTCAGGCCTCCTCCCGCCTGCGTGCAGCCGCCTTTGGATGGATTGCTGATGGGCTCCACATCCTGAGTGCCCGCGTCTGGCGTCCCCGCGTCCACGGACTGCGTGGCGCAGCTCAGCTCGAAGTCCACGCTCAGCGGCGGCAGCTCGATGCTTGCGTGCTCCAGCGTCCCCTTGAGCGTCGCCTGGTGGCGCCCCGGCGTGAGGCCCAGGCCGGGCGGCGACGGGTTGCCCGGCGTGCAGACCGTGTAGAGGAACAGCAGCTGCCGGTTGTACTCGTACTGGTGGCTCTCGTAGTTGTCCGCGCCCGTCGACGTCAGCCCGTGGTGATTGCTGAAGGACCAGGGCTGGCCGTCCACCTCCACCGTCCAGTGCACCCACGGCAGGAAGGGCACCAGCTCCGCTGACGGCGTGAAGCGCAGCGTGGTGGAGTCGCCCTCCTGGGGGCTCCCGCAGTTCGCGTCTCCGTACACCGCGAACGTCCCCCGGCTCGGCGTGTCCGCGCTCAGCGTGCCCAGGGTCGTGGGCAGGGGCCGCTCCGGGCCCGCGGTGAAGGTCGCGGACTGCGTCTGCGTCTCCTGGTGCTGGCAATTGCCCTTCGCTTCGATGCGGTACTGCGTGCCCGGCACGAGCGGCGCCTTGGGCACCACGACATGCGTCGCGCGAGCGCCGTTCGCCAACGTGAAGGGCACCGGCGTGCCGTCCGACTGGAGCAGCCGGAGGGTGGAGACATCCGTGTTCTCCAGCAGCGGCGGCCTCACCACCAACCCGGGGACGTTCGCGGGAACCGTTCCCCCGTCCTCGGGGAGCGGGAAGCGAACGTCGATGAGGCAGTTGGGCGCGACGCAGGCCTCCGCCGACGGGGGCGCGAGCATCCCCGCCCCCAGGAGGAACATCCCCACCGCGCCCCATGTCCAAGCGTGTCCGTGCATTTGCTTCATCAGACACCGGGGCCCGGCGCAGTGGGACATCGCTCAGGAACGGCGCCGCCAGAGCCGGAGCGTGGCGAGGAGCCCGAACGCCGTGAGGCCTCCGCCCGCTTGCGAGCATCCGTCATCACGCGGGTCTTCGGGCCCGATGTCTGGCGCGGGGGCGGGCTCCTCCTGGGGGCACGCCAGCTCGAAGGAGACCTCCATGGGCGGAAGCGGCGTGCCGGACTGCTCGAGCACCGGGCGCAGCGTGGCCACATGCCTTCCCGAGGGAAGGCCCTGGTCCGAAGGCGACTGCTCATTGGGCAGCACCTGGCAGACCGAGTAGACGATGAGCAGGTCATGCGCGTACGCGAACCGGTTCGGGGGCATGACGTTGCCCGCGGCGTCCACCGCACCGTGCGGCGCCGTGGCCCAGGTCTGCCCATCCACCTCCAACGTCCAGTGCACCCACGGGAGGAACGGCACCAGCTCCGGCGAGGGCGTGAAGCCCAGCGTCACCTGGCGGCCTTCCACGCCCACGGAGCAGGTCGAGCCACCCCAGACCTGGAAGGTCGCCTGCTGCTCCGGAGCCGCTCGCAGGGTGCCGGACGTCGCAGGCAACGTGACCGCCGGACCCGCCGTGAACGACACCTCCGCCGTGCCGGGCTCCTGCGGATAACCTGCGCAGAGGTCGCGGGCCTCCAGGCGATAGCGGGTCCCAGGAACGAGTGGCGCGGCCGGAACGACGAGCCCGCTCCGGTGGGGACCTGTCAGGAAGGTTGCCTCCACGTCGGCGCCGTCCTCCGTGCGCAGGCTCAGGTTCTCGGATTCCATGCCGTACAGGGGCGACGGCAGCACCACCAGGGCCGGCACGTTCGCGGGCACGACCGCGTCCGAGGGCAGCGGGGCGCTGAACTTCGTGGGGTCGCACACGGGACCGCCGCACGCCTCCGCGGAAGGGGGCAGGGCCAGTCCCCCTCCCACCATGAACGTTCCCACCGCCACCAGGGCCTTCCATTCACGAGTCGTCATGACCTTGAGACACGCGAGCCCCGCACGTTGGGACAGGGGCATGGGGTCCGGCGGCGCCAGAGGCGGAGGGCCGCCAGCAGGCCCAGCACCGACAGGCCGCCTCCGGCCTGCGTGCATCCCTTGGCCTTCACTGGAACCTCGTCATCCGGACCGGAGCCTGTGCCGGGGCCCGGGCCGTAGCCGCCGTCGCCGCCGGTGTGAGGGCAGTACACTTCGAAGGCGACCTCCAGCGCGGGCAGCGCGGTCCCTGCTTGTTCGAGCACCGGGCGCAGCGTGGCCGTGTGCGGGCCCTCGGAGACGCCCCTGGCCGAGGCGGGCATGCCGGGGGGCTCGTTGTCACAGAGCGTATAGACGGTCAGCAGGTCCCGCATCGTCCTGAACCCATCCGCGGGCCTGGCACCGCCGCTGGCGTCCACCGCGCCGTGCGGAGCCGTGGCCCATGTCTGTCCATCCACCTCCAGCGTCCAGTGCACCCACGGAAGGAAAGGCACCAGCCCGGGGGCGGGAGTGAACTCCAGCTTCGCCCACCCGCCCGTGTAGTTCGCCGCGCAGGATGCGCCGCCGTCCCAGACCCTGAGGATTCCTGCCTCACGGTCTCCCATTTTCAGCACGCCGGTCGCCGTGGGCAGCCCGACAGCCGGGCCCGCGGTGAAGTCCGCCATCGCGACGAAGGGCTGTCCCGTGCGGCCTTCGGAGCAGGGGACGCTGCCCTCCAGGCGGTAGCGCGTTCCGGGAACGAGCGGCGCGGCCGGGACGAGGATGCCACTGTTGTCTGGACCCTTGAGGACGCGGGCCTCCACGCCGGTGCCGTCCTCCGTGCGCAGGCGCAGGCTCTGCTCCTCCACCCATTCATAGGCAGGCGGCACCACCACCAGGGCGGGCACGTTGGCCGGGACGATCGCGTTCGGGGGCAGGGGAACGCGGCTGCCCTCCACGCTGCACAGGGGGCGCCCACACGCCTCCGCCGAGAGAGGCCTCACCAGGCCAAAGCCTCCCAGGAACACTCCAATTGTCAGGGCCGTCCATCCGCATGTCTTCATGGCCCTTGAGACACGCGGGCCCTTGACGCTGGGACATGGCGCATGCGCGACCGTTCAGCGCACGGGAGCGACCGTCCGGCGCATGGACCCGGGAGGCAGCCTCGCGGCGAGCCGATACTGCCGGGCATGCGACGCAAACTCGTGCTGCTGGTGCTGGCCGTGGCGGTGTGGCTGCCATCACTCCAGTTCCTGTTCCGGCCCCGGAATCCAGAGGCCCTGGCCGCGGCACTGGCCTTCCGCCAGCGCACGTTCTCGCTTCAGGAGCAGAGCGCGGACCGAGACGTGCTCCAGCGCACGAACCCGGAGTGGGACCTGATGGTGCGCACCTTCTCCGCGTTGTCGTTCGCGAACCTCGCGCTGTCGGAGCCCGCGCGAAGGGCGGAGCACCTGGCCGTGGTGGACGCGCTCATCGCCCGGACGCGGCGCGACGAACGACGGGCACACGATGCCTTCTTCCTGCCCTACGTGAGCGCGGGGGCTTTCAAGGACCCCGCCGGGCGCAGCCTCTTCGTGGACGGTGAGCTGGCGTTGATGCTCGCCGCGCGCCAACTGGTGGAGCCGCGCTCGGACTACGCGCCGCTCCTGCGCGAGCGCGTGGACCTCATCACCGGACAACTGGAGCGGGCGCCGGTGCTCGCGGCGGAGAGCTATCCCGACGAGGGCTGGACCTTCTGCAACACGGTGGCGCTCGCCGCGCTGCGCCTGTCGGACAGGGTGGATGGGCGGGACCACGGGGCACTGCTGCGCCGGTGGGTGGCCTCGGCGCGGGAGAACCTGTCCGACAGTCGGACAGGTTTGCTCGTGTCGAGCTTCACCTACGACGGCGTGACGAAGGACGGACCCGAGGGCTCGACGCTGTGGCTCGCGGCGCACATGCTCCAGGTGGTGGACGCGGACTTCGCGCGCGACCAGTACCAGCGTGCACGCGCCGCGCTCCTGGGACAGGCGCTGGGCTTCACGTGGGCGGGGGAGTGGCCCGAGGCGCAGGCAGTGGCGGTGCAGGACATCGACTCCGGGCCCACGATTCCGTGGGTGAACGCGAACGCGGGTTCCAGCGGGCTCGCGCTCGTGGGCGCGGCGGCGTTCGATGACGAGGAGGCGCTGGACGGGCTGCTCACCAGCCTCCACTTCGCGGCCTTCCCCGTGCATGACGACAAAGGCCTGCGCTTCGCGGCGGGCAACCCGCTCGCGGACGCGGTGCTGCTGTACGCGCTCGTCGAAGGACCCCTCTGGCGCCTCGCGCAGGCGCCGCGGCTGGAGGCACACCGATGATGCGTCACCCGTTCGTCATCGCGGCGTTGGGCATCGCCGCGCTCTTCCTCGTGCTGCACCTGGGCGGAGGCCGCGAGTCCGTGGGCCTGCTGTCCGGGACCGTCGTGGGCGGTCCCTGGCAGATGGGCCTGGGCATCGTCTACGCGCTGGCCTGGTTCGGCACGGTGCTGGTGGCGCCGGTGCTCCTGTTGGCAGGGCTCGCGGACACCGCGCTCGGCCGCTTCCGCCGTGAGAAGACCTGAGCCTCAGCGCCGGTACAGCGTGCCGCCCTTCATCACCAGCCGCACCTGCCGCACGGCGGCGATGTCCTGCGTGGGGTCGCCCTCCACGGCGACGAGGTCCGCGTAGAGCCCGGCCTTCACCTGCCCGATGCGGTCCTCCCAGTGCAACATGCGCGCGTTGCCGGAGGTGGCCGCCTGGAGCGCCTGCGCGGGCGTCACGCCGCTGGCCACCAGCAGCTCCAGCTCGCGCGCGTTCTCCCCGTGCGTGAAGACCCCCGAGTCCCCACCCACGCACAGCGGCACTCCCGCCGCCAGCGCGGCCTTGAGGCCCTCGCGCTTCTTCTTCGCGGACTCGGGCTCCGGATCCACGCCGCGCTTCCAGCCCCGGTACTGGAGCATGGCGTCGCCCGCCGCCAGCGTGGGGCACAGGAACACGCCCCGCTGCGCCATCAGCTTCCACACCTCCGGAGTGCCCGCGTCGCCATGCTCGATGCTCTCCGCACCGGCCAGCACCGCGCGCTTCATGCCCTCCGGCGTGCTGGCGTGCACGGCCACCGGACGCCCGCCGCTGCGAGCCGTCTCCACGATGAGCCGCATCTCCTCCTGGGAGAACGTGGGCAGCGCCTCACCCCGCGGGCCCCAGCGGTAGTCGCCGTAGACCTTGATCCAGTCCGCGCCGCGCCCCATCTGCCCGCGCACCACGCGCGTGAGTCCGTCCACGCCGTCCGCCTCCTCCGCGCCCTGCGGCACCGTCCATTCCGACGCGAAGCCCTTGGGGCCATAGCTGCCGGTGGCGACGATGGCGCGCGTGGTGACGACCATGCGGGGGCCCGGGATGATGCCCTGGTCGATGGCCTGCTTGAGGCCCACGTCCGCGTCCCCCGCGCCCTCCGTGCCCAGGTCGCGCGTGGTGGTGAAGCCCGCCAGCAGCGCCGCCTTCGCGTGGTTCGTGGCCCTCGCCACGCGCAGCGCCAGGGACTCCTTGAGCACCTGGTCGTCCCACTTCGCCTCGTTGTACGGATGCAGGAACAGGTGCGAGTGGCCCTCGATGAGCCCGGGCAGCAGCGTCGCGCCGGGCAGGTCGATGACCTCCGCGCCCTCCGGGGCCTTCACACCCTGCGCGGGCCCCGCGGAGACGATGCGCTCACCGGTGACGACCACCACCCAGCCCGCATGGGGCTTCGCGGTGGTGCCGTCGAAGACGCGTGCCGGGCGCAGCACGTAGGAACGGGCAGGGGCCTGGGCCCGCGCGGACGCGGAGCCGAGGACCATGGACAGGGCGGTGGCAAGGAGCAGGGCGCGCATGTGGGCGCACAGTCTGCTCGCGCCCCGCCGCCCGGGACCATCGGTTTGTAGGACAGGTCCCATGGAGTGCTTTTCTTCGCACGGGATGTCAGCCTGCGTGCATCCGTGCGTCGGGGGCCGGTCCTGAACGCCGCGTTGCTTCCCTGGGGACCTGACTTGCATCGACTGATTGCACTCGCCGTGCTGCTGTGTGTCGCCTGTGGCGACAAGACCGAACCGCCTCCCGAGCCCACCCCGGACGCGGGCACGGAAGTCCGCGAGGCGACCCTCATCGTCCACTCGGACTGGTGGAACCTCGAATCCACCTTCGGCGTCGTGAAGGGCATCACCGTCCTCCTGGGGGACGGCAGCCGCTTCCGCCAGCCCCTGGGCCGTGACGGCATCGCGCGCTTCGAGGACCCGGCCATCACCGGCCCGCAGGACATCACCGTCGTCATCGCGGGGGAGAACAAGGTGGTGGCCAGCACGACGCTGGCCATGGAGGGCAAGGAGGTGTGGATCCGCGCCGGCGTTGGCCTCCTGACGAGCGTCCCGTCCAGCCTGCAGGCCACGCTCACCGGCCGCGTGACGAACCTTCGCGGGAGTCCCGCGGAGCTGCGCGTGGTGGGCGAGGGCTTCCACAACCTGACGACCTACACGACGGTGGATGGAACCTTCCGCCTCGACGTCCTGGGCGCCAACCCCGGCAAGGTGGCGCTGTTCGTCCTTGGCAGCACCGGCGGGGTCCGGACCTACGGGCTGCTGCGGGACATCGCCGTGGGAGGGGCGCGGACCGTCAGCGACCTGGTCATCCCCATGGACCGCGTGATGGACCAGCGGCTGCCCGTGGAGGTGACGAACGTGCAGCCCTATGAAGCCGTGAAGAGCGTCGTCGCCTTCCACAGGCTCGGCTCGACGCACTTGTGGAGCGCGGTCGGCACCGCGACCCCGCCCTTCGAGGTCCCGACCCTGGCCCGGACGCCGCCATTCGACACCGTGGAGCTCGTGCTGTCCGTGTCGGCGGGCGCCTACGAGCGGGTCTCTTCCGGCTTTGTGGCCGCGACCACGCCGATGGTGGACGGAGGCCTCACCACCCTGGCCCTGCCGGCGCCCATGTCGCTCACCTCGCCCACGCCGGGCACATTTGCCGCGCCCGGCTCGGCGCCTCGCTCCGGGCTGACCCTGGGCTGGAGCACGGACCCCGCCGCCCATGTCGTGACGGTGCGTCTGACGCCCCTGCCGCTGGAGGGCGAGCCGAGGCTGCACTGGTACCTCACCGCGCCCGCGACGGTCAGCGGCTTCGCCCCCTTCACCCTGCCAGCGGAGGTTTCCGAGCTGCGGGAGCTGAGCGCGGGCCACTACCGCCTTGAGTGGAGCTCGCACTTCCTGGGAACGGGGCACGGCTACCCGGAGTTCCTCGCCCCGGCGCCTCCGCCGACAGGCCCGGACGCCTGGTTCACGAGCACCTACGGCAGCGTCATCCTCCAGGACTGAGGCACCCTTCGCCTTCCGCGTGCTGGTGCCGCTTCGCGCTACGGCGCCAGCGCGCGGAACACCTTGGTGTCGCCGTCGTAGTTGCCCGGGTTCCAGTACACCTTGTCCGCGCCGTCCCGGCCGTCGATGTCCGCGAAGAAGAAGCCGGTGTTCTCCGAGTTGCTGAAGCCGGTGTTGTCCATCACCGGGCTGCCCGCGAAGTTTGTGCCGGTGCTGGGGTACACCTGCATGCGGCCCTCGCGGAAGCCCGGCCGCCAGAAGACCTTGTCCGCCTTGCCGTCGCCGTCCACGTCCGCGAAGTAGAAGCGGGACGTGTCCACGCCGCTGGTGCCCGCCTCGTGCAGGAAGAACAGCGCGAAGGCCCCCGCGCCGGTGGAGCGGTACACGCGCGTGCGGCCCCCTTCCTGGTCGGGGTTCCACAGCACGCGGTCCGCCTTGCCGTCGCCGTCCACGTCCGCGAAGTACACGCGCGTATTGCCGCTGGTGTTCGCTCCCGTGGTGCTCGTCACCGCGGCGCCGAAGGACACCGTGCCGTTGCACTTCGATACGAAGGTGTCGAAGGCGCCGGACTTCTGCGTCGGGTTCCAGCGCACCATGTCCGCGCAACCATCCCCGGTGACGTCCGCGAAGAAGAAGCGCGTGGCGTCGCTCGTGCTGGCCGCCTGCGTGACGTCCACGCGGCTGTTGAAGGTGCCGTCGCACTTCGCGGGGTAGATGCGCACCTCGCCGTCACCCAGGGTGGGCCGCCAGAGGACCTTGTCCGCGCAGCCGTCGCCGGTGACGTCGGAGAAGAAGAAGCGCGTGGTGGCGACACCGCTCGTCGCGCCCGTGTTCTTCACCGCCGCCTCGAAGCCGCCGTCGCACTTCGACTTCGCCACCCACGTCTCGCCCTCGCCCACCGCGGAGTTCCAACTGATGCGGTCCGCGCAGCCATCCCCCGTGACGTCCGCGAAGAACAGCTGCGTGCCCGTGGACGTGCCGCTGGGCGTGGGGGAGAGGGTGGAGCCCGCGGAGAAGAGGGTGGGGCGGATGGTGGCGAGCACCGGGTAGTGGTCCGACGGGGAGAGGCCGTCGACTTCCGTCCGGTCGATGGCGGGCGCGGACGAAGTGAGCGCGCCGCCGTTGTGGAAGATGTAGTCCAGCCGGTTGTACTTCGTGGACGTGGAGCCATTCCACGCGTTGTTGAACGTGGCGTCGTCCAGCCCCGTCACGCCGTCGAAGCGCGCGGTGCGGAACAGCCGGGCCCCGGCCTCCAGGTTCGCGATGGTGGCCTCTCCCGGCGTGGACTGGCCCTGCGCGTCGGCGTTGAAGTCCCCCATGGCGATGACCGGCAGCCCGCCGGGCTTCGAGGCGAGGAACGACGCCATCTGCTCCGCTTCCTTGAGCCGCCCCAGCGAGCACTCGGCCGCGTAGGCGAAGTGCGTGTTGGCCACGAAGTACACCTGGCCCGACGTCAGGTCGCGCAGGCCCACCCAGGAGATCTTCTTTCCTTCCGCGTGGCTGAAGCACGTGGCGGTGGAGGCGTAGGGATTCACGAGCGCCTCGTTGCCCTGGCCCACCTCGGAGGCGATCTCGAAGCGGCTCTTCTTGAAGAAGATGAGCTTCGGGCTGCCACCGCCCGGGTTGTGGACGCCGTAGGGCTTGTCCGTGCCCGTCAGCCCCGCGATGAGGTCCGCGGGGATGCTGGGCCCACCCGAGGGCGCCTGGGCCTCCTGCACGCCGACGATGTCCGCGTTGTTCGCGAGGATGCGCTGGAGGACCGCCGCCTTGCGGTTGGGCCACGCGCGCACGCCCGTGTCCAGCGGACCCCGCACGTTGTACGTCATCACCCGGAACGCCTTGTGGCCCGTCGCCGCCAGCGCCCGCGACTGTCCGAGCAACACCTCACTGGAGGGCGGCTCCCCTCCCTCCGGCCCGCAGGCCAGCAGCAGCGCGGTGGACACCGAGGACAGCGCGAGACGCAGACGAAAGCTTCGCATGATTGCGATTATACACGTAAAACGAGAAATAACATCAAATCCTTATCCGTGTGAGAGTTCGCCGGAATGTCTCACGGCGGACGCAGGACCGCGCCCGGCGTGGATGCCGGACGCGGCCTGGGGACTGACTGCGATTGCGTGCTACTGGCGCACGACGCGCTTGAGCTTGAAGGGCGAGGGAGACTCGCTCATCGTGTAATAGGCCGTGCCGGTCGGGTCGTACTCGATGGCCTCGCCCTGGCCCTCCACGGTGTCCGTCAGGGAGACGGGCGTGGCGGCGAAGGCGGTCTCGAAGCCAGCGCCGGTGGCGGCGCGGAACTCATACACCTTGCGGTAGGTGCGCAGGATGAAGCGGTTGGCGCACGGGTGGATGGCGCCGGACGTGGCCGCGCCGTAGTTGGTGTCCGTGGTGGTGGGCAGCTGCAGGTTGGCCACGAACACGAGCGTGCTCATGGTGCCCGGCGCGGGCAGCGGCTGGGGGAACTTGTAGACCTTGCTCGCGCCCGCGTAGGACTTGGTGACGATGTAGATGTCGCCCGTGGTGGGGTGGACCATGAGGGTCTCCGCGTCCTTGGGCGTGTCCGGGTACTGGAACGGGAAGGCCTCGGCGGTGAGGTTGCCGCTCGTCTGGCCCGCGCCGATGTTGGGCTCCGGGATGCGGTAGACGGCGAAGGTGGACGGCGGCGTGGGGAAGTTGGCGCTCGCGCGGCCGATGTCGCCCATGTAGATGCACTGGCCGGCGGGGCACGGGCCGCTGGCGACGTCCTCCCAGTCCGCGGGCGTCACGTTGGACACGTTGAAGGTGCCCTTCGTGCTCGCGTCCGCGGTGCTGATGGCGACGATGGCGGTGGTGTCCTCGTTGTGCGCGTAGATGACGCCCGGGGTGAGGCGGCTGGCGGCCAGGCCGGACGGCTCCACCAGCGCGGTGGCCGTCACGGTGCCCTGCGTGGTGTACGCGGTGGAGAACGTGTCCCCCACGGTGCAGGACACGGGGGCGTTGGCCGCGCGCAGCGCGACGACCTGCGCGATGTTCGTCTCCGCGTAGGGGGACGAGCCGTTGAACGAGCCCTGCGCGCCCGCGGCGCCCAGATCCTTGTGGGCCACGTCGTAGATGACGCCGGTGGACGAGGACACGAGACAGGTGTCCACGGGCTCGGTGAAGCCGGTGGGCGGGACGATGGGGCTCGCCGGGCACGCGGCGCCGGTCCACAGCTGCGAGCCGAACCACACCGCGACGCCGTTGGCGGTGTTGGTGGTGAGCGCGGGCGTGTTGAAGCTGGCGGTGAGGCCGTTCTTCTGACCCGTCTGCGCATCGATGGGGTTGGCCGTGTCCACGCCGGAGAACGCGGAGATGCTGCCGGCCATGTAGCTGGCGATGTCGATGTTGAACGCGTACGAGGCCGGCTCGGAGGCGGTGGCCACCTTGTAGAAGACCCACGCCTTGATCTGCGACGCGCTCTGGTCCGAGCGCAGCAGCGTCCAGCCCGCGGGCGGCGTCGCCACCGCGGCCACGTTGTTGCGGTTGATGATGCGCGCGAGCAGCACGTCACCCGCCGCCGTGCCCGTGGGCTTCGCGATGCTCAGCGACGTGCGCGTGCTGCCGCCCGCCGTGGCGCTGCTCCGGTACGCGATGGTGGACACCGCCTGCCGGGCGGAAGCGACCTCCTGCTCGGGGAGGGACGGGGCGTCCGCGTCCAGCGGCCCGCATCCCGCGAGCGCGAACAGCGACACCGAGCACAGCATGCGTGAAACATTCCGGTTGAAGAACGTCAAGGTTGCTCCTGCGAGGGGGATGAAGCGAGTACGGCAGGAGGTTGTCGGCGGGACGCGGAAAGTGTTGCGGACCCCGCGCGCGGACGGTCCATGCGTTGGTTGTGATTGCAAACTTCCGCGAGCGGCCTTTCCTTGCGTGCGCGGGTGTGGAAGAGGGTGGGCATGAAGCGCCACGCGCCCGCCACCGAACGCAATCGTGAACCATTGCTCGCCGTCCTCCGGGAGGTGCTGCCCCCGTCGGGCACGCTGCTGGAGGTGGCGAGCGGTACGGGCCAGCACGCGGCCTTCTTCGCGCGGGCCTTCCCGGGGCTGACCTGGCAGCCGACGGACGGGGACGCGGCGGCGCTGGAGAGCATCGACGCGTGGCGTGCGGAGGAGGGGCTGCCCAACGTGCTGCCTGCCCGCCTGCTGGATGCGAGCTCGGACACGTGGCCGGTGGCGCACGCGGACGCCATGCTCTGCGTGAACATGATCCACATCGCGCCGTGGTCGGCCTGCCAGGGCTTGATGCGGGGCGCGGCGCGGGTGCTGCGGCCGGGCGGACGGCTGGTGCTGTACGGGCCCTACTTCGTGGAGGGGAAGGAGACCGCGCCAGGCAACCTCGCGTTCGACGAATCGCTCCGGGCGCGCGACCCGGCGTGGGGCGTGCGCGAGCTGGGCGCGGTGACCGCCGAGGCCGCGCGCCACGGGCTCCAGCGCGAGCGCGTGGTGGAGATGCCCAGCAACAACCTCACGGTGGTGTTCAGCCGCTAGGGCTTCCGCCGGGACGGTGCCCGCCGCCGTCCCGGCGTCTGGCACGTGGCTACATGCCGGGGCAGTGGCCGCCCTTCATCTGACGGGCCGTCTCATGGACCTCGTCGATGAGCTGGCGCTTCTGCATCTGGTCCTGGGCGGAGTAGGTGATGGTGATGCCCTGCGGCGTGTCGGTCGCGATGGCCTTGGAGGGGACGGTGGGCGCTCCGGCCGAGCCCTGGCCGCCGCCGCCACCGGTGCCGCTCTCGTCACTGCCGTCCTGGACCTCCATGGAGGTGTCGCCCAGGTCCTCCTCCTGTGCCAGGTCCATGGCGGTCTCGGAGCTGGTGCGCCGGCCCTGCTCGTCCAGCATCCGCCGCGCGCGCGTCTGGAGGTCGGCCACCTGGGCGGGGTCGGACGTGGTGAACATGAGCGCCACGCCGTCCGACGTGTCCTGCGTCTGGACCTGCGTGCCCGGCACCGACATGGGGCAGCGTTGATCCGTCGAGGCCGGCATCGCGGCGGACTGGGCGGAGCCGGGCAGTGGGTGCTTCGACTCCTCCTTGTGCATTCCCTTCTTGGAGCAACCGGCGGAGAAACAAAGCGCCGCGGCCGCGGCGAGCGTCAATGGCAGTCGAAACATGGGCATGGTGTGCCTCCTCGTGCGGCAAGGTGCGGAGGTGATTCCCGCTTCGCAACGCGCCCTCTCCGCCGCGATGCCTGAAGGCCCCACCCCCTGGATGGAGGCCTTCATCGTGGAGCCGACACGCCGGTGCGCGGCTCACCACACGGCTTCGAGCTGGAGCATCACGCCGTGCTTCTCGTAGTTGCCGTTCGTGGCGTCGTACGCGTGGCAGAGGTGCGCCGAGCCCTCGCAGGCCGCGGCGTCGTCGTCCGCCAGGCGCGTGTCGATGTTGGAGCGGTTCACCAGCAATTCGTAGCGCGCGGTGAGCCGCAGGCGGGTCGACAGCCGGGTGCTCACGGTAGGGCTCAGCACGAAGCGTGTGTCGTGGCGGCGGCGGGCGTTCCACGTCTCGGTGTCGCCACCGGCCGTCACGACGCGCAGCGAGTGCTCCTCCAGGTAGCGGCGCCACTCCACGTCCGCGTCCAGGGTGGCGGTGAGCCAGGGCAGGGGTCGCCACCGGCCGGAGGCGCCCACGGCGTGGCTCGCGAAGCCGAATGGAATGACATACGTCTGTGATGCGAGGGTGGGGTCCTCGCTGGTGAAGGACTGCTCCAGCGTGCCGATGCGGTCCTGCCGGTAGCGGTACCACGCCGTGACGTTCGCGATGCCCAGGCGCCATTCCTGCGACAGCGTCGCGTCCAGGCGCGGGCCGGTGAGGTAGGCGAACTCCTCGCCGAGCCCGTCCTTGCCGGCGGCGCCCAGGTCCAGCCGCGTGGTGGTGTGTTCGGTTTCATCCCAGGCGAGCCAGGCGTTGGCGTTCACGGAGGCCTGGAGCCCCCGGAAGTCCGCCAGGCCGGTGAAGAAGATGTCTCCCCCCGCGAGCAGTCCCACGCGCACCCGTCGCGCGGCCTCCCACTCCACGGCCGCCGTCGCGCGGTGCAACTGGAGCGAGTAGTCCCGCACGGAGGACTCGGAGTAGGCGCGCTGGCTGCCGCCGTAGGACAGGGCCGCGAAGAGCCTGTCGGACAGGCGGAGGCGCGCGATGACGCCCACGCTGGCCTCGGCGAAGGCGCTCGAGGTCACCACGTCCGCGTTCGCGCCGGACACGTCGCGGGCCGCGACGCCCACCTGGAGCACGTTGCTGTCGAAGCCCGGCCCCACGCTGGCGGAAGCCCAGACGCCCGGGCCGCTGGAGCGCAGGCCGTAGGAGAGCAGGTCCAGGTACTGGTGCGCCGTCTTGCGGTCGAGCGGGCTCAGCGTCAGCGCGAGCGCCGCCGTGAGGTCTTCACGGGCCGCCGTGCGCGAGCCCAGGCGCCAGGCGGACGCGCCCGCCATGAGCCGGGCCCTGCCGGAGTCGGGCTGCTGCGTCGCCGCGCGTAGGAAGTGCGCACGGGCCTCGTCGAAGCGGCCGGCGTCGAAGGAAGCGAGTCCCTGGCGGTAGGCCTCATCCCCGTCGTTCGTGGCGGGCCTGATCAGCGCACGCAGTTCCTCCACCTGGAGGGCTTCTTCCTTGGATGCGCCCGGAGCAGCGCGATCCGCCCATTGCGACGCGCGGTCCAGGGCACCCGCATCGAACGCGGCGAAGCCCGCGTTGATCCACGCCGCACGGGCAAGCGGGGCCCCTTCACGGACGCGAGCGAAGGCCTCCTCCGCTTCCACGAAGCGCCCCAGTGCATAGAGACAAGCGCCCCGGTTGAAGTTCCAGGCATCGGGCTCCGGAGCATCCGGCGCGAGTCCCGCCGCATCCAGGGCCTCGAGCGCCTCAGCGGGGCGGCCGGTGCGGAATCGCGCCAGACCCACGAGGTACAGCGAGGCGCCGGACGGCGGGGCCTGGAGCGCCAGTTGTTCGGCCTCCGAGTACCGGCCCGCCGCGAAGGACTCGCGCGCGTCCGTCAACGGCTCCCCGGCCGCGAGTGCCACCAGGAGCAGCAGGCCCGTCCACACGCACCCTGACGTACCCCATTCCCCTCAAGTGAGCGAGGACCGCGCACCGCGCCAACGGCCACGGGTTGAACGAGGGAGCCCCCCGGTGCGCACCGACCCGGCCCGCCTCCACAGAGCCTGTCCGTGAGTGGCCCCGGTCCGCGGCGCACCGCGCGAACCTGTCCGACAGTCGGACAGGTTTTGGGCTACCGCACCGGGCGCCCCTGCGCTGACACGCTCCGGCTGGCGTTCCCCGGGCCTGCCTCGTCACCCACCGTGGCCGGGCTTCTCCAGCCAGGGAGGATGAACCTGTCCGACAGTCGGACAGGTTTGGGACCACCGCACCGAGCCCCCTGTGCTGACGTACCCGCGCTGGCTTTTCCCGCGCATGCCTCGTCGCCCACCGTGGCCGGAGGCTTCTCCAGCCAGGCAGCGGAAACCTGTCCGACAGTCGGACAGGTTTGGGGCCACCGCTCGCCAAGGCCGGTGCTGACGTATCCCCGCTGGCGTTCCCGGGCCTGCCTCGTCACCCACCGTGGCCGGGAGGCTCCGGTTTCGTCCAGGCAGCGGGAACTGGTCCGACAGTCGGACAGGTTGGGGCCACCGCTCGCCAGGCCCTGAGTTGGCGAACTTCCGCTGGCCTCCTCAATCGAGCCCGCCTCGTCACGCTCGATGGCCGGACCGCTTCCGTTCCCTCCAGGCCTCGGAAGCCGGTCCGACAGTCGGACCGGTTTGGACCACTGCGGTAGGTCCCTTGCGCCGACGCGCTTCCGCTGGCGGTCCCCGTGGATCTGCTTCGTCATCCACTGCTGCCGGGAGGCTTCCGGTTCATCCCAGCAGCGGGAACTGGTCCGACAGTCGGACAGGTTTGGACCCGGCGCGGGCCGACCCTGTGCTGACGAACTCCGCCGAGGTTCTCCACCGGGCCAGCCCCGTCACGCTTGGTGGCTGGGAGGTTTCCGTTTCAACCATGCAGCTTGAACCTGCCCGACAGTCGGACAGGTTCTTCATCCGAGAGGCTGAACGTGGATGCGCAGGAGCAGTTCGCGGAGACCTGACCCGGTGTCTGGCAAGGGGCACCGGATGCGGCTTCGGTGGTGTGCCGCTCCGTGCCTTTCATGGCGGGCTTCAGCGCCGGGGCTGCTGCGGGGGCGGTTGCTGGTTGGGCGGCGGTGGCGCGCCGTCGGTCCTGGGGGACGGCGAGCGCATGCGGCCTTCATCCCCTGGCGGACGCGACCCGTTGGGGCGGCCCTCGTGTCCAGGCCCCCCGGACGGTCCCCTGGCGTCAGGTCCCGGGGGCGGGCGGACCGTGTCACCTCGGGGCGGCGGGGCAGGGCGCTCCGCGTTCCTGCGCCCCAGGATGGTGTCCACCTGCTCCCCTGGCGCGATGACGTCCACCGTGTGCGAGCTGCGCACGTGCGGCGTCTGCTGCGCGCCGGAGGGCGGAGGCACGGGCGCTTCAGGTGGCCTCGCGGCCTCCGTTGGCGGAGGTGCCGGGGCCTGCTGCGCTTGCGCGGGTCCGCCTCCCCACCACAGGAGCACGGCGACGGCCGGTGTCGAGAGCCAGGTCTTCATCCGCCCGTGACCTCCAGCACCACGTCGTGCTCGATGCGCTGGTCGCCCGCGCGCGCCAGCGCCGTGACCAGATAGCGCCCCGGCCGCTGCCCACGCACCGCGATGGGGATCACGTTGCTGCCCGCGCTCAACGGCTGCGTCCATTGATAGGAACGCAGCGGCAGCTCCTCTCCGTCCGCCCAGAAGGACAGCCCCTCCGGCAGACTCACCTGGAAGTCCGCCTGCTCCACGGCCACGTCCGCCGTGAAGTCCAGCTTGATGACCGCCACCTTGCTCACCGGCACCTGCGTACCGGGCCGCTCGAGCTCCGCCATTCCCGGCGCTTCCGTCCCGGTGGCTCCAGGCGTCCCGCGCACCGCGCCCAGCACCAGGAAGGTGGCCACGCCCATGGCGACGCCCACCGCCGGCCAGAGCACCGGCGCGCGCCGCCTCCAGAAGTCCCGCACCGCATCCCACCCCGACGCCGGTGTGGGAGGACCGGCCTCCACCAGCCGACGGTGGAGCAGGGCCTGGAAGTCGGGCCCGGGCGCGTCGTCCCGCAGCGCCGCCAGACGCTCGCGCAGCGCGCGGTCCTCCCTGTCCTCGGGCTCACTCATTTCCTGCTCCTTGCCGCATGCGACGTAATGTCCGGCCCGGATGTTCCATCCAGGCCCGCTTCCTGCGGGCCGTCAGGGCCCTGGCCCCCCGCCAGCAGGGCCTTCAGGTGCGCCCGGCCCCGCGACAGGCGCGACTTCACGGTGCCCACCGGCACCCCTTCAATGGCCGCCACCTCTTCATAGCTGTGCCCTTCCACGTCGAAGAGCACCACCGCCGTACGGAACTCCGGCGGCAGCCGCCGGAGCGCCCGCCACAGCCGGTCCCGCTCCTGGGCCCGCATGAGCCCTTCGTCCGCGGACTCGGCGTCCGACGCCGCCTTCGCGTGCTCCTGCTCCAGCGGCTCCTCGCGCGAGCGCTCGCGGCCGGCGCGGCTGCGGGTGGCGTCGTAGAACGCGTTGCGCACCACCGAATAGAGCCACGTCTGGAACTCGGACTGGAAGCGGAACGAGCGCAGATTCTTGTAGACCTTCACCAGCGCTTCCTGCGCCAGGTCGTCCACGTCCGAGTCCGACGCGGCGAAGGCTCGCGCGAAGCGGCGCACGCGCGGCAGGTGCGAGGACACGAGCAGTTCAAAGGCACGCACGCTGCCGTCCTGGGCTTCGAGGATGAGTGCGCGCAGCTCGTCGTTCACGGTCGGCCGGCACTCTATCCGGCCCCGGTGCTCGCTCAAAAAGCCACGGGAAATTCCCGCCGGGAACACGGCGGAAATCCGTTTCGTCTCACGGGGGCAGACGGACAGCGGCCGGGCACCGGATGACAAGGGAGCACGCACTCATGAGGCACTCGAGCAGGGGCAGTCAGTGGCTGGGAGCAGTCGCGCTGGTGGTGGGCACCATGACGGTCGGCTGTGGCAGCGCTTCGCAGACGTCGACCACGGACGCCACATCGGATGTGTCCCAGGCGGTGGAGGCCACGTCGGACTCGAGCGACGCGGTGGAGGTGTCCAGCCTCCTGCGCGGCCTGGACAAGCTGCGCCCCCAGGCCATCGAAGGCTTCCACTGTGACGCGAGCCCCGACGTCACCACCGTGGACGTGTGCGGCAAGACGCTGCCCGCCACCGTGCACCTGGAGTGGACCGACTGCGCGGCCCCCGAGCGCCCCGAAGGCCGCGGTGGCGGCGGCCAGCGTCCCGGTGGCGGCGGCGCGCCTCCTCCTCCTCAGGAGGGCACGGATTCGCAGGTGGGTGGTCAGTCCTTCGATGGGGGCGGTGGCGGCGGCGGCCGGCCGGGCGGACCGGGGCCGCGTGGTCCCTCCAGCGGCACGGTGGACATCGTGAACGCGTACGAAGCCTCCGCGGACTGCACGGGCGCGGTGACCCAGAGCCAGACCGTCACCTTCGAGGTCTCCAGCACCAACGCCGACGGTGAGGTCTCCACCGTGAAGGGCACCACCGCCTCCACGTCGGAGCTGGTGGACGGCGCTCCGCCCCTTCAGAAGAGCACGCAGGCGGACGTGACTCGCACGCGCACGGATGCGGACGGCACGGTGGTGAAGTCCGTGCGGCTGGAGGGTGCGCTGTCCGTCGCGTTCTCCACCGACACGCCTCCGGTGCGAACCATCGACGGCGCGTACACGGAGACGGCGCTCGACGGCACGCAGGGCACCATCACGCTGGCGGGCATCGTCCGGCCGTCGCGCGACGTGTGCCCCTGGCCCACGGGCGGCACGCTCACGCGCACCACCGCGGATGGGGAGAGCCACGTGCTCACCTTCGGTCCGGAGTGCGGCGACGGCACGCTCGACGGCGCGGTGCTGAGCCTGCCCGACCGCTGCGAGCGCGGCGGCGGCCGCCACTAGCTTCACGAGGCGTCGCGGTCCGGGGGCATCCCCAGACCCCTCCCCCGAACGTCCCCGGGCCGCGAGCCTCAGCCCCGCTTCGTCATGTCGAACAGCGCGCGGGCCTGCGGCCCCAGGAACCCGTCGAACCCTCCCGAGCGCTGGGCGATCTCGAAGTACGCATACGGCCACGCGCGCGTGCCTCCGCCCCGGAGCGTCAGGGGCAGCGGGGCCGCGTGCGTGGCTGTCTGTCTCAGTGCCGTGCCGGGCGCGCCCTCGATGTCCGCCTTCATGGGCACGCCCGCCTCGCGCATGCGCCGCTGCCACGCCTCCACGTCGTCCACCGCGCCGGTGAAGTGATTCACCTTGCGGCCGAAGGCCAGCAGCCACGCGCCGTACTGGGTCTCCTTCTCCAGCTCCAGCAGCGCGGCTTCCTCCGGCGGCGCCGGTGCCGTGAACCACGCCGCGAGCGACTCCACGTCCTCCGGCGGCGGCGGATCCACCGGCAGCGCGGCGAGCAGCTCACGGGCTCGCGGCGACAGTTCCTCCGACTTCAGCTCGGACAGGAAGACGCGCGGCAGCCCCTCCGGGTGCGACAGGTAGATGGCGGACAGGTGCGCGTCCGGGAACGTGTACGCGCCGGCGGGCTTCCAGCCGAACCGCTCGAACACGCGGGAGAAGAGGGCGATGCCTCCCTCCGGCCGCGCGAGCGTGCGGAACGCGACGTGGTCGTTGCGGAAGCGTCCTCCGGACAGCGCCACGAAGGTGCGCGCGAAGGGGACTTCGGAGGCGTAGCGCTCCCACAGCAGGTCCAGCAGCCGCGAGGCGTCGGAGGCGGAGGTCGTCATGCGCGGCATCCTATGCCGCGGGTCCTTCGCCTCAAGGGCCACGCAGCGTGTCAGCGCGTGACGCCGTCAGCCTGTGGATGTCTCGCTGAAACATCCGCGACGACCCATCTTCATGCGTCGGTGCGTATCGGGAAGTGACTCCACGCGGGACGCCCTTCGTCCCACCACAGGGGGACCTTCTCATGACCCATGATTCCATCCAGCGCCTGGGGCGCTGGCTCCGCGTCATTGCCCTGGGGGCGACCGCGACGCTCGCCTCCACCGCCGCGGCCCAGGTCGCCAACGTCCGCGGGGACGACCCCGTCATCAGCGCGGGCGCGTACCACGGCTGTGGCCTGAAGCTGGACGGCACGCTGGGTTGTTGGGGCAATGGCTGGCATGGCCAGAACGTGGCCCCGTCCGGCACCTTCACGCAGGTGAGCGGCGGCTACTTCCACACCTGCGGTGTGAAGTCGGACGGCTCGGTGGCGTGCTGGGGCGCCAACGACGGCGGGCAGACGGCCGCGCCCTCGGGGACGTTCAAGCAGGTCACCAGCGGTGGGCACTTCTCCTGCGGGCTGCGCACGGACGACACGGTGGCGTGCTGGGGCGCCAACGACAACGGCCAGGCCACGGCGCCCTCCGGCACGTTCCGCCAGCTGAGCGCGGGCGTGTGGCACGCGTGCGGTGTGAAGACGGACGGCACTGCGGCGTGCTGGGGCGGGAACTGGGCGGGCCAGGCGCTGGCGCCCACCGGCGCCTTCACGCAGGTGACCTCGGGCGAGCTGCACAGCTGCGGCCTCAAGAGCGACGGCACGGGGGTCTGCTGGGGAGACACCAGTCAGGGGCGGGCCTCGGTGCCGGCGGGCACGTTCGTGCAGATCAACGCGGGCGACCACCACACCTGCGGCGTGAACACGACGGGGACCTTGTCGTGCTGGGGCTCCAACGCGAAGGGCGAGGCCACGCCTCCCACGGGGACCTTCGTCCAGGTGGCGGCGGGCTATGACAACACCTGCGCGCTGAAGTCCGACGGCAGCGTGGTGTGCTGGGGCAGCACGGAGTACGGCCAGGGCACCAACCTGCCGACGACGCCCGTGTTCGGCAACAACCCGGGGCTGAACCTGACGCCCACGCGCCACATCAGCGCGGGCTACCGGGGCATGTTCTGCGGGGTGACCTCGGCGGGCAGCCTGTCGTGCTGGTCGAAGCACTACGTGCCGGAGTACGCCCCGGTGGGCACGTTCGCGCAGGTGAGCGTGTCCGACGGCGGCGTGTGCGCGCTGCGCACGGACGGCTCGCCGGTGTGCTGGGGGCTCTCCCTCTACGTGCCCAACACCAACACCGACCGCTTCGTGCAACTGGCCACGGGCCAGTACCACGTCTGCGGCCGCCGGACCGACGGTACCGTGAAGTGCTGGGGCAATGGCTACTACGGCCAGCTCGCCGTGCCGCTCGCCACCTTCACGCAGATTGACGCGGGCGGCAGCCACACCTGCGGCGTGAAGGCGGATGGCACCGCGGTGTGCTGGGGGGATGACTTCGGCGGGCAGAGCAGCGCCACGCCGGCGGGGGCCTTCACCTCCGTGGCCGCGAGCTGCAACAGCAGTTGCGGCATCCGTCCGGATGGCAGCGTGGTGTGCTGGGGCTTCAACGGCATGGGCCAGAACAACGCGCCCGCGGGTGTCTTCACCCAGGTGGACCTGGGCTGCAACCTGAGCTGCGCGCTGAAGGCGGACGGCACCTCGCAGTGCTGGGCGGGCTACTCCCTCAGCCCGCTGGTGCGCACGGATGGCCCCTTCAGCCAGATCGTCACCGGCATGGATGAGGCATGCGTGCTGCGCCCCTCGGGCGCGGTGAGCTGCTGGGACCGGGACGGCACCTGGCCCGGTGCACCGGCCAGCTTCCCGTAGCCGCGGCACCGCGAGCCCATGTGTCCAGGAGGGCCCGTTCCGGGAGGGACGGGCCCTCTGTCTTTGAGCGCCGACCGCCTTCCGTATTAACAAGCGTAGGCCCGCTTAGGGTGGAAGACCGGAAGGCAAGGACATGCACATGAGTGGTATGAAGATGGGGCTCCTGGCCCTGGTGTCGGGCCTGCTGCTGGCGTGCGGAGGGACGGTGGAGGCGGAGTCGCCGGAGCCTTCACAGCAGGCGGCGGCGCTGTGTGGCAGTTGCGGTGACAGCGTCTGTGACCCCAGCACGGAGAACCGCTTCAACTGTCCGCAGGACTGCGCGGGCTTCACCTGCGGAGACCGCCGGTGCTGTGACGGCGAGACGCCGGACAGCTGCGCCCAGGACTGCCCCTTCGCGTCGGACTTCTGCTACGTCACGCCGGACTGGTTCTCGGCTCCTGTGTCCGCCCGGCTGTGTGCCGTCTGTGGCGACAGCATCTGTGATGCCAGCTCCGAGAACAGCACCAACTGCCCGCAGGACTGCGGCGCCCCCAGCTACTGCGGCGACAGTGTCTGCGACCCGAACACGGAGAACCGCTTCAACTGCCCGCAGGACTGTGGCGGCTTCACGTGTGGTGATCACCGCTGCTGCGACGGTGAGACGGCGGACAGCTGCCCGCAGGACTGCCCCTTCACTTCGGACTTCTGCTACGTCACGCCGGAGTTCTGAGCTGGCGTGACGGCGCGCGGCGCGCTTCCGTGACCGCAAGCACTGGCGAACCGTTCAGGGGCCTGTTCCCGGAAGGGGGGACGGGCCCCTGTCTTCAAGGACCGCCCCTCGCCCGTCAACGGAAGGCCCCTTCCGGGCGCCTGGCTGGGTTCAGCGCAGCTCCACGCCGAGCCCACCGAAGGTCATGGCCTCCACGTGGCCGCCGTCTCCGGAGTGCGTCATTGGCGCCTCCGCGAGCCCCACCGCCACCAGCGAGTCCCCGTCCGCGTCCACGCCCAGCAGGTGGAAGTGGCGGTCCTGTCCCCTGGGGCCGGGCTGCTGCGTGCGCACCGTCTGGCCATCGGTGGACGCGAGCGCGAGCAGCGCCCCGGCGCCGCGCGAGATGCTCATGCCGCCGTCCCACCGGTCCCACCCGGAGGCGCCCACGGCGACCAGCCCCGCGTCCGTCCAGCGCAGCGCGGAGAAGTGGTCCGCGCGGCCCGTGTCCACGCGGTGCTCGAAGCGCAGGGCGCCCGAGTCGAGCGACAGCACGCCCAGGTAGCCGTCGTAGGGCGTCATCCGGTCCTGCATGCCCGGCGCGGACGGGTAGTAGGAAACGGTGCCATCCACGCCCTCCGTCACCACCGTGCCCGCGAGCGCCACTTCGCCGCCGCGCACCGCCATGTCGAAGACGACGAACTCCGCTGCCCGGGCAGGCACGAAGACGTGCGTCCCGATGCGCGTCCCCACGGGCGTGAAGGCCGTCAGGGCGAAGGGCTGGCGTTCGGTGTCCACCGTGCTGGTGACGTCTTCGCCGGAGCGGCAGTGCACGGCGGTGAAGTCGTTGAACGTGCGGCTGGAGGCCATGCAGCGGGAGCTGTTCCAGGTGCGGCCCACCACCAGCTGGCCCTCGGCGTCCACGGCGAGCAGGGGCCGGAGCGGGGCCTCGCGCCAGCGGAACTCGTCGTAGGCCCAGGCGGCCGGCTGCGTGGAGTGACGCCCGTCGACGACGCGGGTCCACTGCTCGGCGTAGCGCCCGTCCTTCCACTGGAGCGTCATCAGCCCTGACGCCAGGTCCTGCGTGTTGGGCGCCTCCTCCGAGGGGGCCGCGAGCGACAGGAAGGCCACCGCCAGGTCCTCGCCTCGCGCCTGCGTGCGCAGCCAGCCGTCGGTGAGGGCATGGACCCAGGGGGACTTCATGCGGAACGCAGGGGAGGGCAGGGTGCCGCCCAGGTCGGAGTCGGGCATCGTCGCGGGCGCGGGGAGCGGCTGCCTCGACAGCACCTGTCCTTCCGCGGACAGGCGCACCAGGTCGTAGGCCTCCGCCGTCGCGCCGGTGCGCTCGACGCCCAGGGTGAGCTCTCCGGACGGGTGCACGGTGAAGTCGCTGAGGTGCTCTCCGGCCGCGGCGTCGAACCGCCACAGCAGGGTGCCGTCCTGGGCGGACGCGGTGAGCCGGCGGGTGTCCCGGCCTGCCGCGTCGCGCGTCGTCTCCAGCACGAAGGTGCGCCCGGAAGCCCGCCGCACCTTGAGTCCACCGAAGCCCGTGCGCGGCTGCACCGCCGAGGACGGCGTGCCACTCTCGAACGCCCGGACGAGCCCGGGGACCGCGCAGTCCGTGCCCTCGCAAGGCGACGTGGGCCCATCCGTCCCGTGGCAGGCGGAGGCGCCCCACGACAACAGGGCGCCCAGCAGGTACCGCGTCCGACGGAGGTTCAAGGCTCGCATGCCACCTCATACGGACCCACGTCGCCCGGCGGGTCGTGCCCGCCGGTCCTACCGCATGGCTGGAGGGCACCACCCCGGGGGCAGGTGGAGCAAACCTGTCCGACAGTCGGACAGGTTTTGAGCCAAGGGCTCCCGGCCGGGGGCCACCCGTTACGGCACCGACACCGCCTGGAGGGCGGCGCGGCTGGGGGCTTCATCCCCCGTGACGTTCACCACGAGGCGCTGGAGGCAGCCCGCGAACTCCTGCTTCACCGCTTCCGCCGTCACCGCCTGGAGGTGCGTGGGGCGCTGGGCCACCGCCTCCACCGGGAAGCCTCGCACGCGCGCCTCGAGCAGCGCCGCCACCCAGGCATCCGTGGAGATGAACGACACCGCCTGCCGCGCCAGCAGCCGCGCCCGGGCGTGCTCCAGGTCCTTCGCGGACACGTCCTTGGAGAACGCCGCCAGCGTCTCCCGCAGCGACCCCACGCCCTCGCGCAGCCGCTGCGCGTCCAGGCTGCCCTCCAGCACCAGGTGCGCCGCGCCGCCACGCCCAATCCAGGGCCGCGCCCAGAAGCCATACGACGCCCCCGTCCCGGAGCGCGTCCGCTCGTAGACGTCCACCTCCAGCAGCTCCGCCATCAGCGCGTAGCGCGCCTCCAGCTCCGGCGTGGCCGTGGGCAGCCGGCAGGCCAGCTGCACCTGACCCTGGCTGGCCCCGGGGCGCGCGGTGAAGAGCGTGCTCACGTTCGCGGACGCGGCGGGCAGCACCGGCGCCGGCGGCACCACCACCGGCTGCGGCTTGCCCCGGCTCCAGTCGCCCAGGTACTTGCGCACCATCGGCTCGACCTCCTTCTCGTCGAACTCACCGGCCACCACCACCACCGTGTTGCCAGGCCGGTAGACGTCCTCCAGCCACGCCTGCGCCTCCGACCAGGACACCTTGCCCATCTGCGCCCCCGTCGCCTCGTGGGCATAGGGGTGCGTGCCGTACAGCGCGTGCATCAGGTTCCGGTGCGCCAGCACCTCCGGCCGCGTGTCCACCGCCTCACGCCACGGCTGCACCTGCTCGCGCCAGTAGCGCACCACGTCCTCCGACGTGCGCGTGGTGGACAGGTCCTCGGCGAGCATCGCCAGCATGTTCCCCACGTTGCCCGCCGTGCCGGCCAGGTGCACCTGCACGTGGTCCAGCTCCGTGCGCGTGACCTCGTGCAGGCCCCAGTCGCTCGGGCGGCCCTCGAAGAAGGACTCGCGGAAGGCGCCCCACTTCGCCAGGTCCGCCACGCCCGGCTTCTCCCCGTGCGCCGTCCCTCCGCCCAGCGCCGCGCCCACGCGCACCACGGGCAGGCCCGGCCGGGGCACCAGCAGCACCTCCATGCCGTTCTCCAGCTTCAGCGTCCGCACGGCGGCCGAGGTCGCCGACAGCATGGACGGCGTGACGCGCTCGCCGCCCTCCACCGCGGGCTCGCCCCCGGGCAGCTTCGCCAGCACGGGCGCCGCCGTCGGACCGCCGCTCTCCCCGGGCCGCACCAGGATGGCGTGCGCCCGGTCGCGCTGGAGCCACCGGTACGCGAAGTCCGTCACCTTGCCGCCGTCCAGCCCCATCAGCGCCATCTGCGAGCGCGTGTACGAGCGCACGTCCGTCGTGAAGTGGGTGAGCAGCGCGCGGCTCTTCGTGCGCGCCAGCAGCCGCTCCGACTCCAGCACCATGCTGGTCACCACCTGGCGGCGCAGGGACTGGAAGTTGAACTCCTGGCCCAGCACGTTGCCGGCCGCGGCCTCCGCGGACCACGTCTTGTACACCTGGTCCAGGACCTTCTCCGCCGAGCGCTCCGGGTGGTCCCCGCGCGACAGGTTCACGCGCACGATGAGCAGCGACGCGCGGGTGCCGGACACCAGGCTGGTGGAGATGCCCGCGATGTCGCCGTCGTTGCGCACCGCCTCCCAGAGCTTGCTGTCCAGGCTGACCTCCACGAAGTCGTGCAGGGCGCTGGCCTCGTCGAAGGCGCGCGGCAGCACCCACGACAGGTACAGCTCCGGCGACGGCACCGCCGCCGCGTACACCGGCAGCGTCTTGCTGACCGGCGCGACCGGAGGCTCCGAGCGCTGCGCGGGCATGCGCGCATCCTGGGCCAGCGGGGCGCCGGTGCCCACCCACGCGGGCGGCAGGTTCTGCTGGAGCGTGGCCTCCACCTGCGCCAGGTCCACGTCCCCGGAGATGACCAGGGTGACGTTGTCCGGACGGTAGTGGGCGCGCGCGAAGCGGTGCGCGTCCGCCAGCGTGAGGGCGGACAGCGACTCGTGCGAACCCACCACGGGCCGCGAGTACGGGTCCCCCGCCGGGAACGACGCCGCGTGCACCCAACTGTACACCTGGCCCACGTAGCCCGTCTCGTTGCGCTGGCGCAGCTCGTTGCGCACCACCTCGCGCTCCACCGCGAAGACCTCCGGGCTGACGTTGGAGAGCGGCGACGACAGCCGCTCGCCCTCCAGCTTCACCAGCGTGGCCAGCGACTCCTTCGGGGCCAGCTCCTCATAGGCCGTGTAGTCCAGGCTGGTGGAGGCATTGGAGTGGCCCGCGCCCGTGGCGTTGAGCCGCGCCTGCACGGAAGGCCCGTTGCCAGGACGCGCGCGGAAGGCCAGGTGCTCCACCAGGTGCGCCAGCCCCTCCTTGCCGCCGGGGTCGCTGGAGCCGCCCGCGCCCACCACCGCGACCACCGCCACCACGGGCGCGCGCGCGTCGCGCTCCACCACCACGCGCAGGCCGGACGGCATGCGGAAGTCGCGCAAGGGGAAGGACACGTCGCGCATGACGACCTGTCCGCGCGGCGGAAGCGTGGCGCAGCCGCCCAGCGTCAAGGACAGGGAGGCCAGCGCGGCCATGGCCAGACGCGAGGCGCGAAGGGGACCCGACGGGAAGGACATACGACTCCAGGTACGAACCCGGAGGCAGCCCACGCAGGGCGGCATGGCCCCACGCCTCCCCCCGGGCGGGAAATGATTGGATGCAGGTGGTGGAACGGCCGGGGAGACAACGCCCGACGGGAGTCAGGCCGGAGCGGCAAAGGCAGACGGCGGCGCGTTCATAGCATCTCCTTCTGTTCCCCGTCATCCCCACCCCCCTCCAGGGAAGGGATGACAGGAATTGCAGGGAGCCCGGGCTCCGCCGCGTCCACGGTCCTCCCGCTAGGATGCGGGCCATGTCCCGTCCGCCGCGCACCCTGCTGCTGCTGGTCTGCGCCCTCTGTGTCTCTTCCTGCTACTGGCTCGACAACCTGCCCCGGGCCACGGGCGAGTGCGTGGGCACGCATGAGGGACGGCGCGTGCACTGGCCGCTCCAGGAGCGCTCCTCGCTGGTGCACCGCTCCGTGCAGGGCGAGCTTCCGGACACCTTCATCGACCTGGACTACACGCCGGACGGCGAGCCGGTGCTGGAGGGCTTCGGCGTGGACATCCACCTGGTGGAGGGCGCCCGGGTGAAGGAGGACCGCACCGTGGGCCTCCAGCCCCGGCAGGGCCAGCTGGTGCCCGTGGAGCCGTCGCTGGTGACGCGGTGGGTGGGGAACATCGGCGGGGCGTCTGGCTATCTCTCCTCGGCCGGGGTCCCGGTGGAGGGCTCGGTGACGCTGGACGAGGTGTCGGCGTCGGCCGCGGAGGGGCGCTTCGTCTACCGCTACGCCGACGGCGGCGCGCTGACGTGTACGTTCGAGGTGATCGTCGCCCCCAGCGAATGACGCGGTGGGACTGACGGGACGGGTGGGGGCCCTGGTTAGGATGGACGGATGTTCCGACTCCTGTCCCGCACCGCGCTGCCGCTGCTGGCGTGCGCCCTGTCCATCACCGGTTGTGACTCCGTTCCCAAGCCCGAGGGCGAATGCCGGGGCGCGTATGGCGCCCAGAGCGTGGTGTGGCCCATCGACGAAAACTCCGTGATGTCCGGGTTCCTCCCCTTCGACGGCACCCAGGGCACGCAGCTGCACCTGGCCTACGTCGCGGACGGCGCCCCGGAGCTGGCGTCCTTCGGGGTGGACATCCACATTCCGGGGGAGCCCACGGTGGCAGGTGCGCCCTGGACCGTGGAGCTCCTGCGGCAGGGGGACGCGCTGGTGTCCCAGGACACGTCCCGGGTCAGCGAGTGGGGCGCGTTCACCGACCTGGGCCGGGATGGCTTCTCCTCCGTCACCGGCGTCCCGGTGGAGGGGACGCTGACGCTGGACCGGCTCATCCAGGGGGATGGCCAGGCCCAGGGCCGGTTCGTCTACCGCTACGAAACCGGAGGCGAGCTGACGTGCACCTTCAACATCACGGACCGGCTCTACTTCGATGACAGCGATTGGGACAGTGGCGGTGGTGGCGGTGGTGACGATGACGACGACTGAGCCGCGCGGCGCGGTCTGCTAGCGTTCCGGCCATGGGCGTCCACGACTACCGATGCAGCGTCTGCGGTCCTCCGTCGTCGTACGTGTGCGGTGAGAAGACCGGCGAGGAGTGCGAGGAGGAGGGGTTTGGCGACGACCAGGCCATCCTGGACCTGTTCTTCTTCGCCGCGGACGAAGCGCCGGAGGACGCCGACGACTTCGAGAAGGCCCGGGGCCGCGCGCGGCGCACGCGGACGCAGCCCTTCGGCTACGACTGGGGAGAATGGGAGTTCGTTCCCAGCCTCAACTACCGCGAGCTGCTCATGGATGACGACGACGCCACGGGCGTCTGGCGCATCGAGCCGTTCGACGAGGACGCAAGCGACGGCAATCCCGTCTCGCTGGAGATTCCAGAGGACGAGCGCGTCTGGGTGGTCAACTACTGCTCCAACTGCCATCCGCTGTTCGCCGAAGGCAAGCCGCCCGCGGACGAGCCCTGTCTGGAATACCTCCGGGCCGTCGCGGAGAACCTGGACCTGGACTTCGACGGCGTGAAGGGGAGCGCGGACAAGCCCGCCTTCATCGCCACGGTGCGGGAGCGGGTCGCGCGAAGGCGGCCCGTGTCCCGCTGAAGGCCCGCCAAGGGTCACCAGCCAGGCAGGGGGCGGGTTCCGTCGCGCTCCCAGCGTGTCCGGGGACACTAGGTTGACTCCCATGAGGCACGGACGGGCCGTGCCAGGGAGGACGGATGCGCCACGTGAAGGTGCTGGGCGTGTGGATGCTGGTGCTCCTGGGCGGCAGTGGCTGTGGAGCCATCGCCCGGGACATGGCGAAGCAGGGCACCGAGGGGGCGCTGGAGTCCATCCAGGAGCAGAAGAACCAGAAGAGCGCCGAGGATCAGGCCACGGACGACGCCGTGGCCCGCCGCAACGCCGAGCAGGTGGCGCGCGGGATGATGGACGCCGTCACCCAACCGGAGCGCCCCGCCGCGACTGCCGCAGGGCCGGAGGGCGTGCCGCCGAGCGGCCCAGGCCCCAACGCCCCCTTGCCGGCGCCCCTGGCCTCGCTGGCTCCGGGGACGGGCGGTTCCGGGGCGTCGTTCTCCTCGGCGCTGGCCTCCCAGGTCGCGAAGGGGCTGAGCACGGAGCTGGAGCGGTAACTGGGGCCGGACGGCAAGGGCCCGCTGGGCCAGAGCCTGTCCGCCACCGCGGGCCGGATGGCGAGCACCATGGTGGAGCAGTCGCGCCAGGAGCTGGGCGCCGTCTTCCCTGAATGCGAGGGGCGCCAGGGCGCCGAGGCCGTGGCGTGCCGGGACGCGGCGCTGACGCGGCTGGGCGGGGCGTTCAGCCAGGGCGTCGCCGGTGGGCTGGTGCGCTCGTTCCAGCCGTGGCTGCTGGGGCTCGCCTTTGGTGGCGGGCTGCTGGTGGGGATGCTGGTGTTCCTCAGCCTCTCCGTGGCGCGGCTGCGCCGCGAGGTCGAACCCCTGCGGCAGCGGCGGCACGCCTGAGCGCGGGAGGCGCCATCAGCCCGCGGAAGCCCGCGGGGCGGCGGCGCGGATGTCTTCGGGGAGGTTGGCCACCCAGTCCGTGACCTCTTCCAGGTGCAGCGTCTCCTCGCGCAGCACTTCGCGGAAGGCGTCCACCAGGTCGGGCGGGCCCAGCTCCTGGGCCAGGTCCACGAGCAGCGCCCAGCCGGCGTTGTTGAGGATCTCCGCGATGAGGACCGCGCGCAGCGCGTCCTGGAGCGTGGCGCACGGGTCGTCCACGGCCCGCAGGAGGCCGTGCGTCCGGGGATCGGCGGTGTTCCCGGACGCCATCATCTGGGGCGCGTCCATCCCGAGCCGGTAGATGCACTCGCGGATGAGGTTCAGGTGGTCCAGCTCCTGGTTGTGCAGCTCCACCAGCCGCTCCGGCGTGGGGCCACCCGGGTAGCTGCCCAGGGCATGGGTCTTCACCAGCAGGCCCGCGTAGAGCCGCGAGCTGGTCCGCTCGAAGCCGAGCCGCTCCCGCAGCTGGGCGACGAAGAGCAGCGGCGTGGGCTGCTCCGCGGCCTGGATGGCGCCGCCCACCACCTCCTTGAAGTCCGGCAGGTGCAGCTCGCCCAGGTGCCCGGCGATGCGCATGAGGTGCACGCGCAGGAACCGCACGGCGCTGCCCGAGCGGGGCAGGACGGAGTCCCGGAACGGCTCCTCGTGGGCCAGCTGCTCCAGCTCCCCGGCGCTGAGTTGCGTCGCCGTGTGCTTCAGTCCCCAGTCACCACCTTCACCCGAAGACATCATGCCCCTCCCCCTGGGTAGGTCTTCCGGGCGATGGCTCCGGAAGGGGGGCACAACGTGGAAACGGGGGGCCGCCCCCGCCATCGGCCCCAGGGACTAGCGCGCCGCCGCCGGGGCGGAAGCGAGGGACTCCCGCAGCCTCGCGATGTCACGGGAAGGTGGTGCACCGAACATCCGGCTGTACTCGCGGCTGAACTGGGACGGACTCTCGTAGCCCACGGAGTGGCCGGCCATCGCCGCGTCCATGGCCTGCGCCAGCATCAGGCGGCGGGCCTCCTGGAGCCGCAGCTGCTTCTGGTACTGCAGCGGGCTCATGGCGGTGACGGACTTGAAGTGGTGGTGCAGCGCGGACGGGCTCATGTGGACGGCGCGCGCCAGCCGCTCGATGCGCAGCGGCGCGGCGTAGTGCTCCTTGAGCCAGTGGATGGCGCGGGTGACGGACTCCCGGCGGCTGTCCGCCACGGCGATGCGCCGCAGCCGCTCGGAGTTCTCGCCGGACAGCAGGCGGTAGAGGATCTCGCGGATGATGAGCGGCGCGAGCACGGGGATGTCTCGCGGCGTGTCCAGCAGCCGCACCAGCCGCGCCGTGGCGTCCAGGAGCGGCGTGCCCACGGGGCCCAGGGCCAGGCCGCGCACCATGTCCGTGGGGCCGGGCGCGTCCAGCTCCGCCTCCATCATCAGGCTGCCCAGTTGCCCCGGCTCCAGGTCCAGCCGGAAGCACAGGTAGGGCGCGGCGGGCGACGCCTCCACCACCTGTCCCGTGACGGGCAGGTCCACGGACGCGACGAGGCATTGGTCCGTGCCATAGACATACAGCTCTTCTCCCAGGAGCACCTGCTTGCGGCCCTGCGCGACGATGCACAGCGCCGGTTCCTGCAACGCGTGCAGCGGCGTGGAGGGCTGGGATGCGCGGATGAGCACCACGCGGGGAATGGCCGTGACGTGGATGCCGTCCGTGGGGGTGTGGCGCGCCAGGAGGGTCGCCAGCTCGGACAGGTGCGGGTTCGGAGCGGAGTCGGGACGGGCGGTCGGCATGCGCGCCCGTCATAACTCCAATGGGGGCACGGTGCCCGTGCAGGAATGGGCAAGAGTCCGCGAGCATCCGGATACCGCCCTCGCCCCCGTCCTTGAGAGGGTGCGTTCATCCCCGGCGCCCTCTTCGCGCCGGGCCTTCAACAGGGGACGAAAGCGATGACGACGGACATCCAGGGCAAGGTCGTGGCCATCACGGGAGCGAGCAGCGGCATTGGCGAGGCGACTGCACGCCTGCTCGCCAGTCAGGGGGCGAAGGTGGTGCTGGGCGCGCGCCGGGCGGACCGGCTGGAGGCGCTGACGGGCGAGCTGCGGTCGAAGGGCGGAGAGGCCCGCTACAAGGCGCTGGACGTGACGAAGCGCGAGGACGTGGACGCCTTCGTGGCCTTCACGCTGAAGGAGTACGGACGGCTGGACGTGCTCATCAACAACGCGGGCGTGATGCCGCTGTCCAAGCTGGAGGAGCTGAAAGTGGACGAGTGGAACCGGATGATCGACGTGAACATCCGGGGTGTGCTGCACGGCATCGCGGCGGGGCTGCCGGTGATGAAGCGCCAGAAGTCGGGGCAGTTCATCAACCTGTCTTCCATTGGCGGGCACTCGGTGGTCCCGACGGCGGCGGTCTACTGCGCCACGAAGTACGCGGTGATCGCCATTTCGGAAGGGCTTCGCCAGGAGGTGGGCGCGGACATCCGCGTGACGGTGATTTCTCCGGGAGTCACCCAGTCGGAGCTGGCGGAGAGCATCAGCGACCCGGCGTCGCGCGAGTACATGCGCGAGTTCCGCAAGGACGCCATTCCCGCGGACGCCATCGCCCGGGCCATCCGCTACGCCATCAGCCAGCCCGCGGACGTGGACGTGAGTGAGATCATCATCCGCCCCACGTCCAGCGCCTACTGATGGTGCATTGGCCGGGTGTCAGACGTGGTATGGGGTGGGCGTCTTGCTGAGGGGGAGCCCATCCAATGCCCGTGTTGAAACGCCCGCTGTCTGCCTTCATGCTCGGCGCCTGTCTGTTCGCGCTGAGCGCCTGTGATTCCGACTCCAACCCCACGCCTGACGCGGGATCCGGCGTGGACGCCGGTTCGGATGCGGGGACCGACGCCGGGACGGAACAACCGCCGCCTGTCATCCCGGAGGGCCACACGCTGCTGACGCCGTCCGCGACGGAGCTCCACACCGTTTCGTGGGAGGACGCGGGGGCCCCGCTCCGGTTCGCCTTCGTGGCCCAGGCCGGGCACCACTATGACCTCATCGTCGAGGCCGGCAGCGATGGCTACAGCCTGGAGATGCGGGACGGAGCCGGGAAGTCGCTCGACTACGGCATCCCGAGCCGGCGCGTCAGCTCCACCCCCTATGCGTGGCATTGGTCCGGGTTCACGGCGGGCGCCGTCCATACGGTGGAGGTCACCTGGTTCTCCGAGTACTCCGAGGCTCCCGTAGCGCCCTTCTCCTTCCGCTTCGTGGACATGGGCCCGGACGACCACGGAGACCTCTATGCCACGGCGACGCCCTGGACTCCTTCGGAGCAGGTCCTGACGGGGAGCGGTGAGCACTGGGGAGAGCGGGACCTGCTCTCCTTCCAGAGCGTGGCGGACAATGTCTACGCACTCGAGTGCACCTTCCCCACGCCGTACTGGGACCTCTCCATCCTCAACTTTCGCGGACAGCGCTACGGCGTCACCGACAACACCACCTTCGAGGAGACCCAGGCGGCCACGGCCTTCAAGTCTCCAGGGGGCGTGTTCTATGCCTCCATCAAGGACCAGAAGGACAACACCTCCACCCAGCCGTACACCTGCGTCTTGAAGGACATGGGGAAGGAGGACCATGGGGACTCCGTGCAGACCGCCACCGTGCTCGCGGCGGGCACTGCGTCCGTGCAGGCGAAGTTTGAAACCTTCACGGACACGGATGTCTTCTCCCTGGGCGTCGTGTCCGGTCACCACTACCGGGTGTCGTGCACCATCGACGGCAACAAGCAATGCGGGGTCCGGACCGCCGCACCGGGCGGGGAGTTCGTCAGTCCGCAGGGTGACCGCACGAGGGCCACTTTCAAGGCGTCGCAGTCCACGCACTTCGTGAGCGTGAACACCTCCCCGGTCGTGCCGACACGTTGGGTGGAGGGCCGCTACACCCTCCAATTCGAGGACCTGGGCGCGGACGACCACGGGGACACGCTGGCAACGGCGACGCCGCTGACGGGCCCGACGCAGGCGGTGTCCGCCCGCATCCTGGACCCGGTCGACCACGACTTCTTCTCCTTCCAGGCCACCGCCGGTCAGCGCTACCAGTTCGCCTGTGATTGGAAGGACAGCCCGGGCCAGGTGCAGTTCCACGCGGACTTCCGCGACGCGCAGGGCAACTGGGTGTCGTACTCGCGCGAGCACGTGGGCGCGCGCTGGGTGCAGACCTTCGAGGCGCAGGGCTCCGGCACCTACGGCATCGACCTGTGGACGGACCCCACGTTCACCGTCCTGGGTGACTCCACCTGCCAGTTCGACGTGCTGGCCCCCTGATGCACTCGCGCCGGGGTCCCGGGACATCCGCCCGGGACCTCGGCGCTCGCGTCACATGTTGCGCCGGTACTGGCCGCCCACCTCGTACAGCGCGCGGGACAGCTGGCCCAGCGTGCACACCTTGCAGGCGTCCATCAGCGCGCCGAACACGTTGCCGTTGTCCAGGGCCGCGCGGCGCACCGCCTCCAGGGCCGCGGGCGCCGTCTTCGCGTTGCGCTTCCAGAAGGCGTCACGCGCGGTGATGGCGTAGTCCTTCTCCTCCTTCGTCGCGCGAATCACTTCCGGCGGCGTCACCGTGGGCGAGCCCTTCGGGTCCAGGAAGGTGTTCACGCCGATGATGGGCAGCGTCCCGTCGTGCTTCTGCATCTCGTAGTAGAGCGACTCCTCCTGAATCTTGGAGCGCTGGTACATGCGCTCCATGGCGCCCAGCACGCCGCCGCGCTCGGAGATGGCGCGGAACTCGTTGAGCACCGCCGCCTCCACCAGGTCCGTCAGCTCCTCGATGATGAACGAGCCCTGGTTGGGGTTCTCGTTCTTGGACAGGCCGAACTCCTTGTTGATGACCAGCTGGATGGCCAGCGCGCGCCGCACGCTCTCCTCCGTGGGCGTGGTGATGGCCTCGTCGTAGGCGTTCGTGTGCAACGAGTTGCAGTTGTCGTTGAGCGCCAGCAACGCCTGCAGCGTGGTGCGGATGTCGTTGAAGGCAATCTCCTGCGCGTGCAGGGACCGGCCGGACGTCTGGATGTGGTACTTCAGCTTCTGCGACCGGTCGTTGCCGCCGTACTTGTCCCGGATGGCCTTGGCCCAGATGCGGCGGGCCACGCGCCCCAGCACCGCGTATTCCGGGTCCATGCCGTTGGAGAAGAAGAACGACAGGTTGGGCGCGAAGTCGTCGATGTGCATCCCGCGCGACAGGTAGTACTCGACGAAGGTGAAGCCGTTCGCCAGCGTGAAGGCCAGCTGGGAGATGGGGTTCGCCCCGGCCTCAGCGATGTGGTAGCCGCTGATGGACACCGAGTAGAAGTTCCGCACCTTCTGGTCGATGAAGTACTGCTGGATGTCGCCCATCACGCGCAGGGCGAACTCCGTGGAGAAGATGCAGGTGTTCTGCGCCTGGTCCTCCTTGAGGATGTCCGCCTGCACCGTGCCGCGCACCGCCTGGAGCGTGGACGCGCGAATCTTCGCGTAGACGTCCGCCGGCAGGACCTCATCACCTGACACGCCCAAGAGCAGCAGGCCCAGGCCGTCGTTGCCCTGGGGCAGCTCGCCCTGGTAGCGCGGACGCGGCAGGCCGCGCTCCTTGTAGAGCGCGTCGATGCGCTTCTCGACCTCGTCCACCTTGCCGTTGGCGCGGATCCACTTCTCGCACTGCTGATCCACCGCGGCGTTGAGGAAGAAGCCCAGCAGCATGGGGGCCGGGCCGTTGATGGTCATGGACACGGAGGTGGACGGGTCCGCCAGGTCGAAGCCGGAGTAGAGCTTCTTCGCGTCGTCCACGTTCGCGATGGACACGCCCGAGTTGCCCACCTTGCCGTAGATGTCCGGCCGGTGGTCCGGGTCCTCGCCGTACAGCGTCACCGAGTCGAACGCCGTGGACAGGCGCTTCGCCGGCAGGCCGCGCGACACGTAGTGGAAGCGCTTGTTGGTGCGCTCCGGGCCGCCCTCGCCCGCGAACATGCGCGCGGGGTCCTCGCCCTCGCGCTTGAGCGGGAAGACGCCCGCGGTGAACGGGAAGGCGCCCGGCGCGTTCTCCCGCAGCAGCCACGTCAGGATGTCGCCCCAGTCCTCATACTTCGGCAGGGCAATCTTGGGCACGCGCAGGTGCGACAGCGTCTCGCTGATGAGGTCCAGCTCGATGACCTTGTCGCGCACCTGGAACTGGTACTTGGACGCGGCGTAGCGCTTCTTCGTCGCGGGCCACTCGGCCAGCAGGCGCCGGCAGTCCGCGTGCAGGCGGCTTTCCAGGTCCTGGTACAGCGCCACCAGGTCGCCCAGGTACGCGGGCTCGCCCTCCACGCGCTCCGTCACCTGCACCACGTCGTCCGCGCTCTTCGGCTCGACGATTTCCAGCTTCTTCTTCCCCACGTTCTGGCGCAGGGCCTGGATGGTGCCGTGCAGTTGGTACATGCGCCGGGCGATGGCGGCCTGGGCGCGCACGAAGCCGTCGTAGCCCTCGCAGGCTTCGACAATCTCCGCCAGGTAGCGCGTGCGCTCCGGGGGGATGATCCACTTCTTCTCGCTCATGCCGGGCGTGAGGGAGAACCGGCTGTCCAGCGTCGCGCCCGTCTTCTTCACCAGCGCGTCGACGATGGCCCGGTACAGCGTGTTCATGCCCGGGTCGTTGAACTGCGAAGCGATGGTGCCGTACACGGGCACCGCGTCATCGGCCAGGGTGAAGGCGTTGTGGTTGCGCTTCCACTGCTTCTTCACGTCGCGCAGCGCGTCCAGCGACCCGCGCTTGTCGAACTTGTTGATGGCGATGACGTCCGCGAAGTCGAGCATGTCGATCTTCTCGAGCTGCGTCGCCGCGCCGTACTCGGCCGTCATCACGTAGAGCGCCACGTCCGAGTGCTCGGTGATTTCCGTGTCCGACTGGCCGATGCCGGAAGTCTCCACCACGATGAGGTCGAAGCCCGCCGCCTTGCAGACCTCGATGGAGTGGGCGACGTGCCGGGACAGGGCCAGGTTGCTCTGGCGGGTGGCCATCGAGCGCATGTAGACGCGCGGGTTGTCGATGGCGTTCATGCGGATGCGGTCGCCCAGCAGCGCGCCGCCGGACTTGCGCTTGGACGGGTCCACGGAGAGCACCGCCAGCGTCTTGTCCGGGAAGTCCGCCAGGAAGCGGCGCACCAGCTCGTCCACGAGACTGGACTTGCCGGCGCCACCCGTGCCGGTGATGCCCAGCACGGGCACTCGCGGGGCCTCCACGCTGGCGGCCTGCAGCGCGGTGCGCAGCTCCTCGCCCGCGTCCGCGAAGTTCTCCGCGATGGTGATGAGCGACGCGATGCGCTCGGGCTCGCGCGGCAGCGGCGTCTTCAAGAGGCCCTTGTAGTCCGCCGGGCGCTTCTCGAAGTCACACTGGGAGATGAGGTCGTCAATCATCCCCTGGAGGCCCATGGCGCGGCCGTCGTCCGGGGAATAGATGCGCGCGACGCCGTACTTGTGCAGCTCTTCAATCTCCGTGGGGAGGATGGTGCCGCCGCCGCCGCCGAACACCTTGATGTTCGCGCCGCGCTCGCGCAGCAAATCAATCATGTACTTGAAGTACTCGACGTGGCCGCCCTGGTAGGACGTGAGGGCGATGCCCTGGGCGTCCTCCTGGATGGCGCAGTCGACGATCTCCGCCACGGACCGGTTGTGGCCCAGGTGGATGATCTCCGCGCCGGAGGACTGCATCAGGCGGCGCATCACGTTGATGGCCGCGTCGTGTCCGTCAAAGAGGCTGGCGGCCGTGACGATGCGGACGTGGTGGCGGGGCCGGTACGGCTGGGGAGCGGTGGTCGGTTGGGGGTGTCGCACGGGCGTACACTAGGAGTGCGGTGCAGGCCCGGCAAGCGATTGAGACAGGCGTTGCCCGTTGGACGACGCGGCTTGTCAGGCCTGGGATTGCGGCAGGAACGCGCCCAACACACGCAGTGCGGCGGAGGTGGGCGTCGCGCGCCCTTCGCGTACGGCCTGCTCCAGGACGGGCACCAGGGCGGCCACCTCGGGGTGCGCCCGCAGGGCTGCTCGGAGGCCGTCGTGCACCATGGCCCACATCCAGCCCACCTGCTGCTGGGTGCGCCGGTGCTGCAGTTCTCCAGAGGCCTCGCGCTTGCTGACGACGTCCACCACGGAGGCCCACAGCGTGTCGATGCCGGTGCCCTCCATGGCGCTGCACGTCGTGACGACCGGCTCCGCGCCGGGGCGCATGAGGTGCAGGGCGGCGCGGTACTCGGCGCGGGCCCGGGTGGCGCGGGGCAGGTTGTCGCCGTCCGCCTTGTTGATGGCCACCATGTCCGCCACTTCGAGGATGCCGCGCTTGATGCCCTGCAATTCGTCCCCGGCGCCCGCGAGCATCAGCACCAGGTAGAAGTCCACCAGGTCCGCGACCACCGTCTCGGACTGGCCCACGCCCACCGTCTCCACCAGCACCACGTCGAAGCCCGCGGCCTCGCACAGCAGCAGCGTCTCCCGCGTCTTGCGCGCGACGCCGCCCAGCGTGCCGCTGGAGGGGCTGGGGCGGATGTACGCGGAGGTTTCCCGCGCCAGCCGGTACATGCGCGTCTTGTCGCCCAGGATGCTGCCGCCCGTGATGCTGCTGGACGGGTCGATGGCGAGCACCGCCACCTTGTGGCCGCTGCCCACCAGGTGCATGCCCAGCGCGTCGATGAAGGTGCTCTTGCCCACGCCAGGCACGCCGCTGATGCCCACGCGGCGGCTCCTGCCGGTGTGGGGCAGGAGCTTCGTCAGCACCTCTTGCGCGAGCCCGGCGTGCTTCGGGTGCTCGCTCTCCACCAGGGTGATGGCGCGCGCGAGCACCGCCCTGTCGCCCGCGCGCACGCCTTCGACGTAGGTGTCCGCGGACAGCAGCTTCACGCCGCCTCCTGCTCGGCGGCCAGCTTGTCGAGCAGCTCGATGGCGGCCTTCGCGATGACGGTGCCCGGGCCGAAGATGGCGGCGGCGCCCGCGGCGCGCAGCGCGTCGTAGTCCTGGGGCGGGATGACGCCGCCCACCACGACCATGATGTCCTCGCGGCCCAGGGCCTTGAGGGCGTGCTTGAGCTGCGGCACCAGCGTGAGGTGGCCCGCGGCCAGGGACGACGCGCCCACCACGTGCACGTCGTTTTCCACCGCCTGGCGCGCGGACTCCTCGGGCGTCTGGAACAGCGGCCCGATGTCCACGTCGAAGCCCAGGTCCGCGAACGCGGTGGCGATGACCTTCTGTCCGCGGTCGTGGCCGTCCTGGCCCATCTTCGCGATGAGGATGCGCGGCCGGCGGCCGAAGCGCGCCAGGAAGTCATCCGCCTTCGCCCGCGCCTCCGCGATGCCCTGCGCCTGTCCCGCTTCCGCTGAGTACACGCCCGTCACCCCGCGCACCGTGGCCTCGTAGCGGCCGTAGACCTTCTCCAGCGCGTCGCTGATTTCGCCCACGGTGGCCTTCGCCCGCGCCGCGTCGATGGCCAGCGCCAGGAGATTCCCCTCGTTGCGCCGGCCCGCCTCCGTCAGCGCGTCCAGGCGGCGGCGGACCTCCTCGCCGTTGCGCTCCGCGCGCAGCTCGCGCAGGCGGGCAATCTGCGCCTCGCGCACGGCGGAGTTGTCCACCTTGAGGATCTCGATGTTGTCCGCGCGCTCCGGCGGGTACTTGTTCACGCCGATGATGGCCTGGCGTCCGGAGTCGATGCGCGCCTGGGTGCGCGCGGCGGCCTCCTCGATGCGCAGCTTGGGCAGGCCGGCTTCAATGGCCTTGGTCATGCCACCCAGCGCTTCGACTTCCTGGATGTGGCCCCAGGCCTTCTGGGCCAGCTCGTGGGTGAGGCGCTCCACGTAGTAGCTGCCGCCCCACGGGTCGATGACGCGCGTGGTGCCGCTCTCCAACTGGAGGTAGAGCTGGGTGTTGCGGGCGATGCGCGCGCTGAAGTCCGTGGGCAGCGCGATGGCTTCGTCCAGCGAGTTGGTGTGCAGGCTCTGCGTGTGGCCCTGCGTCGCGGCCATGGCCTCCACGCAGGTGCGCACGACGTTGTTGTAGACGTCCTGCGCGGTGAGGCTCCAGCCGGACGTCTGGCAGTGGGTGCGCAGCGCCAGGCTCTTGTCGCTCTTGGGGTTGAAGCCCTTGATGAGGCGGGCCCACAGGAGGCGGGCCGCGCGCATCTTGGCCACCTCCATGAAGAAGTTCATCCCGATGGCCCAGAAGAACGACAGGCGCGGGGCGAACGCGTCCACGCCCAGGCCGGCGGCGAGGCCCGCGCGCACGTACTCCACGCCGTCCGCGAGCGTGTAGCCCAGCTCCAGGTCCTGCGTCGCGCCGGCCTCCTGCATGTGGTAGCCGCTGATGCTGATGCTGTTGAAGCGCGGCATCCGCTCCGCCGTGAACTTGAAGATGTCCCCGATGATCCGCATGGAGGGACCGGGCGGATAGATGTACGTGTTGCGGACCATGAACTCCTTGAGGATGTCGTTCTGGATGGTCCCGCTGAGCTGCTCGGGCTTCACGCCCTGTTCCTCGGCCGCGACCACGTAGAGCGCGAGCACGGGGAGGACGGCGCCGTTCATCGTCATCGACACGCTCATCTGGTCGAGCGGGATGCGGTCGAACAGGATGCGCATGTCCTTGATGGAGTCGATGGCGACGCCCGCCATGCCCACGTCACCGGCGACGCGCGGGTGGTCGCTGTCGTAGCCGCGGTGCGTGGCCAGGTCGAACGCGATGGACAGGCCCTTCTGACCGGCCGCGAGGTTGCGGCGGTAGAAGGCGTTGGACGCCTCCGCCGTGGAGAAGCCCGCGTACTGGCGCACCGTCCACGGCTGCTGCACGTACATGGTGGAGTAGGGGCCGCGCACGAACGGAGGCAGGCCCGGCAGCGAGCCCAGGTGCGCCACGCCCTCCAGGTCCTCGCGGGTGTAGAGCGGCTTGACCGGGATGCCCTCGGGCGTGTCCCAGACCTCCGCGGCGCGCGTGGCCTGGCTCGCGTGCGCGCGCTGCTTCTCGACGGCCGGCGCGGGCGTCTGGGTTTCGGGGGCGTCGAAGGCGACGCGGGAGAAGTCCGGAACGGTGGGGCGCATCAGGCCACTCCGAGCTGCGTGTGCAGCGTCTTCAGGAGCTGGAACAGGTCCGCTCCCGCGTAGAGGAAGAGGTCCACGCCGGCCGCGCGGAAGGCGGCCTCGTGTTCACCGGGGCGGCCCGCGACGGCGACCGTGCGGGCGCCCTTCGCCTTGAGGGCGGCGACGTAGGCGGGCACGGCCTCCGGGTAGAGGGCATCCGGGCCGGAGATGACGGCCAGCGTGGTGCCCGCCTTGGCGAACAGCTCCGCGGCGGCGTTCGCGTCCGCGAAGCCGTGGTGCTCGTCGGGCTCGATGCCGCCCACCGCGAGCACGTTGGCGATCCACGTGGAGCGCGCGGTGTGCTCCGCGACGGTGCCCAGGTTCGCCATGAAGGCGCGGGGACGCGCGCCGTGCGCCGCGTGGTAGCGGTCGCTCGCGTCGCGCAGGGACTCGAAGGCCTCCGCCACGCGGACGGGCTGGGGCGGCGTGACGGCGCCCTCGGCCTTCGCGGGCGCGGCGGCGCGGGCCTCGCGCTGCACGGGGGCCTCGTGGAGGTGGGGGAACTCGCTGACGCCCACGATGGGGAGCTTGCGCGTGCGCACGGCCTTGTCGCGCGCGGTGCGCGTCTCCGCGAGGACGCGGGCCACGTCGCCCTGCGCGATGGCGCGGGAGATGCCGCCCAGCGCCTCGATGCGCTGGAGCTCCGTCCAGGCCGCGCGGGCGAACTCGCCGGTGAGCTGCTCCAGGTAGTAGCTGCCGCCCGCGGGGTCCGCGACGCGGTTGAGGCTGGACTCGTCCCGCAGGATGAGCTGCGTGTTGCGCGCGAGGCGCCGGCCCAATTCATCCGGCGTGCCCAGGGGCTCGTCGAAGGGGGACGTGCTCACGCTGTCCGCGCCCGCGACGACGGCGGCGAAGGACTCCGCGGTGCCGCGCAGGATGTTCACCCACGGGTCGCGCCGCGTCTTGGTGGCGCTCGCCGTGCGCGCGTGCAGCGACATGGCCTGCGACTCCGGCGCGCCGCCCGAAGCGGCGACGACCTTGGCCCAGAGCAGCCGCGCCGCACGCAGCCTGGCGATCTCAGGGAAGAACTGCCCGCCCACGGACAGGGCGAACTGCATGGACCGCGCGGCGTCACCCGGAGCCACGCCCGCGCGCTCCAGCTCGCGCAGGTACTCCACGCCGGTGGCGATGCTCCACGCCAGCTCGTGCACGGACGTGGCGCCCGCGTCCGCCCAGGGGCGCGACGACACCAGCAGCGCGCGCAGGCCCGGGGCGTCCTTGAGCAGCGACGTGATGAGGGGCGCGGCCTCCGTCAGCGTCCGGGCCACGTCCACCTTCGCGGCGCCGTGGCGCGCGAGGGCCGCGATGGGGTCGATGCCCAGGCTTCCGCGCAGGGCCGCCTTCGCGGCGCCGGCCTTCTTCGCCAGCAGCTCCAGCAGCAGCGAGGCGGGACGGAGCACGTCCGCCGTCGGCTCCAGGTGCACCGGCGTGCGGTCCAGGGGCACGTGCTGAAGCAGGCGCTCCAGCGTGGCCTCATCCCTCACGTCCAGGCCCAGCGGCGCGTCCAGCAGCAGCCAGACGCCCTGCGTGCCGCGCTCCAGGTCGTCGCGCAGCGCGTCGGAGGTCGCGGCCACGTCAGGGCCCGCGTACTCCTGGCACAGGAGCCAGCCACCCTCGGTGTGTCCCAGGGGCTGGGTGCCGCGTACGTAGGGCGCGACGCCGGGCGGTTCGGCCGGGGGTGGGGCGTCCTGGGGCGTGTAGAGGGGCTGGAGGGACAGGCCGCCCTCCAGGGGCGACTGGAGCACCGTGAAGGGCTTGCCCTTGAGGTCCTTGTCCACCAACCGGCGCCACTCCTCGACGGAAGGGGGCGGGAAGTCCGCTGCGGTAAGAGGCACGTCAGCCATGCCCCTCCCATAGGCGCAATGCCCTCCCCGGGGCAATGGGCTGGTGACGCCCCTTCACCCCGAGTGCCCGGCAGTCTCCATGCGTTACCGGAGCGACTTGGGAAACGTCCTGGTGATGCAGTGCAGGGAGCCCTGGCAGGGGATGAGGGTGTCCGAGCCCGCGCCGAACTCGCGGTCCAGCGCCCACTGGTAGGTGGCCAGGGTCTCCTGCTCCTGGCCGTGGTGCCGCCAGGCGGATGGGGTTGGCGCACGTGGCCCAGACGCGCGTGTTCGTGCCGTCGCACTCACGGATGCGCTCGGGCGTCCCCACGCAGGTGTCGCCGTCGTCCTGGCGGTAGGGGGTGGGCATGGGGATGCGCACGACGTCGTAGCCCAGGTTCGCAATCCGCCATCGCCTCCACGCGGGCCTCCAGGGGCTGCTGGAGTGCGTAGCGGTTGCTTGGAGCCTGGGCGGAGAGCATCCAGAGCAGCCGGCTCGTCATGTTCCGGCCCGGTCCTCACGGCGTGAACTGCTCGCCGGGCGCAAGCATCTCGCGCTCAGGCCGAGCAGGTGGATTCTGCGGTTAATGCGTTTAAGGCAATTAAATCGAATTAGGCGGCTTTGACCGGTATTTCTGCTGCTGGTAGGGATTGGGCGTCCCGCGAGTCGCACTCCCAGCGGCCCGGGACATCACCCTTGCATGGAGGCGATGTGATGAAGCGTCAGAGCCTGTTCCTGGCCTTGTTGGTGTTGCCGTTGCTGGCGTGCGGTGGCGTGGACGTCGCGTCGGAGGACGTGGCGCAGGAAGTGGAGATGGGCAGTGTGGAGTCGCAGCTGCAGCCCAACTGGGCGTCGTGCAGCGGTGACGCGGACTGCACCTCCAACCGCTGTGGCTGCAACGGCGGCACGACCCGCGTGTGTCTGCCGAACTCCACGTACCCGAAGCAGTGTGGCAACTGGACGGCGTGCACCAGCGATTCGCAGTGCACGTCCAACTGGTGCGGCTGCAACGGTGGGCAGGTGAAGGTCTGCCTGCCGAACAGCAGCTACCCGAAGACCTGCACCTGAGCCGTCCGCGCCGCCGTCCGTCCCTCTCCCGGGCGGTGGCGCTTCTTCCCGCGGACCTCGCGGCTTCAATGCCAGAGGTTCCCCTGTGCCCGGGCGAATGACTCGAAGTCGCGCGGCGCGCGGCCGGTGACGCGCAGCACGGTGTCCGTCACGCGGTCCTCGGCCCCGTCGCGGATGGACGTGTCGAGCAGCGTGAGGAAGCGCGCATAGGCCTCAGGCATGCCGGTGGCTTGAAGGTGCCGCTGTGCCTCCTCCGGCGTCGCGTGCACGTGCCGGACGGGGCGGCCCGTCACCCGGGACAGGATGGCCGCGACGTCGTCGTAGCCCAGCGCCTGGGGACCGGTGATGACGTGCGCGGTGTCATGGGACGCGGCATCCGCGAGCGCCCGGACACCCACCGCCGCGATGTCCCCCGCGTCCACGAAGCCCACCCGTCCGTGGCCGGTGGCCGTCACCAGCACGCCGTCTCGCTGGAGTCCGGCGTGGTGGTGGTGCACGGGGCTGATGAAGTTCTGCATGAACCACGAGGGCTGGAGCACGCTCCACTCCGGCGCGTGCGTGCGCAGGAAGTGGTGCACCTGTCCCAGCCCCGGGCCTCCCTCCGCAACGGCGGACGCAGAGAGCAGGACGACCCGCCGCACGCCGCCGGCCAGCGCGCGCTCCAGGACGGGAATCATGAGGGTGGACGGGTCCTCCACCAGCCCGGGCGCCAGGACGTACATCCGGTCCACGCCCTCCAGCGCCGCCGCATGCGTGGAAGGGTCCGCCCAGTCGAAGCGAACGTGTTCAGCGGCGGCGGCGACGGGCGGCCGCGTGTCGCGCGTGGCGGTGCGCACCGTGAAGCCCTCCGCCGTGAGCCCTTCCGCGATGGGACGTCCCGTGTTGCCAGCCGCTCCGATGACGAGGATGCGAGTCATGCGCGCTCCTTGTCGAAGCTCTCGAACGTGCCCCGGGGCGCGGCCAGCGGGTTCCAGTACTCGCGGTAGTGAGCGATGCGGCCGTCGCGCACCTGCATCCGCATCACGTAGTCCTGTGCGTAGGGGATGTTCCCGGGCTGAAGCGTCGCGGTGCCGTGCACCTCCAGCCAGCCCGTCTGGCCATCCGCGCCCGGGTAGCGCCGGACGTTCGTGAAGGTGAGGCCCTGGAAGTGCTGGGTGATGGGCGCGAAGTACGCGCGGATGGCGCCAATGCCCTCCAGCCGGGACGGCGTGCCGAGCGAGGGGGCGTAGGGGAACTCGACGACGGCGTCGTCCGCGAACAGGGCGAGCCAGCGCTCGACGTACGTGGCGATGAGCGCGAGGTGCGCGTCCATCAGCCGGGTCAGGTCTGCGGAAGTGTGGTCCACGTGCTGCCTCCAGCGAAGAGGTGATGGACCCTAAATAGGCCGTCCGTTATGGACGCTCCATGTCACTGCGTCCAAAAGAACTGTCTCCGAGTCCAATGCCTCCGGACGAAAAGACCGACGTGGTCTCCGACGTGCTGGAGACGCTGCGGTTCAAGACGCTGCTCTTCGGCCGCTTCGAGCTGGGCGCGCCCTGGGCGCTGCGCCTGCCCCGCAAGGCCAACGCGTCCTTCTACGTGGTGGCGCGCGGGAGCCTGCGCCTCCAGGTGGAGGGCACGGCGAAGCCGGTGTTCCTGTCCGCCGGAGACGTGGTGCTGCTGCCCCGAGCGCCCGCGCACGTGCTGGATGACGGAAGCCGCCGCGCCCCCGCCGCGAGCGACTTCGTCCCGTCTCGGTTGCTCCGTCCGCCCAACACGCGGCTGGGCGGAGCGGGGCCGCTCACCACGCTGATCACCGGCTGCTTCCAGTTGGGCGTGGACCCCACGCATCCGCTGCTGCGGACCTTTCCCTCCCTCATCCGCCTTTCCACGCAGGAGGGGCAGGGAACGCCGTCGCTCGCCGCCACCGTGCAACTCATCACCGCGGAGACCGCCATGCCGGGGCCGGGGAGCGCGCTGGTGCTGGGCCGGCTGGCGGACGTGCTGCTCGTCCACGCGCTGCGGGCCCAGACGGCGCTGGCGGAGGCTCGGCAGGCGGGATGGAAGGCGCTGGCGGATCCGGCCATCGGGAACGCGCTCTCGCTGATGCACGAACAGCCCGGCACGCCCTGGACGGTGGAGCGGCTGGCGCAGGCCGTGGGCGTGTCCCGCTCCGGGTTCGCCGCGCGCTTCCACGCGCTGGTGGGCGAGACGCCCCTGCACTACCTGGCCAACTGGCGGATGATCCGCGCCGCGCGCTGGCTGCGGGAGTCCACCGACAGCCTGGACACCATCGCCGAGCGCGCCGGCTACGAGAGCGCGCCCGCCTTCAGCAAGGCCTTCAAGCGCCGCTGGGGCGTGGGGCCCGGCGCGTACCGGCGGGCTCCCACCGGCAGTGAAGTCCGCCCGGCCCTCGTTGACACGTAAGCGGTAAGTCCTGGAGATTCAGAAATAGCTTCTTTCCCCCTCCAGGAGCCCTCCCCATGCATTCGCGCCTCAAGCGCTGGTTCGTCTCTGTCTCCGTGGTGTCCACGCTGTGTGCCGGGCTGAGCGCGTCAGCGGATCCGCTGACGGGGGTGTACCGGGGTGAGGTGTACTCGCAGCCGAACGCGGTGAACGCGTACTCCACCTGGCTGGGCTTCGACGTGAAGATGGGCCAGGGGCACCAGGCGAAGGACTCCTGGGGCAACATCGAGAACCCGGGCTGGCAGCTGGGCGCGTGGCGCACCTGGGTGAAGGCGAAGCCGGGGCGGCGCTTCAACTACTCGGTGGCGATGTTCCCCTCCGGGCAGGGCTCGCTCGCGTCGTGCGCGGCGGGGGCGTACGACGCGCGCTTCAAGAACCTGGCGACCAACCTGGTGGCCTACGAGCTTCAGGGCACCATCATCCGGCTGGGCTGGGAGTTCAGCGGCAACTGGATGCCCTGGTACTCCGGCAACGGCCAGCAGGCGAACTTCGCCGCGTGCTTCCGCCGCATCGTGACGGCCATGCGCACGCAGCAGCCGAACGCGGGCTTCGAGTTCGACTGGAACCCGAACTACGACATCTCCGCCGCGGACCTGAGCGCCACGTACCCGGGCGACGCGTACGTCGACTACATCGGCCTGGACATGTACGACCAGGGCTGGAACGGCGCCTATCCCATTCCGTCGGGCTGCACGGGCTCCTGCGCGCTCACGCGGTGGCAGTCGGTGTGGAACGCGCAGTTCGGTCCGGCGCTGACGAAGTTCAAGAGCTTCGCGCAGTCCCACAACAAGCGGCTGTCCGTGCCCGAGTGGGGCGTCAACGACGCGGCCACCCAGGGTGGCGGGGATGACACGTACTACGTGCAGCAGATGCTGGCGTTCATCTTCGACCCGGCGAACAACGTGGGCTACCACTCGTACTTCGACATCCAGGCGCCGGACGGCCACCACCAGCTGTCCAGCGCGGATGCCAATGGCGGCAACACCTTCGTCACCGAGTTCCCCAACGCCGCGGCGGTGTTCAAGAACTTCTACGCGGGCCGGAACCCGCAGCCCGCGCAGCTGTCCACCACGAAGGCCACGGTGAGCCCGGCGACGGTGACGCGCGGCCAGTCCTTCAACGTGACGGGCACCGTGACGTCATCCACGGCGCGGACGCTGGTGGTGAAGTATGAGATCCGCAACGCGGGCAACTCGGCGCTGGTGGCGGAGCGCTCGTACACGGCGCAGGCCTTCACGGCGGGCCAGACGCGCGGCTACACGTCCGCGTTCACCCTCCCCACGTCGCTGGGCGCGGGCACCTACCGCGTGGACACGCTGGTCTACACGGCGGACTGGTCCCAGACGCTGCTGTACCGCAACGACACGGCCTTCACCGCGAACTGAAGCGGGCGGGCCCTCAGTGGGGGACCGCGACCGACTGCTCCAGTCCCTCCGTCCACTCCAGCAGGCACGACGCATCCACCCCGAAGGTGACTTCAATGCGCGCCTTCGCGCCGGCGTAGACGAGGGTGAAGTCCGGCTTCCACCGGTCGCTGGCCGCGTCGGAGCGGGCGCGGACCTCCACGGTGCAGGTGACGTCCAGCCCGGTGTCCAGGTCCAGGCTGAACGCCTCCTGGGTGACCTGCCATTGCCGGAGCGCCCGCAGCAGGGCGTCGAAGTGGGTGCGCAGCACCACGACCTGCGGCAGCCGGAGGTCGAAGTCCTCCACGACCTCGTTGAAGTCATGGGTGTCCCTGCGGAAGTGGGTCCCGGTGCTTCGCAGCCGCATCAGGAGACAGGGCTCGCCGTCCAGGGACATGGCCTTGCGGACGTCCCCTTCCAGCGTGTTGTAGCCAGCGTTCGAAGGAAGGCGGAAGGTCATGGGTGGGCCCGCGCCCTGACGCGCCTCAAGCAGGAGAACCGACAGGCGTCACCAGGAGCCGGACCGCCTCCACTACGGAACGGCGCCGCCGTCGGATCTCCGCGGGCGAGGGCGGGCTGTCCGAGGCGCAGTAGGACAGCGGGAACGCCCACGTCTTGGACAGCGCCAGCACCAGCGCCAGCAGCTCGTCCGCCGCGAAGTGCCGGGACACCAGCCCCTCCTTCTGGGCCTTCGCGATGGCGGCCGCCTTGTGCTGGTTGCTGCGAGCGACCGCCTCCGGAATCTCCACGGCGGGGCCGTGCTCCAGCTCGTACCAGGTGGCCAGGCGCAGCACCTGCGGCCGGACCTGGAAGCCGTCGAACAGCCGCCCCGCGTAGGCGGGGAGGTCCGCCGCGTCGATGGGCGTCTCACGCGCCACCTCCGCCACGTGCACGTCGAAGACGGCGTCGAAGAGCTGCTCCTTGCTGCCGAAGTACGAATAGATGAGCGCCTTGTTGCAGCCGGCCGCCGCCGCGATGCGGTCCACACGCGCGCCCGCGATGCCCTTCTCCGAGAACTCCGCCGCGGCCGCCTCCAGCAGGCGCTGCCGGGTCTTCTGCGCGTCTCCAGCCATGCCGTCCCACCATGCCCCAGCCCATTCCGGGTTGCACCCTGGGAGGTCCCCCTTTATATCCATGTAACCAACTGGTTAGTTGAAAGGATTCCCCGCCATGAGTGCATCCCCTGAGACGTCCCGTGTCTGGCTCATCACCGGCTCCTCGCGAGGGCTGGGGCGCGGCTTCGCGGAGGCCGTGCTGGCGGCCGGGCACCGGCTGGTGGCCACGGCGCGCAAGCCGGAGCAGCTGGCCTCGCTGGTGGAGCGCTACGGGGACCGGGTCCGCGCGGTGGCCCTGGACGTGACGAACCCCGAGCAGGCGAGGGCGGCGGTGCGCGTGGCGGTGGAGGCGTTCGGCCGGCTGGACGTGGTGGTGAACAACGCGGGCTACGGCAGCCTGGCGCCCATCGAGCAGGTGACGGACGAGGACTTCCGCTCGCAGTTGGACACGAACCTCTTCGGGGTGATGAACGTGACGCGCGCGGCGCTGCCTGTCTTGCGCGAGCAGCGCTCCGGGCACGTCATCCAGGTGTCCTCCATTGGAGGCCGGCTGTCGACGCCGGGGCTGGGCGCGTACCAGGCCGCGAAGTGGGCGGTGGGGGGCTTCTCCGAGGTGCTGGCCAAGGAGACGGCGCCCTTCGGCGTGAAGGTGACGGTGCTGGAGCCGGGTGGCTTCCGCACGGACTGGGCGGGGGCGTCCATGACCATCCCGGACTTCCTGCCGGAGTACGCGCCCACGGTGGGCGTGGTCGCTCAGCACATGCGTGCGCGCACGGGCAAGGAGCCGGGGGACCCGGACCGCGCGGCTCGGGTGCTGCTCCAGGTGGCCGCGATGGCGTCGCCGCCGCTGCACCTGGTGCTGGGCAGCGACGCGTTCGAGCTGTCGCAGGAGAAGCTGGACGCGCTCAAGGCGCAGGACCAGAAGTGGAAGGACCTGTCGCTGTCCACCGACTTCCCGGAGGCCCGGGGGCCGGCCCCGCGCTTGTAGCGGCTACCAGAGGTTGCGGCCGTCCACGAACTTCACGTGCACCGCGTCCAGGTTGAAGTCGTCGAACAGGCGCGCGTTGAGGCCGACCTTGAACTGGCCGGGCACGGGCGCGTTGTTCTCCCAGACGGGCGTGTCCGTCCACGTACCGCAGCCGCACTTCTGGCAATGGTGGTGCTCGACGGGCGCGTTGCGGTCGTAGGTGGCCACCTGTTCGCGGCTCGTGAACTTCACCTGCTCCGGCGGGTAGTAGGCCCAGAGCACGCCGCGCTTGGAGCAGAAGGTGCAGTTGCAGCGGGTGACGTCCTTGGGCGGCGCGGTGACCTCGAACCGCGTCGCGCCGCAGTGACAGCTTCCCTTCAGGGGCGTGGCTTCGCTCATGCCGCCATCATCCGGAGCACGGCCGCTCCTGGAAGCGCGGCGCGCGGACGGTGTTCGTGCGCGGACGCTCCGGCTGCCTTGACAGGTCCGGGGTCATTCGTGAAAGTGCAAATCATTATCAACTTTGAGCCAAGAGACGGGGCCCGGCGGTGGCCGCGATGCTGAGCCTGGCCGCGCTGTGTTTCTGCGTGTCGGCGGTGTCGTGGCTGGGCGGTGGTGGCCGGGCGCGGTGGCTCGCCGGGGTGCCGGGGCTCGCGTGCCTGGGATGCTGTGTGGCCGGCTTCGGGCTGGTGGCGGGGCTGCTGGTGCTGCTGGTGCTGGCGATGACGGCGGCCTCGGTGCTGGTGCTGGTGCTCGCTCCCCGGCCTGGGCGGGCGCGGGCCTTCGCGTGGGTGAGTGGCGTGGCGGGGCTGGTGCCGGTGGTGCTGATGGGCATGGGGCGATGAGCGCGGGACAAGGAGACAAGGCAGCGAACCACTCCGTGGCGAGGACGCTGGCGGTGGTGGTGGGCGCGCCGCTCGTTGCGTTCGCGGTGGGCGCGGCGGTGATGGCGTTCCTGCCGGTGTCGGGGCCGTGGGCCTTCGCGCTGGGCTTCCACGTGGTGCTGCCGGTGTGGGTGGGGCTCGCGTGCACGTTGCCGCTGGCGCGCAATGGCCGGGTGGCGTGGGGCGTGTGCCTGGCGGTGGTGGTGCCGGTGGCGGTCGCGCTGGTCCTGCGAGGCCCGCGATGAAGCTGTCGCCCCGGACGTTCCGCATCCAGTTCGACCTGCATGCGTGGGCGGGCGTCGTCGCCAGCCTGTTCCTGTTCGTCATCTTCTTCTTCGGTGTCTTCTCGATGTTCCGCGAGGAGCTGGAGGTGTGGCAGGAGCCCGCGCTCCACGTCGCGCCGCCCTCGGAGTCAGCGCCGTCGTTCGACGCGATGCTCGCGAGGGTGAAGGAGCAGGGGCCGCTGCCGCGAGGCGCGCACGTGGGATTGCTCACGCACGAGGAGACGCGCTTCATCACCGCGTATCTCTTCGAGCCCACGGGGCTGCGCGTGGTGTGGCTGGATCCGCTCACGGGCACCGCGCTGCCGGAGCGCAGCCGGCTGGCCAGCGAGCTGTACTGGATGCACTTCTTCTACCGGGTGCCGTGGGGGATGGAGTTCGCGGGCCTGGTGTCGGTGGCGCTGCTGGTGGCGCTGGTCAGCGGCCTGTGGATCCACCTGAAGGACTTGAGGGCGCAGTGGTGGCGCTTCCGGCTCACGGCGAAGCCGCGCTTCTCCGCATCGGACGCGCACAAGGTGCTGGGAGTCTTCGGGCTGCCATTCACCGCGATGCTGGCGTGGACGGGGGCGGTGCTGTGCCTTGCTGGGCTGGCGGCACAGGGCTTCGGGAGCACGGTGTACCGGGGGCAGGCGGACCGGGTGACGCAGCTGCGTGGCTACAGCGTGCCGGTGCGGGAGGCGTCGGGGAAGGACGCGCCCATGCTGTCACTGGATGCGGTGGTGGGGCGAGCGCGTGGGTCGGTGCCGGGAGCGGAGGGAACGCCCCGCTACGTGGAGCTTCACGACTACGGCGATGCGAACGGCTGGGCCGGCGTGTACTTCCAGTTGTCACCGCTGGGACCGGACCACTTCGCGCATGTGGACACCGTGAAGGGGGAAACCTTCGGGACGAGCGTGGAGTCCCGCACGCCGAACTTCAGCTTCGAGCGGCTCCTCTTCGACCTGCACGCCGGCCGGTTCGCGGAGGCGCTGATGAAGCCGCTTTACGCGTTGCTGGGGTTGGCGATGTGCGCGGTGATCATCACGGGCAACCTCATCTGGTTGGAGCGTCGCGACCCGCTGCGTACGCGCAGGGGCAATCGAGTGCTGGAGCGGCTGACGGTGGGCGTATCCGCCGGGCTCGCGTTTGGCTCGGCGGTGTACTGCGCCGCGAACCGCCTGCTGCCGTGGACGCTCGCGCGGCGAGGCGATTGGGAGTTCGGCCTGTTCCTGGGGGCATGGGCGCTCGCGGTCGTCATCGCGCTCGTGCCCAGAGGTTCGTCGCGGCGAGTGGGCAGCATGCTGTGCGCGGCAGCCGCGGTGCTGTTCGGCGCGGTGGTGGTGGGCGACGTGGTAACTCAGGACGCGAACCTGTTCACAGCGCTGTCGCGCGGGCTGCCCCCGGTGTTCGTGGCGGAAGCGTTCCTGCTGGCGATGGCACTGGGCTGCGGCGGGCTCGCATGGGGACTGCGCAGGCGCAAAACAACAGCGCCCGCACGTACTGGTGATGCGCCCGAAGGGCCCCTCATCAAAGTGTAATCCTGGGGGCTGACATGCGCGCGAGATGCGCTGAGCCCCTGCCGTCCATGCTGTCCGCCTCCCAGCCGTCGCGGTCCTCCAAACCTGTCCGACTGTCGGACAGGTTTTTACGGTGCGCCGCGGGCTGTGGGGCCCAGGAGGATTCTTGGCTTCTCATCCGTGGAGGAGGCTTCATGGCAGGGGAGATGCACCCGAAAGAGCCGACTTCGGCGCTTGGCCGTGGGTCCTCTCGGTAGCCGGGAACGACTTGGGCCCTTGCTGGCGGTGGCCTGCCAGACAAGGGCCCTTCAACCTCTCGTGACGGCTACCAGGTGTAGCCGACGGTGGCGGATGCTCGGCGGCGCTCTCCGTAGAAGCAGGCGGATGCGGAGCTGCAGGAGGACACGTAGGTCTTGTCCGCCAGGTTGGAGGCGTTGATGGCCGCGCGCCAGGGGCCTCGCTCGTAGTGCACGCTTGCGTCCACCAGCGTGAAGCCTGGGACTTCCAGCGTGTTCTCGCGGTCCGCGTAGGAGCTGCCCACGCCGCGCACTCCCGCCGCCGCTCCGAAGCCTCGCAGCGCTCCGTCCTGGAACGTGTAGTCCAGCCACAGCGACGCCAACACCTCCGGCACTCCCACCGGACGCTTGCCCAGCTCCAGGTCCGCGCCTTCCGTGATCTCCAGTGAGTACAACGACGCGGAGCCAATCAGGCTCAGCCCGTGAATCAGCGTGGCGTTGGCCTCCACCTCGAAGCCTCGCGAGCGGACCTCGCCAATCTGGAGCTGGTTGAAGGCTCCGTCCGTCGTCACGAAGTTCTGGCGCTTCAGCTCGAACAGCGACAGGCCCACCAGCACCGGGAACGCTTCCGGCTGGTACTTCACGCCCGCCTCCACCTGCTGGCCCTTCTCCGGCTCGAACACCGAGCCGTCCGACTTCGTCCCCGCCACCGGGTTGAACGACTTCGAATAGCTGACGTACGGCGCGAGGCCGAAGTCGAACCGGTAGAGCAGGCCCGCACGGCCGCTGAAGGCGCTCTCGCTGCCGTCGTAGCTGGACGTGGGCGCCAGCTCGTTGTCCACGTCCATGCCCACCCAGTCATGACGCCCGCTCAGCGTCAGGCTCAGCCGGTCCGCGAAGCGCAGCTGGTCCTGGAGGTAGACGCCCAGCTGGTCCTGCGTGGACCGGTTCAGCGTGTAGCGCGACTCCGTGGGCGTGTAGTCGCCGCGCACCGGGTTGAGCAGGTCCAGCGGTGCTCCCGCCTCGTAGCCCTGCTCGTCGTCCAGGCGGTAGTTCTTGAAGTCCACGCCCGCCAGCACCGTGTGGCGCACGGGGCCGGTGCTGAAGCGCGCCTCGCCCTGCGTGTCCACCGTGAAGAGGTTCGCGCGCGGGCGGGTGACGAAGTTGCCTCGCGACAACTGCGCGTCCGCTGGCTCTCCCGCGTAGCCCACGCCGTAGAGCGTCTGGAAGTCCAGGTCCAGGTGCGCGAAGCGCAGGTTCTGCCGCAGCGTGAAGGTGTCGTTGAAGCGGTGGGAGAGCTCGTAGCCCGCCCAGGACTGGTTGCGCTGGAAGTGGTCCAGGCTCTTGTCGCTGGTGAAGAGGTCCGTGGGGATGCGGCCATAGGGCGCGTCCACCACCGTGCCCACGTAGGGCAGGAAGTTCTGCCCCTGCGTGCGGTCCGCCAGGAAGCTGCCGTGCAGCGTCAGCGACGTGCGCTCCGACGGCGCCCACGTGAGCGCCGGTGCGATGAAGAGGCGGTTGTTGTCCGTGTCCTCCACCTGCGTGCCGCCGCCGCGCGCCAGCGCCGTCACCCGGTAGCGCCAGTGGTTGCCCGCGTCGATGGCGCCGCCGAAGTCCACGCCCGCGTAACCGTTGCCGAACGCGTTGGCGCCCACCTCCACGTGCCGCACCGGGCCCTCCACCGGCGGGCGCTTTCCCGCCATGTTGAGCAGGCCGCCCGGAGACGTGCCGCCGTACAGCACGGAGGCGGGGCCGCGCACGGCCTCCACGCGCTCCAGGCCGAAGGGCTCGATGCGCCAGGTGGCGAAGCTGCTGGAGTAGAGCTGCAGCCCGTCCAGGAAGTAGCCGCCCTCCTGTGACGTGAAGCCGCGAATCAGGAACCAGTCGTTGCGAGGATCCGCGCCGAACGTGTCCGAGCGCACGCCCGGCGTGTAGCGCGTGGCCTCCGTCACCGACTGCGCCTGCTGCGCGTCCATCTGTGCCCGGCCCACCACCGACACCGACTGCGGCGTCTCTCCCAGCGCCGTGTCCGTCTTCGTGCCGCTGCCGCTGCGGCGCGCCGTGTAGCCCTGCACCGGGCCGTTGGCGCGTTCACTGTCCACCGTCACCGTGGGCAGGACGTAGGCGCCGTCGCTTCCAGGCTCTTCCGTGGGTGCCGCGGACTCCGGAGCCGCGGGCTCCTGCGCCAGGGCAGAGGTGGCGAGGAGGGTGAGCGAGGCGCCAAGCAGCACCCCCGGGACGAGGCGGCGCGGACGGCTTCGGTTCTGGATGGGCATGTTGAGAATGATTTGCGAAATCAGAGGGAACGCGCATCGCGTAACACGCGCCCCCTGACGCGGCAAGCCGGGAGTCAGCCGGGAGGTGCCCACACCCTCCCGGTCCTCCCGGCTCCGGACTTCAGCGGCTCAGGCGCGCTCGACGCGGAGCTTCGCGGGCAGGCCGTTGAGGCTGGCCTCTTCCTCGGAGCCGGTGAGGCCCTGGGGGCCCACGTGGATCTCCGAGGCCAGCGTCTCGCGGGCAATCTCCTCGCGGGCCGCGTCGACGACGCGCTTCACCCGGTCATCGCCGTCCACCCACAGGCGGATGCGGTCGGTGTAGCCCAGGTTCATGTCCTTGCGGCTGCCCTGCACGCGCGCCAGCAGTTCGCGCACCAGGCCTTCGTCCACCAGGGCCTCGGTGAGCTGCGTGTGCATCACCACCACGCCCACGGCTCCGCCCGCGGCGGCGTAGCCCGGCTGCGCCTCCACCAGCGTCTCCAGCTCCTCGGCGGGGAAGACCATGTCCTCGCCGCCCACGTTCAGGGCCACCTTGCCCGTGGTGAGCAGCTCGTGGTGCAGCGCGCGGCCGTCGCCTGAATCGAACGCCTTGCGCACCGGCGCGAGCTTGGGGCCCAGCCGGCTGCCCATGGCGCGCAGGTTGGGGCGCACGCGGTAGCGCACCACGTCCGCCTCCGGGCTGCCCGGCTCCACCAGCTTCACGGTGTGCACGTTCAGCTCGTCGGAGATGAGCGCCTGGTACACCGCCACGCGCTCCGTCAGCTCGCGGCGCGACAGGATGACGTCCGCGCGCGACAGCGGCTGGCGCACCTTGAGCCGGTTGTCCGTGCGGACCTTGAGGCCCAGCGACACCAGCTCGCGCACCGCGCCCATCTCCGCGGCCAGCCCCTCGTCGATGAGGCTTGCGTCCACGTCCGGGAAGCGCGCCAGGTGCACGCTCTCCGGCTGCGACGCGCCCCACGGCTTGCCCACCAGGTTGCCCCACATCTCATCCGCGAAGAACGGGATGAAGGGCGCGGACAGCGCCGTGATGGTGGTCAGCGCCTCGTAGAGCGTGAAGTACGCGTCCTGCTTGTCCTGCTCGAAGCCCGGCGCCCAGAAGCGCTCGCGGCTGCGGCGCAGGTACCAGTTGGACAGCGCGTCCACCAGCGCCACCATCCGCTGGGCCGCGTCGTAGACCTGGTACGTGTCCAGCGCCTTGGCCACGTCGCGCAGGGTGAGCTGCACCTCGGAGAGGATCCACCGGTCCAGCACGGGGCGGGCCTTCACCTCGCGCCAGCCCTGGCTCTTGCGGATGGCCAGCCACGGGGCCTCCGTGGAGCCCGCGTTGCCCTTCGCCGGGTGGAACCCGTCGATGTTCGCGTAGATGGTGAAGAACGAGTAGACGTTGCGCAGCTTGACCTGGAAGTCCTTCTGCAACAGCCGCACGTTCGCCAGCGAGTGGCGCGTGTTGGACCAGGTGGGGCTGGCCGCGTAGAAGAACCACCGGAACGCGTCCGCGCCCGGCGCCTTGGTGGCGGGGTCCTTGAGCACCACGCGCTCGGAAGGCGCCAGCCGGGGTACCTCCACCGGCATCACGTCCACGCCGCGCTTGGAGGGCTTCACGTCCAGTTGCTGAAGCTCCTGCGGCGCCAGCAGCACCACGCGGCGCTTGAGCTTCTTGTGCACCTTCACCGTCACGCTGACGGGGGCGTCCGGCCGGTCCGGGCGGAAGAGCTGCACCTTCGCGCCCTCCTGCGTGTCCAGGCCCTCCAGGTCCTCGCGCGCGATGAGCGCCACGCCGGGCTCCGCGGGGACGCCGGCCTCCGTGGCGGTGAGCACCGCGAAGTCCATGCGCACCTCGTCCAGGATGATCTCCGGCGGGGTGTAGTTGCCCTTGGACTTGGACTCCTTCTTGCCCTCCTTGTCGGAGACGTGGCCGAGCACGATGCAGCTCTTGTACGGCATGGGCCACTCGCGCTTGGGCGTCAGGCCGATGCGCTTCTGCGTCTCTTCGTCGAAGAGCAGCGTGCTGACCATGAGCAGCGAGTAGAACCAGCCGCGCGTCTGGTCGATGGCCTCGGAGATGAAGTCCGCCGGGAAGGCCCGGTTGAAGATCTCCTGCGAGCCCGGCGTGTGCGGGAAGCCCCACTGCGCGAAGGGCATGCAGCCCGAGTCGAACCACACGTCCACCACTTCCGGGACGCGCTGGAACTTCCCGCTGGCGCCGGCCTTCTCGTACGTCACCTTGTCGATCCACGGCTTGTGGACCAGCAGGTGCTCCGCGTTGGACTCGTGCGGCTTGCCGGCGAGGAAAGCCTTCAGCTCCGCCTCCACGGCGGCCACGTTGTTGCCCGGCTTCTGGCGCAGCTCCGCGATGGAGGCCACGGCCTCCGTCTCACCCGTCTCCGAGTGGATCCACAGGGGCAGCGGCGTGCCCCAGTAGCGCTCGCGCGACAGGGCCCAGTCCACGTTGTTGGCCAGGAAGTCGCCGAAGCGGCCGTCCTTGATGTTCTCCGGGACCCAGTTGACCTGCTGGTTGTTGGCCTTGGCCTGCTCGATGACGGAGGTGGTGCGGATGTACCAGGCGGGGCGGGCGTACTGGATGAGCGGGTCTTCATCCGCGCGCCAGCAGAAGGGGTACTCGTGGCGGTACTGCTCCGTGTGGATGAGCAGCCCGCGCTCCTTCAGGTTGCGCTGCAGGTCCTTGTCCGCGTCCTTCACGAACTTGCCGGTGACGAGCGGCACCTCTTCGGAGAACGTGCCGTCCGGCTTCACCGCGCAGCGCATGCCCAACGCGTCCGGGTCCTGGAAGCGCGTGGCGTCCTTGCGGTAGGCCCGGTAGTCGTCCTCGCCGAAGGCGGGCGCCGTGTGGACGATGCCCGTGCCGCTGTCCAGCGTGACGAAGTCCGCCGGAATCACGCGCCAGCCCACCGTGTCCTGCCCGCCGTCCTTGAGCGGCAGCGTGGCGTCCGACTCCTTCGCGAAGTACGTGTCGAAGGGCGGCGTGTAGCGCTTGCCCACGAGGTCGCTGCCCTTCTGCGTGGACAGCACGGGCAGGTCCTTCTTCAGCTTCTTGGCCAGCTCCTCGCGCAGCGCGGCGGCGAGGATGAGCTTGCGGTCCCCCGCGTCCACGGTGACGTAGTCCACGGACGGGTTGACGGCCGCGTACATGTTGGACGGCAGCGTCCAGGGGGTCGTCGTCCAGATGAGCAGCGACGTGTCCGGGGCGTCGCGCAGCGGGAAGGCCACATAGACGCTGGGGTCGTCCACCGTCTTGTAGCCCAGGCCCACTTCGGCGGCGGACAGCGCGGTGCCGCCGCGCGGCCACCACCAGACCACCTTGTGGCCCTGGTACAGCAGGCCCTTCTTGTAGAGCTCGGAGAGCGCCCACCACACGCTCTGCACGAAGCCGCGGTGATAGGTGACGTAGGCCTCGTTGAGGTCCACCCAGAAGCCGATGCGCTGGGTCAGCCGCTCCCACTCGGAGGTGTAGCGGAACACGGACTCGATGCAGCGCTCCGTGAAGGGCTCCACGCCGTACTTTTCAATCTCCGCCTTGCCGTGGATGCGGAGCTCCTTCTCCACCTCCACCTCCACCGGCAGGCCGTGCGTGTCCCAGCCCGCCTTGCGCGGCACGTAGTGGCCCCGCATGGTCTGGTAGCGCGGGAACAGGTCCTTGATGACGCGCGTGAGGACGTGGCCGTTGTGGGGCAGGCCGTTCGCGGTGGGCGGGCCTTCGTAGAAGACGAAGGAGGGCTTGCCTTCGTTCGCCTTGAGCGATTTCTCGAAGATGCCGCGCTCCTTCCAGAAGGCCAGGATGCGGCGCTCCTCGGCCGGGAAGTCCATCTCCACGGGGACCGCGTTGAACAGGGGCGAAGGCGTTTCAGGCATGGTGGCGTGCTTGATACCACCGGCCCGGCCCTTTGGCAGTGAATCCAGGGCCTTGCGAACCCGCCCGCACGCCGGTGGACAGATTTGCCTAAGCTGAAATACGTGTAATTCGTGCTGGGCTGGTGGCACCCTGGCCGCTCCCCGGGCAGCCGCTGGAGGTCCCCACGTGACGCACGTCCCCCCGAAGCCATCCCTCATCTCCCTCCTGGCGGCGCTGGTGCTCTGCCTGGGCGCGGGCCCCGCGAGCGCGCAGGTGTCCCGGACGCTGAGCACGCCGGGCCCCACGGCGCAGGCGCAGCGGGTCTACAACCTGCTGACGGACCTGGAGAACAACAGCCGCAACGGTGGGACGAAGCAGACCATCCTGGGCCAGCACTGCGAGGCCCAGAAGGAGGCCTACGCCGGGGAGTACTGGGTGAAGGTGGGGGACATCTCCGGCCGCCGCCCGGGCTTCGTGGAGTTCGACTTCGGGCCGGGCAACTACCACGCGACGTACGCGGAGCCGTACGTGGACTACGCGGTGGGCTTCGCGCGCGACCGCTTCATCTACGGCGAGGGCATCGTGGGCTTCAGCTTCCACCAGTCCTACCCGGGTGCGTCGGTGAAGAGCTGGGAGAACACCTTCCGGCAGTCGTGGATGGACTCGAACTGGTTCGGCCGGGTCATCAACTGGCAGGCGAACACGGCGGAGTACCAGGCGCTGCTGAGGGACTTGTCCTTCGCGGCGGACAAGCTCGCGTACCTCCAGCAGCAGGGCGTGCCGGTGCTGTTCCGTCCCTTCCACGAGATGAACAAGAAGGGGAGCGCGTCGCCGTTCTGGTGGGCCAATCAGGATCCCGCCCAGTACAAGCAGCTCTGGATCATCGCGCACGACTACCTGGTGAAGACGCGCGGCCTGAAGAACCTCGTCTTCGTCTGGTCGCCGTACGAGTGGGACGGGACGTACGGCGGGGACCCGTGGAACTACTACCCGGGCAACGACCGCGTGGACGTGGTGGCCGTGGACATCTACCACGGCAATCCCTACTTCCCGGCGCAGTTCTACACGGGGCTCGCGGGCTACAACAAACCGCGCATGGTGGCGGAGACGGACAAGCTGCCGGTGCGCTGGGGTGACAGCCGCTACGGCACGGTGTCCGAGTTGGACGCGCGTCCGTGGGCCATCTACTCCGTGTGGGGCGACTCGCTCGTCTACAACCTGGGCACGACGAGCCCCAACGACTGGAATGTGTCCAGCAGCTACAAGGCCATCAAGGACACGTATGGGTATTACAGCTCGTACTGGCGCGTGCTGACCGGCGGGAGCAACGCGACCTACAACTGGGGCGCGCTGCGCTGAACGCCAGCGCTCACCAGTCCGTGGGGCGGTAGTCCTTGAAGAAGTTGCCCCAGACGTACTCGCCGGTGTTCACGGCGGTCATGATGGGGTCCACCACGCGCGCGGCCCCGTCCACGATGTCGAGCGGGGGCTGGAAGTCCAGCTCCTGCGTCTTGCGGTCGGCGAAGCGGGCGGGGTCCTCGTCCGTCACCCAGCCGGTGTCCGCCGCGTTCATGAAGATGTTGTCGCGCGCGTAGTCCGGCGCGGACGTCAGCGTCATCATGTTCAGCGCGGCCTTGGCCATGTTGGTGTGCGGGTGCCGGTCCGTCTTCGTCCAGCGGGAGAAGCTGCCCTCCATCGCGGACACGTTGACGATGTGGCCCGGGCGCGAGCGGTCCTTCAACATCAGCGGCTTCAGCTTCCCGCACAGGATGAAGGGCGCCACCGCGTTCACCAGGTGCACCTCCAGCATCTCCGCGGTGCGCACCTCCGACAGCTTGAGGCGCCACGAGTTCGTCGCCCGCAGGTCCACCTGCTGGAGGTCCGCGTCCAGCCGGCCCTCCGGGAAGAGGGCGCGCGTGTCGCCCTCCTGCTCCATGGCGTAGGGCATGAGCGACAGCGCCGCGGAGGAGTGGATGCCCAGCGCGGGGTCGCTGCTGCGCCAGGTGGCGGTAGGCAGCGCGGTGTTCCCGACGTCGCCCGAGCCCAGCGCGGGCCGGAGCGCGGCGACGCAGGATTCGTGGCCGGCGAGCAGCGGGCGCAGCTCCGGGGCCAGGGTCTTCAGGTCGCGCAGCTCGCCGTCCAGCAGGTGCTGGTAGAAGCCCGGCGGCCGGCGCACGGTCTGCGCCGCGTTGTTGATGAGGATGTCCAGCCGCTCGTGGGTCTGCTCGATGTGGCGCGCGAACAGCTCCACGCTGGGCGCGTGCCGCAGGTCCAGGCCGTGCACCTGGAGCCGGTGGGCCCAGTCCGCGAAGTCCGGCTCGCGCGCGTAGCGGTGCACCGCGTCCTTGGGGAAGCGCGTGGTGGCGATGACCGTGGCGCCCGAGCGCAAGAGCATCAGCGACGCCTGGAAGCCAATCTTCACCCGCGCGCCGGTGATGAGCGCCACCTGTCCGGTGAGGTCCGCGCGCTGCGTGCGCCGGGCGTAGTTCAGGTCGCCACAGGGGATGCACATGGCGTCGTAGAAGAAGTGGACCTTGCGGAACTCCACCTTGCACACGTAGCACTTGCGCGGCACTTCGAGCAGGCGCTCCGGCGCCGCTTCCGGCGGCGGCGCGGGCAGCACGGGCAGCGTCAGCACCGGCGCCTTGCGCAGCACGCGGATCTCCGTGCTGGAGCGCACGGCGCGGTCGTTGGCGCGCACCACGTCCTTCTTCTCCTTGCGGAGCGCGTTGACCATCCGCGACTTCGTGGCCTTGTCCGGGTGGATGAGCCGGCCCGCGGCGGCCATCAGCGCGTGGTGGTCCTCCTGGGGCAGGTGGTGCAGGAGCGCGCGGTGCTCGGCGAGCGTGCTGAGCAGCGCCGTGGCGCGGCGCACGTCCTCCACGGACACGTCGGGGGGCGGGGCCGGGTCGGTGGCGGACGGGGGCGGGAGGTTCTCGACGGCCGGGTTCTTCACGCCCTGGTGCTTACCCTCCCGGGCGCTCCAGGGAAAGGCGCGGCTCACGCGGGCCTGGAGGGCGGGCGGCCGGGCCTGCTTCAGCCCAGGCCCAGGCGGGGGAGCGTCACCTCGCGCACGCGGGGGATGCGGAAGCGGTAGAGGAACGCGTCCGCGAAGTAGTGCGCCAGCACCACGCCGTTGGTGGCGAGCACGGCCAGCGACCACAGCGGCTGCTGCCGCAGGAAGAAGTCCGTGGCCGCGCCCTGCGTCACCCCGTCCACCAGCGTGACGAAGGGGCTGTTGACCAGGCCCACCACGATGATGGGCGCCATGAGGGCCAGCATCGCCGCCCACACGCGCGGGCCGCGCAGGCGGGCCGTCGTCTCCTGGGGGGTGGGCTGGAGCATCCGGCCGGTGAGGAAGAAGTACTCCAGGCCGTGGATGCCCGCGGTCAGGATGGAGCCCCACAGCGGCCAGACGATGTACACCGCCACCACCGCCACGTGCGCCAGGACGTAGACGCGCCGGGGGCCGCTCTGGCCCGGAGGCCCGCGCAGCGCGAGCACCAGCTTCGCCGCGAAGACGCCCCAGACGGCGAGCAGCACCCAGGTGAGGCCGTGCGGCAGCGAGCCACTTTCGGCCTGGCCGATGTTGAGCATCGGCCGTGCGCCCAGCGCGTCGGTGACGGGCAGGGCCAGCGAGCGGAGCATCATCAGCGTCAGCGCGACGGGGACGAAGTGGCGCTGGAGTGTGCGCTCGGCTTCGGAGAGCGGCGGGGCGCCCGCGGCGCGGGCCCGCAGGCCATGCAGCGCCCACAGCCCCTTCACCTGCGACAGCGTGTGGTGCGCGGCGAGGACATGGATGCCCGCGCCGAGGAGCAGCGCGAGGAGCGGGGCGTGCGCGTCTCCGTACCAGAGCAGCCCGACGGTGAGCAGGAACACCGCCGACGAGCCGCCCACGAGCAGCCGGGACTGGGTGGGCGTGGTGTGCAGCAGCTCGCGCCGGGTGCCCACCAGCAGGAAGGTGAGGATGACGTGCGTGCCGTTGAGGAAGACGTACTGCGACGTCCACCGGCCGATGCGCTGGGCGAACCCGTGCGAGCCCTCGCCGGTGAGGCTGGCGAGCCAGACGGAGGCGAGGAGCAGCAGCGCGGGCAGCAGCAGGATGCTCAGGTCCGCCCGGGGCGAGAAGAGCCACAGCCCCTGGAAGCGCAGGGACGCCGGGGCTTCGGAGGCTTCGAGCGCGGGGGCGGGCAGGGTGGCCATGCGCGCGGCAGTATAGACGCGCACGGGACGGGGAGGCTCCAGCGGGCCTCCTCCCCAGGTCAGCGGGCGGGGAGGCTCAGGGCGCTCCCACGTCACGGAGGGGTCACGACGACTTCTTGAACGTCTGGCTCCAGGTGGGGGCCACCTTTTCGATGAGTGTCACCAGCTCCGGCGGGATGTCGCCGGTGCCCGTGAGGGGACGGACCTCCATCACGTCGTCGTTGCCCATGCCGCCCGGGTAGCGGCGTGCCCACGCGATGGCCTCTTCCTTCGACTTCACCTCCAGCACGTAGAAGCCGCCGATGAGCTCCTTCGTCTCCGCGTAGGGGCCGTCCTTCACCGTGGACTTGCCGTCCTTGAAGACCACGTGCGCGCCCGGGGAGGGGCTGAGGCCCTCGGAGGCGATGAGCACGCCGGCCTTGTGCATCTCCTCGTTGAACTTCATCTGCGCGATGAAGACGGCCTCGTCGAACGGGACGTCCGAGTGCGTGGGCTCGATGGTGGACGGGCGGGGGATGAGCATGAAGCGCATGGGGGCTCCTGGGATGGGGGCGTGACTCCATCCGCACGACGAACGGCCGCGCCGCGGATCGACACGGGACTTCAGGGAAGGGTCACTGCTTGGGGTAGCGGACGTGGATTTCCGACTGCGGCGGGGGCTGGCCCTGGGGCAGTTGTTGGTCCACGGCGGGGGCGCCGGGTTGCTTCGTGGGCCGGATGATGAACTGGGTCGGTCCGTCGATCACGTCGCGGGTAACTCCCCGGGTCTGCAGCGCCACCAGGTCATCCGTCAGGTGTCCTTCACCGCTGAAGCCGGAGATGAGCCGGGTGCCCTTCTCGTCCGTGAAGACGGCCTTCTTGACGTCCGTCTTCGCCAGCTGCGCGTTGATGCGCCGGAGGAAGTCCGTCAGGTCCCTGGCGATGACATGGTGCACGTATTCGCGGGTGCCGAAGTTGATGATCTGCCCCTTCTGTCCCTTCGGCCCGGGCGCGAAGTCGTAGCCGAGGAAGTCCCCCTGGGTGTCGGTGAAGAGGGGAATCCACTGGCGGACGAGGAAGTGGTCCTGGACCGTTCCCGGTGTGAAGGAACGGGTCTGCCAGTCCGCGTCCGCGAGCCCCTCGATCCCGGGGAGCACGTCCTGCTTCCAGAAGAAGGAGATCTGCTGGAGGGAGAGGAAGGAGTGTCCCAGCATGCTTCCCTCGTCGGCGAAGGGGTCCTGCTCACCATTGTTCTCCAGGTAGAGCTGCTTGAAGTCCTCGGGCAGCTTGACGCCCAGCTCGGCCTCCAGTGCCTGGATCTGCGCGAGGGTGGCGGGGCCGTTGAGCTGCGCGTGGTACGCCGGAACGTTGCGCCGCAGCCAGGCCTTGTACTTCCGCCACTCCTGGAGGACAGCGGGGACCTGCTTGCCTTGCGCGACGGTCGTCCGGGTGGACTCCGGCGCGGGCTGGGCCTGGACGCGGCCCACGGCGCTCAGCGAGAGCAGCAGCGTGGTTACAAGAAGCAGGGAGCGTGGGCTCGGGACCGTCATGGGCATGGGGACCTCAGGAGGCGGGGCTCCTGAAGCATACCCTCCGGGCTCAGCGCTGGTTGGCCATGGCCACCGCGTCCGCGCCCGCGGGCAGGCGGAGCGGAGCCGACGGGTCGTTCACCGCGCGCCAGATGCCCTCCGCCACGTCCTGCGACCGGGTGACCGGCCCCGAGGCATGCGCCGTCCTCTGCTCGAAGATGCCCCGCACGAAGTCCGCGTACGCCTCCGGGACGGTGACGCCCTGGTCCCGCATCCGGGCCTGCGCGTTCTGCCCGAAGGGCGTCTCCGGGGACCGGCCCGGAATGACCAGGCTCACCCGCACCCCGATGGGCTGGAGCTCCAGCGCGAGTGACTCCGTGAACGCGTTGAGCGCCGCCTTGCTCGCGGTGTAGACGGCGAGCAGCGGGAGCGGCTTGAACGTCGTGCCCGACGAGACGTTCACGATGACGCCCGCCTTGCGCTGCCGGAACTGGGGCAGGAACGCCTGCGTCAGCGCCATCACGCCGAACACGTTCGTCTCGAAGGTGTTGCGGACCGTCTCCATCGACGTGCCTTCGAAGACGCTCATCAGGCCCACGCCCGCGTTGTTGACCAGCACATCGATGGGGCCGGCGGCCTCCGCCAGCGCCTGGACGCTCTTCGGGTCGTTGACGTCGAGCGGGAGCACGCGCAGGTGCTCGGAGCGGGGCAGGACGTCCTCGCGCGGCGTGCGCATCGTGGCGATGACCTTCCAGCCTCGCTCGAGGAAGTAGCGGGCGGTGTCGAGGCCGAAGCCGGACGAGCAGCCGGTGATCAGAATCGTCTTCATGGTGTCTCCTGGGGAGTGCGGTTTCCGGTGACGGATATACGGAGCGGTTTCCGGACCTGCTACAACAGGGAGTCCAGATTTCATTCGCAGGAGTCCGGCCATGGTGGATCCGCTCGCCGAAGTCGTCACGCTGCTCCAGCCGGGCGCGCCGTTCTCCAAGCTCGTCAGCGCCGCGGGCCGCTGGAGGGTGCGGCGCGCGGAAGCGGGGCGGCCCTTCTACTGCGCGGTCCTCATGGGGCGGATGCGCCTGGCCATCGACGGGCGCGAGCCGGTCATCCTGGAGAAGGGCGACTTCGTCCTCGTCCCCGCGGCGTTCGACTTCACGACGACGAGCGTCGAGCCGCCCAAGGGGAAGCAGGAGACGCCGCGCCTCGTGTTGCCCGATGGGGAGATCCGGAACGGGGAGCACCACGGTCCGCCGGATGTCCGGCTGATGGTGGGCTACTGCGTCTTCGCCTCTCCGGACGCGAGCCTGCTCGTGTCGCTCCTGCCCCAGTTCGTGCTCGTCCGCGGTGAGCCGCGGCTCGCCTCCCTCGTGGAGCTGCTGCGGGAGGAGTCGCGGGAGCGGCGGCCCGCGCGCGACGTCATCCTCGCCCGCCTCATGGAGGTGCTCCTCATCGAAGCGCTCCGCTCCACGGCGGGCACCGCCGCGTCACCGGGCCTGCTGCGCGGGCTCGCCGACGAGCGCCTGGCCGTCGCGATCCGCCGGATGCACGAGCACCCGACCCGGGCGTGGACCGTGGCGCAGCTGGCGAAGGAGGCCGCGCTGTCGCGTTCGACGTTCTTCGAGCGCTTCAGCCGCGCGGTGGGGGTGGCCCCCATGGAGTACCTGCTCGGCTGGCGCATGGCCCTGGCGAAGGACCTGCTGCGGCGCAAGAAGGAGGTCACGGTCGCGGAGGTCGCGGAGCAGGTCGGCTACGGCTCCGCGAGCACCTTCAGTGTGGCCTTCACCCGCCACGTCGGACTGCCGCCCACGCATTACGCGCGAGGACAGGCGGCGTCGTGAGAGCAACCGGACGGACGGGCCCCGGTCGGATTCCCTGGGGGGACACCGGACGTGGCCCCATGGGTCGGACCCGGGTGGTAGAGCTGTCCCGCCATGGATGATCCAACGGACAGGGACACGGAGCGCCGCCGGGAGCCTCGCAAGCCGAAGCCACCCCGGAAGGTGTCGCCGCGCTACCTGGAGAACGCGGCGCTGCACTACCTCAAGCGCTACGCGGCCACGGTGAGCCAGCTCAAGCGCGTGCTGATGCGCCGGGTGGACCGCTCCGTGAAGTTCCACGGCACCGACCGCGCGGAAGGAGTGGGCTGGGTGGACGCGCTGGCGGAGAAGCTCATCCGCAACGGCCTCATCAACGACCGGACCTACGCGGAGACGCGCGTGCACTCGCTGCGCGCGTCCGGCCGCAGCGCGCGCGTCATCACCCAGAAGCTGCGCATGAAGGGCGTGGCGCCGGAGCTGGTGCAGGAGAAGCTGGCGGAGGCCACGCAGGACGTCTCCGAGGACGCCGCCGCCCGCATCTGGGCGCGCAAGAAGCGGCTGGGGCCCTTCCGGCGTGACCTCAGCACGCGCGCGGAGCACCGCCAGAAGGACCTGGCGGCGCTCGCACGCGCGGGCTTCTCCTTCGCCATCGCGAAGCGCGTCATCGACGGGACGGCGGACGACCTGCCGCCCCGCGCCTGACGGCCTGGACTACTCCTGGAGGTGCGTGACGCTCAGCGCCGGGTCTGCGGCGATCTCCGCCTCCGTGAAGCGCCGGTCCACCCACTGCTTCTGGGAGAACATCGCCGTCTGGTCCGCGTACCAGGGCGAGGCCGGGTTCGAGGACTGCGAGTAGGTGAGCACGGACTTCGCCACGGGGCCTGAGTCCGTGAAGGACACGGCCATGACGAAGCTGGAGCCCAGGACGGGCTCGTAGGTGGCGTCCGGCAGGATCTGGTTGGAGATCTGGTTGAAGCAGCCCTCGTCGTGGCTGCAGCCGTGCACCGGGTAGAAGACGCCGTTCTTGCGCTTGCCCTGCACGGCGCCCGTCGCCGCGTCCAGCGCGACGCCGCGCTCGCGCAGCGTGCGGATGGCGGTGCCCAGCGCCTGGGCCACCTGCGGGTTCAGCGTGTTGAGCGTGCGCGGCGTGTTGACGGGGTCGTTCGCGTTGAAGGGCACGACGTATGGCCCGCCCGTGATGCCCACCGTGTTGAAGATGAACACGCGCCAGAGCAGCTCACCCCGGCTGTCCACGTCGCCCTTCAGGTCCCACGCGGCCAGCACGGGGCAGGCGGGGCGCAGGTCCTCGAAGGTGAGGTCCGGCATCAGCACGAAGGGCGTGCGGCGGCACAGCGCCACCGCGGCGTCGCGCAGCAGCTCGCCGGAGTAGTTGCGGTTGTTGAACATCACCGTCTGGAGTTGTTCCAGCGTGAAGCCCTGGCCCTCCAGGCCGTCCGTGCCCGCCAGGCGGCCCTGCACCATCTTCAGGCCCAGGCGCGTGCGCAGGCTGCGCTGGTTCTTCTCACCGCCCAGGATGCGCGGGAAGCCGGTGAGCGGCTGCGCGGGGTTGGGCAGCCAGTAGCTGTCGTTGGAGTTGGTGACGTAGTCGGCGCGCTGCAGGCGCGGCAGGCTCCCGGGCCCGAAGATGCCCGGCTCCACCGCGTCCGCGTCCGTGCCCAGCGCGCAGTCCGAGCGCGAGCCGTCCAGCACCGGCAGCCCCGCGGACTGGAGCACCAGCAGCGGGATGGGGGACAGCACGCAGCGCGCGAGCTTCGCGTCGCTGACGTGCGGCACCACGCTCATGTCCGCGTAGTACGCGCGGCCCTGCGCGTCCGCGGCGAGGGTGTTCACCCACGGGATGCCCTGCCAGGTGTCCTGCGCCGTGCGCAGCTCGTCCACGTTCGCCGCGCGGTCCATGGCGAAGAAGGCGTCCAGCAGGCGCAGGTTCGTGGCGTTGGCGTCATGGAACGCGTAGCCGGTGAGGCCGTTCCACGTCATCAGGCCGGAGGGGTACTCCAGCATGGGGCCCAGGTGCGAGCGGTAGAAGGTGTGCTGGCGCGACGTGAGCGTCCCGTCCGCCTCCTTCGCCTGCACCGTCACGGTGCGGGTGGTCATCTCGCGGATCTGCCCGTCGTACAGGTACTTCGTCGGAGCGCCCGGGACGAGCTTCAGCTCGAACGGGGTGAAGCGGTACGCGGTGGAGACGGTGTGGCTCCAGGCCAGCGTCTCGTTGTGGCCAATCAGGATGGCGGGCACGCCCAGCAGGCTCACGCCGCTGACGTTGAGCTTGCCCGGCACCGTGAGGTGCGCCTCGTAGAAGCGCTCCGAGCCCTCCCAGGGGAAGTGCGGGTTGGCCAGCAGCATGCCCTTGCCGTTGCGGGTCGCCTGCGCGCCCAGGCCGAACGCGTTGCTGCCCAGGCCCAGCGACTCGGAGCTCGGGAAGACGTTGCGGTCCAGCGACGCGGGCACGGGCAAGGGCAGGGGCAGCGTGCCGTCCGGCAGGAGCGACGGCGGCTTCGCGTCCACCAGCGCGTCCAGGAAGTACAGGGAGCTGGCGAAGAGGCTCAGCTGGTAGTAGCGCAGGTACAGGTCGCGCTCGGTGATGGGGCGCACCCAGGCGGCGCCGCGGCAGCGCGGGTCCGTCAGTCCGTCCACGCCGACTTCCGCCAGGTAGCGGTTGAAGCCCGCCGCGTAGCCGCGCACCAGCTCGCGCGCGTCCGGGGAGGGGCCCAGGGGCGGCGGCTTCGCCAGCAGCGCGTCCACCGTGCCGTCGTCGATGATGGCCTGGTAGAAGAAGTCGCTCTTGAGGTTGTTGTACTGGCTGCCCAGGGCCGCCAGGTACGTGCCGTCCGGCCCGAAGTAGCGCGCGCGCTGCGCGTTCACGGTCACCAGCGCGTCCATCAGCGCGCAGAAGTTGTCCTGCGCGAACGCGTAGCCGTAGCCGTAGCCCACGCCCGCGAAGTCGTCCGCCAGCACGTGGGGGATGCCGTGTGACGTCCTGCGCACGGTGGCGGAGAGGCTGCCCGCCGCCAGCTTCACCGACGCCTTGGGCCCCTCCGGCGCCGGGGGCGCCGCCGCGCGCGGCTCGCACGCCGTGGCGCACATCAGCGCCACCAGCGGCAGCAGCCGGGCGCCGCCAGTCCTTCCGTTACGTCCATCCATTCGAGGAGTTCCTTTCACGGGGGAGAGAAATTCCCTCCTAATTGTAGAAACGCATGATTCCTGGATCGCCCCCGCCGCGGGCCGAGCGGAATCCCGTGTTTACGTGTATGGCTCGGGGCCGGGAGCCCGGGGTGCCGGCCATGGCGCGCGGGCCCGGTGTTTCACGAAAGGAAACCAGCACATGAAACGGATGTTCGCGGGCGCGCTCGTCGTCGCGGCGTTGGGGACCCTGGGGTGCGGTGGGGCGAAGGCCTCCGGGCCGGGCGCGGAGGCGGGGGCCGCCACGGCGCGGCAGTCGCTGGAGGACCTGCGCGGGGGCCTGAGGGCGGCGGAGCAGGCCCTGGCGGACGCGGCGGAGAAGGCCGGCTCGGCGCAGGCGTACGCGGACTTCGCCGCGGAGGATGCCGTGCTGCTGGTGGACGGTGCGTACGCCCAGAAGGGCAGGGAGGCCCTCCGCGCGTGGCTGGCCGCGCACCCGCTGGAGGCGGAGGGCAAGGTGCGCCTGGCGCCGGTGCGCTGGGACGTCAGCGCGGACGGGACGCTGGGGTACTCGCTGGGCAACGTGTCCGTGGAGTCGGGCGGCACGTCGGTGCGGCCGGTCGGGCGCTACATCACCGCGTGGAAGCGTCAGCCGGACGGGCAGTGGCGCGTGGTGGCGGCGGTGCACAACGCCTCCAAGGCGGCGCTGACGCCGCCCGCGGGCTTCACGCCGTCCTCCACGCTGCCGGCCCCGGAGCCGCGCGCGCTGGCGCCCGCGCAGGTGCTGGAGGAGGCGAAGGCCGCCGACCGCGCGTTCGCCGCGCAGTCCGTGGCCGAGGGCATGGGCAAGGCCTTCATCGCCTACGCCGCCGAGGACGTGGTGATGCCGCTCGGGGCCGCCGGCATCTTCGGCCATGATGCCGTCGCGAAGGCGTACGCGCCGTTCACGCCCGACAAGATCGACCTGCGCTGGGAGCCGGTGCTGGGCGACGCGGCGGGCTCCGGCGACCTCGCGTACACGGTGGGCCGCGCCGTCGCCACCGGCAAGAACGAGCAGGGCCAGCCGGAGGTGGACCACGTGAAGTACCTCACCATCTGGCGCCGGCAGGCCGACGGCCAGTGGCGCTACGTCACCGACGGAGGCAACTCCAGCCCCGGCCCCCAGGGGCCGTGAGGCTCGCGCTCAGCCCTTGAAGACGTGTTCGCGGTGCCACCTCAGGTAGCTGGGGTGGGGCCGCCATTCAGGCCGCTCCGGCAGCCGCAGCCGGCGGTGGGGCTGGACGAGCCGGCCCAGGTCCTCGGGCACGCCGTGGGTCGCCAGCAGGACGCGGTGCTCGTCGTCGACAGAGACGAGGCCCCGGTCGAACATCCAGTGCACCGTGCCCGTCAGCGCCAGCCCGTTGCGGACGGAGTCGGGGCCGTGAGAGGCGACGGGCTGGATGTGCGCCGCCTGGACCTCGGGCCGTCCGCCACCGTTGATGAGCCTCAGCCCGGAGATGGCGCAGGTCTGTTCATAGGCTCGGCGCACGTTGTGCCGGAAGGCGTCGTCCCGGAAGGGGCGTGAGACGACCAGTTGTTCCAGCGGACGCTCCGGATAGACGGGAAGCGGCTCCGCGACGCCGGGCACGGGCGCTTCCCACGGGGCGTAGTCCCGGCGGAAACCCAGGCGCGTGATGAGCTCGAACTCCGCGTCCTCCAGGGGCCGGACCGCGCGGCCAAACGCGCCCTTGTTGGTGCTGCCATCCGCCTTGCGCAAGGCCTCCTCGTAGTAGCGGTCCCCCTCCCGGAAGGGCACGGCGTGGTCGAACTCGAGGAAGTCCTCGATGAGCGCGTAGAAGTGACCGGGCTGGGTCCTGTCCTCCTCCACGTCGCGGACCCTCGCGACGGCGAAGTAGGCCTGCCGCCCGTTCGAGCTTCTCGGGCCGCTGGCCCTGCGGGGCTCGTAGTAGAGAATCAGCTCCCCGACGGCGGCCTCCACCTGCCGCAGATACGTGCGCGGGAAGTGGTAGCGCACCTCGGGCTGGTCGTCATACGCCGAGCCTTCCGAGGTGGTGAAGACAGCCTTCGCCATGCGGGCCCCATCCAAGGTCGCGGGAGCGCCAGGTTAGAGCCCTGGATCCAGGGTGTACATGCCCACCAGCCCCGGCGCTGTCCCCACATGGCTGGCCCCTCGCCGGGCCTGTCCCGGCAATATTCCGCCAAGAGCCGAAATAGCTGCTTAGTCTTGTATTCCGGACTGGTGCGCCGCATGAAGGGAACTCCCCGTGCTGAGGAGCTTCCCCCTTCATGCGTTCCCTCCGCTTCCTGCGTCGGCTGTCGCTTCCGTTCGTGCCGCTGTTCGTGCTCGCGGCCTGCGGTCCCTCCGAGTCCGTCACCTCCGGGTCTCCCGCGCTCAGCGCACAGGAGGCCGCGCTCACCGAGCTGCTCGTCAACGGCGGCTTCAGCTCCGGCGCGACGGCGCCGTGGTGGAACAACGCCAGCACGCAGTCGTATGTGGAGGGCGGCCGGTGGCGCGTGGACGTGGCGGCGAACACGGCCAACCCGTGGGACGCCATCGTCGGGCAGAGCGGCCTGACGCTCACCGCCGGGAAGACGTACACCCTGGCGTTCACCGCCACCGCCACGGCCACCATCACCGCGCGCACCACCGTGCAGCAGGAGGTGGCGCCGTACGCGTCCACGCTCACGCAGTCCTTCACGCTGGACGGCACGTCGAGGCGGTTCACCTTCCCGTTCACGTCGTCGTTCTCATCGGGGCAGGGGCAGGTGACGTTCCAGTTGGGCGGCCGCGCCAACGCCGTCACGGTGCGGCTGGATGACATCTCGCTCACCACGGAGAGCAGCGGCACGGGCTCCGGTCCGGTGGCGATGACGAGCGGCTTCTACGTGGACCCCAACTCCAACCCGGCCGTGTGGGCGCGCAACAACAGCGGGGACGGGCGAGCGGCGCGCATCAACGCGTCCATCGCCTCGAAGCCCATGGCGCGCTGGTTCGGCAACTGGAGTGGCGACATCACGCAGGCCGTGTCCGGCTTCGTGGCCGCGGCGGACGCGGCGGACAAGCTGCCGGTGCTGGTGGCCTACAACATCCCCGGCCGCGACTGCGGCAGTCACTCTGGTGGCGGGGCCGGCAGCGCGGATGCATACCGCACCTGGATCGCCGCCTTCGCGGCGGCCATCGGCAACCGGCCCGCGGTGGTCATCGTGGAGCCGGACGGCGTCGCGCAGCTCGACTGCCTCCCCAACGACACGGAGCGCGCCACGCGCCTGAGCCTGATCCGCTACGCCTCCGAGCAGCTGCGCGACCGCGCGCCCAACACCTGGACGTACCTGGACGGCGGCAACGCGCGCTGGATTGCCGCGGACACCATGGCGCAGCGCCTGGAGTCCGCGGGCGTGCGCAACGTGCGTGGCTTCTCCATCAACGTCTCCAACTTCTACCCCACGGCGGAGTCCGCCACGTACGGCAACGCGGTGAACGCCGCGCTGAGCAGCCGCTACGGCTATACGCGGCAGTACGTCGTGGACACCAGCCGCAACGGCAACGGCTCCAACGGCGAGTGGTGCAACCCCGCGGGCCGCAAGCTGGGCGTCCCCTCTCAGACAGGTGGCGGCGCGGAGCTGCTCCTGTGGGTGAAGACGCCGGGGGACTCGGATGGCCAGTGCGGCATCGCGCCGGGCACGCCCGCCGGACAGTTCAGCCCGGACCTGGCCACCCGCCTCATCGACGGCACGTGATCCGCGCCCGCTCCCGAAAGGACCCGACGACATGACGCTGAATCCACGGTGGCTGCGGACCCTGGTGCTGGGCGTGGTGGTGGTGGGCGGCGCGGCCTGCGGACCCGAAGACGGGACGGAGCCGGCCCTCGCGCAATCCGAGGCGGAGGCCACGGCGCTGCCCACGGCGGGCGGCGGCATCTTCATCACGGCCGCGGAGCTGACCCGCGCCAGGACGCGGGCCACCGCCACGACGGAGCCCTACGCGGAGAACGCTCGCATCCTGAAGGGGCGCGCGGATGCGGCGCTGACGGCGACGCCCCGGCCGTTCCGGATGACGGACGTCTCCACCATCACGTACCACTGGTGCTCGCCGGACACGGACGGCATCGACAACTCGCTGGCGGACGCGACGGGCAAATTCACGGACGACGCGGACCGGATGCGCACGCTGGCGCTCCAGTACGCCGTCGGCGGGGACACGAAGTACGCGGCGCGCGCGGCGCTGTTCCTGAAGACGTGGGCATCGCAGCACACGCCCGTGAACCTGCACGACCTGCACGTGGACTACGCGGCGGCGAAGCTGGACGGTCAGACGCAGGACTACTGCTCCGACCGCCCGTGGAACTTCGCGCTGGACGGCGTCTTCCAGGCATACGGCCTCATCAACGCCAGCGACGCGTACGTGCTGCTCAAGCGCAACGGCTACGCGCTCTCCGCCGCGGACGACGCGGCCGTGCGCGAGTGGCTGCGCAAGACAGCGGAAGCGGTCAACTCCAGCTTCCAGGCCTGGACGCGCTGGGCGGACGCGCACCCCACCTCCAGCGCCTTCACCCGCTACCGCTCCGACAACCACCTGAGCTGGGGCCTGGCGGGCCTGATGGCCGCGTCCGTGGCGCTGCAGGACACGGCGCTGGCGGGCTACGTGCTGGACGGCACGGCGTGGACGGACCGCCGCAACGGTGCGTACGCGAACCCGTCCTTCATCAAGGACGTCATCAACCGCGCCATCGAGTCCGGCACGGGCACCGCCAACGAGGGCCGCGTCTACGAGGAGAAGATCCTCCGTGACCCGCCCATCGGCTACTCGCTCTTCCACCTGTGGGCCATGTCGCTGGTCGCGCGTAGCGCGGAGGTGAACTACGCGCGGCCGGGCTTCTGGGACTACGCGGGCACGGGCGGAGGCAGCATCCACAAGGCCTACACGCGCTACGCGGCCTTCATCCTGGGCGAGCGCGCCTCGCCCCAGGCCTCCGAAGGCCCGCCGAAGGACTACCGGTGGCTGTACGAGCTGGGGTACGCGAAGTGGCAGGAGGCGCGGCTGAAGAGCGTCATCCAGGTGGGCACGCGCAACCAGTACATCCTCCAGAGCATCGGCCCCGTCACGCTGGTGGTGGGCGCGGCCCTCTAGTCAGGCCGCCAAGCGAACGTGGATACATCCGACGCGCAATCATGGTGTGGATGTGTCCACGTTCAATCGACGCACGCGCCCCACTCAGGAGCGCGTGTGTTGCTTTCACGGGCGACGTGAAGAGTCGTTGCTGCCAGAAGGAGATGAACTCGGGGCGCAGGCCCCGGAGGAGCCGGTAGCACGCGGTTCACTGGACCGGTGGATCTGTGTCGCCAGGAATCAATCCGCCGGTGTTGCACATCGCCCTATGGGCTTGTCCGCAGGAATTGATGGGTGGGAAGCCCTCGACTGGATTCCGCCAGTGCCCTCCCCACCGGGTTCGCGAGGGGAGAGCCCCGGAGCGGATGTAAACCCCGGTACCTCGCTGTCCGGCTCCATTGAGACGGCATGTTCGGGAGCACAGGGGACAGCACCAGGCGCCGCATCGGCTTGCACGTTGACGCCAATGCCATGCTCCTCAACGCAGGAGATGGCCGCTAATGCCTCATCCTGCTCGGCAGCGGAGAGAGGGGCGCTGGAGCCACGAGTCTCAATGCTGGTGCCCTCCTCGAATGACTCGGCCTGCCCGGTAACGGACTGGCAATTGCCAGGCTCAAGCATCTCGATGCGGGTGAGAGCCTCGGGCGCATTGTCCTGTGCCGAGGTCGACGTGTGAGCGCCGGGGCTGCACTCCTGCGCTTCAGGGGCCTCGGCAGAGACATTCTCCCGAGGACGTGGGGCGAAAGAGCCGAGCACCCGCGCATCACACGCCTTCAGCAACACCGGCAGTTGGTGCTGAAGAGCCTGCATGTCGCGCTCGTTCAGAGCGTGCATCGCGCACCGGGCCCACTGGCCCAGGGCTTCGCCGCCCATGACGGGCAGCAGCCGGGCCTCAATGCCCCTGAAGGCCCTTTGCAGCGATTGGATGAGGAGCAGGTGCCCGGGACGCGCAGCCACCTGGGCCGCCAGCCGCAGCAACTCGAACTCCAGCTGGGCGCAGCGCTCGCCGGGGTGCCAGCGCGCCGCGTCCCAGAGCGCGTAGCAGACGGACTCCAACCGGCCCACCTCCGACTCGGAGGCGTTCGCGCAGCAGTCGGCCAGAAGCTCCGCCAGCACCTGACGCTTGAGGCTGAAGAAGCCCTCCAGCAGCCGCCGGCCCTCCTCGGAGCGCGCGGCATGCAGCGCCAGGCCCAGATTTTCCAGCGTGAGCGATTCGTCCAGCGCCACCGCTCGCGCCTGGCGTCCGGGGTGCTGCACCACCAGGCCCCGTGCCGCCAGCCGCCGCAAGGCCTCGCGCACCGTGCCACGGCTCACGCCATACCAGTGCGCCATCACCCGCTCCGAGGCCAGCCGCCCGTTCCTCGGCAGCCGTCCCAGCGCGATGTCCTGCTCAATCTGCTGCTCCACATACGCCACCAGCCCCACCCTCACCATCTCCGCCGCCCTTCTCGCCGATGCTTTGCGCATCCAACCAGAGGGGTCTGACATGGACGGGACGAACTGGGGGACCCGCCCTCCGGCGCCGGGCGATGCGAACTGGTCCGACAGTCGGACCAGTTGGGCGACGCCGGTCCCGGCAGGCGCCTCTGTTCGCGGCTTTACCTTGGTAGCCGATTGCGCACCTCGTGGTCCGACAAGGCAGACTCGTCGGGCGGCGCCGCTCCCTGCGGGGCTTCTGCCCCTCGCGCGTCGTCCTGGCATCCCATTGCGCACACCGCTGCTGCGCTGCGCGAGGCTCGCGTCTTCGTGGAGGATTCCAGGCCGCACGGCTCGCCCACGAACCTTTGCCGACCTGACGGGCCCTCGGAAAGGCAAACGCCTTCCCCCGCGTGATGGCTGGGGAAGGCGTTGGGTGGCACAGGGAATGCTCGCGTGAAGCCTAGCTGGACTCGCTCACGCTGAGGCGACGGCTGGCGCCGCCGTTGCCCTTGCCCAGCGGCTGGGTGTGCTCCAGGTTCGTGCGCGCCAGGGCCTCGCGCTCTTCCTTCGTGTTCGCGGAGCGGTCCTTCTTCACGGTCATCACACCGCCGCTGTCGTGCTTCTCCTGGGCCTGGTCGATGCTCTTCTTCAGGTCGCTGGCCTTCACCCAGTAGGCGCCGTTGACGGGGTCGCGCACGCGGTAGAGGTCGTCCTCCGTGCTGTTCGTCAGGCCCGGGTTCACGCCGTCGATGGTGAGCCAGTGCAACTCGCCGCTCTCCGGGCCCTTCTCGCCTTCCTCCAGCGTCGTGTTGAGCAGTGCGTTGGAGTCCACCAGCGCCAGCGCCATCTGCCCGCGCTTCAGCGCGCCGCTGAGCGCGTCGGTGTTGCACTCGTCGAAGCCGTTGGTGACCTTGATGCCCATGGAGCCCAGCATGGCGCCCATCTCGTCCGGGGTGGCGCCGTCGTCCAGGTTCACCTGCACGCGGTCCTTCACGCCCGCCGTCTCCGACGTGGCCAGCGTGTCCGCCTTGTTGCGCACCTTCTCCCGGGCCTCCTGCTGCGTCAGCGGGGCCGCTTCTTCCGCGCCGGCCTGCTCCAGGTAGGTGAGGGTGGCCTCCGCGCAGCCCTTCTTGCTCGTCTGGGCAACGGTGGTCTGGGGCGCGTTCCAGCCCTCCTCCTTCTGGGCGTCCGTCGCCAGGTTGGCGGGGACCGCGCTGGGCTGGGCCGCCGGGTCGGTGCCCGGGGGCGGGGGGGCGGCCAGGGACGGCAGGCCCATCTTCTTGGCGCGCTCCGCCTCGAAGGAGTCCAGGTAACGCCCTTCGGCGGCGTTGAGCGGCTTGGCGTCCGGTGCGTCCGGCAAGGGCTCCTTCACGGACTTGGCGGCGGCCGCCATCTCCGCGCGGGCCTGCTCCTGGGCCTGGCGGATGCGGGCCATGACCGAATCGATCTTGGAGCCAATGTTGAGGGCCACGGGGGTCTCCTGTCGCTTCTGGGTCTTTTTTCTCCCGCATTATCCGCGGGAGACTTCGGAGGTTGCTTCCGGATTACAGGATCTGAAGGGAACGCGCGATTTCCGACGCAACCAGGCGGGCGTCCGGGCCGAAGAACATGGAATCCTGGAATGAGGGGTACACTGGACCCATGGCGAACCGGCATGACAGGGACGACGGGCCTTCGGCGCCTGGCTCCGCACCGCGAGTTTCGGCGTCGCGGGAATCCTACGGTACGGGTAGAGCGAACGCCTCCGCGACGGGGCGGGGTGGGGCGGAGTCCTCGGCGCCTTCGCGCGGGGCGGGGGGCGAGTCGCAGCGCCTTTCGTCGCGGCAGGTGGGCCGGTTCGTCCCTCTGAAGGTGCTGGGGCAGGGCGGCATGGGGGTGGTGTACGCCGCCTATGATCCGGACCTGGACCGCAAGGTGGCGCTGAAGCTTCTGCGGGTGAAGGGCGGCCACGAGGACCTGGAGCAGGGCCGGGCACGGCTATTGCGCGAGGCGCAGGCCATGGCGCGCATCTCCCACCCCAACGTCATCCCCGTGTTCGAGGTGGGGCAGTGGGAGCAGCAGATCTACGTGGCGATGGCGCTGGTGGACGGCGGCACGCTGCGGGACTGGACGAAAGCGAAGCCCCGGACGTGGCAGGAGCTCTTGGACAAGTACCTGGCGGCGGGCCGGGGGCTGGAGGCGGCGCACGTGGCGGGGCTGGTGCACCGCGACTTCAAGCCGGCCAACGTGCTGGTGGGCAAGGACGGGCGCGTCTACGTCACGGACTTCGGCCTGGCGCGGCCCATGGGCGAGGTGGAGGACGACGAGGACGACGGCGAGCGCACTCGGCCGGTGGGGGACGACTCGCCGCTGAACTCGCAGCTCACGCAGGCGGGGCTGGTGATGGGCACGCCCGCCTATATGTCGCCGGAGCAGTTCCGGGGCGAGCTGCTGGACTCGCGGTCGGATCAATTCAGCTTCTGCGCGGCGCTGTACCGCGCGCTGTATGGCATCCGCCCCTTCGACCCGGACGAGCTGTCGCGGGTGGCGTCGCAGCTGCGGGCCCGGGGCGGGACGGATGACGAGCCGGGCGTGACGGAGGCCGCGGCGGTGCAGGTGCTGCCGCCGTCGCCCATCCTGGAGCCGCCGCGCGACTCGAAGGTGCCGGCGTGGGTGCGCCGCGCGCTGATGAAGGGGCTGTCGCTGGAGCCTCGGGACCGCTTCCGCTCCATGGAGGAGTTGCTGACGGTGCTGGGGCAGCGGGAGCGGCGGGCCCTGCTCCAGCGCCGCGCGGGCGCCGCGGTGGCGGCCACGGTGGTGCTGGGCGTGGCGGGCGGCGTGGCGTGGTCCCGCTCGCAGGTGTGCGAGGGCGCGGCGGACCTGGTGGCGGAGCGCTGGAGCCCGGACGCGCGGGAGAAGGTGACGCAGGCGTTCCTCGCGACGAAGAGCCCGGTGGCGCAGGACATGGCGCGCCGGGTGGGCGAGGTGCTGGACGGCTACGGCTTGGAGTGGGCGAAGCAGCACACGGTGGCGTGCGAGGACACGCGCGTGCGCGAGGTGCAGACGGAGGCGCTGCTGTCCCAGCGTTTCGTGTGCCTGGAGCGGCGGCGCAAGGACCTGGGCGCGCTGGTGGCCACGCTCCAGACGGCGGACGTGGCGCTGGTGGACAAGTCGCTGGACGCCGCCTACGCGCTGCCCTCGCCGGGCGACTGCGCGGACGTGGAGGCGCTGACGGAGCTGCAGCCCCGGCCAGCGGACCCCGCGAGGCGCGCGGAGCTGGAGGCGCTGGAGGGCGAGCTGGCGGAGGTGAAGGCGCGCGTGGACCTGAGCCGGATGCCCAAGGCGCTGGAGCTGGCGAAGGCGGCGGAGGCTCGCGTCATGGCCACGGGCTACCTGCCGTTGATGGCGGAGCTGCGCTTCCACCTGGGCTGGGCGCAGGCGGTGCTGGGCGACAAGGCCGCGGGCGGCGCGGTGCTGGAGCAGGCCGTCTACGACGCGGAGGCGGGCCGGGCGGACCGGCTGGCCGTGTCGGTGATGAACAAGCTGCTCTTCGTGGACGGCGAGCAGGAGCAGTTCGCGCTCGCGCAGCGCTGGGGCCGGCTGGGCGAGGCGACGCTGAAGCGCGTGGGCGGCGACGCGGTGCTCGAGTCCGACCTCAAGGTGAACGCGGCCAACCTGGCGCTGATGCAAGACCACCCGGACGACGCGCTGAAGCTGTTGGAGCAGGCGTCGGGGCTGCTGGCGAAGGCGCTGCCAGAGGGACATCCCAAGCGGGCTCGGGTGGCGTTCACGCTGGGGCGCACGCTGCTGGAGACGGGCAAGAGCGCGCAGGCGGTGACGGTGCTGAAGGACGCGCTCGCCCAGACGGAGAAGGCCGTGGGCCCCGTGCACCTGGACACGGCGCGTCGGCATCAGGCGCTGTCCATGGCGCTGCGCGAAGAGAAGGACTTCGCCGGAGCGCTGGAGCACGCGCGGGTGTCCGTGTCGCTGCACCGCACGCTGCTGGGGAATCAGAGCGTGAAGCTGGCGGAGGCGCTGGACGAGGAGGGGATGAGCCTGCTCGCGCTCAAGCGCTACGAGGACGCGCTGCGGGACTACGAGGAAGCGCTGAAGGTGAAGCAGGCCAAGCTGGGGCCGGACGACGAGCTGGTCTATTACTCGCTGGACGGCGTCGGGCAGGCGCTGCTGGGCCTGGGCCGCACGCACGACGCGATTGCCCCGCTGAAGCAGGCGCTGTCGTTCAAGGACGCGCAGGAGGACTCGCTGGGCGAGTCCGGCTTCGCGCTGGCGCAGGCGTTGTGGAAGGAAGGCGAGGAGGCGGAGGCGCGAGACATGGCCTCACAGGCGCTCGCGCGCTTCACATCCGCGGGCCGCACCGCGCAGTCGAAGGAGGTGGAGGCCTGGCTCTCCGCCCGGCCCGCTCCGGCGGTGAAGGCCGTGCAGGTGTCCGGCGTGCGCGGCGGCAAGCGCCGGCGGTAGGCCTGCGAACGAAAGACGGTTCGTAGGGGGACGGAGGTCCGCCCGCTGGGGCTTCCCGTCAGCGGTGCCCCGCACGAACCTGTCCGACAGTCGGACAGGTTTGACCCCACGGGCGTCTGAAGCGGCCGCTACATCCGAGCAGCGGAAACCTGTCCGACAGTCGGATAGGTTTGACCCCCGGTCGGCTGGGGTGGACGCTGCAGCCGAGCAGCGGAACTGGTCCGACAGTCGGATAGGTTTGACCCCCTGTGGTTGGGATGGCCGCTGCAGCCGAGCCGCGGAACTGGTCCGACAGTCGGACAGGTTTGACCCCCTGTGGCTGGGATGGCTGCTGCAGCCAGGCAACTGGACTGCTCCGTTCGTGGGACAAGTTTGGCCCCCCGTGGCTGAGGTGTGGCCGTTCCGCCTGAGCCGCGGAGCTGGTCCAACAGTCGGACAGCTTGAGGGTGCTTCGGACGAGAGGTGTCCGCTCCAGCCGGGCAGCCGAACTGGTCCGACAGTCGGACGGGTTCAGCCCCTCCCTCAGGACGGAGGCTGCTCCAGCTGGGCTGCGGAGTTGGTTCGACAGTCGGACAGGTTGAAGCCGCGTCGGGCGGGAGGTGGCCGCTCCATCCGGAGGGCGGAACTGGTCCGACAGTCGGATGAGTTGGGCCGCGTTGAGCGGGAGGTGGCCGCACCCTCTGGAGAGCGGAACTGGTCCGACAATCGGATCCGTTGGGACCCTGCGGTAGGGCGAGGCCGCGCCATCCGGAGAGCAGAGCAGGTCCGACAGTCCGACTGGTTGGGGCCGCCTCAGCCGGTAGAGGGTCGTTCCATCCGAGCAGCGGAACTGGTCCGACAGTCGGACTGGTTGCAACCGCGTCGGGCAGGAGGTGGTCGTTCCATCCGAGCAGCGAAACTGGTCCGACAGTCGGACTGGTTGCAACCGCGTCGGGCAGGAGGTGGTCGTTCCATCCGAGCAGCGGAACCGGTCCGACAGTCGGACTGGTTGCAACCGCGTCGGGCAGGAGATGGTCGTTCCATCCGCGCAGCGAAACCGGTCCGACAATCGGGCAGGTTGCAGCCGCGTCGGGCAGAAGATGGTCGCTTCATTCGAGCAGCGGAACCGGTCCGACAGTCGGGTGGGTTGCCGCCGCGTCGGGCAGGAGGTGGCCGCTTCATCCAAAGCGCGGAACTGAACCCGACAGTCGGACAGGTTTGGCCCCTGTGGCAGGGCGAGGTCGCTCCGTCTGGATAGCGGGACTGGTCCGACAGTCGGACAGGTTGGATCCGCCTCGGGCCGGAGGTGGCCGTTCCATCCGAGCAGCGGAACCTGTCCGACAGTCAGACCCGTTGAGCCCCTGCGACCGTGCGAGGCCGCTCCATCTGGAACTCGGGACTGGTCCGATAGGTTGGGGCCGCGTCGGGCGGGCGTGCCCGGCATGGCGGGCCGGGACCTGGGCCGTCTCCGCGTGGCCCGTACCGGTGGCACCGGCGTTCGCGGTGCTCGGCGGCCAGCACGGATGGGGGCGCTTCTCAAGCCGCCGGATGTCTCAGCACTCCGGCAGGCCGACGCTGAGGTTCGCGACCTCCAGGACGTTGACCGCGAGGCCTCCTCGCGCGGTCTCCTTGTACTTGTCCTTCATGTCTCGGCCGGTGTCGCGCATCGTCTTGATGACCTTGTCCAGGCTCACGAAGTGCCGCCCGTCACCGGACAGCGCCATGCGCACGGCGTTGATGGCCTTCACGGACGCCATCGCGTTGCGCTCGATGCAGGGCACCTGCACCAGCCCGCCAATCGGATCGCAGGTGAGCCCCAGGTTGTGCTCCATGGCGATCTCCGCCGCGTTCTCCACCTGCAACGGCGTGCCGCCCAGCACCTCCGCGAGCCCCGCCGCCGCCATGGAGCACGCGCTGCCCACTTCACCCTGGCAGCCCACCTCCGCGCCGCTGATGGACGCGTTCTCCTTGTAGAGCGCGCCAATGGCCCCCGCCGTGAGCAGGAAGCGCACCACGCCGTCCGCGTTCGCCCCCGGCACGAAGCGCCAGTAGTAGTGCAGCACCGCCGGGATGATGCCCGCCGCGCCGTTCGTGGGCGCGGTGACGACGCGCCCGCCCGCCGCGTTCTCCTCGTTCACCGCGAGCGCGTACAGGTTCACCCAGTCCAGCACCGTCAGCGGGTTGGTCAGCCCCGCCTCCGGACGGCTGAGGAGCCGCTGGTACATCGCCGCCGCACGCCGCTCCACCTTCAGGCCGCCGGGCAGGATGCCGCCCGTCGTGCACCCGCGCGTCACGCACGCCTGCATCACCGCCCAGATGCGCAAGAGCCCCGCGCGGATCTCCTCCTCGCTCCGCGTCGCCAGCTCGTTGCGCATCATCACGGAGCTGATGGGCAGCCGCTCCCGCTCACAGTGCTCCAAGAGGTCCGCCGCGGACTTGAAGGGCAGGGGTACGGACCCTTGCTCCGCGCGCAGCGGATCCGCGCCCGCCGTCGCCTGCTCGTCCACCACGAAGCCGCCGCCCACCGAATAGTAGATGCGGCAGGCGAGCGACTCCCCGCCCTCACCGAAGGCGCTGAAGCGCATCCCGTTGGGGTGGTAGGGCAGCACCTTGCGCTTGTGCATCACCAGGTGCTCGCCGTCCCGGAATGGCAGCACCAGCCGCTGGAGCAGCGACACGCGCCCCTCCGCGCGCCAGTGCGCGACGATGGACGGCACCAGCTCCACGTCCACGTCCTCCGGTGTGTCGCCGCGCAGCCCCAGCAGTACCGCCTTGTCGCTGCCGTGCCCCTTGCCCGTCGCGCCCAGCGAACCGAACAGCTC